>LS483478.1:2642636-3303295 GCA_900478215.1 Salmonella enterica subsp. houtenae serovar Houten
GGCATCGACCACTTTAAGCATGGCTGGAGTGACATCAACACCGATACCATCGCCTTCAATAAACGGGATAATCGGATTCTCAGGAACGTTGAGTTTGCCGTTTTGCAGGGTGATCTTTTTACCTTCCGCCGGAACAACTACTTTGCTTTCCATTCACCTCTCCTTCGAGCGCTTCTGGTTTGCTCGTCTGTCATCGCGCTGCATGTGCAATGGCGTCCTGCTGCACGACTGCGTTAGAGCAATTTTTTGTTAATGTTTTGTAATGAGCATGTCAATACTACCCTATTGTTTGCCGCCATGAAAGACACTCATTATTGCGCTATAATGCGGCAATTAATAAGTTCTGAAAATACCATGCAAAAAACTTCTTTTAGAAATCACTACGTTAAGCGATTCAGCTCACGACAAGCATCTACATCACGAAAAGAAAACCCGCCAAAGCGCGTGGTTTTGTTCAATAAACCTTACGATGTGTTGCCGCAGTTTACGGATGAAGCAGGTCGACGCACGTTAAAAGATTTTATCCCTGTGCAAGGCGTTTATGCCGCAGGCCGCCTGGACCGCGACAGCGAAGGGCTTTTAGTGCTGACTAATGACGGCGCGCTGCAGGCGCGCCTTACGCAACCGGGCAAACGCACCGGCAAGATTTACTATGTTCAGGTAGAAGGTATCCCGGATAACGAAGCGCTGCAGGCGCTTCGTACTGGCGTCACGCTTAACGACGGTCCTACCCTGCCCGCCGGTATCGAGATTGTCGCGGAGCCAGACTGGCTGTGGCCGCGCACCCCGCCGATTCGCGAACGTAAAAATATTCCCACCGCCTGGTTAAAAGTTACCTTATATGAAGGTCGCAACCGCCAGGTAAGACGCATGACAGCGCATGTCGGTCATCCCACTCTGCGATTAATTCGTTACAGCATAGGCGACTACACGCTCAACGGTCTCGATAATGGACAGTGGCGCGAGCTCGCACAGGAGAAAGATAGATGAGTCGGCTTCTCATTGCTTTTGCTTTATTAACGCCTTTATCCGTCAATGCGGCCAGCTTCGACTGCCAGAAAGCGCAGGCCGCGGATGAAAAGACTATCTGCGCACACCTGGCGCTGAATGATAAAGACGTGGAAATGCACGCCAAGTATCAGTTTCTGAAAGGGTTGTTCGCGATGGGCCGTCGCGGCGCGCTGCAGGACGCCCAGCAGAGCTGGCTGAAACAGCGTCAGCAGTGCAAGGCCGACGTCACCTGCCTGACAAAAGCTTATAACGAGCGACTGAAACAGCTTGACGCGCTCTATGACCACATTGATAAACCGCTTTAATAAGGATGCCTATGTTCAAGCCGCATGTGACCGTCGCCTGCATCGTACATGCCGAAGATAAATTTCTGGTGGTCGAAGAGACTATCAACGGTAAATCGTTATGGAATCAACCTGCCGGACATCTGGAGGCAGATGAAACGCTGGCGCAGGCTGCCACGCGTGAATTGTGGGAAGAGACTGGCATTACGGCGCAACCACAGTATTTTATCCGTATGCATCAGTGGATTGCGCCGGATAAGACCCCGTTCCTGCGCTTTTTATTTGCTATCAAGCTTGATCATATTTGCGCGACCGAACCCCATGACAATGATATTGATTGCTGCCGTTGGGTGAGCGCTGACGAGATCCTGAACGCGCCGAATTTACGCTCTCCGCTGGTGGCTGAAAGCATTCGCAGTTATCAAACGGGACAACGTTACCCCTTATCCATGGTAGGCGAATTTAACTGGCCGTTTACAGAGGGTGTCAAGTAAAGGGCTGCGTGGTAGAATACGCCGCCTTGAAGTTCAATGTCGCGAGTATTCCAATGTCAGAAAGCCCAAAAAAAGTGATCGTCGGCATGTCCGGCGGTGTCGATTCCTCCGTTTCCGCCTGGCTGTTGCAACAACAGGGTTATCAGGTAGAAGGCCTGTTCATGAAGAACTGGGAAGAGGACGACGGTGAGGAATACTGTACCGCAGCAGCCGATCTGGCCGACGCTCAGGCCGTCTGCGACAAGCTCGGCATTGAACTGCATACCGTCAATTTTGCCGCAGAATATTGGGATAATGTCTTTGAACTGTTCCTTGAAGAGTACAAAGCAGGCCGAACGCCGAATCCGGATATTCTGTGCAATAAAGAGATAAAATTTAAAGCTTTCCTTGAATTCGCCGCAGAAGATTTAGGCGCCGACTACATCGCCACCGGCCACTACGTACGCCGTGCGGATATAAACGGCAAAAGCCGCCTGCTGCGCGGGCTCGACGGCAACAAAGATCAGAGCTATTTCCTCTATACGCTTGGCCATGAGCAGATCGCGCAAAGTCTGTTCCCGGTTGGCGAGCTGGAAAAACCCCAGGTGCGAAAAATCGCTGAAGATCTACGGCTGGTCACCGCAAAGAAAAAAGACTCCACCGGCATCTGCTTTATCGGCGAGCGCAAATTCCGCGACTTTTTAGGGCGCTACCTGCCCGCGCAACCAGGGAAAATCATTACCGTTGACGGCGATGAAATCGGCGAGCATCAGGGTCTGATGTACCATACCCTCGGCCAGCGTAAAGGGTTGGGAATTGGTGGCACTAAAGACGGTAGCGAAGAACCCTGGTATGTTGTGGACAAGGACGTTGAAAACAATGTCTTGATTGTCGCTCAGGGACATGAGCACCCGCGTCTGATGTCGTCAGGCCTCATCGCCCAGCAGCTACATTGGGTCGATCGCGAGCCGTTCACCGGCACCCTGCGCTGTACGGTAAAAACCCGCTACCGCCAGACCGATATCGCGTGCACGATTAACGCTCTGGATGACGATCGTATCGAAGTCATCTTTGACGAGCCGGTTGCCGCCGTCACGCCAGGCCAGTCTGCCGTTTTTTACAGCGGCGAAGTCTGCCTGGGCGGCGGTATTATCGAGCAGCGACTGCCGCTGACGGTCTGATTTCAATATACAAAATCATTCAAACCGCCTCAAGGCGGCTTAAAAGATGAAGTGTATTTTATTTGATACAAGGAAGCAGTGATTGTGGCAAAGAATTATTATGACATCACCCTCGCGCTGGCTGGCATTTGCCAGTCGGCACGCCTGGTACAGCAACTGGCGCACCAGGGACACTGTGATGCCGACGCGTTGCACGTTTCACTCAACAGTGTCATTGATATGAATCCCAGCTCTACTCTGGGCGTATTCGGCGGTAGCGAAGCTAACCTGCGCCTCGGTCTGGAAACGCTGCTCGGCGTGCTGAATGCCAGCAGCCGACAAGGGCTTAACGCCGAACTGACCCGTTATACGCTTAGCCTGATGGTGCTGGAGCGCAAGCTATCATCAGCCAAAGGCGCGTTGAATACGTTAGGCGATCGCATTAACGGTCTTCAGCGCCAGCTTGACCATTTTGATTTACAGTCAGACACACTGATGAGCGCCATGGCGGGTATCTACGTGGATGTGATTAGCCCGTTGGGGCCGCGCATTCAGGTGACAGGTTCCCCGGCCGTCCTGCAAAGCCCGCAGGTTCAGGCCAAAGTCCGCGCCTCGCTACTGGCAGGCATCCGCGCTGCCGTACTCTGGCAGCAGGTAGGCGGTGGCCGCCTACAGCTTATGTTTTCTCGTCATCGCCTGACGACTCAGGCAAAACAAATTCTTGCTCATTTAACCCCGGAGTTATGATTTATGGAATTATCCTCACTGACCGCCGTTTCCCCTGTCGATGGACGCTACGGCGATAAAGTCAGCGCGCTGCGCGGGATTTTTAGCGAATACGGCTTGCTGAAATTCCGTGTGCAAGTTGAAGTACGTTGGCTGCAGAAATTAGCCGCGCACGCAGCGATCAAGGAAGTTCCTGCTTTTGCTGCCGACGCAAACGGTTACCTGGATACTCTTGTTGCAAACTTCAGCGAAGAAGATGCCGCGCGCATTAAAACCATTGAACGCACTACTAATCACGATGTGAAAGCGGTTGAGTATTTTCTGAAAGAGAAAGTCGCCGCAATCCCGGCGCTTCATGCCGTTTCCGAGTTTATCCACTTTGCCTGCACCTCTGAGGACATTAACAACCTGTCTCATGCATTAATGCTCAAATCCGCGCGCGATGAAGTAATCCTGCCCTACTGGCGCCAGGTGATTAATGCGGTTAAAGATCTCGCCACGCAGTATCGCGACATCCCGCTACTTTCCCGTACCCACGGCCAGCCGGCAACCCCTTCTACTTTGGGTAAAGAGATGGCGAATGTGGCGTATCGTATGGAGCGTCAGTTCCGCCAGCTAAACCAGGTGGAGATCCTCGGTAAAATTAACGGCGCCGTAGGCAACTATAACGCGCATATCGCCGCCTATCCGGAAGTTGACTGGCATCAGTTCAGCGAAGAGTTCGTCACCTCGCTGGGCATCCAGTGGAACCCCTACACCACCCAGATTGAACCGCATGATTATATTGCGGAACTGTTTGACTGTATCGCGCGCTTTAACACCATTTTGATCGACTTCGATCGCGATGTCTGGGGTTATATTGCGTTGAACCATTTCAAACAGAAAACCATCGCCGGGGAGATCGGTTCTTCTACCATGCCGCATAAAGTTAACCCCATTGACTTTGAAAACTCAGAAGGCAACCTCGGTCTGTCTAATGCGGTGTTGCACCATCTGGCAAACAAACTGCCGGTTTCCCGCTGGCAGCGCGATCTGACCGATTCGACCGTCCTGCGTAACCTGGGCGTCGGCATTGGCTATGCGCTTATCGCTTATCAGTCCACCCTGAAGGGCGTCAGCAAGCTGGAAGTGAACCGCGATCATCTGCTTGACGAACTGGATCACAACTGGGAAGTATTAGCCGAACCGATCCAGACCGTCATGCGCCGCTATGGTATTGAAAAGCCCTATGAAAAACTGAAAGAGTTGACCCGTGGCAAGCGTGTCGATGCTGAAGGAATGAAACAATTTATTGATAGCCTGGCCCTGCCGGAAGCAGAAAAAACACGCCTTAAAGCCATGACGCCGGCAAATTATATCGGTCGCGCCGTGGCATTGGTCGACGAACTTAAATAATGCATACCTCACCCTCTTTTCTTCAGAAAGAGGGTGACTATTTGTCTGGTTTATTAACTGTTTATCCCCAAAGCACCATAATCAACGCTAGACTGTTCTTATTGTTAACACAAGGGAGAAGAGATGATGCGCGTACTGGTTGTAGAGGATAATGCATTATTACGCCACCACCTGAAGGTTCAGCTCCAGGATTCAGGTCACCAGGTCGATGCAGCAGAAGATGCCAGGGAAGCTGATTACTACCTTAATGAGCACCTGCCGGATATCGCTATTGTCGATTTAGGTCTGCCGGATGAAGACGGCCTTTCCTTAATACGCCGCTGGCGCAGCAGTGATGTTTCACTGCCGGTTTTGGTGTTAACCGCGCGCGAAGGCTGGCAGGATAAAGTTGAGGTTCTCAGCTCCGGGGCCGATGACTACGTGACGAAGCCGTTCCATATTGAAGAGGTCATGGCGCGTATGCAGGCGTTAATGCGTCGTAATAGCGGCCTGGCCTCCCAGGTAATCAACATCCCACCTTTCCAGGTGGATCTCTCACGCCGGGAATTATCCGTCAATGAAGAGGTCATCAAACTCACAGCGTTCGAATACACCATTATGGAAACGCTTATTCGTAATAACGGTAAAGTAGTCAGTAAAGATTCGCTGATGCTTCAGCTATATCCGGATGCGGAACTGCGGGAAAGTCATACCATTGATGTCCTCATGGGGCGTCTGCGAAAAAAAATACAGGCCCAGTATCCGCACGATGTCATTACTACCGTACGCGGGCAGGGATACCTTTTTGAATTACGCTGATGAATAAATTTGCTCGCCATTTTCTACCGCTGTCGCTACGAGTTCGTTTTTTGCTGGCGACAGCCGGTGTCGTGCTGGTGCTTTCTCTGGCTTATGGCATGGTTGCGCTGGTCGGCTATAGCGTAAGTTTTGATAAAACCACATTTCGTCTGCTGCGCGGCGAAAGCAACCTGTTTTATACCCTCGCTAAATGGGAAAATAATAAAATCAGCGTTGAGCTGCCTGAAAACCTGGACATGCAAAGCCCAACCATGACGCTGATTTACGATGAAACGGGCAAATTATTATGGACACAGCGCAACATTCCCTGGCTGATTAAAAGTATTCAACCGGAATGGTTAAAAACGAACGGCTTCCATGAAATTGAAACCAACGTAAACGCCACCAGCACGCTATTGAGCGAAGATCATTCCGCACAGGAAAAACTAAAAGAAGTACGTGAAGATGATAATGATGCGGAAATGACCCACTCGGTAGCGGTGAATATTTATCCTGCTACGGCGCGGATGCCGCAGTTAACTATCGTGGTAGTCGATACTATTCCGATAGAGCTAAAGCGCTCATATATGGTGTGGAGCTGGTTCGTATACGTGCTGGCCGCCAATTTATTATTAGTCATTCCTTTACTGTGGATCGCCGCCTGGTGGAGCTTACGCCCTATCGAGGCTCTGGCGCGGGAAGTCCGTGAGCTTGAGGAGCATCACCGCGAAATGCTCAATCCGGAGACGACGCGGGAGCTGACCAGTCTGGTGCGTAACCTTAATCAACTGCTCAAAAGCGAGCGTGAACGTTACAACAAATACCGCACGACTCTGACCGACCTGACGCACAGTTTAAAAACGCCGCTCGCGGTATTGCAGAGTACGCTACGCTCTTTACGTAACGAGAAGATGAGCGTTAGCAAAGCCGAACCGGTGATGCTGGAACAAATCAGTCGGATTTCCCAGCAGATCGGCTATTACCTGCATCGTGCCAGTATGCGCGGCAGCGGCGTTTTGTTAAGTCGCGAGCTACATCCCGTCGCGCCGCTGTTAGATAACCTGATCTCCGCGCTGAATAAAGTTTACCAGCGTAAAGGCGTGAATATCAGTATGGATATTTCACCGGAGATCAGTTTTGTCGGCGAGCAAAACGACTTTGTCGAAGTGATGGGCAACGTACTGGACAACGCTTGTAAATATTGTCTGGAATTTGTCGAGATTTCAGCTCGCCAGACCGACGATCATTTGCACATCTTCGTCGAAGATGACGGCCCAGGCATTCCTCACAGTAAACGTTCCCTGGTATTTGATCGCGGTCAGCGCGCCGATACCCTACGACCAGGACAAGGCGTGGGGCTGGCTGTCGCTCGCGAGATTACGGAACAATACGCCGGGCAGATCATCGCCAGCGACAGTCTGCTCGGCGGCGCCCATATGGAAGTCGTTTTTGGCCAACAGCACCCCACGCAGAAAGAGGAATAAACATTTCTGCGCATACTTCCACGCATCTTGTTAAGCATCCGTTATAATCGGTGTCAGATATCAGCCTGCGGATACTTAACATGGAATACCAATTAACGCTTAACTGGCCCGACTTTCTTGAACGCCACTGGCAAAAACGCCCGGTGGTCTTGAAACGTGGATTTACCAATTTTATCGATCCGCTCTCGCCGGATGAGCTGGCGGGGCTGGCGATGGAAAGCGAAATCGACAGTCGTCTCGTTAGCCATCAGGATGGTAAATGGCAGGTCAACCACGGCCCCTTCGAAAGCTACGATCATCTCGGTGAGAGCAACTGGTCGTTGCTGGTACAGGCGGTAAACCACTGGCACGAACCAACCGCTGCCTTGATGCGCCCGTTTCGCGCGCTACCGGACTGGCGTATTGACGATCTGATGATCTCATTTTCCGTTCCCGGCGGCGGCGTTGGCCCGCACCTGGATCAGTATGATGTGTTTATTATCCAGGGAACCGGTCGCCGTCGCTGGCGCGTAGGCGAAAAGCTGCAAATGCGCCAACACTGCCCGCATCCCGACCTGTTACAGGTCGATCCGTTCGAGGCCATTATTGACGAAGAGCTGGAACCAGGCGACATTCTGTATATTCCGCCAGGATTCCCGCATGAAGGCTATGCGCTGGAAAACGCCATGAACTATTCGGTCGGCTTTCGCGCGCCCAATACCCGCGAGCTGATCAGCGGTTTTGCCGATTACGTCCTGCAACGTGATCTGGGCAACACATACTACAGCGATCCGGATATGCCATCCCGCAACCATCCAGCGGATATCCTGCCGCAGGAGATGGATAAATTGCGCAATATGATGCTTGATTTGATCAATCAACCCGCGCATTTCCAGCAGTGGCTTGGCGAGTTTATCTCCCAGTCACGCCACGAACTGGATATCGCACCGCCGGAGCCCCCCTATCAGCCAGATGAAATTTACGATGCCTTAAAACAAGGCGAGGTGTTGGTACGTCTCGGCGGTCTTCGCGTATTGCGTATTGGCAATGAGGTTTATGCGAATGGTGAAAAAGTAGACTCTCCACATCGCCCCGCTCTGGAGGCGCTCGCCAGTCACATTGTACTGACCGCCGAAAATTTCGGCGATGCGCTGGAAGACCCGTCCTTCCTCGCGATGCTGGCGGCGCTGGTAAATAGCGGATACTGGTTTTTTGAAGGATAGGTTTATGTAGTGCCTGAGAGCACCGCTAACGCCTCTTATCAGGCCTGCAAGATCTCAGCGATCCTGTAGGCCTGATAAACGAGGCGCCATCCGGCAGCGATAACGTTACGGCTGCTTCGCCGTCAGCTCGGCAATATGTACAATCACTTGTACCGCTTTTTCCATCCCTTCCAGCGTCACAAATTCATGTTTGCCATGATAATTATATCCGCCGGTAAAGAGATTAGGACACGGCAGCCCCATAAACGATAGCTGTGCCCCGTCTGTGCCACCGCGAATCGGTTTCATCTCCGGCGTAATATGACAATCGCGCATGGCCTGCTGAGCGATATCGAGAATATGCGGATGCTCAACCACTTTTTCGCGCATATTGTAATAACTGTCTTCAATCACCAGTTCGATATAACAGTCCGGATGCAGCCCCTTACCGACTTTTTTGGCAATCTCCATCATTTTGCGTTTGCGCGCTTCAAACTGCTTACGGTCGAAATCGCGAATGATGTAGTGCATTTCGGCCCGATCAACGGTGCCTTTCATGCTGGCCAGATGATAAAACCCTTCGTAACCTTCGGTGGTTTCAGGCGCTTCATCCGCCGGCACTTCCGCGTGAATCCTCGCCGCCAACGACAGCGCATTAACCATCACGCCTTTCGCCGTACCGGGATGCACGTTATTGCCGACGATTTTGATATTCACCGAGGCGGCATTGAAGTTTTCAAATTCCAGCTCTCCCACGCCGCCGCCGTCGACCGTATAGGCCCACTGCGCGCCAAAAGCCTCAACATCGAAGTGCTTCGCGCCTTTCCCCACTTCTTCGTCAGGCGTAAACGCCACTTTAATTTCACCGTGGGGAATATGCTTACCTTTCAGCACCGCCAGCGCGGTCATGATCTCCGCAACGCCAGCTTTATCGTCCGCGCCCAGCAATGTCTTACCATCGGTAGTAATCAGCGTCTGCCCCAGCAATTGATGCAGTACCGGGAACATCACGGGTGACAACACCTCATCGCCAATCCCTAATGCAATATCGCCGCCGCGGTAATTCTCGACAATCTGCGGGTTAACGTTTTTACCGCTGAAATCCGGAGAGGTATCCACATGGGAGATAAAACCAATGGCGGGAATATTACCCTCAACATTGGCCGGGAGCGTCGCCATCAACGTCCCTTTTTCGCTTAATGTAATGTTAACCAGCCCCATCTCTTCGAGCTGCTGTTTGAGCAAACGTAGTAACTTCCACTGTCCCTCAGTGCTGGGAACCTGCCGCACACCCGGCTTTGATTGGGTATCCAGCGATACGTAGTGTAAAAAACGCTCAAGTAGTTTATCCATGCAGTCACCCTCACTTTTCGTGACAACATTATTAATAAGCAAGAAAAGACAAATATTGCGTCAGGTCACTTTTATCCCTGCAAACAAGAATATTTCACTTTGACACGCTTTCTGACTATAAAGCTAAGTCAGTAATTCGCAACAAGGATTGGCGATTAGAGTGGTTTGCCGTAGAATGACCGCCCTCATTAAGAGTGATTAAGGTGGTTAACCACAAACCCCGCAGCGGTCAGCCATCCGTTGCGTTTACATGGGACAGAGTAAGAAATTGAATAAACAACCGCGTTCGCTTTCACCGCTGGTGCTTTTATCGGGAATTAGCAAAAGTTTCGATGGCAAAGAGGTCATTTCGCAACTGGATTTGACCATTAACAATGGCGAATTCCTCACGCTGCTTGGCCCTTCCGGCTGCGGTAAAACAACCGTTCTTCGCCTGATTGCCGGCCTGGAAACCGTTGATGCCGGGCATATCATGCTGGATAACCAGGATATCACCCACCTTCCCGCCGAAAATCGTTATGTGAATACCGTATTTCAAAGCTACGCTTTATTTCCGCATATGACGGTGTTTGAAAATGTCGCGTTTGGCTTACGAATGCAAAAAACCCCCGCTGCCGAGATAGCGCCTCGCGTTACCGACGCGCTGCGTATGGTGCAGCTTGAAGAGTTTGCGCAACGTAAACCGCACCAGCTTTCCGGCGGACAACAGCAGCGCGTGGCTATCGCCCGCGCGGTGGTGAATAAACCTCGTCTGTTATTACTGGATGAATCGCTCTCGGCGCTGGACTATAAATTGCGCAAACAAATGCAGAATGAACTCAAAGCATTGCAGCGTAAACTCGGTATCACGTTTGTTTTTGTCACGCACGATCAGGAAGAAGCGCTAACGATGTCCGATCGTATTGTAGTGATGCGCAATGGCGTGATTGAGCAAGACGGCACGCCGCGCGAAATCTACGAAGAGCCGAAAAACCTGTTTGTCGCCGGTTTTATCGGCGAAATTAACCGCTTTGACGCGACCGTCATTGAACGGCTTGATGAACAACGCGTCCGTGCCTGCGTCGAAGGTCGAGAGTGCAATATTTACGTCAATTTCTCCGTCGAACCGGGTCAAAAGCTGAACGTCCTGCTGCGCCCTGAAGATCTGCGCGTTGACGAAATCAACGACGACAACCACATCGAAGGGCTTATCGGCTACGTACGCGAGCGCAATTACAAAGGCATGACCCTGGAGTCGGTCGTCGAACTGGAAAATGGTAAAATGGTGATGGTCAGCGAATTCTTCAACGAAGACGATCCTGACTTTGACCATTCGCTTGACCAAAAAATGGCCATTAATTGGGTAGAAAGCTGGGAGGTCGTGCTGGCTGATGAAGAATACAAGTAAATTCCAGAATGTAGTGATTATCACTATCGTCGGTTGGCTTGTGTTGTTTGTCTTTCTGCCCAACCTGATGATCATCGGCACCAGCTTTCTGACCCGTGACGACGCCAGCTTCGTCAAAATGGTCTTTACGCTGGATAACTACGCGCGCCTGCTCGATCCGCTCTATTTTGAAGTGCTCCTGCACTCTCTGAATATGGCGTTGATCGCCACCCTCTCCTGCCTGGTGCTGGGCTATCCTTTTGCCTGGTTTTTGGCGAAGTTACCGGAAAAGATACGTCCGCTATTACTTTTTTTGCTGATCGTTCCGTTCTGGACCAACTCGCTGATCCGCATCTATGGGCTGAAAATTTTCCTGAGCACTAAAGGTTACCTCAATGAATTCCTGCTGTGGCTGGGGGTGATTGATACGCCGATTCGCATCATGTTCACCCCGAGCGCAGTGATTATCGGCCTGGTCTACATCCTGCTGCCGTTTATGGTCATGCCGCTCTACTCCAGCATTGAGAAACTCGATAAACCGCTGCTGGAGGCCGCACGCGATCTCGGCGCCAGTAAAATGCAAACGTTCATTCGCATTATTATTCCACTGACCATGCCGGGCATTGTCGCCGGTTGCCTGCTGGTGATGCTACCGGCAATGGGGCTGTTCTACGTCTCCGATTTAATGGGTGGCGCGAAAAACCTGCTAATTGGCAACGTGATTAAGGTACAGTTCCTGAATATCCGCGACTGGCCGTTTGGCGCCGCTACCAGCATTACGCTGACCATCGTGATGGGACTCATGCTGTTGATTTACTGGCGGGCTTCCCGCTTGTTGAATAAGAAGGTGAGTGATATAAGCGACTAATTGCGTAACGTTAACGAATCCACTCGGATCCGGGCATGAAGTTTACTCAAAGGTAAACTTCATGCTTCCGGCATAAAAAACGCATGAAAGCAGTTGCCGCCAGTATTTCAAATCTACAACATTATCTGCGGTAGGCCTTCTTTTACTTTTACCTGTAGCGACGCTATCACAGACAGTAATGCATTTATACGTGGAGATCTCAGGTTTTATACTGATTGCCAGTCTCTTTTAAATATTATATTACATCTGATTCGCCCGCAGTTGAGATAAAAAGGGTTGATTTGTTCAATTATGTAGTCATTTTTACTCCAGTTTAAGTGAGATTATTATGCCGATTACTATAGGGAATGGTTTTTTAAAAAGTGAAATACTTATCAATCCCCCAGGGAATACGAAAGAAACATGGTGCAAAGTTTTATGGGAAAGAATTAAAGACTTCTTTTTTTCTACTGGCAAAGCAAAAGCAGACCGTTGTCTACATGAGATGTTGTTTGCCGATCGCACCCCCACACGAGAGCGGCTTACAGAGATTTTTTTTGAGTTGAAGGCATTAGCCTGCGCATCGCAAAGAGATAGATTTCAGGTTCATAATCCTCATGAAAATGATGCTACCATTATTCTTCGTATCATGGATCAAAACGAAGAGAACGAATTGTTACGTATCACTCAAAATACCGATACCTTTAGCTGTGAAGTCATGGGGAAGGTCTATTTTTTAATGAAAGAGCGCCCGGATATTTTAAAATCGCATCCACAAATGACGGCCATGATTAAGAGAAGATATAGCGAAATCGTAGATTACCCCCTCCCTTCGACATTATGTCTCAATCTTGCTGGCGCGCCGACATTATCGGTTCCATTAGACAACATAGAGGGATATTTATATTCTGAATGGAGAAAAGGAAATTTAGATGAGTGGAAAACGCAAGAAAAGGTAACCTACCTGGCAGCGAAAATTCAGTCTGGGATTGAAAAGACAACGCGCATTTTACAGCATGCGAATATATCCGAAAGTACTCAGCAAAACGCATTTTTAGAAACAATGGCGATGTGTGGATTAAAACAGCTTGAAATACCACCACCGCATACCCACATACCTATTGAAAAAATGGTAAAAGAGGTTTTACTGGCGGATAAGACGTTTCAGGCGTTCCTCGTAACGGATCCCAGCACCAGCCAAAGTATGTTAGCTGAGATAGTCGAAGCCATCTCTGATAAGGTTTTTCACGCCATTTTTAGAATAGACCCCCAGGCTATACAAAAAATGGCGGAAGAACAGTTAACCACGCTACACGTTCGCTCAGAACAACAAAGCGGCTGTTTATGTTGTTTTTTATAAAATCAGGCGACGCTTTCTCAGACGTCACGTTCAGGGTTTACGCACGTACTCCATGTTTGCCTACAGAGTAACCTCTTGCCTGGCGCACTAATGCCGCATATGGCCGGTTTGGATGAGAATAGTCATTTAAATGACCTTTTTTTTCCGCTCGTCTGGTAATTTGTTGTAAAATTCGCGACTTCAAGCGGGAGCCTGTTTCTCCCTGGCTGCTGATAACCGCGAGACGTTTTGGAGAAATTTTGGAGAAGATAAAAAATTGATCATTTTCAATACTCTAAAAACATTCCACCCTCTGAATAAGAAGGTGGAACTTGAATGATCGGTCGGCTGCTCCGGGGCGGTTTCATGACCGCCATCTACGCGTATCTGTATATTCCCATCATTATTCTGATTGTGAACTCCTTCAACAGTTCGCGCTTCGGCATTAACTGGCAGGGCTTTACCACTAAATGGTACGAACTGCTGGTCAATAACGACAGTCTGTTACAGGCCGCTCAACATTCGCTGACGATGGCGATTTTCTCAGCAACTTTCGCCACAATAATCGGCTCACTCACGGCGGTGGCGCTTTATCGCTACCGTTTTCGCGGGAAACCATTCGTCAGCGGGATGCTGTTTGTGGTGATGATGTCGCCGGATATCGTGATGGCGATCTCTCTACTGGTGCTGTTTATGTTACTCGGCATTCAACTGGGCTTCTGGTCGTTGCTGTTCTCACATATCACCTTTTGCCTGCCGTTTGTGGTCGTCACGGTCTATTCACGCCTGAAAGGCTTTGATGTCAGAATGCTGGAAGCCGCAAAAGACCTGGGGGCCAGTGAAGTAACGATTCTACGCAAAATCATTCTGCCGCTGGCGATGCCTGCGGTGGCGGCGGGCTGGTTGCTGAGCTTTACGTTGTCGATGGACGATGTGGTGGTCTCGTCGTTTGTCACCGGGCCAGGCTATGAAATTTTACCCTTAAAGATTTATTCCATGGTAAAAGTCGGCGTTTCACCAGAGGTGAACGCGCTGGCAACCGTTTTATTGGCGCTGTCTCTGGTAATGGTCATTGCCAGCCAGCTTATTGCTCGTGATAAAACCAAGGGCCGGTAAGGCCCGTAATTCAGGGGACGTTAAATGAAAAAATGGTCACGCCACCTGCTCGCGGCGGGCGCCCTGGCGCTGAGTATGAGCGCCGCTCATGCCGATGACAACAATACGCTCTATTTCTATAACTGGACTGAGTATGTACCGCCAGGGCTGCTGGAACAGTTCACTAAGGAAACCGGCATTAAGGTTATTTATTCGACCTACGAGTCGAATGAAACCATGTATGCCAAACTCAAAACCTATAAAGATGGCGCGTATGACCTGGTCGTTCCTTCTACCTACTATGTCGACAAAATGCGCAAAGAGGGTATGATCCAGAAGATCGATAAGTCGAAATTAACCAATTTCCACAACCTCGATCCGGAAATGCTCAACAAACCGTTTGATCCTCACAATGATTATTCTGTTCCGTATATCTGGGGCGCAACGGCAATTGGCGTAAACAGCGATGTTATCGATCCCAAAACCATTACCAGTTGGGCTGACCTGTGGAAACCGGAATATAAAAACAGCCTGCTTTTAACCGACGATGCGCGAGAAGTGTTCCAGATGGCGCTGCGCAAACTGGGGTATTCCGGTAACACTACCGATCCGAAAGAGATCAAAGCGGCATATGAAGAGTTGAAAAAACTGATGCCAAACGTAGCGGCTTTCAACTCCGATAACCCGGCGAACCCGTATATGGAAGGGGAAGTCAACCTGGGGATGGTGTGGAACGGCTCGGCCTTCGTAGCACGTCAGGCTGGCACGCCGCTGGAGGTTGTCTGGCCGAAGGAAGGCGGCATTTTCTGGATGGATAGCCTGGCCATTCCGGCAAACGCGAAAAATAAAGAGGGCGCGCTGAAGCTAATCAACTTCCTGTTACGTCCTGACGTCGCGAAAGAGGTGGCGGAAACCATCGGCTACCCTACCCCAAATCTGGCAGCGCGTAAGCTATTAAGCCCGGAAGTCGCCAATGATAGGTCGCTCTATCCGGATGCGCAAACCATCAGCAAAGGCGAGTGGCAAAACGATGTCGGCGACGCCAGCGCGATTTATGAAGAGTATTATCAGAAGCTGAAAGCCGGACGCTAATTCAGCCAAAGCGCTTATCAGGCCTATAGATAAACGTAACGTGAAACGTAGGCCTGATAAGCACAGCGCTATCCGGAAAAAATAACTAAATATTTTTCAATAACTTATCGACAAATCCCGGCACAACCTGACTTGCCGGACCATAGTGCTTCTCTTCAAACTCGCTGCCGACCTGACTTGGCTCAAGATTCAGTTCCACCGTATGCGCGCCATGCAGTTTTGCTTCATGCACAAAGCCCGCCGCCGGATAGACATGGCCCGAGGTGCCGATGGCGATAAAAATATCCGCCATCGACAACGCCATATAAATTTCATCCATACCAAGCGGCATCTCGCCAAACCACACCACATGCGGGCGTAGCGGTGCCGGGAACTGGCAGCAGTGACATTTATCTTCCGGCATCACATCGCCGTTCCATTCCAGAATCTGGCCACTCTGCGAACAGCGCACTTTCAACAGTTCGCCATGCATATGAATAATGTTGCGGTTGCCCGCGCGCTCATGCAAATTGTCGATATTTTGCGTCACCAGCAAAAAGCGATCGCCAAGCATGTCTTCAAGCTTCGCTAACGCCAGATGCGCCGCATTGGGTTGAATTTCCGGCTGTTGAAGCTGCTGACGGCGGGCATTATAAAAAGTCTGCACCAACACCGGATTACGGGCGAATCCTTCCGGCGTCGCCACATCTTCAACCCGATGCTCTTCCCAAAGACCATCCGCCGCGCGAAACGTACGAATACCAGACTCTGCAGAAATTCCTGCACCTGTAAGGACTAATACTCTTGGGTTTTCCATCATTTCCGGCACCACTCTGTCTCTGAAAAAGATCCGCTGACGCAGACGTTCACGCAACAGACGTTTATTTTTACGAAAGCGGCTTAATCGATGAAACCGACGCGACTGCATAACAACCTCTTTTTTTGATTAGTCGGTAAGATGTAAAAAAGCAGCGCCGCGCATCCCGCCGGCATCCCCATGCCGTGCGCGCTCAATGCGCGGCACGCGGGCAACAGGGAGAAGGTGGCGCGGCAATCTTTCCGCCAGTTGCGTTGTTATTGCAGTAAAGTTCGATAGTCCGCCTCCGATCACCAGCAGGGAGGGGTCGATAATCGTCAGTATATTCCCCAGACAAACCGCCAGTAAATCCAGATAGCGCTCAACATGCGCGCGCGCCTGTTCATCGCCCTGCTCCCACAAGGCGATAATCTCCGGCGCCTGCAACGGTTGATGATAATAATGTTGATATAGCCACGCAAACCCGCGCCCGGACAGATAATTCTCAATGCAGCCCATCTGACCACATCCACAACGGCGGAGAGGAAAATCAAAACCCATCAACGTTAGCGCGTCAACCGGCAAACGCATATGACCAAACTCGCCGGTAATATAGCTCTGACCGGTAATCGGCTTCCCATTTAGCACCAGGCCGCCGCCGACGCCGGTGCCGAGGATAAGCCCCATGACCAAAGGGTATTGCGTGAATTCATCATCCCAGGCTTCGGATAAGGCAAAACAGTTAGCGTCATTGTCCAGACGCACATCGCGATCCAGTCGGGCGCTGAGATCGGCGCGCAGCGGTTTACCGCTGGCCGCAGGGACATTCGCGGCATACAGCGTGCCATCTTCGGTTTCCGGCATACCGGGTATGCCAATTCCCACAGACCCTTTTACGCCAAATCGCTGGTCGGCTTCCATAACCAGTTCGCACACGGCGTCTAAAAAGGCGCTATAGCTGGTATGAGGCGTGGGAACCCGTTTTTCCCACTGCAGCCGCCTCGTCGAATCAAATACGCCTAACGCAATCTTTGTCCCGCCAATATCAAACCCGTAATACATCACCGCTCCTTGTTTTTATATCCCGCGATTACTGGCCGCTCAACACTCGCGCAGGGTCAATGTTGCTTGCCCGCCGCGCCGGATACCAGCTCGCCAGTAGGCTTAACAGCAACGCCGTGACCAGCACGTAAACAACGTCCAGCCAATGCAATTCAGATGGCAGGAAGTCGATAAAATAGATATCGCCGGACAAAAACTGATGCCCGATCGCTTTTTCAATCCCATTAATAATAGCGGTAAGCTGAAGCGAGACGACAACGCCGATCGCCACGCCAATCAAACTGCCTAACAAGCCCGCCAGTAGTCCGTACCAGACGAAAATGGCGCGAATCAAACCATCTTTCGCCCCCAGCGTTCTTAATACCGCAATGTCGCCGCTTTTGTCTTTTACCGCCATCACTAAGGTGGAAACGATATTAAAACAGGCCACGCCGATCACCAGAATCATCGCCAGATACATAATGGCGCGAATCATCTGGATATCGCGATACATATAGCCGTAGGTGCCGATCCAGCTCTTAATGTAGACATAGCTGTTAGTCACCTCGCCCGCATCGCGTACCAGTTTGTTAGCATTAAACACGTCATGGACTTTAAGCGCGATACCGGAAACGCTGAACCCCATATCCAGATACTGCTGCGCATCCTCAAGAGGGATCATGGCGAAGCTGTGATCGAGCTGGCCGCTCAGTTGCAGAATCCCGGCGACATGCAAACGCACGCGTTTGGGCTGGAGCAGCTTATGGTCGGCATTCGCATTGGGGATCATGATGGACACCCAGTCGCCCTGTTTCACGTTCAGCGCATCGGCGACGCCTTTGCCGATAATGACCTGCTGCTCACCCGCTTTGAAATGGTCCCAGGCGTGATTTTGCACAAATGACGGTAATGCGCTAAGCTGCTGCTCTTGCTTAGGGTCGACGCCTTTAACCTGAATGGCGCGCAAATTCGCCCCGTTCTCTACCAGACCGGTAAAGTTGATATACGGCGCGGCCGCGGCAATGCCCGGCACCTTCTGCACCTTTGCCAGCGCTTCACGCCAGTTGGTCCATGGCTGATTGACCGCTTCAATCTCCCCGTTCGGCACCACCGCCAGAATACGGTTATTCAACTCGCGTTCGAAACCGTTCATCGCGCTTAAACCGACAATCAACACCGCCACACCCAGCGCGATACCGATGGTAGAAATGACGGAAATGAGCGAAACCATACCGCCGCGCCGCCGTCCACGGCTAAAACGCAACCCAATTAATAGTGATAAAGGCGACGCCATTACTCAGCCCCCATCAGGCTCAGTTCCGCCGTCAGGCGGCCATCGCGCATTTCAAGCTGGCGGCTCATCCGTTTCGCCAGTTGTAAATCGTGAGTCACCACCAGAAATGCGGTTCCCTGCAGACGATTTAACTCGCCCAGAAGCTCAAAAATACTGTCGGCATTACGCGCATCCAGATTACCGGTCGGCTCATCCGCCAGTACCAGACGCGGGTTATTCACCAACGCGCGCGCTATCGCGACACGCTGGCGCTCACCGCCGGAAAGTTCCGAAGGTCGATGGGTTGCGCGATGCTCCAGCCCTACGGCGCGCAGCATTTCTCGCGCCCGCGCGTCAATCTCCGCCGGTTTTTTTTTGCCAATCAATAATGGCATCGCCACATTTTCCAGCGCCGTAAAATCCGGCAGGAGATGGTGAAACTGATAGATAAACCCCAGTTTCTGGTTACGTAATTCCGCTTTTGCCGCAGAAGAGAGTTTACTCATCGGCTGGCCGCTAAAAATCACATCGCCGGACGTGGGCGTATCCAGACCGCCTAACAGGTGCAGCAACGTACTTTTACCCGAACCGGAACTGCCGACGATCGCCATCATTTCGCCTTCGCCGATGCTGAAGCTGACATCGTGCAACACGTCGGTTTGTACGGCGCCTTCCTGATAGCGTTTGCACAGGTTGTCGCATTGCAACAGGATCTTATTCATAACGTAAAGCCTCAGCGGGTTGAGTGGCGGCAGCGCGCCAGGAAGGATAAAGCGTAGAAAGCAGCGCGATGGCCATTGCCACCAGCGCAATAACGATCACCTGTAACGGCTCTATCGCCACGGGCAACGCCGCGCCATCCAAAAACGCGCCGATGATCGGCATCAGGTTATTCAGTTGGCTGGCAAGCAATGCGCCCAGCGCGGCGCCCAACAGCGCGCCGATAATCCCGGCGCTGGCACCCTGCACCATAAAGACCATCATAATTTGTCGCGGCGTCAGCCCCTGGGTTTGTAAAATCGCCACTTCGCCCTGCTTCTCCATGACCATCAGGCCCAACGAAGTAATAATATTAAAAGCCGCGACCGCCACGATGAGGCTCAGCAACAATCCCATCATGTTCTTTTCCATGCGCACGGCCTGGAACAACTCGCCTTTGCGTTCGCGCCAGTCCTGCCACTTCGTGCCTTGCGGCAGCGTCTGCTGGCTAAGGGTATCAACTTTCAGCGGTTCATCCAGCCACAGACGCCAGCCGGTAATATTGCCTGCCGGATAGCGCATTAAACGCGACGCGTCCTGAATATTGACCAGCATTTCATAGCCATCGACCTCGCTATTGGCGGCAAACGTGCCAATCACCGTAAACAGACGCTGGCTGGGTAGGCGTCCCATTGGCGTAAACTGGCTGGCAGATGGCACCATTAGCCGAATCCGATCGCCGCGGTTGACCCCTAACTGTCCGGCGAGCTGCTCGCCGAGGATGACATTATACTTACCCGGCTGTAGTTCGCTTTGCTTCACATTGACCAGATATGGCGTTAACGGATCTTTTTGCGCCGGATCGATACCCAACATCACGCCAACCGCAACGCTGCGCGCGCTTTGCAGTACGACATCGCCCGTCGTCAGCGGCGCAATACGGTTAACGCCTTGCAGATTCACAGTTTTCTCCGGCATCTGATTCGGGTTAAGCGAACCATGTTCAGCAGAGAGGATGGCCTGAGGCATCAAACCAAGAATGTTATTTTGCAACTCGCGCTCAAAACCGTTCATCACCGACAATACCGTGACCAACGCCATCACCCCCAGGGTAATGCCGATAGTGGAAAGCCAGGAAACGAAGCGACCGAAGCGATCTGCTGCACGCCCGCGCATGTAACGCAGGCCGATGAATAGAGCGACAGGTTGATACATGTAATCCGTCTGGTTGCTGTTAGCAAAGTCCCGAGTATATAAGCGAAAGCGGAATGCGTAAATGTCTGAACCGTAAGAGTTCGTCAGCGTTATTCTGAAAAATGCCGATAAATCAACTCACTTATGCGCCCATACTTCGCCTGTCCGGCGTGTTATCCGGCGGATTCAATTTGCTAATAAACAACGATCGCGGATAATAAAGAACATTGCTTATCAGTCATATGCCCCTGAATACCTGAGCCCTTCATGCTGTCCCGGCGCGCAGCCAACCATGAAGCAGCCTGAAGGATGACGCGTAGAGTGCGGCGTAAAACACAAAGAGATACTGACAACCGTTATGCCTGAAAAACAACGTTACACGCTGCCGACAAAAGCGGGCGATCAGCGCCAGTTGGGCGAACTTACCGGCGCCGCCTGCGCCATGCTGGTGGCGGAGATAGCCGAACGCCATGCTGGTCCGGTGGTACTCATAGCGCCTGACATGCAAAATGCTCTGCGCTTGCATGATGAAATCCGCCAGTTTACCGATCAGATGGTCATGAACCTGGCGGACTGGGAAACGCTACCGTATGACAGCTTCTCCCCACATCAGGAAATTATTTCTTCGCGTCTGTCCACACTCTACCAGTTGCCGTCGATGCAGCGCGGCGTCTTGATTGTACCGGTAAACACCCTGATGCAGCGCGTTTGTCCGCATAGCTATCTGCATGGTCATGCGCTGGTGATGAAAAAGGGCCAGCGGCTGTCCCGCGACGCTCTGCGCGCGCAGCTTGACAGCGCCGGTTATCGGCATGTCGATCAGGTAATGGAACATGGCGAATACGCGACGCGCGGCGCGCTGTTAGATCTCTTTCCGATGGGCAGCGAACAGCCTTATCGCCTCGACTTTTTTGATGATGAAATCGACAGCCTGCGTCTGTTTGACGCGGATACCCAGCGTACGCTGGAGGAGGTCGAGGCCATCAATTTGTTGCCCGCGCACGAATTTCCTACCGACAAAACCGCTATTGAGCTTTTCCGTAGCCAGTGGCGCGATACCTTTGAGGTAAAACGCGACGCCGAGCACATCTATCAGCAGGTCAGCAAAGGCACCCTGCCCGCCGGGATCGAATACTGGCAACCGCTCTTTTTCAGCGAACCGTTACCGCCATTATTTAGCTACTTCCCCACCAATACTCTGGTGGTGAATACCGGCTCGCTGGAAACCAGCGCCGAACGCTTTCAGGCCGATACGCTGGCGCGTTTTGAAAATCGCGGCGTCGATCCTATGCGCCCGCTTTTACCGCCAGAAATCCTCTGGCTACGAGTGGATGAGCTCTTTTCCGAGCTTAAACGCTGGCCTCGCCTCCAGCTTAAAACCGACCATCTGCCGGAAAAAGCCGCCAATACCAATCTCGGTTTCCAGAAATTACCGGATTTGGCTATCCAGGCGCAGCAGAAAGCGCCGCTGGACGCGCTGCGTAAATTCCTCGAATCTTTCAGCGGCCCAGTGATTTTCTCGGTGGAAAGCGAAGGACGCCGTGAAGCGCTGGGGGAGCTCCTGGCTCGCATAAAAATCGCGCCGCAGCGGATTTTACGCCTGGACGAGGCAAAGGATGCGGGACGCTATCTGATGATTGGCGCCGCGGAACATGGCTTTATCGATACCCAACGCAATCTGGCGCTGATTTGTGAAAGCGATCTCTTGGGTGAACGGGTCGCGCGTCGTCGCCAGGATTCCCGCCGTACGATCAACCCGGATACGTTGATTCGTAATCTGGCGGAGCTTCACGTCGGCCAACCGGTAGTGCATCTGGAGCACGGCGTCGGGCGTTATGCCGGCATGACCACCCTGGAGGCTGGCGGCATCAAGGGCGAATATCTGATGCTCACTTACGCCAATGACGCCAAACTGTACGTGCCGGTCTCCTCATTGCATCTGATTAGCCGCTATGCCGGCGGCGCGGAAGAAAATGCGCCGCTGCATAAACTCGGCGGCGACGCCTGGTCGCGCGCCCGGCAGAAAGCGGCGGAAAAAGTGCGCGATGTCGCAGCGGAACTGTTGGATATTTATGCGCAACGGGCGGCAAAAGAGGGTTTTGCCTTTAAGCATGATCGTGAGCAGTACCAGTTATTCTGCGACAGCTTCCCGTTTGAAACGACGCCCGATCAGGCACAGGCGATTAACGCCGTATTGAGCGATATGTGCCAACCGCTGGCGATGGACAGACTGGTGTGCGGCGACGTCGGCTTCGGCAAAACCGAAGTGGCGATGCGCGCCGCGTTTCTGGCGGTGGAAAACCATAAACAGGTGGCGGTACTGGTACCGACCACGCTGCTGGCGCAGCAACACTATGACAACTTCCGCGACCGTTTCGCCAACTGGCCGGTACGTATTGAGATGCTGTCCCGCTTTCGCAGCGCCAAAGAACAGACGCAAATCCTGGCGGAAGCCGCCGAGGGTAAGATCGATATTCTGATCGGGACTCATAAACTGCTACAAAGCGATGTGAAGCTGCGCGACCTCGGCCTGCTGATTGTCGATGAAGAGCACCGTTTCGGCGTGCGCCACAAAGAGCGAATTAAGGCGATGCGCGCCGATGTCGATATTCTGACGCTCACGGCGACGCCGATCCCGCGGACGCTGAATATGGCGATGAGCGGTATGCGCGATCTTTCTATTATCGCCACCCCCCCTGCCCGTCGTCTGGCGGTAAAAACCTTTGTCCGCGAGTACGATAGTCTGGTGGTAAGGGAAGCGGTTCTGCGTGAAGTCCTGCGCGGCGGTCAGGTTTACTATTTGTACAATGACGTCGAAAATATTCAGAAAGCCGCAGAGCGGCTGGCGGAACTGGTGCCGGAAGCGCGAATCGCCATTGGACACGGGCAGATGCGCGAACGTGAACTGGAACGGGTCATGAACGATTTCCACCATCAACGTTTTAACGTGCTGGTGTGTACTACCATTATCGAAACGGGAATTGACATCCCCACCGCTAACACCATCATCATTGAACGCGCGGATCATTTCGGCCTCGCGCAGTTGCACCAGTTGCGTGGCCGCGTAGGGCGCTCGCACCACCAGGCCTACGCCTGGCTGTTGACGCCACACCCTAAGGCCATGACCACCGACGCGCAAAAACGGCTGGAGGCGATTGCGTCGCTGGAGGATTTAGGCGCCGGGTTTGCGCTGGCGACCCACGATCTGGAGATCCGCGGCGCAGGCGAACTGCTTGGCGAAGAGCAAAGCGGCTCAATGGAAACCATTGGCTTCTCACTCTACATGGAACTGCTGGAAAACGCCGTCGATGCTCTGAAAGCAGGCCGCGAACCATCGCTGGAAGATCTCACCAGTCAGCAAACGGAAGTCGAGCTGCGAATGCCGTCGTTACTACCGGATGATTTTATTCCGGATGTTAATACCCGGCTGTCATTCTATAAACGCATTGCCAGCGCGAAGAACGAAAACGAGCTGGAAGAGATCAAAGTGGAATTGATCGATCGCTTCGGCCTGCTGCCCGATCCGGCGCGTAATCTGCTGGACATCGCCCGCCTGCGCCAACAGGCGCAAAAGCTCGGCATCCGAAAACTGGAGGGTAACGAGAAAGGCGGAACGATCGAGTTCGCCGAGAGAAACCACGTTGACCCCGCCTGGCTTATCGGATTGCTGCAAAAACAGCCGCAGCATTTCCGTCTGGATGGCCCGACGCGCCTCAAGTTTATTCAGGATTTAAGCGAACGTAAAACGCGTATAGACTGGGTACGCCAGTTTATGCAGCAACTGGAAGAAAACGCTATTGCATAAGCGTCAGGCCGGGCGTTATTACTCTACACCCGGCCTAATCTTTACAAATTCTTTGCACTTCCCTGCAGTTCCAGACACAGCCAGCCGCCATAATTCTTATTACGTCTTTTATAAAAATAACCATATAATAATCATGGGTTTATTATAATGTTCAAAAATACGCGACTCTCTCGCTGGTGGGCGTTGCTTGCGCTTACCACGACTATCATGCTCGCGCTTCCCGCGCAGGCAAATACGTGGCCTCTTCCGCCTACCGGCAGCCGATTGGTGGGGGAAAATAAATTCCATGTCGTTGAAGATGACGGCGGTTCGCTGGAGGCGATCGCCAAAAAATATAACGTGGGTTTTTTGGCCCTGTTACAGGCCAACCCCGGCATTGACCCTTATGTGCCACGCGCAGGCAGCGTGCTGACGATTCCGCTGCAAACGTTACTACCGGATGCACCACGCGAAGGCATCGTCATTAACCTCGCGGAATTGCGGCTTTACTATTATCAACCGGGGAAAAATACGGTCACGGTCTACCCTATCGGGATTGGTCAACTGGGCGGTGATACCTTGACGCCAACGATGGTGACGACCGTTTCTGATAAACGCGCCAACCCGACCTGGACGCCGACCGCTAATATTCGCGCCCGCTACAAGGCACAAGGCATCGATCTTCCCGCCGTGGTGCCGGCGGGTCCCGATAACCCAATGGGGCATCACGCGATTCGTTTAGCGGCCTACGGCGGCGTCTATCTGTTACATGGCACGAATGCCGATTTTGGTATTGGTATGCGTGTCAGTTCCGGCTGCATTCGCCTGCGCGACGGTGATATAGAGTCATTGTTCCGCCAGGTCACGCCGGGAACCAAAGTGAATATCATCAATACGCCGATTAAAGCTTCTGTTGAGCCAGGCGGCGTACGACTGGTGGAGGTCCATCAGCCGTTGTCTAAAAATATTGGCGACGATCCGCAAGTGTTGCCGATTGTGCTGAATGGCCCGATGCAGACGTTTAAGGACGCGCCGCAGACCGACGCCGCGGTGATGGAACATGTTATGGAAGTGCGCTCCGGAATGCCGGTGGATGTCACTCGTCACCCGGAGGCAAAACCGCAGTCGCTATAAGTATGACCAGGCGATTACCCAATGGCGGCTAATGCCTTTATCCAACCGACAAAAAAGCCTCACGATGTATCGTGAGGCTTTTTCTTTTTATTGTGAGCAGCGGCATTAATGAGGGTTAATGCTTACTTATAGATTACCGCCGTACCGTGAAGGGTATTCGGGCCGGTAACAGAGGTAATACGGAAAGACTTCGCGCCCATTTCTTGCGCTTTTTGCGCCAGCTGATCTTCCAGCGAGCCCAGATTGGTGCCGCCATTCGCGGAAATGGTACCGAATTTCTGTTGACCTTCCGGCGTTGCCTGAACTTCAACGGCGGCGAAACTGGCGAAGGAGAGCGAACTAAGTACCGCAGCAGCGATGAGGGTTTTTACGTTTTTCATAGTTATGACCTTTAGCAGATGAATGAGTGTCGCAAGCATTAACTTAACGATCGATAAATTAATCATAGATGTGATCTATATCACACGTCAACTTATTTTTATAATGATCGTTATATAATTTATAAAAATGTTATTTTTCATGTAAATAGAATTGATTTATTTTTCTAATGAATACTCTGGAGCCAGAGGTCGTTTGTTTTTATAATAGAGATATCCCCTTTAAACAGGTACAACGGCATCATGACAACGAATACCACGAGTTGCGCGAAGAAAAGCCGTGGCCGACCAAAAGTGTTCGACAGGGAAGCCGCGCTTGATAAGGCCATGACCCTCTTCTGGCAGCACGGCTATGAAGCGACTTCGCTTGCCGATCTCGTAGAGGCTACCGGGGCGAAAGCGCCTACTCTCTATGCGGAATTCACTAATAAAGAAGGATTATTTCGCGCTGTCCTGGATCGCTACATCACTCGCTTTGCCTCAAAACACGAAGCCCAGCTCTTTTGTGAAGAGAAAAGCGTTGAATCCGCGCTGGAAGATTACTTCACAGAAATTGCCGCCTGCTTTACCAGCACAGACACGCCGGCTGGCTGCTTTATGATTAATACATCCGCCACCCTGGCCGCCTCCTCGCGAGATATCGCCCGCACGGTAAAATCACGCCACGCCATGCAGGAACAGACACTCATCCAGTTTCTGCGCCAACGTCAGGAGCGTGGTGAAATACCGGCGCACTGTAACCCGCAGGCGCTCGCGGAATATATAAACTGTATTTTACAGGGCATGTCGATTAGCGCCCGTGAAGGAGCGACCTTCGAACAACTGCTGCAAATTGCGCGTACGACTCTGCGCATCTGGCCTGAACTACTCAAGACCTGAACGACGCCGCTTCGGATAAAAAAAGCCCCTCAGCCTGAGCGAATGAGGGGCTAACTTGCAGAGTACAGCTTTTTTATGTTTTGTTATTCAGAACCAGTTGGCCATTGCTATCAAGGGGAATTTGCGTTCCGGGGTCTTTATCCATGCGGATTTTGCCCTGCTGATCGCCAATTTTGTAGGTCACGTCGTAGCCAAGCATCTTTTCCGTTTTGTCATACACCGTCTTACAGCGTTGCTGCGTGGTAGTGTAAGTGTCACTTTCTTGCATTGACCCCTGGATTTGGTTGCCAGCATAACCGCCGCCCAGCGCCCCGACGACCGTCGCCACATCTTTACCGCGACCGCCGCCAAATTGATGTCCAATCACGCCGCCTGCTACAGCGCCAAGCACCGAGCCGGCAATACGATTTTCGTCCTGGACCGGTCTGCGATGCGTGACCGTGACATTACGGCACTCCTGACGCGGCGTTTTTACCGTCTCTTTAATCGGTTTAGCCGATATCACCTGCGCATATTGCGGGCCACGATCAAATACGTTGAGACTGGCCACTGCCGCCACACCCAGCGCAGCCGCTACGCCAATCCCTATACCCGCCAACATTGATTTATTCACGGGAGTTCCTCCTTCGTTGCTATTGGTAACAATTTTGCAACCAGTATGCGAACAAAGCCAATCGGAATGAGGATGAAAAGTGCGGGATGAGGTGGTAAAGCTGAAGGATTCGGACAACTCCGAAGTAAGAGAGGGGGAAGCGCTCACCGGCGCGAGTAGCCGGTGAGGCGCAGAGAAATTAATGCAGTTTCAGGCGCGGACGAATGACACGGTTAATACTTCCCACCAACATCATCAGACCGGTTTTAAAATATCCATGCAATGCTATCTGGTGCATACGGTATAGCGAGATATACACGAAGCGGGCGATACGTCCTTCAATCATCATTGAACCGCGGGTCAGGTTCCCCATCAGGCTACCAACGGTAGAGAAGTTGGACAGCGAAACCAGAGAACCATGATCTTTATACTGGTAAGCTTTCAGCGGCTTGCCATTCATCTGCGCCAGAATGTTATTCATCGCGCAGGTAGCCATCTGATGCGCCGCCTGAGCGCGAGGCGGCACAAAGCCCCCTTCAGGACGTGCGCAGGAAGCGCAGTCGCCAATCGCATAAATATCAGGATCGCGCGTGGTTTGCAGCGTTGGTTCCACCACCAGTTGGTTAATGCGGTTAGTTTCCAGGCCGCCAATCTCTTTCATAAAATCTGGCGCTTTGATACCCGCCGCCCACACCATCAGATCGGCCTGAATATATTCGCCTTCTTTGGTATGCAGACCGCCTTCGTCGGCGCTGGTGACCATGGTTTGCGTCAGTACGCGAACGCCCAGTTTGGTCAGTTCATTATGCGCAGCGCTGGAGATACGCGGCGGCAACGCAGGCAGAATACGCTCGCCAGCCTCAACCAACGTCACGTTCAGCGCGTCGTTGGTTAGTCCCTTATAACCATAGCTATGTAACTGTTTTACCGCATTATGCAGCTCAGCCGACAGCTCAACCCCCGTCGCACCACCGCCAACAATGGCGATATTGACCTTACCGTTCGCTCCCAGATTAGCCGAATACTTGAGGAACAGATTCAGCATCTCCTGGTGAAAACGGCGCGCCTGATGCGGGTTATCGAGGAAGATACAGTGCTCTTTCACGCCCGGCGTGTTGAAATCATTAGAGGTACTGCCCAGCGCCATCACCAGCGTGTCATACGCGATTTTGCGTTCCGGCACCAGCAGTTCGCCCTTTTCATCACGCAACTCGGCAATGGTGATGGTTTTCGCTTCTCGATCGATATCCATCACCGACCCCAGTTGGAACTGGAAACCATGGTTACGCGCATGAGCCAGATAGCTCAGCGCATCCACGCCTTCGTCCAGAGAGCCAGTCGCCACTTCGTGCAGCAATGGTTTCCACAGATGGCTGTGATTTCTGTCTACCAGCGTGATTTTCGCTTTTTTCTTGCGCCCCAGTTTATGGCCTAACTGCGTCGCCATTTCCAGCCCGCCAGCGCCGCCGCCGACAATCACGATCCTTTTTAATGGTGTAGTCAACGTGACCCCCTTAAATTTATTAACCAATTGTTAATTAAAAGTTATTATCATAGCCTTTAATTAACAACAAGTTACGTTAATGAGAATAAGCTTCTGATATGAGAATAGCATGAACGGTGCATTGGTCATACCAAAATTGATGTGCATCAAGTTTTCATGCTGAAAAGATAGACAGCCTGCGAGAATTGAGCATAAAAAAACCAGCCATAAGGCTGGTTATCCCGTCACTGATAACGCCATATTGCCGGATGGCGTTATCCCAGCGTTTTAAACGCTTTGATACGTTGCAAATGCGGCGAAATATTTTTGAATTTGTGCGTCTGTTCCTCATCCCACACAATTTCATAATATTGGTGCAACGCTTGCGATGAACGTTGGCTGTCCAGCGCTTCGTCATGACGCGAGAGGATCACCAGACAACGATCGCGATTTTTTTCGCGAAAGTTGGTCACGCACTTTGTGGCGATGTCCGCATATTCTTCCGGACGATCGATTTTCCCCTCCATGTTTTCATGGGGGAACAGATTCGGGTTAAAGACCACCTGACGAATATCGCACAAAAAGCCAATCCGCTCCGCCCAATAACCGCCCAGCCCCACGCCACAGATTAAAGGGCGATCGTCCACATTCAACTGCAACATTTTGTCCACTTCTTTCAGCAGATGCTGCATATCATGCTTAGGATGCCGCGTACTGTAGCTTACCAGCCGGACATCCGGGTCGATAAACTGTAATTGCAACACTTTCTCATGGTTGCCCGGACTATTTGAATCAAAACCGTGTAAATAAATAATCATCTGGCACCCTCACGAAAACTCGAGTTAATGACCTGCTTTTACTTCCTGCCAGCGTTCATGTAACTGGTTGAGCTGGGCGCTGGCTATTTTCCAACGCGCTGAGTCCATGAGCTCCCGGCGTGAAAATGAACCTTTATGATACAAACGTGTAACACGTTCTGCTTTGATCGGCGACAGATTATCCAGCACGCTGACGGCGCCTTTACGATTATTGCAGACCAGAATCATATCGCAACCCGCATCCAGCGATGCCTGAGCGCGCTCAGCATAGCTGCCCATAATCGCCGCGCCCTCCATAGACAGATCGTCGGAGAAAATGACGCCGTCAAAGCCTAACTCCTGACGCAGCACCGTTTTCAGCCAATGCGGCGAACCGCTTGCCGGACGCGGATCGACAGCGCGGTAGATCACGTGAGCAGGCATAATCGCATCCAGCTTATTCTCGCTAATCAGCGTGCGGAACACCGACATATCTTTGCCGCGAATGTCCGTTTCAGGACGCGGATCGCACGGCGTCTCTTTGTGGGAGTCCGCCGTGACCGCGCCGTGGCCGGGGAAATGCTTACCGGTTGTTTTCATCCCGGCATCATGCATGCCGTCAATAAAGCGCGTTGCCATTGCCAACGCTTTTGCGGGATCGGCATGATAAGAGCGCTCGCCAATTGCCGCGCTGATATGCCCGATGTCCAGCACTGGCGCAAAACTGATATCAATATCCATCGCGATCATTTCGCTGGCCATTAGCCACCCTGCCTCCTGCGCCAGTCGTCCCCCCTCTTCCAGCCCATGCAATGCAAAAAAAGATTGCGCCGCGGGCAGGCGGGTAAACCCTTCACGGAAACGCTGTACGCGCCCGCCTTCCTGATCGACGGCCACCACCAGATGGTTACGCGATGCCGCCCGAATCTGGCGCACTAATTCACGCAACTGTTCCGGATCATGGTAATTACGCGTGAACAGAATAAGCCCGCCAACCCGCGGATGCGCCAGTATCTCACGCTCCTCCGCATCCAGCTCAAATCCTTCGACATCCAACATTACTGGACCCACACTGCTCTCCTCATCCTTTCATACGTAGCTGGCGCCAGGTTTCATCGGCCAGCCTGATAAATTGTTGCTCGCCGGTTTGTCGCCAGCGGTATTCGAACCACCCTGCTTTTAGCATAATGACCCAGGGGTGCCATAATCGTATCTGTCGCCATAGCTGCCGGGCGTCGATTCGCGCGCGCGCGGCATAAGCGTTTGCCAGTTGTCGGTGCTGCCGTTCATCCTCAACCCATACCGCCGCCAGCTCCAACGCAATATCGCCATCGCCGGCATACTCCCAGTCAATTAGTCTCAGCCCGGCGGACGTTAATACTATATTGTCGCCATGGGCATCCATATGCAAAGGCGCGAGCCGCAGCGGGCGAGGTTCACCGTTTTTTTGCAACTGTTTGAGCCGCCGCAACCAAAACGGCGTACGCCTTGCCGGATCGCAACACGCCCAGTACTGCGCCAATAGTGGCGATAGCGCGATACGCCAGCCAAAACGCGGCTGTTGATGCAAATGATACAGTAAGGCCGCCAGTTCGTCGGCATCCGGGAGGGAGGAATTTACTGCGCCATGCAGATATTCAACAGCCATCCAGCCTGGCGTATAAAAAAGCGCTCGGGGCGCGAGACTGGCTGGTAACCGGGATAAGACGCGGTAATGACGTAAGAAATGGAATTCCGGTGCGTCAGGGTCGTGGTGACGTCGCAGCACGATCCGATGGGTATCGTGGGCAATAATGCAGCTCCCGCCGCTTAGCCCTTGCGATGCGGCGGCGAGACGATACTGCGGAAAATAGCGCGACAGGAGCTCGTCGCGCGTTAAGGGATTATTGTTGTTGGACCGCACCTTTACCTGACCAGATTATCTCGCCAGTTTGCACCAGCATTAACTGCATCTGTAATGCAGGCGCATTAACGTTACCGGATGCGCTAGAGTAAAGTACATATTGCGCCCCGACATTGCGCGCAATGCCGATCGCTTTACTGCGCGTTCCCAGACTATCCTGCGGAGACAATCCTAACTGCTGTTTTGCCATCGAGAGTTGCTGTACGGAGACCAGCGTAAATTTACCGTTGTTAGCCAGCGCATTACGTAACGTTTCCGTTGCCTCGTTCGCATTTAACGACCCATTCGTCCGGTTATTCACACTGTCGACAAGCAATACGCTTCCGGCCGTCACGCCATCAGCCTGCAACATTTTGCTGACCAGCGGTTGCATCGCGCCGTTCCAGTCATAGTGGCGCACCTTAGGCGCTGGCTGGCTCGTTTGCTCTTCATGTTCGATCGGCCCCGGTTGCTGTGGAATCGTCGGTACAGACGGCACAACAGGAGGCTGCGGCTGCGCTGGTTGTTCTGGCGCTGGTTTTACCTCTTCAACTGGCGCAGGTTCACGTTGCGCCATACACCCGGAGAGAAATATCGCCAGCGCAGCGATTGCGGCATAGCGATGCATTTTTGTCATCAAAGTTCACTCCTCACAAATAAAGATAAAGCCTGACCTTATGCGCCCCCAGATAATTGGCGCTGCCAAATAGCGTTACCGACGAACGCGCGGGTATGGTCACGCTACGCGGCGCCTCCAGCGGATGCATCTCCAGCCCCCGCGCGTCATACCAGTAAAACCGATAATGAACGGTAATGGGCTCTTGCCTTTCGTTATAGACGCGGGAAGAGGCTGATGGCTGGATATCAGACGCCGTCAGTTCAGGCTGCTCTGCGGTGACGCCCGCCGCCAGAACCGTGGACTCCATCACCAGCGACTGCGCGTCGCTTACCGGAATTTCAGGGTGTGACCGGCAGCCGGTAAGCAGCAGCAAGCCCAGAGAAACCGCGATGCATCCTTTGATCATACTTACAAGCCTTTATGCGCTAGCATCGGGCCAAGCGGGCGACCGCCCAGCAGGTGCATATGGATATGATAGACCTCCTGGCCCCCATGACGGTTGGTATTCATGATTAAACGATACCCATCTTCGGCAATGCCTTCCTGTCCGGCGATTTTCGCCGCCACAGTGATCATTCGACCTAACGCCTGTTCATGTTCCGCCGTCACGTCATTGACGGTTGGGATCAGGATATTAGGAATAATCAAGATATGCGTCGGCGCCTGCGGTGAAATATCGCGAAAGGCGGTGACCAGCTCGTCCTGATAAACGATATCCGAAGGGATTTCACGACGAATAATTTTGCTGAATATAGTTTCTTCTGCCACGAGGTTTTCCTTTTTCATAATAGCCCTTGCAGCGCACATGCTACGCCGAGCCATACTGCGAGTATAGAGTATGAGCGAGTTACCGACGCTCTTTCAACTTTAACCCACGATTTATTAAGCGAAAAATGACGACATGCTGGACTTACCGCCATATCCCCCTGCCATGACGCCTTTGTACGCTTAAAAAATATTTTTGGTTGCACGGTTTATACCGTTTTACACATTTAATACAAATGCGTATATTTCTCATTTGCATTTTTATGCGCATTAATTGACAAAGAATAAAAAGGTTCAGCGTTATACGTCCTGAACTTACATAACTTGCAAGGATTTTCAGATGTTTTTCATTCAATACCGCCGGGATAAACATATTCAGTCCACCGCCGCGCCATCGCTGTTAGCCATGGGGATTGCGATGGCATTTATGCCTGCCGCCTTCGCGGCTGAGGATACCGTTATTGTCGAGGGCGCGATGTCCGCCGACGCTTCAAACAGCGAAGAACAAGATTACAGCGTGAAAACGACCGCAGCGGGCACCAAAATGCCGATGACTCAGCGCGATATTCCACAGTCGGTCAGTATTGTCAGCCAGCAGCGTATGGAAGACCAGCAATTGCAAACATTAGGCGAAGTGATGGCTAATACGCTGGGGATCAGCGGAAGCCAGGCTGACTCCGATCGCATCAGTTATTATTCACGCGGGTTTGAAATTGATAACTATATGGTCGACGGTATTCCCACGTATTTTGAGTCCCGCTGGAATCTGGGCGATGCGCTAACGGATACCGCGCTGTATGAGCGTGTGGAGGTGGTTCGCGGAGCGAATGGGTTGATGACCGGAACCGGTAACCCCTCTGCCTCGATCAATATGATCCGTAAACATGCCACCAGCCGGGAGTTCAGAGGTAACGTCTCAACAGAATACGGTAGCTGGAATAAGCAGCGTTACGTCATGGATCTGCAAAGTCCGCTCACCCCGGATGGCAACGTACGTGGGCGCATCGTGGCGGGTTATCAGAATAATGACTCCTGGCTGGACCGCTATAACAGCGAAAAAACGTTTTTTTCCGGGATTGTCGATGCCGACCTGGGCGCAACCACTGCCCTTTCAGCCGGCTATGAATATCAAAAAATTGATGTCAACAGCCCAACCTGGGGCGGTCTGCCGCGCTGGAACACCGATGGCAGCAAAAATAGCTATGACCGCGCGCGTAGTACCGCCCCGGACTGGGCTTATAACGACAAAGAGATTAATAAATTCTTCGTCACGCTTAAGCAGCGTTTTGCCGAAAGCTGGCAGGCGACCCTGAATGCGACCCACACCGAGGTCAAATTCGACAGTAAAATGATGTATATCGATGCGTTAGTGGATAAAGAGACAGGCGCGCTGGCGAGTCCTTATGGCGCTAGCTATCCCGTGGTCGGCGGTACTGGCTGGAACAGCGGCAAGCGCAAAGTCGATGCCATAGATCTCTTTGCCGACGGCGCTTACGAGCTGTTTGGCCGTCAGCACAACATGATGTCTGGCGGGAGCTATAGTAAGCAGAATAACCGCTATTTTAGCGCCTGGGCCAATGTCTTTCCGGACGACATTGGCAACTTCAGCGCGTTTAACGGTAATTTTCCGCAAACCAACTGGGCGCCACAAAATCTGGCGCAGGACGATACCACGCATATGAAATCGCTGTATGCTGCTACGCGCATTTCGCTGGCCGATCCACTGCATCTGATTCTTGGCGCTCGCTATACTAACTGGCGCGTCGATACTCTGACCTACAGCATGGAGAAAAACCATACCACGCCGTATGCCGGGCTAATTTATGATATCAATGACAACTGGTCTGCTTATGCCAGTTATACCTCTATCTTCCAGCCGCAGAATAAACGCGACAAAGCGGGCCAATATCTGGCTCCGATTACCGGTAACAACTATGAAGCGGGCCTGAAGTCCGACTGGATGAACAGTCGCCTCACCACCACATTGTCCGTATTCCGCATTGAGCAGGATAATGTCGCTCAGGCGACCACTATTCCCATTCCCGGCAGTAACGGGGAGTTTGCCTGGAAGCCTACTGACGGTACGGTGAGCAAAGGCGTGGAATTTGAAGTGAACGGCGCAATCACCGATAACTGGCAGATGACCTTCGGAGCCACCCGTTATATTGCCGAGGACAACGAAGGTAACGCCGTGAATCCTAATCTGCCGCGCACCAGCGTGAAGTTATTCACCCGCTATCGTCTGCCGATGATGCCGGAACTGACCGTCGGCGGCGGCGTGAACTGGCAGAATCGGGTTTACAAAGATACCACGACGCCGTACGGCACTTTCCGCGCCGAACAGGGCAGCTATGCGCTGGTCGATCTGTTTACCCGCTATCAGGTGACGAAGAACTTCTCCGTACAGGGAAACATCAACAACCTGTTCGATAAAACCTACGACACCAATATTGATGGTTCCATAGTTTACGGCGCGCCGCGTAACGTGAGCCTCACCGCCAATTATCAGTTCTGACAAACTGCCGGAGGGCAGCATGTAAAACGTCATTAAAAAAGGCAGCCGAATGGCTGCCTTAGTTCTCCCCAACATCATTACTGCTTAGCTGTTACGAATGTACTCATCCATTTCCGTTTTCAGGTTATCGGATTTCGTACCGAAGATAGCCTGAACGCCGGAACCTGCGACCACAACGCCCGCTGCGCCCAGTTTCTTCAGGCCAGCCTGGTCCACTTTCGCTACGTCGGCCACGCTCACGCGCAGACGCGTGATACAGGCATCCAGGTTAGTGATATTCTCTTTACCGCCAAATGCCGCAATCAAAGCCGGCGCCATTTCGCTGGTCGCGCCCGCTTTTGCGTCATCAGTAGAGTCTTCACGACCCGGCGTTTTCAGATCCAGCGCTTTAATCAGCACGCGGAACACGGTGTAGTACACAATCGCATAACCGGCGCCGACAATCGGGAACAGCCACAGTTTGCTGCTGTTGCCGGACAGCACGATAAAGTCGATCAGGCCGTGGGAGAACGACGTACCGTCACGCATCCCCAGCAGAATACAGATCGGGAATGCCAGACCTGCCAGAATCGCGTGAATAATGTACAGGATCGGCGCCACGAACATGAAGGAGAACTCGATAGGCTCGGTAATACCAGTCAAAAACGAGGTCAGCGCGGCGGAGATCATGATACCGCCCACTTTCGCGCGGTTTTCCGGTTTAGCAGAGTGCCAGATGGCAATGGCCGCAGCCGGCAGGCCATACATTTTGAACAGGAAACCGCCGGAGAGCATACCCGCCGTCGGATCGCCCGCCATATAGCGAGGAATGTCGCCGTGGAATACCTGGCCCGCTGCGTTGGTGTATTCGCCGATCTGCATCTGGAAAGGAACGTTCCAGATATGGTGCAGACCAAACGGCACCAGGCAGCGCTCGATGAAACCGTAAATACCAAACGCCACAACCGGGTTCTGGTAAGCCGCCCACTGCGAGAATGCCTGGATAGCCGTACCGATCGGCGGCCATACGAAAGACAGCACCACACCGGTGAAAATAGCGGCCAGACCCGAAATGATCGGCACGAAGCGCTTGCCTGCAAAGAAGCCCAGATACTCAGGCAGTTTGATGCGGTAGAAGCGGTTAAACATATACGCTGCGATCGCGCCGGAGATAATACCGCCAAGCACACCCGTATCAGCGAGGTGTTTTGCGGCAATCTCTTCAGCAGGTAAATGCAGAACCAGCGGTGCAACCACAGCCATGGTTTTCACCATGATGCCATATGCAACCACCGCAGCCAGCGCCGAAACGCCGTCGTTGTTAGTGAAGCCCAACGCCACGCCGATAGCGAAAATCAGCGGCATATTGGCAAAAACAGATCCGCCCGCTTCCGCCATAACGTGCGATACAACGGCTGGCAGCCAGCTGAAGTTAGCGGAACCGACACCCAGCAGGATACCTGCGATAGGGAGTACGGATACCGGCAGCATCAGCGATTTACCGACCTTTTGCAGGTTAGCAAATGCATTCTTAAACATAATTGAGAGTGCTCCTGAGTATTTGTGCTTTCTACGTTCTCACGCATTGGCGAGGGGGGAGGACCCCGCCGTGGACAGGACATCTAAGTGTCCTTTTATTTATTACACAGAGTAAAATAAATAAGCCTGATTTTGTTTGACGGCTATCACGTTTCAGCGCCAGATAGCCTAAAAAGTATCACATTCTGCCAAAATGAGTTTCTGAATGTTTCCGTAAGCTCGTCCACCACCCATTTTGTGGCGGTGAACTTTACGCGTTTTACTTATTAATTACGAGCTTTAAAAAAACTCGTTTAGCGGATGGATGACAGGCGAGACGCGTCGATATGGAACAGGCGAGCAAAGTTATCGGTGGTCGCCTGCGCCAGCTCTTCAGCAGTAATCCCTTTCAATACCGCCATATATTCTGCGACGTCGCGTACCATCGCAGGCTGGTTCTCTTTACCGCGATGCGGCACCGGAGCCAGATAAGGAGAATCGGTCTCTACCAATAAACGATCCAGCGGCACATAGCGCGCCGCATCACGTAGCTGCTCGGCATTACGGAACGTTACGATGCCAGAAAAAGAGATGTAAAATCCCAGATCCAGCAATTTGCCGGCCGTTTCTCTGTCTTCTGTAAAACAGTGTAGTACGCCGCCGCAATCCGTCACCTTTTCTTCGCGCAGGATAGCCAGCGTATCGGCTCGCGCGTCGCGGGTATGCACAATCACCGGTTTTTTCAATGCGCGGCCAATCTGGATATGATGAATAAAGGATTCCTGCTGACGTACTTTGGTCTCAGGCGTGTAAAAGTAATCAAGCCCGGTCTCGCCCATCGCCACCACATCATCTTCTGCGGCAAGGAGGCGTAACTCTTCAACGTCATACGCTTCATCCTGATTTAACGGATGCACACCGCAGGAAAAGACCACGTTATCGCGCTTGCCCACCAGCTCACGCATATGGCGATACCCCGGCAGCGTTGTCGCCACCGCTAAACAGAACTTCACATCGCGCGCGGCGGCTTTCGCCAGCACATCGTCCACGTCCTTATGCAAAGATTGATAATCCAGGCCATCAAGATGGCAGTGTGAGTCGACTAAAAACATGATGTCTCTCTCAAAGATGAGGAACAGGCAACAGGGCGCCTGGTTGCAGGTAATGCTCAATACGGAGAATGAGATCGGTTAATACCAGTTCACGGTTTAATCCGGTCACATGAAGTAATTGTTCACGACAATGGCAAACATCGTTCAGGATTGCCTGAATACGCGCCGGGGATAGCGGCCCCGCCAACGCGGCAACAACCGCGTTCGCATCAACATTGGTTAAATACGACGCGCCGTGCTGACGTTTAAGCGCGTCTACCAACAGCGTAGCCAGCCAGTGCAAGCGCGCCGGGGCTTGCTCATGATTGAGCTCCGTTAATAACGTATACCAGTCGCCCGTTTGCAAACTGCCCATTAACGCCTGACACAGCGCCTCACGCTGTGTCCATCGTTCAGACTGCAACAGCGCCAGCGCGGCGCCAGGCGACCCCGCGCTCAGGCGCAACGCCGTAAGCAATGCATCCTGTGACACCGTCACTTCTCGGGATAACCACGTCATCGCATAAGATTCGGACGGCGGCGCCAGATGATGCAGCCGACAGCGGCTACGCAATGTCGCCAGCAAACGAGCAGGCTCTGGGCTGGCCAGGAAAAACCAGGTTTGCTCCGGTGGCTCTTCCAGCGTTTTTAGCAACGCATTGGCGGCGGCATCGGTTAATAACGCCGCATCCGCAATCCACACCACCTTCGCGCCGCCCAGACGGGAGTGTTCATACAATTTCTCGCTAACCTCGCGCACCGCGTCTACGCCGAGGCTGCTTTTTCCTTTATCAGGCGTCAGCGTGTAATAGTCCGGATGCGTACCCGCCTGCATAAGCTGACAGCCACGGCAATGTCCACAACTTTTGTGGCCCGCAGGCTGCTGGCATAATAAATAGCGGCTAAGCGCGTAGCTCAGCGCCTCGTCTCCCATGCCAGGTAAGGCCTGAATGAGTAGCGCATGGTGCCCACGTCCCGCCTGGTAACTTTCCACCAGTTTTTCATAGGCGGGCCGTAACCATGGATACCATTTCATGCCGCTTGCTCCTGCACCCACTTCGTCACCGTGGCGCGAATATCGCGCATGACGGCATCCAGCGGCTGGGTCGCATCAATCGTACGAATTCGCGAGTCTTGCGCCGCCAGCTCCAGATAGCGCGTGCGAGTCCGGTTAAAGAAATCAAACGATTCCTGCTCAATACGATCCAGATCGCCGCGCGCTCTGGCGCGTTTTAGCCCGACTTCCGGCGTGACATCCAGATACAGCGTCAGGTTAGGACGAAAATCACCCAGCACGGCATCGCGTAGTGTCGCCAGCATGGCTTGATCGATGCCGCGCCCTCCCCCCTGATACGCCTGGGTAGAGAGATCGTGACGATCGCCTATCACCCATACGCCTTGCGCCAGTGCGGGTTTGATAACCGTTTCGACGAGCTGAACGCGAGCAGCATAAAACATCAGCACTTCCGCTTTATCGGTAATCACTTCGTCGCCTACCGATCGGATATCCAGCACCAGACTTCTTAACTTTTCGGCAAGCTGCGTACCGCCTGGCTCGCGGGTAAAGATCATATTACGAACACCCAGTTGCTCAAGGGTCTCCACCACCACGTCGCGCGCAGTGGTTTTTCCGGCGCCTTCCAGGCCCTCGATGACGATATAGTTACTGCCCATTTTTTTCCTTAAGCACTTTCAGGTACTCCTGCACAGACCGGTTATGGCTGGCAAGATTGGTGTTAAATGTGTGGCCGCCTTTACCGTCGGCCACAAAATAGAGATACGGCGTTTTCGCCGGATGCGCCGCCGCTTGCAATGAAGCCTCGCTGGGCGAGGCAATCGGCCCTGGCGGCAGACCGGTTATGGTATATGTGTTATAGGCCGTCGGCTTTTCCAGATCCGCACGCGATAATTTACCATTATAACTCGCCCCCATCCCGTAAATCACCGTTGGATCGGTCTGAAGCCGCATACCGATTCTCAGGCGATTAATAAAAACCGACGCCACCTGATCGCGTTCGCTGGTGACAGCCGTCTCTTTTTCAATAATCGAGGCCATTGTCACCAGTTGATTTTGATCTTTATAAGGCAGCCCCTCGGCCCGGCCTTTCCAGACAGTATCGACAGCCTTCACCATCTTCTGGTGTGCTCGCTTGAGAATCGCGACATCGCTGGTGTTGGCGGTATACATCCAGGTATCCGGCCAGAACCAGCCCTCGACCCAACCGGGGTGTTCCAGACCGAGCGCTTTCGCGACGGTTTCATAGCGGTCATCCGTCAGCGTATGTTTTACATAAGGCGCATCGCGCAGTTGGCGCAGATAGTCGCTCACCCGCATCCCTTCCACGAAGCGCAGCGGAAACTGGGCCTCTTTGCCGCTGGCCAGGAGTTGCAGCATCTGGCGTACCGTCATGTCAGGGGTGAAGCGGTAGGTTCCCGCTTTAAAATAGGATAGCTCAGGCTCAATACGCAGCAACCACTGGAGCACCCGTGGCCGGTTAATGACTTTATCGCTATATAACTGTTGCCCAAGCGCCAGACGCCCGGTTCCGGCCTCAAGCGTAAAGATTGTCTCTTCTTTAATCAGCAACTTACTGTCCGCCAACTGGCGAACTTTCCACATACCGATACCCGCGGTGATGCCCAGCGCCACCAGTAGCAGCAGGATGAAACGTAACATTTTTTTCATGACTAATTCGGATGCTCACAAAGTGGGGCTAAATAATCAAATAATAAGCGTGAAGAAAAAAGGGTATCACCACAAGCACGCACGGGAATAACGGGCATTAACGCATTGCAGACGATCATCTCATCGGCCTGCATAAGCTCATCCTCTTTCGCATACACTTCGACAACCTGAAAATGAGATTGTGCCAGCATCTGCATACAGAATTGTCGCATAATACCGTTTACCCCCGCCTGATCTAAGCGCGGCGTGTAGACCACAAGACCTTTACGCCAGAACAAATTAGCCGCACAGCATTCCGTAACCCATCCCTCGCTGTCAAGAACCAGCGCCTCATCGGCGTCCGTCTGCTCAAGATGAGAACGAATCAGCACCTGCTCCAGGCGGTTCAGATGTTTTAATCCTGCAAGATAGGGATTGCGCCCAAGTGATATGGGGCTAAGGGCAAGATTGATTCCCGCGTTTTTCCAGCGAGCATAGTGCGCAGGATAAGACGATACGCTAAGAATACGCGTCGGTTGTTCGCAGTTCGCAAAACTATAGCCGCGCCCGCCGCTACCACGCGTAATGACGACTTTAAGTACCCCCTCGCGCTGCGCTAACGCCATTTTGCGCATTTCTGCGGCCAGACTGTCCCATTCACGAAAAGGAATCGCCAGTCGGTTACAAGCCTCAGTAAGACGTGCAAGATGGCGGCAAAAGAGAAGAATATTACCGTCGGCGATCCGTGCGGTAGTAAAACACCCATCACCAAACTGTAGCCCTCGATCGTTTACGGCTATCCATTCAGATAATTCACCATTAATGAAATACATATTTCCTCCCGTCACGGCTTAACAGAGTGTCAGGCCGGTGTTCCCGCTGCAAGCCTTTTAGCTATCTGTTAGCCAGACCTTTACCACGAGGAAAGCGGATAAAGGAACCGTAGTGAGAAAAGAAAAAATCACTTTCCTGACGATAGAACGTAACGTCCACTACAAAGAATTGATTATTCAAACTTAAGATATAGGTAATATAAATAAGTTACCAAACCAATAAAAACATTTTTAACATTCTCAACATGTATAATTAAATGATCTATCAATGAATTTTTCAGATTTTATTTATATCCAAACCACACACATTCAATTATAAATAAAATAAAATGGTACGGTGAGGTTGCCAGTTCATATCTATCGACAGTTAAAATCAAAAAGATCGTATCTCATCTATAGAGTTAGCACATATTAATACCCACAAAACAGTTCAACAGAAAAAGGACATTTCAACCATGAAAAGGAAAATAACTGCTGCAATAGCTGTATTTTTTACCACCATAAGTATCGCCTCTTCAGTTTTTGCCCATGACGGCACTGTTAATTTCACCGGCAAAATTATCGAAGCAGGTTGTAAAATTGACGGTAGCGTAACGACGGATAAGGATGTCGAGTTGGGGGAAATCTCCAGGACAGCATTCACAACATCCGGCGATACTGCGGCCACGACCCCATTTTCACTGGTATTAACCGAATGCCCCGCCTCCCTGTTAGGGAAGTCCGTTAATGTAAAATATGAAGGCACGCCAGACAATATCAACAACGATTATCTTCAGCTAACAGGCTACGGTGATAGCGGGGTGGCGAAAGGTGTGGCGATTGAGTTGCTGAACGCCGATCTTTCTTCCTTGCCGTTGGGTACAGAATCCAATGCAGTCAACATCCAGGGCACAGCGGACGCGCCAGCAGAGACGAATCTCAACTTCTTCGCCCGCTATGTTTCGACCGAAGCTAGCGTGACGGCCGGTACGGCCAATGCCACCGTTAACTTTACCCTGACGTATAACTAATGTCGCCGATATTTCCGTGATTAGCGGTTCTTATAGAGCTGGTAACTACCAGCTTTATATTTCGAGATGAAAGCCATGTTTAAATACAGTCTACAGACTGCCGCCCTCCTGATATTTACGATGACTTCGGCACAGGCTGGAGTCATTATTGGCGGCACCCGAATTATTTATCAGGGTGATAAAAAAGAAACTTCACTTAACGTGAAGAACCCAGATAAACTCTCTTATTTAATTCAGTCCTGGAGTGATGCCGGAGAGAAGAGCAATGCCAAATCGCCTTTTATGGTAACGCCCCCGCTTTTTCGCCTTGGCGGGGGGCAAGAAAACGCGCTGCGTATTATTCGTGCTGGTGGTAACTTACCAGAAGACAGGGAGTCGCTGTATTGGATGAATATTAAATCCATTCCGGCCAGCGAAAAGCGGGATAACATTAATACTTTGCAAATTGCGATAAAGACCCGGATTAAGCTAATTTTTCGCCCGGCATCGCTCACAAAACAACCTGAAGATTTCGCTGATACGTTAACCTGGCGGCGCAATGGCGACAGCCTGACGGTAACCAATCCTGGCGCCTATTACATGAATTTCAGCACGGTGAAGGTGGGTAACAGTCTTGTTAAAGATGCTACCTATGTTGAGCCGATGGGAAGCGCGACGTTCGCCTTTCCTGCTGGCGCCAATGGGGATGTTGTCTGGACGCTTATTAATGATTTCGGCTCCGTCGGAAATGAACATCGAGCGCACTTGTAATACAACCTAACTATTTTTCCAAAAGGATATGGGATGATTGCGGTTGCCATCAAAACAAGAATAACACTCACGCAAATAGCCTGCTTTATTGCCCTTCAGTGCGCCTTACCTGTGTGCAATTCTGCATTTGCCCGTGAATACTTTAACCCGGCGTTATTGGGCATTGATGGACCGGGAAAAGAGTTGACTGACCTGTCGGCGTTTGAAGAAGGCGTCGGTCAAATGCCTGGTACCTATCACGTTGAGGTTATCGTTAACCAAACCTCCGTTGGTATTCATGATATTAACTTCACGCTACAGAAAGATACTCAGGGAAATTCAACGTTACAGCCCTGCCTTAGCATAGATTTGTTAGCTGAATTCGGTATACGTACCGATGCGTTTGCGAAGCTTCAGGACGAGGGGAAATGTGCTGATCTATCAGCTATCCCTCAGGCCCACGCCGACCTTGCTTTTGAGCGTCAACAGCTATTGCTCTCATTTCCGCAGGCGGCAGTCAACAACATTGCCCGTGGCTATATCGATCCGAAGCGACTTGACGAAGGGATCAACGCTCTGCGGCTCAACTATAACTTTAGCGGCGGCAACGTCACGGCGCGCAGCCATAAGCTGGAGGATTCCGATAGCTACTATCTCAACCTGCAACCAGGGCTGAATCTCGGGCCGTGGCGTATCCGCAATTATAGTACCTGGAATCGCAGCAACAATGGCGGTTCATCCGAGGAAACATGGGATTCACTGTATACCTACGCCCAGCGCAATATCATTGCCCTGAAAAGCCGATTTACGCTAGGCGACAGTACCGCGCCGTCAGATATGTTCGATAGCGTGCCGTTTCGCGGCGCGCAACTGGACTCTGATGATGATATGCTCCCTGATAGCCTTCGCGGCTACGCCCCTGTCGTACGAGGTATCGCCCGCACGAACGCACAGGTGATCATCAAACAGAACGGTTACACTATCTATCAGCGCTACGTTTCACCAGGCGCGTTTGAAATTACGGATATGTACCCCACCGGTAGCAGCGGCGACCTTGAAGTCACGGTCAAAGAGTCCGATGGCAGCGAGCAGCACCAGACGGTGGCTTTTGCCTCACTGCCCGTTTTACAACGAGAGGGCCGGCTGAAGTACAGCCTGACGAGCGGCCAGTATCGCCCGTATGACGGCGATATTAATAAAGAATGGTTTTCCCAGGGAACGGTCATTTATGGTCTGCCTGCGGGCTTTACGTTTTATGGCGGCGGCCAGTTCAGTCAGCACTACCAGTCTCTGCTTGGGGGGCTAGGTAAAAATTTTGGCGTCCTCGGCGCGCTGTCGCTGGACACCGCTCAGGCATGGTCACAACAGCAAGACGAAGCCAAAGAAAGTGGGCAGTCCTGGCGTGTCCGGTACAGCAAAAACATGCTGGAAACCGGCACAAATATTTCGATTTCCGGCTACCGTTACTCCACCTCTGGCTACTACAGCCTGTCGGAAGTACTGGACACCTGGCGTGATGATGACTGGAAAAATACGCTGGAGCGTCGGCGCAACCGCGCGGAAATTCTGGTAAACCAGAGTCTGGGCAAGGATCTGGGGACGCTTTCCGTCAATGCCGTTAGTGAAGATTACTGGAGTAGTGACCGTGAAATGCGCTCTCTCGGCGTCAACTACAGCAATACCTTCTGGGGGATTACCTGGAATCTGAACTACAGCTATAACCGTAACACGACCGATCAAAACGATAGCGACAAAGTCTATAGCGAAGACCAGGTTTTTTCTCTGAATTTGAATATTCCGCTCGACCGCTTCCTGAGTAATAGCTGGGCCAGTTATAGCATGAATAGCAGTAAACAGGGCCATACCAGCCATTCCGTTGGCCTCAACGGAATGGCGCTTGAAGATAATAATCTGAGCTGGAACATTTACGAAAGCCAAACTAACCACGGTGAGGGAAATGGCGGAAACGCCGGAATAACGTATCAGGGCACCTATGCCCGAATGACTGCTGGTTATAGCTATGACCACGATCAGCGTCGCCTGAACTACGGCATTGATGGCAGCGTTGTCGCCCATGCTCATGGCGTCACGCTTAGCCAGTCGTTAGGCGAAACGGCGGCGCTGGTAGAGGCTCCAGGCGCAGGCGGTGTTGAGGTTACCAATCAAACCGGAGTGAAAACGGATTTCCGTGGCTACACGCTGGTTCCTTACCTTTCACCCTACCGGGAATATACCGTTGGACTCAATACAGAAACGCTACCAGACGACGCCGATCTCACGCTGACCAGCCAGGTCGTTATACCCACCCGTGGCGCGATTGTTAGGGCACGCTTCGATACGCGCGTCGGTAAACGTGTATTGATGGTGTTGACCCGCGCCAATGGTCAGCCTGTTCCTTTTGGCGCGATGGCTTCTGTTGATAGCGCGGATAAAAGCCAAAGTTTTATCGTAGGGGATGGCGGTCAGGTCTACCTGACAGGGATGGCGGAGAGCGGATCGTTACAGGTGAAATGGGGTAACGATGCACAAGATCTGTGCCGGGTCACTTATCACCTGTCGACAGCGAATAATACCAACGATGTAGCACAAGCCAATGAAGCGTGCAATTAACCGTGATCACTGCGCTTTAAAAAGGAGACAGGCTATGAACGTAAAACTATCGGCGGCTTTTTTGCTTACCCTGGGACTTCTGGCGCTTCCGGTAAGCGTAAACGCTGGCGTTGCGATTAATACTAATGATTCCCAACAGGTTTCATATGACTACGATTTTTCCCGGTTAACTATCCCTCAAAATGCGGGTCAGATGTCCTGGTTTGATGATCAGGATCACGTCTACTGGATTGAAAATGTCATGCTGGATGGTTATCAGGGCCATATCACCATGACGGTAAATGGAACACAAGTATCAACTGCGCCTGATGGTTCAACGGTTTATGCCACGAATAATCCGGGCATTGGTATCGCCTATGCATTGAATTATTCTACCGAGGCGTATACCACCCCCACAGTCGACACGACGGCACCATATGAAATTGTCTTTAATGATGTGGAGAACTTCTCCGGATACGTTCACGTCAAATACACATTGGTACGTCTTGCAGATTTTGTTCCTTCAGGCAAGATCACCTCAGTTCCCGAGGTCACGCTGAATTACTTTAATCAACCAGATACCCCGAATTATCCCCGTATCAGCTTTTTAGCACGAAGAAATTCGGTTTCCGGTCAACCCAAAATAACCAGTTGCACGATCGATGCCCCTACAGAGATCAAACTTCCGGACCTTTACGGCAATGCCCTCGCTAATGGCGCTCAGGGGATTACCGACGCGCCGACCATTACATTATCCAACTGCCCAGGGGCAATCAACACTATATCCTATAATTTTTCGGCATACTACGGTACGCATAATGCTGCCAATGGCGTACTCAAGACGATGATCGGCAGTGGTTATGCCAAAAACGTGTATATTCAGGTGCAAAATGACGATGGAACCGCGCATCAACTCAACACCAATATTGCTCTGGATGATTATAAGGGCTCCGGCAACTACCCTCTCCCAAAGTTTAAAGTCGCCTATTATACCGAAGATGCCAGTACCGTGGCCGCAGGAAAGGTCTCGTCAGCCATTGAAATCAAACTTACCTACAACTAATTTGAGGGAACAAATAATGAAAAATGGAAAAAAAATTGCCGTATTGCTGCTTACCAGCAGCGGTTTGTTTCCCGGCGTCAGCCAGGCGGCGGATACGATTATTGAAATCACTGGTCGGGTAATAGCCTCTCCTTGCGTTGTTAACGGTGGCCAGGAAAAGTTGTCGGTAGATCTTGGCTCGGACATCCAGGCCGATACTCTCTCAGCGGCTGGGGCCGCCTCACCATGGAAACCGTTTACCCTTTCCCTGACCAATTGCCCAAAATCCACTACCAGTTTTAGCGTCGCCTTTTCCGGAACCGCCGATGACAATGCTGACTACTACAAAAACACAGGGAGCGCAGCCAATCTGGCCCTTGAACTGACTACCCAGGATGAAACAAATCTTAAAAATGGCACCACGCTGCAAAATCTCATAATTGATACCGCAAGTCACAGCTATGACCTGAATCTGCGCGCCCATGCCGTGTCAAAAGGCGACGTCACGCCGGGTACGATCCAGGCTCAGGTACAGGCCACCTTCACGTATCAGTAAGACAAAGCGAGGTCAGTGTGCAAAAGGTCAAACAGGGATTCCCCATACTCATAGCCGCACTGATAGTCTCAATGAGCGGTCAGGCAAAGGGTACGGAAATCGACCTCAGTGGCAGAGTGGTGGCATCACCCTGCACCGTGGATACGGGTACGCAGAATCAAACGGTCACTTTCAGGCAGGCGCGAGCCATTGATTATCAGGAGGTTGGCGATACCAGCGAATGGCAGGATTTCAGCCTGACGTTATCCCGCTGCCCGGTATCAACGACGCGGGTTGTAGCAACGTTTATCGGCGATGCCGATCTGATCGATACCAGCAAATTCGCCAATAGCCAGGGGGATGCGCAAGGCATTGCCCTGCAACTGATGACACGTGACCATAATACAGAAATTGCGCCGTCTGATGAGCAATCGGTTAATGTTGATAATGCCACTCGTAATGCCATTTTTCTGCTCTCAGCGCGAATGTATACCCCGACAGGACAGGTCACGGCTGGGGAGTTTAATACGGTGGTTCAGGTCAACTTCACCTATCAGTAACATCTGTAGGCATAAAAAAACGGAGCGTCAGGCGCTCCGTTTTTTTATGGGCTGGCAGACAGTCAGACGCGTTTAAAGATCAACGAGCCGTTAGTACCACCGAAGCCGAAGGAGTTACACAGGGCGTACTCCAGTTTGCTTACCTGACGCGCTGCATGCGGTACGAAGTCCAGGTCGCAACCTTCATCCGGATTATCCAGGTTAATGGTCGGCGGAATGGCCCGATCGCGCAGCGCCAGAATAGAGAAAATAGACTCTACTGCGCCTGCAGCGCCCAACAGGTGGCCGGTCATCGATTTAGTCGAGCTCACCATCACGCGGCTTGCTGCATCGCCAAAGACCGACTTAACGGCTTGCGCCTCGGCTTTGTCGCCCGCCGGCGTCGACGTACCGTGCGCGTTGACGTAGCCAATCTGAGCAGGCTCAATCGCGGCATCACGTAACGCGTTAACCATCGCCAGCGCAGCGCCTGCGCCATCTTCCGGCGGTGACGTCATATGGTAAGCATCGCTGCTCATACCAAAGCCCACGATTTCGGCATAAATTTTCGCACCACGCGCTTTTGCATGTTCGTACTCTTCGAGCACCAACATACCGGCGCCGTCGCCCAATACAAAACCATCGCGTTCTTTATCCCACGGACGGCTGGCTGCCTGAGGGTTATCGTTACGGGTAGACAGCGCGCGCGCTGCGCCAAAACCGCCTACGCCCAACGGCGTACTGGCTTTTTCAGCCCCCCCCGCCACCATCGCATCCGCATCACCATAGGCGATGATACGCGCGGCGTGACCGATGTTATGCACGCCTGAAGTACAGGCAGTAGCAATAGAGATGCTTGGCCCGCGCAGGCCATACATGATAGTCAGATGGCCTGCTACCATGTTAACAATCGTCGACGGGACGAAGAACGGGCTGATCTTACGCGGTCCGCCTTTTACCAGCGAACTGTGGTTTTCTTCGATCAGACCGAGACCACCAATACCAGAACCGATAGCGGCGCCAATACGGGTTGCGTTCTCTTCCGTCACTTCAAGGCCAGAATCCTGCATGGCCTGAACGCCAGCGACAATTCCATATTGAATGAAGGCATCCATCTTGCGCTGCTCTTTGCGCGAGATAATGTCATCACAGTTAAAATCCTTTACTAAGCCAGCAAATTTCGTTGCATAGGCGCTAGTATCGAAATGGTCGATCAGGCTGATGCCACTCTGACCGGCAAGGAGAGCTTTCCAGGTAGACTCTACGGTATTGCCGACAGGAGACAACATGCCCAGTCCGGTCACAACTACACGACGCTTAGACACGGTTGTCCTCCAGGGAGGGAAAATGATTCTAGTGGGACAAAAAGATAAAACTCAGGCGGTCGAACGACCGCCTGGAGATGTTCACTTACGCCTGGTGGCCGTTGATGTAATCAATGGCAGCCTGAACGGTGGTGATTTTCTCAGCTTCTTCGTCCGGAATCTCAGTATCAAACTCTTCTTCCAGAGCCATTACCAGCTCAACGGTGTCAAGAGAATCCGCGCCCAGGTCTTCAACGAAAGAAGCATTGTTGGTAACTTCTTCCTGCTTAACGCCCAGCTGTTCGCCGATAATTTTCTTAACGCGTTCTTCGATAGTGCTCATACTCTTAAATTTCCTATCAAAACTCGCTTTCGCGATGGTTTTCGTAGTGTATAAAATGTTGAAAAATTTGCAACTAAATCCCGGCAGGTCTTACCACGATTTTACGTTATTTTGCGGCTTTTCACCCAAATAACGCAAATTTTTTTATCATGATTAAACCATGTACATTCCGCCGTTGACGTGCAGAGTCTCACCCGTGATGTAACTCGCTTCGTCAGAGGCTAAAAATGCAACTGCATTGGCGATTTCCTGAGCGCCACCGAGGCGGCCCGCAGGAACCTGCGCCAGGATACCCGCACGCTGATCGTCAGACAGCGCACGCGTCATGTCCGTTTCAATAAAACCCGGAGCCACAACATTGACAGTAATACCACGGGACGCAACCTCGCGCGCCAGTGATTTACTGAAACCGATCAGACCCGCTTTCGCCGCAGCGTAGTTTGCCTGACCCGCATTTCCCATGGTACCAACCACAGAACCAATAGTGATAATACGACCACAACGCTTTTTCATCATAGCGCGCATTACCGCTTTTGACAGGCGGAAAACGGATGATAAATTGGTTTCGATAATATCGTTCCACTCATCATCTTTCATTCGCATCAGCAGATTATCACGAGTGATACCGGCATTATTAACCAGGATATCCACTTCACCAAATTCTGCGCGAATATTTTCCAGAACAGATTCAATAGATGCAGGATCGGTCACATTCAACATCAAACCTTTCCCGTTAGCACCTAAATAGTCGCTAATGTTCTTCGCACCATTTTCACTGGTTGCAGTCCCGATAACTTTCGCGCCGCGGGCAACGAGAGTCTCTGCAATTGCGCGGCCTATGCCACGGCTTGCACCAGTCACCAGCGCAATCTTTCCTTCAAAGCTCATGGTTTTCCTCTTTTATTGCGTAAGTGCCGCAGACAGCGCCGCCGGCTCATTCAGCGCCGACGCTGTCAGGGTGTCGACAATACGTTTCGTCAGACCAGTGAGGACTTTACCTGGACCCACTTCATAAAGATGTTCAACGCCCTGCGCCGCGATAAATTCCACGCTCTTCGTCCACTGTACCGGATTGTACAACTGGCGAACCAGCGCATCGCGGATAGCGGCGGCATCGGTTTCACATTTCACGTCAACGTTGTTCACTACCGGCACCGTTGGCGCGCTAAAGGTAATTTTGGCTAATTCAATCGCCAGCTTCTCTGCCGCAGGTTTCATTAGCGCACAGTGCGACGGCACGCTCACCGGCAGCGGCAGCGCGCGTTTCGCGCCAGCGGCTTTACAGGCTGCGCCCGCGCGTTCTACCGCCTCTTTATGCCCGGCGATAACCACCTGTCCCGGCGAGTTAAAGTTAACCGGAGAAACAACCTGGCCTTCGGCAGATTCTTCACAGGCTTTAGCAATAGAGGCATCATCCAGGCCGATGATCGCAGACATGCCGCCAGTGCCTTCCGGAACCGCTTCCTGCATGAATTTACCGCGCATTTCCACCAGACGAACGGCATCAGCAAAGTTGATGACACCAGCGCAGACCAGCGCGGAATATTCGCCCAGACTATGACCCGCCATTAACGCTGGCGTTTTACCCCCCTGCTGCTGCCAAACGCGCCAAAGCGCGACGGAAGCGGTTAATAACGCCGGCTGCGTCTGCCAGGTTTTATTCAGTTCTTCCGCTGGACCTTGCTGGGTGAGCGCCCACAGATCATATCCCAGTGCCGCAGAAGCTTCAGCAAACGTTTCTTCTACGATAGGGTAATTTGCCGCCATCTCGGCCAGCATCCCAACGCTCTGAGAACCCTGACCGGGGAACACAAATGCAAATTGCGTCATGTTTAAATCCTTATACTAGAAACGAATCAGCGCGGAGCCCCAGGTGAATCCCCCCCCGAAGGCTTCAAGCAATACCAACTGACCGGCTTTAATTCGCCCGTCACGCACGGCTTCATCCAGCGCGCACGGCACAGAAGCCGCGGAGGTATTGCCGTGTCTGTCCAGCGTGACGACGACATTGTCCATCGACATGCCGAGTTTTTTCGCTGTCGCGCTAATGATACGCAGGTTAGCCTGATGCGGCACCAGCCAATCGAGTTCTGAGCGATCCAGGTTATTAGCCGCCAGAGTCTCATCGACGATATGCGCCAGCTCAGTGACCGCCACTTTAAAGACTTCATTTCCCGCCATCGTCAGGTAAATTGGGTTATCCGGATTTACGCGATCGGCATTCGGCAGGGTCAGTAATTCACCGTAACGGCCATCGGCATGAAGATGGGTGGAGATAATACCCGGTTCTTCAGAAGCGCTCAGTACGGCCGCGCCTGCGCCATCGCCGAAAATAATGATCGTGCCGCGATCGCCAGGATCGCAAGTGCGGGCTAATACATCGGAACCGACCACCAGCGCGTGTTTAACCGCGCCGGATTTAACGTACTGGTCGGCGATGCTTAACGCGTAGGTGAAACCTGCGCACGCTGCCGCGACATCAAACGCCGGGCAACCTTTAATACCGAGCATACTTTGAATCTGACATGCCGCGCTTGGAAATGCATGCGTTGCTGATGTGGTAGCCACCACAATCAAGCCAATTTGGTCTTTATCGATCCCCGCCATCTCAATCGCGCGATTCGCAGCGGTAAAGCCCATCGTCGCGACAGTTTCATTTGGCGCGGCGATATGGCGTTCACGAATACCTGTACGAGTGACAATCCACTCGTCAGAGGTCTCAACCATTTTTTCCAGATCGGCGTTAGTCCGCACTTGTTCGGGCAGATAGCTGCCAGTACCAATAATCTTCGTATACATGTACGCTCAGTCACTTTTCGGTTATATACCGTTACCTGTAAACGTCTGGCACGCTGGCGGCGCCGGGGACACAGCGATATTATCTGTGCGCCCGCAGGTTTACGCCTTTGCCATCGTCCAGCGGTTCAAATCCGGCTGGGTATACAGATTCCAGGCGAGCGGCAATTCGCTGAGGAACTTGTCGCTGCACCGCCTGCACTGCCTGTTCAATCGCGACTGCAAATGCTCGCTGATTGGCCGCACCATGACTTTTTATCACCGTGCCGCGCAATCCTAACAGACAGGCGCCATTATACTGGTCGGGGTTGAGGTGACTGAATCGCCTCGTCAGGCTTTTTTGTAACCAACGTTTTAATAACAGCAGCCACCACGACCGTTTTTTCCCCTCGCCCTGTGATTTCAGCAGTGAAAGGAACATTCTGACAACACCTTCCATCGTTTTAAGTGTGACATTGCCTGTAAAGCCGTCACACACCAGTACATCGGTTTTTCCCGTCAGTAACTCATTCGCCTCAAGGTAGCCGATGTAATTGATGGTTGGGACTGTTTTTAACATTAAAGAGGCTTCGCGAATACTGTCGAGGCCTTTGGTTTCTTCTTCCCCGATATTGAGTAGCGCCACGCGGGGATTTTTGATCCCGACGACCTCTTCCGCCAAAACGGCGCCCATCACGGCAAACTGCACCAACATGGTACTGTCGCAATCGACGTTGGCCCCCAAATCAAGCACTACCGTTTTGCCCTTTTGCTGGTGCGGTAATACCGTCACCAACGCCGGACGCTCAATCCCGTCAAGAGGCTTGAGCAATAATTTCGCCAGCCCCATCAGCGCCCCGGTATTACCGGCGCTAACGCAAGCTTCGGCTCGGCCTTCTTTCACAAGCTCCAGGGCCACACGCATGGATGTCCCGCGACTGGCGCGGATCGCCTGCGAAGGCCGGGCATCACTGGCAATAACTGACTGTGCAGGGATAATCTGCAGACGCGAACGTTGTTCAAAGTCAGCTTTGGCAAGTAATGGCGTGATAATATCGGGATTCCCGACTAAAAGAAGAGTGAGCTGCGAATTAGCGTTCAGTGCCTGCAATGCTGCAGGCACCGTCACGGAAGGGCCAAAATCGCCCCCCATGACATCTAACGCCAGGGTTAGACGTGTCAAGGTATCGTCGCTGCCTGGTTCGGTGTTTCTCCGCTTACGCGGAGAAATCCTCACTAAGCTTTATCACGCTTGTACTCTTCGGCTTTTACACCACAGGCGCGCCTGTGATGCAAAAGGCATCGAGTATCGCGCGATTACTTAGCGATGACCTTACGGCCGCGGTAGTAACCGTCGGCAGTGATGTGGTGACGCAGGTGTTTTTCACCAGAAGTTTTGTCTACAGACAGGCTGGTGACTGCGGTCAGAGCGTCATGGGAACGACGCATGCCACGTTTGGAACGGGTTGGTTTATTCTGTTGTACGGCCATGGACCTTACTCCTCAATTACGGTTTATCCCTGCGTCCGCGGGGAAGACCTATTACTTACGCTTTAAGCTGGCTAATACGGCAAATGGGTTTGGCTTTTGCGCTTCATCAGGCAGTTCGCCAAAGACCATGTCCGCCTCGGACACTTCACAGTGTTCAGAATCATGCACCGGAACTACCGGCAAGGCGAGGATGATTTCATCTTCAACCGTTGCAAGCAGATCGATTTCGCCGAATTCGTTTACCTCAATCGGCTCATACGCTTCCGGCAGTGCTTCAGCCTGCTCGTCGGAACGGACAGGGCTAAAACAATACGTTGTGTGAACCTGATGAGTAAACGGTTTCCCGCAACGCTGGCATTCGAGCGACACCGTAACGACCGCATCGCCGGTTAAAACGGCGAGACGCTGGTTATCGATAGCGAACGACATGGAGCATTCCACATCACTGTCCACACTGACTACAGATTCGGCGACACGCTCAACCTGATCGGGGGTATAGATACCCTGGTAATCAAGGCGTTTTTGAGCGGTACGAACCGGATCAAGAGTCAGGGGTAATTTTACCTTTTGCATAGGGCGCGCATATTAACTTCGTAACGTCATAGAGTCAAAGAAAAAGGCAGCCTGCGGTTGCCTTTTGCCAATAATTCGCACACATTGCGGGTTACAGACTTATTTTCGCTCAAGACGAGTCAGTATGACTGGCTTGAAGACCGAAGAGCATAGTTTAAGATGGCTCTCATCATTACGCTATATCTGAGGGAAAAAATATGCCCCGTCTCATCCTTGCGTCTACCTCTCCCTGGCGTCGCGCGCTGCTGGAAAAGCTGACGATTCCTTTCGAATGCGCCGCGCCGGACGTTGATGAAGCCCCCATGCCGGGCGAAGCGCCGCGTCAGTTGGTGTTGCGGCTGGCGCAGGCTAAGGCGCAATCGCTCGCCGCGCGTTTCCCGAATCATTTGATTATTGGCTCCGACCAAATTTGCGTTCTGGACGGTGAAATCACCGGCAAACCGCTGACGGAAGAAAAAGCGCGTCAGCAATTAGCCAAAGCCAGCGGAAATATTGTGACGTTTTATACCGGACTGGCAGTATATAACTCCGCCTCCGGGCACTTACAAACCGAAGTGGAGCCCTTTGACGTTCATTTTCGCCATCTAAGCGAAGCGGAAATAGACGACTATGTCCGCAAAGAGCATCCGCTGCACTGCGCGGGAAGTTTTAAAAGCGAAGGTTTAGGCATTGCCTTATTTGAACGTTTAGAGGGCCGCGATCCGAATACGTTGATCGGATTGCCGCTTATTGCCCTGTGCCAGATGCTCAGACGGGAAGAGATGAACCCGCTTAACGCATAGCCGGATAAGCGTTATAGACCGGATAAGCGGCAAACAGCGCCATCCGGTCTGCAACCGCGTCAGGCAGGCTTACGTAACACTTGCAAACACCGTTTAAGCTGGTCGTCCATCGGCGCTTCAATGCGCAATACATTACCTGTCCCCGGGTGGGTGAATTTCAGCGCGGCGGCATGAAGGAACAGACGCGACAATCCCGTGCCTGCCAGTTGTTTATCAAACTCGCGGTCGCCGTAGCGATCGTCGAACGCAATAGGATGACCGGCATATTGGGTGTGCACGCGAATCTGATGCGTACGGCCCGTTACCGGGCTACAACGCACCAGCGTGGCGAAGGCATAGCGCTCCTCCACCTTGAAGCGCGTTTCTGACGGTTTGCCTTCCTGACTCACGCGAACAATGCGTTCGCCGCTTTGCAGAATGTTCTTTAATAATGGCGCCTGTACGGTTTTAACGTGCGATTGCCACTGGCCGCGCACCAGGGCCAGATAATCTTTCTGCATTCCCTTTTCGCGCAGTTGCTCATGCAGCGAACGCAGCGCGGAGCGTTTTTTCGCTACCAACAGCACGCCGGAGGTATCGCGGTCAAGACGATGCACCAGTTCCAGGAATCGCGCTTCCGGACGCAACGCCCGCAACCCTTCAATGACGCCGAAATTTAACCCGCTCCCGCCGTGTACGGCGGTGCCGGAAGGCTTATTCAGCACCAGAATATGGTCGTCTTCATACAAAATGACATCAGCCAACGCCGCCACTTTTTGCAAATGCGGCGACACGGCCTCTTCTTCGCGTTCAGCGACGCGAACCGGCGGAATGCGGACTTCATCGCCTGCTTCCAGCTTGTATTCCGGTTTGATTCGTTTTTTATTCACCCGCACCTCGCCTTTACGCAAGATGCGATAAATCATACTTTTTGGTACCCCTTTCAGTTGGGCGCGCAAAAAGTTATCAATGCGTTGCCCCGCTTCATCAGCGGCGATGGCAACAATTTTTACGGATGGGGTTTCTGTTTTCATGGGGGGCGATTCTAAATAGCCTGCGGGATTCGCGCCACACATTTTTCTATGCTTATATTAACGTTTACGCCAGCAGATGAATATTTTTCACTACGGTTTTGCTGGTTATTAAAGCGATCCGCCCGCGCTGGTGAAAAAACTGTGAGTAAGCGGGTGATAAATGGTAAAAGTCATCTTGCTATAACAAGGCTAGCAGTGGAATAATGATGCGGTTTCCGCACCGAAACTTGTTAAAACAAAAAGTTTAGCGGAATAACCCATTTTGCCTGACCGATCATCAACGCAGCAATGGCGTAAGACGTATTGATTTTTCAGACAGTTAGCGGGCTGCGGGTTGCAGTCCTTACCGGTAGATAGGATCTTCTCTGGAGAGTAATGCCCAGGCTGCTTCCCTGATAATTGCGCTGTGTTTCCGTATGAAATACAGGCAACCGACACTCTGCGCCTCTTTGAGCTGACGATAACCGTGAGGTTGGCGACGCGAAATAGTCACGAGGCCATCGGTTCATGCCCGGTAAGGCGTCACCATGCCCGCAGCTTAGTCGTCAACGTAAGAATAATGAGTAAGTTACGATGAAAAGAATGTTAATCAACGCGACTCAGCAGGAAGAGTTGCGCGTCGCCCTTGTAGATGGGCAGCGACTGTACGATCTGGATATAGAAAGCCCCGGACACGAGCAGAAAAAAGCGAACATCTATAAAGGCAAAATTACCCGTATTGAACCGAGTCTGGAAGCGGCTTTTGTTGATTACGGCGCTGAACGTCACGGTTTCCTCCCGTTAAAAGAAATTGCCCGCGAATATTTCCCCGCTAACTACAGCGCTCATGGTCGCCCGAACATCAAAGACGTGTTACGCGAAGGCCAGGAAGTCATTGTTCAAATCGACAAAGAAGAGCGCGGCAACAAAGGCGCGGCGTTAACGACCTTTATCAGTCTGGCGGGTAGCTATCTGGTTCTGATGCCGAATAATCCGCGTGCAGGCGGTATTTCCCGTCGCATTGAAGGCGACGATCGTACCGAGTTAAAGGAAGCACTGGCCAGTCTGGAACTCCCTGAAGGGATGGGGCTTATCGTACGTACCGCGGGCGTGGGTAAATCCGCCGAAGCGTTGCAGTGGGATTTAAGTTTCCGTCTTAAACACTGGGAAGCCATTCAGAAAGCTGCTGAAAGCCGCCCTGCGCCGTTCCTGATTCATCAGGAAAGCAACGTCATCGTACGCGCGTTTCGCGACTATCTGCGTCAGGATATCGGTGAAATCCTGATCGACAATCCAAAAGTGATGGAAATGGCGCGTCAGCATATCGCCGCGTTGGGCCGCCCGGATTTTAGCAGCAAAATTAAGCTGTACACCGGTGAAATCCCGTTGTTCAGCCATTATCAGATTGAATCGCAGATCGAGTCGGCTTTCCAGCGTGAAGTGCGCCTGCCGTCCGGCGGCTCCATCGTGATTGACAGCACCGAGGCGTTAACCGCCATCGATATCAACTCCGCCCGCGCGACTCGCGGCGGCGATATCGAAGAAACCGCGTTCAACACCAACCTCGAAGCGGCCGACGAGATTGCCCGCCAGCTGCGGCTGCGCGACTTGGGCGGCCTGATCGTTATCGACTTTATCGATATGACGCCGGTACGTCACCAGCGCGCGGTAGAAAACCGCCTGCGTGAAGCGGTGCGTCAGGACCGGGCGCGTATTCAGATTAGCCATATTTCCCGCTTCGGCCTGCTGGAAATGTCACGTCAGCGCCTGAGCCCGTCGCTGGGCGAATCCAGCCATCACGTGTGTCCGCGCTGTAGCGGTACCGGTACCGTGCGCGATAACGAATCTCTGTCGCTGTCTATCCTGCGCCTGATTGAAGAAGAAGCGCTGAAAGAGAATACGCAGGAAGTCCATGCCATTGTTCCGGTGCCGATCGCCTCTTATCTGCTTAACGAAAAACGGACGGCAGTTAACGCTATTGAGACGCGTCAGGATGGCGTCCGCTGTGTCATCGTCCCGAACGATCAGATGGAAACGCCGCACTATTCCGTGCTGCGCGTACGCAAAGGGGAAGAAACGCCGACCCTGAGCTACATGCTGCCGAAACTGCACGAAGAAGCGATGGCGCTGCCTTCCGAAGAAGAGTACGCCGAGCGTAAACGCCCGGAACAGCCTGCGCTGGCGACATTCGCTATGCCAGATGTGCCTCCGGCGCCGACGCCTGCTGAACCGGCGGTTAGCGTCGCCACGGCGAAAAAGGAAAAAGTTGCCGCCGCGCAACCTGCCCAGCCAGGTCTGTTTAGCCGCTTCCTTAACGCGCTGAAACAACTGTTCAGCGGTGATGAAGAGACAAAAACCGTCGAAAAAGTCGCGCCGAAAGCGGAAGAAAAACCGGAACGTCAGCAGGATCGTCGCAAGCCACGGCAGAACAACCGTCGCGATCGTAACGAACGCCGCGATACCCGTGATAACCGTGCCGAACGTGATGGCAGCGAGAGCCGCGACGATAATCGTCGCAACCGTCGCCAGGCGCAGCAGCAAAATGCGGAAGCGCGCGATACCCGCCAGCAGGAAACGGCGGAAAAAGTGAAAACCGGCGATGAGCAGCAACAGACGCCGCGTCGCGAACGCAATCGCCGCCGCAATGATGACAAGCGCCAGGCGCAGCAGGAAGTAAAAGCGCTTAACCGCGAAGAGCAGCCTGTCCAGGATACCGAGCAGGAAGAGCGCGTTCAGCAGGTTCAGCCGCGCCGTAAGCAGCGTCAGCTTAATCAAAAAGTCCGCTTTACCAACAGCGCAGCGGTTGAAACGGTTGATACGCCGGTCGTCGTCGACGAACCGCGCCCGGTCGAAAACGTTGAACAGCCCGTTCCAGCGCCGCGTACCGAACTGGCGAAAGTTGATTTACCTGTCGTTGCCGATATCGCGACGGAGCAGGACGATACCGTGGAACCTCGCGATAATACCGGTATGCCGCGTCGTTCCCGCCGTTCTCCGCGCCATCTGCGCGTAAGCGGTCAGCGTCGTCGTCGCTATCGTGACGAGCGCTATCCGACACAATCGCCGATGCCGCTAACCGTCGCCTGTGCGTCGCCGGAAATGGCGTCCGGTAAGGTCTGGATCCGCTACCCGATTGTCCGTCCTCAGGAAACGCAGGTTGTTGAAGCGCAGCGTGAGGCAGATCTGGCGCTGCCACAAATGGTCGTCGCTGAACAGCAGGTTATCGCTGCGACCGTGGCGTTCGAACCACAAGCGTCGGTACAGGCAGTAGAAAACGTTGCCGTTGAACCGCAGACTGTCGCCGAACCACAGGCGCCGGACGCTGTCGACGTCGAGACAACACATCCGGAAGTGATTGCCGCGCCGGTTGATGCTCAGCCGCAACTGATTGCCGAAAGCGATGCGCCGGTGGCGCAAGAAGTTATTGCTGACGCCGAACCGGTAGCAGAAACCGCCGACACGTCCATTACGGTTGCTGAAAACGTGGCTGATGTTGTCGTTGTCGAGCCGGAAGAAGAGACAAAAGCGGCAGCGGCTGTTGTGGAGCCCTCGGCAGAAGAGACCGTTATCGCACCGGCCCAGGTGGTGGAAAAGACGCCGGACGTTATCTTCGTTGACGATCATCACCACGCCAGCGCGCCGATGACGCGTGCGCCAGCGCCGGAATATGTGCCGGAAGCCCCGCACTATAGCGACTGGCAGCGCCCCTCCTTCCACTTTGAAGGTAAAGGCGCCGCAGGCGGACACAGCGCCACACGTCACGCCAGCGCCCCGGCGACACGCCCACAGCCGGTAGAATGATGTAAATGCTGATACAAAGCCGACCGCCAGGTCGGCTTTTTTATGCCCCTTACAGAGCGATGCCTCATCACCCCACGGCATCTTTTAGTCACTCCAGGCGTTTACGAGTTCGGGCTGGATAATACGTACGGATGGCGTCGCTACGGGCACGACAATATGACCACCAGATGACGACTAAAAAAATGCCCGCGCCGGGGTGGATGGCGCGGGCAGACAAAACATATCCAGTTTCGTGATATGTTTCAAAAAGAGGCGTTACCGGTTCAGTTGGAAAAGCGACATTCCCTGCATGTCAGTAAACGTTTTATAGGAGGCCTGTAATGCCGCCTGTTGCATTACGTAGGAGGAGATGACCGAGTTCCAGTCCACATCCACCAGATTGCTCATCTGCAGCTTCTGTCCCAACGCCCGGTCGCTTCCCAGCGCATCCAGCGTACTGAGTTCGCTCAGTTGCGTCCCCAGTTCCGCACGAACGGTCAGGACGTTATTAAGCGAGTTTTTTAAGCCGCGATTCGTTTTATCAATAGCGGCCGCAGCTTTTTCTTTTTCCACATCATTGCCTTCCACCGGTGTGTTGAGCGCTGTAATCGCCGTATCGAGCATGACAAACACATTCTTTTCGGAGTCGGTGCCATCAGGTTCAGGCACCGCATTGCTGGTGATGTTATTAAAAATTTGCGCTCCCGTATGACCAATCACCATCGTGCGTGCAGAATCTACCTGCTGGGTAACGCTTTTCTTGCCGCCATGATAATCCCCCGTCGCCTGATCGAAAGGCGCCGCTTCCGTTTTATACCCGGCAAAGATATAGCGACCATTGCCGTCCGTGCTGTTTGCCAGGTTCATCAGCTGATCGCGGATACCCTGTAGATCCGTCGCCAGCGACGCGCGGTCATCGTCGCTTAACGTGCCATTTCCGGCATAGACGATTTTTTCCTGCGCGGTTTGAATCGCCGTCGTCACCTGGCTGAGTACGCTCTCTTCCAGCGAAACTTTTTGGGTGGCAAACGTACGCGCCAGGGCGTACTGGCTATTCTGCGCCTGCGCCTGGGAGAGTACTACCGCCTGCGACGCAGCGATCGGATCGTCAGAGGGATTGGTAACCCGCTTACCGGTGGACATCTGCTCGCCCAGCTTCATCCATTCAGCCTGAGAGTTAGTGATACCGCTCATATTTTGTTCATACATCATCTGGGTACTGATACGCATGTCATCTTTCTCCCTTAGCGAATATTCAGTAACGCATCAAACAGCGCGTTCGCGGTCTGTAATACTTGCGCATTCGCCAGATAATACTGCTGATAACGCTGCAAATTGCCGTACTCTTCGTCGAGGTTAACGCCGGAAACCGACTGTTGCTGTTTATAAAGCTGTTTCACCACATTCGCCTGGGTGGTACTACTGGTTTTCAGCGTTGACGTTTTGTTGCCCACATCGCTGACCAGCGTGGCGTAGGCATCATTAAAGGTTTTGTTGCCGCCCACTACGTTGTCATTTTGTAAGTTCAACAACGCCTGGCCATTGCGGTTATCGCTGTCGCCGGTATCCACAGCAGGATCGAGTTTTGACTCAGCAGCCATCGCAATCTCAGCTTCATTCGTCACTTTAACGCTCATGTCGACGATAGCATTGCTGACCGGCTTCAGAAGGAAACTGTCGTTCTTCTGCGCACCGGCGCCCACCGTCACTTTCAGACCATCAATCTCCAGTTTTCCGTCAACATCTTTTGTCGCTGTGAACGTCGTGTTATCCGCCAGGCGAGTAACCTGCCAGTCAGTACCATCAAAAACTATCTGATAATCCGTCGCCTGAACCTTTGTGCTCTCGGCCACCTCTGCGGTTAACAATACTGTTTTATCCGCATTATTACTGTTGCTATACACTACAGGCGAACCGATGCCAAAAAAGTCTTTCCCTTTCTTGCCGTCGGCGTCATAACCTTTGGTATGCTGCGCGTTAAACGCATCGGCAAACGCTAACGCCAACTGGCCCAAAGTATTACGAGTCTGATCCAGATCCTGAGAACGGAACGTCAGTAGCCCGCCGAGCGAGCCGGTATTCAGTAACTTTTCCGGAATTTCGATATTACCAGCGGCCTCATCGACATACGCGACAGTCGTTCGCGTCGGGTCGGCGCTGGAGGGGACCGCCGCCAGCTGACGCGCCGTTGAGCCCTGCACCAGCGTATAGCCATTGGCCATCGTCAGGTTATAGGTACCGCCGTCCTGTACGCTCACCTCGACGCCAACGATCTTGTTAAGCTCGCTGACCAATTGGTCACGCTGATCGAGCAGATCGTTCGGCGATGCGCCCGCACCTACCCCCGTCAAGCGGGAGATTTGATCGTTCAGGTTAGCTATCTGCTTAGCGTAATTATTAATTTGCGCTACGCTGGAGCCAATCGCGATATTGACCTGTTTATCCTGATCGCGTAGGTACTGATCGGTGGTTTTGAACTGGTTTACCAGCCCTTCCGCGTTACCAATCAACGCCTGACGCGCCGCAGGATCTTCCGCGTTACTGACCAATGTTTGCAGGCTGGTAAAAAAACTCTGCAACGAGCCAGACAGTGAGCTGGATTTATCGGCCAGCAGGTTGTCGATTTTCGACATTTGTTCATAGCGCGTGGTCAAGCCGCTGCTCTGGTTTTGCGCGCCGCGTAGCTGATTGGTGATAAACGCATCATATTCGCGCTGTACGCCTGAAACGTAAACGCCATTACCTATCCAGCCGCCAGCCCCTAACGTACTGTTTGCCTGCGCCAGAATAGTTGTCTGCCGGGTATAACCCGCAACGTTATAATTGTTGATGTTATTACTGACCGTATTTAACGCGGACTGTGCGGCGTTAAGCCCGCTCATAGCGTGATTAATCAAGCTGGACATGATGGTTCCTTTTAATCCTTCAATACTCGTTATTATCGGCAGCGACTACGTGGACTTGAGCCATTTAAAAGAGATTATCGAGATTCGCACTGTAGGTTTTGCTGACCTTTTCACTCATCGCTTTCAACTGCTGGATCATGCTGGTTAATTTACGCGCATAGTGAGGGTCGGTGGCGTATCCGGCGTTTTGCAGGGCGACGGCGCCCTGCTCCGCCGTGGCGGCGGTGGTCACGGCAGCGTAGCGTGGGTTACGCGTTAACAGCGCGACATAATCCGATAACGCCTCCAGATATGAGCTATAGACGCGGAATTTCGCTTTCACTTTTTTCGCTTCGCCATTTTCGTATTCGGTAGTGGTGATTTCCGTCACCGGCCCTTTCCAACTGGCGGTCGCTTTCACGCCAAACACGTTATAACTGGGCTCGCCATTCTCCCGCAGGATTTGCCGCTGCCCCCAGCCGGACTCCAGCGCCGCCTGCGCCAGAATCAGATGATGCGGCACCCCGCTTTGTTCGCTGGCCAGCCTCGCCGGGAGCGAAAGCCGGGCCAGAAAGTCTCTACTGTCGCCGGAGAGCGGTGCGTCGCTGCTGTCCGGTGTTTTCGGCATCGCCTTGCGCACCAGTTGGATCAGCGCCTGATTTTGATAGCTGTTTACCGTCTCCAGGGAGAATTTAAGCGGTACTTGCGGCGCGTCATCCGCAGGCATCGTCTGCCCGCTGGTCATCTGTTTAACCATCATATCCGCCAGCCCCAATCCCTTGCCGGCGGTCATCTGCTGGGCGATCTGCTGGTCATACATGCTGGTATACAGACGCGTCTGATCGCTACTGAATAAGCCATCTTTGGGTAAAGCCTCGCGCATACTTTTCAGCATCATCTGGACAAACATCCCTTCCACCTGACGGGCCACCGGACGGATATTCGCCGCCGGGTCCTGGCCCGCTTTCACTTTCAGTTCGTTCAGAGATTGCGCATCCCAGGCCGCGCTGGTCAGCAATTTACCGTCACCGATCATCAGATAATTTCCAGTTTGGCGCGTAAACAGCCTGCACTCTGCATGGATTGTAAAATCGACATCAGATCCATCGGCGTCGCGCCAAGCGCATTCAGCGCGCGCACTACGCTGTTCAGATTGGCGCTGGAACGCACGCTCTGTAGCGATCCGCCGCTTTGGCGCAAATCTATCTGAGTCTGTGGCGTCACCACGGTCTGGCCGCCGCCAAAGGGCGTATTCGGCTGGTTGACGTTGAGCTGGCGATTGACCGTCACTGACAAATTGCCCTGCGCCACCGCACAGCTATCCAGCGTCACTTCCCGATTCATGACCACTGAACCGGTACGCGAGTTAATCACGACTTTTGCATCCTGCGGCGTCACGTTGACTTCCATATTTTGAATGTCCGCCAGAAAACGCACCTGCGAGCTGTTGCCGCTGGGCACGCGTACCTGTACCGTTCGCGCATCAAGCGCAGTGGCGCTGCCATAACCGCGGGCGCGGTTGATGGCGTCGGTAATTTGCTGCGCCATCGTAAAATCTTCGTCGTTCAATTGCAGATTAATGGTGTTTCCAGCGCCAAACTGAGTCGGCAACTCGCGTTCAATAATCGCGCCGTTTGTGATGCGCCCGCCGTTAAGCTGGTTAACCTGCACGCTACTGCCGCCTGCGGAAGCGCCCGCGCCGCCGACCAGAATATTCCCCTGCGCCAGAGCATATACCTGGCTGTCCACCCCTTTTAACGGCGTCATTAATAACGTCCCGCCACGCAGACTTTTGGCGTTCCCCATTGAGGAAACGACGACATCGATCGTTTGTCCCTGTCGCGCAAAAGGCGGATACGACGCCGTCACCATCACCGCCGCCACGTTTTTCAACTGCATGTTGGTGCCGGTAGGGACCGTAATCCCCAGTTGTGACAGCATGTTATTCAGCGTCTGGGTGGTAAATGGCGTCTGGGTCGTCTGGTCGCCCGTACCGTCCAGCCCGACCACCAGTCCGTAGCCGATCAGCGAATTTTCCCGCACGCCCTGGACACTGGTCAGATCCCGGATACGCTCGGCGTGCGCCAGAGTGGCAACCAATGCCAGAACGATTCCTGCAAGAGCTTTAAACACATACACCTCGCTTACATCGGCGACAAATTAAGGAAGAAACGTTGCAGCCAGCCCATATTTTGCGCTTCGTTAATATAGCCGTTCCCGACATATTCAATCCGCGCATCCGCTACCTGTGTCGAGGGTACGGAGTTGCTGCCGCTGATGGTGCGTGGATTTACCACGCCGGAGAAGCGGATGAATTCCGTTCCCTGATTAATCGCGATCTGTTTTTCACCCACGACGTGTAAATTGCCATTGGCCAGAACCTGATCGACGGTCACGGTCAGCGTGCCGCTAAAGGTATTGCTGGCATTCGCGCCGCCTTTACCGTTAAAAGAGTTGCCGCCGGAGGCCTCCATATCCGCGCGGGAATTACCGAATAATCCCTGCAGATAACGCGGCACCGTATCAAAACCAAAACTGGTTTTGCCGTCGCGGCTGGCATTTGCCGACGAACTTTTACTGGCGCTGACGTTTTCCTGTAAGACAATCGTGAGCGTATCGCCGATATTACGTGGCCGACGATCTTCAAAAAGCGGCTGATAGCCATAATTAATCGGCTGTGCTGACTGAAATATAGAGCCATTCGCCACCGGTACCGGGCCTGGTATCGGCTGCGCCGTGGTCGCCCCCTGCACGAGCGGTTTAGCGGGTATCCAGGCGCATCCTGTCAGCGTCGCGACCATCAAGGCCATTACTGGATAAACGTGAAGCGCGTATTTTTGCATTACCTTCATCTTCAAAATCAGGGAGCCGGTGGCGTATTCCCCCCACCGGCGGTCCCTTAGAGTTGCGTCAGTTTCTGCAGCATCTGATCGGTCGTCGATACTGCTTTACTGTTAATTTCATAGGCGCGTTGAACCTGAATCATATTTACCAGCTCTTCCGCCACGTTAACGTTCGACGTTTCGACATACCCTTGATACAACAACCCCGCGCCGTTGAGCCCCGGCGTACTTTCGTTCGGCGCGCCGGACGATTGCGTTTCGACATAGAGGTTCTCGCCGATGCTCTCCAGCCCGGTGTCGTTCATAAAGGTGGTCAGATTGAGCTGCCCGACCTGAATCGGCGCGGCCTGCCCCTGCTGGGTCACGCTTACCACGCCGTCGCGGCCAATCGTAATGCTTAACGCGTTGGCCGGAATGGTGATCGCAGGCTGAACCTGAAAACCGCCCGCCGTCACCAGCTGGCCGTTCTGGTCCACCTGGAAAGAGCCGTCGCGGGTATAGGCTGACGTACCGTCCGGCAGCATAACCTGGAAAAAGCCCTGCCCTTTGATCGCCACATCTTTACTGTTATTGGTCTGTGACAGATTACCCTGACTGTGCAGACGTTCCGTGGCGACCGGACGGACGCCGGTACCGATTTGCAGCCCGGAGGGCAGCGTCGTCTGCTCGGACGACTGTGCGCCCGGCTGGCGGATGGTCTGGTACAACAGATCTTCAAATACTGCGCGCTGACGCTTAAAACCATTAGTGCTGACGTTTGCCAGGTTATTGGCAATCACATCCATATTGGTTTGCTGCGCGTCCAGGCCGGTTTTGGCGATCCATAATGAACTGATCATAAAATGTCCTGTATTAACTCATTGACAGCAGTTGGTTAGCTCGCCCTTCGTTTTCATCAACGCTGGTGATAACCTTCATCTGCATTTCAAAACGGCGCGCGTTAGCGATCATATCGGTCATGGCTTCAACCGGCTTAACGTTACTGCCTTCCAGTACGCCCGACATGATGCGAATAGACGGATCGGCGGCCAGTATCGCGCCGCGTTCGGCCTGTGCGTCAGCGGTGAGGCGGAATAAACCGTCATCGCCGCGCTGTACTTCATTGCCTTCCGCTTTGACCAGTTTCAGTTGCCCAACGGGCGCCACCGTATTCGGCGGGTCGCCCGGGTTGAGCGCGGAGATCGTGCCGTCTGCCGCAATGGTGATTTCCGACCCTTCCGGAACGGTAATCGGGCCGCCTTCGCCGATTACGGGATGCCCCTGAATGGTTAACTGCCCGGTCGGACCTACCTGAATATTCCCGTTACGGGTATATCCTTCGGTGCCATCCGCCGCTTGCACTACCAGCCAGCCGTCCTGCTGTAACGCGACATCCAGCGGGCGAGAGGTATAGTCCAACTGGCCCGGGGTCATATCCGCCCCCGGCGTCGACGCCGTAACCAGCGTGCGCGTCGCTAAAGAGAGGCCATCAACGGGCACCGCGCGTAGCGCATTGAGCTGCGCACGAAAGCCCGGCGTCGAGGCATTAGCCAGGTTGCTGGCCGTTACCGCCTGCTGGTTAAGCGTCTGGCTGGCCGCCCCCATGGCGGTATAAATTGCGTGATCCATTAAGCTATCCCGTCAGGCGCTTAGCGCAGGTTAACCAAAGTATTGAGGATCTGGTCCTGAGTTTTGATGGTCTGCGCATTCGACTGGTAGTTACGCTGCGCGACGATCATATTCACCAGCTCTTTACTCAAATCCACGTTAGAGGCTTCCAGCGCGCCGTTCGTCAGCTTGCCGAAGTTACCGGAACCAGCGATTCCCAGCAGCGCGACCCCGGAGGCCTGCGTCGCGGCCCAGACGTTATCGCCCTGAGATGCCAGACCTTCGTTGTTGGCGAAGTTAGCCAGCACAATCTGCCCCAGCACCTGCTCCTGCTCGTTGGAATAGTTCCCTACCACGGTGCCGTCATTGTTAATCTGGTAGCTCACCAGGTCGCCAGGCTTATAGCCGTTCTGATTGGTGGCGACAATGTTGTTAGCCCCGGTGTTCTGCTGCATGGAGTTAAGGAAGTTCAGAGAGAACGTGGCTGCCGTCGCGCCATTAATCGCACCGGTGGTAATATTGACCGTACCGCCGGATTGCAGGATCCCGTTTGCATTAAATACCAGAGTTGTTGATGGTGCCGTCGGCGCTGTGGCTGCAGGATCGCTGCTGTCATGGGTGTACACGGCCCATTCATTATCTTTGGTAGAGCTTTTAACGAAATAGACGTTCATGTCATGGGCATTACCCTGGCTGTCATAAACGGTGACGGTCCCTTTTTTATTATACGAATCCGCATCATTCACACTAAAGGGCGTTTTAGACGGTACAGGATCCGTCGAGTTCAGGTTCACCTGCATTGACGCGGTGGTGGTCGATTTTGCCGCCATCAGCGTGTTCGGAATGGTGATCGGCGCGGGATTCGCTCCCTGCTGAATGGTCGGCGGCGTACCGGTGGCCGGATAGCCAGTCAATTGCATCCCCTGCATATTGACCAGGTTACGATTCTCATCCAGTTTGAACTGGCCGTTGCGGCTATAGAAAACGGAACCGTTGCTGTCTACCAGGCGGAAAAAACCGTTCTGGCTAATCGCGACGTCCAGCCCGCGACCGGTGTTCGTTGTCGTACCGTCGGTAAAATCCTGGGTAATCCCCGCCACTTTTACGCCCAGCCCCACTTTTGAACCGGCGAACATATCGGCAAACGATGCCGTACCGGATTTAAAGCCGTAAGTGGCTGAGTTGGCGATGTTATTACCGATAACATCAAGGTTGGTGGCCGCAGCGTTCAGACCGCTAACCGCTTGAGAAAAAGACATGACTGACTCCTGATAAGTGTAAAGGCTTAGATTATTTGCCGAACTTCGTCGAGCGTGGTGGTGCCGTAGGTACCGAGATCCAACAGGTTGCCGTTGCTGCCCTTCGTCACGCCCTGCACCAGAGCGAATTGCAGCGGCTGCGCCACCAGTTGCGTCCCGCCATTGCTGGCGGTAATCGCAATGTTGTAAGAACCATTAGGTACCGATGTTCCGTCCGTTTGCTTACCATCCCAGGTAAAGGTGTGTACCCCGGCTCTCAACTCGCCGATTTCCAGCGTGCGTATCACCCGGCCATCTTTATCGGTAATGGTTGCCGTCACTTTGTCCGCAGGCTGTTGCAATTCCACGCCAAACGGCGTCGTGGACGTAACGGCCCCTTCTTCCGCGCCTTTACCCGCCAGAATTGTGGTGCCAGGCACCATAACGCCATGTCCAATCAGCGTGGTCGCCTGTAACGACTGACTATTATCGATTTGCCCGGAAATAGCCCCCAGCGTCGTGTTCAGTTTTTCAATGCCGCTCACGGTACTGATTTGCGCCAACTGTGTCGTTAACTCATTATTTTGTAATGGGTTAGTCGGGTCCTGATTCTTCAACTGCGCGACCAGTAAGGTCAGGAAGCTGCTTTGCAGATCGGCAGCGTTGCTCCCGGTCATCGACCCGCTGCCAGTCGTCGTTTTGACGCCCGTGTTGGTGGGGTCATTCATATTTACGGCAATAGACATACGCGCCTCCTTTACTGGCCTAATGTCAGCGTTTTAAGCATCATGCTTTTTACGGTATTCAGGACTTCGACGTTTGCCTGATAGCTGCGGGAGGCTGACATCGTATTGACCATTTCGCCGACCACATCGACGTTGGGCATTTTGACGTAACCGTTAGCGTCCGCCAGCGGGTTGCCCGGCTCATAGACCAGTTTCTCTGGCGCCTGGCTTTCAATTACGCTGGCGACCTTTACCCCGCCAGTGGCCTGACCTGGTGCGGCATCCACCTGAAAAACCACCTGTTTAGCGCGATAAGGCTGTCCGTCCGGGCCGGTGACGCTATCCGCATTCGCCAGGTTACTGGCCGCAACGTTCAACCGCTTGGACTGTGCGGTAAGCGCCGATCCGGCAATATCAAAAATGTTTAACAGCGCCACGAATTAGTTTCCTCCCTGTAACACATTCATCATGCCTTTGAGTTGGCTACCCAAAACGGTAAGCCCCATCTGATATTTGAGACTGTTATCCGCAAACTGCGTACGTTCCCTGTCCATATCCACGGTGTTGCCATCCAGCGAAGGTTGATCGGGCACACGGTAAAGCAGATCCACTGCGGGAGAAGAGACCGCCTGGGCGGGAATATGGTGAGAGGAAGTCAACGTCAGCGAGACGCCGCCGATTTCTTCCCGTCCGCGTACCATCACTTTTTTTAACTCACTGGCAAAATCAATATCGCGCGCCTGATACCCCGGCGTATCGGCATTGGCGATATTCGCCGCTAATATTTCCTGACGTTGCGCGCGCAGATTTAGCGCTTCTTGCTGAAATCGTAAGGCGGCATCGAGCCTGTCGAGCATATCTCCTCCGCAAATGGCAAAATTCAGCCGACAGCTTAAATCCCTTCACGCGCGCGTTATCGTCGGAATAAACGCAAAATGCGTCGCTATTTATTGCGTTGATGCTTGCTTCACACGGGTAGAATCCTGTCATGACATCAACCAGGGGGAAGCACCATGCAAACGTTAAAACGAGGATTCGCCGTGGCGGCTTTGCTGTTCAGCCCCCTGACAATGGCGCAGGACATCAACGCCCAGTTGACAACGTGGTTTTCCCAGCGTCTGGCTGGCTTCAGCGATGAGGTCGTTGTAACGCTTCGTTCACCGCCCACTCTACTGCCGAGCTGCGAACAGCCAGCCTTCAGCATGACGGGCAGCGCGAAGCTGTGGGGCAACGTCAACGTGGTGGCGCGCTGCGCCAATGAAAAACGTTATTTGCAGGTAAATGTGCAAGCGACCGGCAATTATGTCGCCGTTGCCGCGCCCGTCGCGCGCGGCGGAAAATTGACGCCGGCCAACGTTACGCTAAAACGTGGCAGGCTGGATCAGTTACCGCCGCGGACGGTACTGGATATCCGTCAGATTCAGGATGCCGTCAGTTTGCGCGATCTCGCTCCCGGGCAGCCGGTGCAGCTTACGATGATACGCCAGGCCTGGCGCGTCAAAGCGGGTCAACGAGTACAGGTCATCGCCAATGGCGAGGGTTTTAGCGTCAATGCGGAAGGTCTGGCGATGAATAATGCCGCTGTCGCGCAGAATGCGCGCGTGCGCATGACATCGGGTCAGATCGTGAGTGGAACCGTCGATTCTGATGGGAATATTCTTATTAACTTATAATTGTGTAAAGATTTTGTCGCGGCTGCCGATGAGATATTCAACCATGATGGTAGCTGGCCGCTACAACGTAACCCTCGATGAGGATAAATAAATGAGCATTGACCGTACCTCACCTTTGAAACCCGTTAGCACTGTCCAGACGCGCGAAACCAGCGACACGCCGGTACAAAAAACGCGTCAGGAAAAAACGTCCGCCGCGACAAGCGCCAGCGTAACGTTAAGCGATGCGCAAGCGAAGCTCATGCAGCCAGGCGCCAGCGACATTAATATGGAACGCGTCGAAGCATTAAAAACGGCTATCCGTAACGGCGAGTTAAAAATGGATACCGGTAAAATAGCAGACTCGCTCATTCGCGAAGCGCAGAGCTACTTACAGAGTAAATAAGCGTATGACTCGTTTGTCAGAAATACTTGACCAGATGACCGCCGTCCTGAGCGACCTGAAGACGGTGATGGATGCAGAACAACAGCAGCTTTCCGTAGGCCAGATTAACGGCAGCCGGCTGCAACGTATTACAGAAGAGAAAAGCTCATTGCTGGCGACGCTGGATTATCTGGAACAACAGCGCCGTCTGGAGCAGAACGCGCAACGTAGCGCAAACGATGACATCGCGGAGCGCTGGCAGGCGATTACCGAAAAAACGCAGCATTTGCGCGACCTCAACCAGCACAACGGCTGGCTGCTGGAAGGGCAAATCGAGCGTAATCAACAGGCGCTGGAGGTACTGAAACCTCACCAGGAGCCGACCCTGTACGGCGCTAACGGCCAGACTTCCGTCTCTCACCGCGGCGGTAAAAAAATTTCTATCTAATCATTGCCGGATGGCGACGTTACGCCTTTCCGGCCTGAATGCTTCGTAGGCCTGATAGCGCAACGCTATCAGGCGCTGAATTTACGCCGTCCGGCGAACAAACTCTTTTACTTTAAAACCCAGCACGGCAAGCGCGGCGAAATAGGCCGCGATACCCGCGATCACTACCGCCATCAAACGCAGCAAACGCCATAACATCGACCCTTGCGACCACGCCGGCATAATATGTAACACGCCAAACAGCACGGCGGCCATTACCAGTACGGAAATGATCAGTCGCGCCAGGAACCACATCCAACCCGGTTGGGGCGTAAAGATATTCTGTTTGCGCAGTTGCCAGTACAGCAGAGACGCATTGAGACATGCCGCCAGACCAATAGAGAGCGATAGCCCGGCGTGTTTCAGCGGTCCAATAAACGCCAGGTTCATTAACTGAGTCATGATTAACGTCACTATGGCGATTTTCACCGGCGTTTTAATATCCTGGCGAGAATAAAAGCCCGGGGCCAGCACTTTCACGACGATCAAGCCAATCAGCCCCACCGAATAGGCGATTAACGCTCGCTGCGTCATCGCTGCATCAAAGGCGGTGAATTTACCGTACTGAAACAGCGAGACCGTCAGCGGCTTCGCCAGAATGCCTAACGCCACCGCGCTCGGCAAGGCCAGTAAAAAGCACAAACGCAGCCCCCAGTCCATCAGGCGGCAGTACTCATCGTGATTGCCGCTGGCAAAGCTTTTCGACAATGACGGCAACAGGATGGTCCCCAACGCCACACCCAGCACGCCGGACGGGAACTCCATCAACCGATCGGCATAGTACATCCATGAGACCGAGCCGGAGGCCAGAAACGAGGCGAAAATCGTATTGATGATAAGGGAGATCTGACTGACAGAAACGCCCAAAATCGCCGGCCCCATCTGTTTGACCACCCGCATCGCCCCGGTATCGCGAAAGTTAATGCGCGGCAGCACCAGCATACCGATCTTTTTCAAATACGGAAGTTGATATACCAGTTGCAGCACGCCGCCGACGGTGACTGCCCAGGCCAACGCCAGCACCGGCGGATTAAAGTATGGCGCGGCGAATAATGCAAAACCGATCATGCTGATATTAAGAAATGTCGGCGCAAAAGCAGGAATAGAGAACCGATTCCAGGTGTTGAGAATGGCGCCAACCAGCGAAGCCAGCGAGATCAATAGAATATAGGGAAACGTAATCCGCAGCAGTTGCGTCGTCAGCGCGAATTTATCAGCGGTATCGGCAAAACCCGGCGCGGTTACCATAATAACCCACGGGGCGGCCAGCATACCGGCCACCGTCACGACAGCCAATGCCAGCGTCAACAGGCCGGAAACGTAAGCAACAAAGATCCGCGTCGCCTCTTCACCCTGCTTGCTCTTATATTCCGCCAGGATCGGCACAAAAGCCTGAGAAAAAGCGCCTTCGGCAAAGATTCGGCGTAGTAGATTGGGGAGTTTAAATGCCACAAAAAAGGCGTCGGTCGCCATCCCTGCGCCAAAAATTCTGGCGACAATCGCATCACGGGCAAAACCCAACACGCGTGAAAACATAGTCATCGAGCTGACGGCAGCCAGCGATTTCAATAAATTCATTTCTTTTGTATTCCAGACCCTGGCGTAAAACTCCTGCATGGCTGATCCATCGACCGGATAACGCAATTTCTGCCGTATCCGGCTGTATCACCGCGCCTGACGGCGACGTTAAAACGTCTTATCAGGCCTACAGACTCCCCACGGTTTGCCATTATTCACTGTGAAAAGAGATGTTATGTAGAGTGGGCATATATACCCGTCATACTTCAAGCTGCATGTGCGTTGGCTTTCCTGCAACTCGAATTATGTAGGGTATAGTACCTGGATTACGATGAATTACTACCGCCAGATGTTACAGAGGATTATTCGCTGATGGCGTCCCGCCACAGCGTCTCCACGACGCGTTGGGCCAAAATCGCCTGCTCCCCCGCCGTTTCCGGAACCGTCTGATTTTGCACGCAGTCAATGAAATGCCGCGCGCATCCGACAAAACCACGCTGTTCAAGCGTCGTTTGCCAACCAGGAATGGGTTTGATGAGAATACCCTGCCCGCACTCTTCGCGCCATTCACGCATATCCGTCACGTCATACAGCCCGCCGTCGGTGACGGCCTGGACCGATTCACGCTGACTTCCGGCGCGCCGGTGCATACTGGTGGTAATTTGTAGTTTGTCGGCTGAAAAATGATGCTCCGCATAGCGCATTTCGCCCGACTCGCCGGTGAGCAACGTGCCGCTGGCAAGATACGCCTCGCCGCCCGCCAACCATAGCGCGGTATCCACAACATGCAGATAGTCATCGAGCAAAGTAAAACGTAAGTCGTGCGGCCCGACGCTATCGGTACGATGTTTATCCATACGCAGTGACGCCGCAGTGCCGAGGTGCGTCTTCAGTTCGCGGTACAGCGGCGCGAAGCGGCGATTAAAGCCAACCATCAGCGTCAATTTTTTTTGCGCCGCCAGCGCCACCAGCCGTTCGGCATCACGTAGATTGTCCGCCAGCGGTTTATCCACGCAGACATGGACGCCGGCGTTAAGAAGTTCGCTGACCACAGCATAATGGCTTGCGGTACTGGAGTGGACGAAGACCGCATCGCAGCCGGACGCTAAATTCGCCAGCGAATCCACATACGGTATGCGCCAGCTTTCGCAGATACGTAAGGCTTTATCCCGCGAAGGAGACCAGGCGCCCTGTAACGTCCATCCGGCGGTGTTGGTTAATACCGGCAACCAGGCCTTCTGCGCAATACCGCCTAACCCGACAATGCCAATCCGTAATGTTCTCACATTACTCTCCCAGGTGAGCTAACAAAGAATCCAGCCGCTGCTTTAACTCCGCCACTTCGCTTTCCAGCGCTTCGACGCGAGACTGAAGATCGCCCGACGCGCTTTCCGGCGCAGACGTCTGGAGAGACAGTTCATCGACGTTGCCGCAAAAAAGGTGCATATAGCGGCTTTCGCGCTTACCCGGTTCACGCGCCAGACGGACGACATACGGGCCGTCCTCACGGCTGGCAAGCCGCTCCAGCGTGGATTCAACTTCCGCCATATCGCTGAATTCATGCATCCGCGACGCCCGGCTACGCAACTCGCCGGGCGTTTGCGCGCCGCGCAACAGCAGCGTAGTGACGAGCGCCACTTCCGCCGCGCTAAGTTTCAGATCGCCAAACTCGGAATTACAGAAGCGCTGTTCATATTTTGTGACGCGATTACCAAACCCGCTGACCGTACGTAAGAAATGGCGTTTTACCAGGTTATCGAGCTGTTCCTGAACCGCCTGTTCCGTCAGGTTCATCACCGGTTCCCGGTTCGTTTTCTGGTTGCAGGCCGTCACCACGCCGTGAACGGAGAGCGGATATTGTTCCGGCGTTGTGACCTGCTTTTCCAGCAGACAGCCAATCACTCGCGCTTCAGTGACGGTTAATTCATATTTCATCGTTTTCTCCCTTTGTCTCTCACTCCGTAAGCCGCTCAACGCCCCGGCGTCCATGACGGCGTGGTTAACGCCGTCAGAACATGGTCGCGCCATTGTCCATCAATCAACAGGTAATCTTTCGCGTAGCCTTCTTTCTCAAAGCCAAGCCGCGCCAGCAACGCGCCGCTACGTTTGTTGTGCGGCATATAGTTCGCCATGATACGGTGGATATGCTGAGTGCGTTGCATATAGCGAATCGCAGCGGTTAAGGCTTCAAACATCAGCCCCTGCCCCTGCCACTTCTGCGCAATGGAATAGCCCAGATAGCAGGCATGAAAAGAGCCGCGCACCACATTGGAAAAATTCGCCACGCCAATAATTTCTTTTTCTTCCGGATCAAGCAGCGCGAAATAGAAGGCGGAGCCCTGTTTGTGAAATTCACCGATCATTCCCAGACGCGCCTGCCACCCTGAAGGATAACAATGACTTTCATCACGGACCGGCTCCCAGGGTTTTAAAAAATGACGATTTTCCGCGTAATAATCAGCCAGACGCCAGGCATCACGCTCATGCACTAAACGCACCACCAGACGGTCGGTGGTTAAGCGCACTTTTGGCACGTTACTGCGATAGCCAAACATTCTATACCTACTCCTTCCTGTAACGTCTTAAGCACGCCAGTAGCCTTACTATACCTGCGCAACCAGGCTCTGTGAAAAGCGCAAATCGTCATTTTTTGAAATCCTGCCGCATTTTGATGAAAGCTCTCGATTAAAAAAGACTTTTGATAAAAAAATATTGTCCCGCTAACGGTAGGAAAAAACAAAGCACCGCCGCAGAATAGTAGACGCTCATCTTTTATTTCCCGGGAGGGGAAATGTCGCGCGTCTCGCAGGCGAGGAACCTGGGTAAATATTTTCTTCTCATCGATAACATGTTAGTGGTGCTGGGTTTTTTCGTCGTCTTCCCGCTCATCTCTATTCGCTTTGTCGATCAAATGGGGTGGGCTGCCGTGATGGTAGGGATCGCGCTCGGCCTGCGCCAGTTTATTCAACAAGGACTGGGCATTTTTGGCGGCGCGATCGCCGATCGCTTTGGCGCGAAACCGATGATTGTCACCGGTATGCTGATGCGCGCCGCAGGCTTTGCCACCATGGGCATCGCGCATGAGCCCTGGCTCTTGTGGTTTTCCTGCTTTCTTTCCGGTCTCGGCGGTACGCTTTTCGACCCGCCGCGCTCAGCGCTGGTGGTCAAATTAATTCGTCCGGAGCAACGGGGCCGCTTCTTCTCTCTGTTGATGATGCAGGACAGCGCAGGCGCGGTGACTGGCGCGCTGCTGGGAAGCTGGTTGCTACAATACGATTTTCGCCTGGTCTGCGCGACGGGCGCTATTTTGTTCGTATTATGCGCCATTTTCAATGCATGGCTGCTTCCGGCCTGGAAGCTATCAACGGTCAGAACGCCGGTGCGTGAAGGAATGCGTCGCGTCATGAGCGATAAACGGTTTGTCACCTACGTGCTGACGCTGGCGGGCTACTATATGCTGGCAGTACAGGTCATGTTAATGCTGCCGATTATGGTAAACGATATTGCCGGTTCGCCTGCCGCCGTGAAGTGGATGTACGCTATCGAGGCGTGTCTCTCGCTGACGTTACTCTACCCGATTGCCCGCTGGAGCGAAAAGCGTTTTCGGCTGGAGCATCGGCTGATGGCCGGTTTGCTCGTCATGTCGCTGAGCATGATCCCCATCGGGATGGTGGGCAATTTACAGCAGCTTTTTACGCTTATTTGCGCTTTCTATATCGGCTCGGTTATCGCCGAACCAGCGCGCGAAACGCTCAGCGCGTCGCTAGCGGACGCGAGGGCGCGGGGAAGCTATATGGGCTTTAGTCGTCTGGGATTAGCCATTGGCGGCGCGATTGGTTATATCGGCGGCGGCTGGTTGTTTGATATGGGTAAAGCGCTTGCGCAGCCTGAACTACCGTGGATGATGCTCGGTATTATCGGCTTCATCACCTTTTTGGCTTTAGGCTGGCAATTTAGTCATAAGCGCACGCCACGCCGGATGCTGGAACCCGGTGCCTGATTTGATACCTGTCGCTATCTCCTCCATACTGGTCAGGAACCGACAGTCAAATGGAGGAGAAACGTGAAGCTTTATATTTACGATCATTGCCCTTTCTGCGTTAAAGCCCGCATGATTTTCGGCCTGAAGAACATCCCCGTTGAACTTAACGTGTTACAAAGTGACGACGAGGCGACGCCCACCCGGATGATTGGTCAAAAGATGGTGCCGATTCTGCAAAAAGATGATAGCCGCTATCTTCCTGAAAGTATGGATATTGTACATTATGTCGACAATTTCGACGGCAAACCGCTGTTAACCGGGAAACGCAATCCAGCCATTGAAGAGTGGCTGCGCAAAGTTAACGGTTACGTTAATCAGCTACTGCTGCCGCGATTTGCAAAATCCGCTTTCGATGAATTTTCTACCCCTGCGGCGCGCCAGTATTTTATCCGCAAAAAAGAAGCCTCATCTGGCAGTTTTGACAACCATCTTGCGCACTCTGCCGGGCTGATTAAAAAGCTCGGCGATGATTTACGTTCGCTGGATAAACTCATCGTACAGCCTAATGCCGTTAACGGCGAATTATCGGAAGATGATATTCATCTGTTTCCGCTTCTGCGTAACCTGACGCTGGTCGCCGGTATCCACTGGCCGACGAAAGTCGCGGACTATCGCGATAATATGGCGAAGCAGACGCAAATTAATTTACTCTCCTCAATGGCTATCTAACGCCCGCCAGGCGGCAACCCTCTCTTGCCGCCTTTTTCAGCTTTTTCTACTGGCGCTATGTCCGCTGGCGCGACATGCTGCTTTGTGTCAGGATTAGGGCACAAAGCCTGTTGAGGAACGCCATGAAAAAGTTTTTTTTTGCCGCTGCGCTGGTAGTGAGCGGCCTGTTAGTGGGTTGTAATCAATTTACGCAATACACCATTAGCGAACAAGAAATCAATCAAGCGCTTGAAAAACGGAATAATTTCTCAAAAGATATTGGTCTGCCCGGCATTGCCGACGCGCATATCGTACTGACTAATCTTGCCAGCCAGATTGGTCGGGAAGAGCCTAATAAAGTCACCCTTACTGGCGATGCCAGGCTGGATATGAATTCCCTCTTCGGCAGTCAAAAAGCGACGATGAAGCTCAAACTAAAAGCCCTGCCGGTCTTTAATAAAGAAAAAGGCGCCATCTATCTTCAGGAGATGGAAGTGGTAGACGCCACCGTGACGCCGGAGAAAATGCAATCGGTGCTACAAACGCTCCTGCCCTATTTAAATCAGTCTTTACGTAACTACTTTAACCAGCAGCCCGCTTACGTGTTGCGTGAAGACAGCAGTAAAGGCGAAGCATTAGCGAAGAAATTCGCGAAAGGCATTGAAGTTAAACCTGGTGAAATCGTTATTCCTTTCACCAATTGATATCGGAGGGCGCGCTCGCGCCCTTTTTTACGTGCAAACGAAAACGTTTCCGCTTATCCTTTGTTTCCGGCAAAAAGACTATTCCTCAGCCGGAGCTTATTAATGACTGCACCATCCCAGGTTTTAAAGATCCACCGTCCGGACGACTGGCACGTTCACCTTCGCGATGGCGACATGTTAAAAACGGTCGTACCCTATACCAGCGAAATTTATGGTCGCGCTATCGTGATGCCGAACCTGGCGTCCCCCATCACAACCGTTGATGCAGCGATCGCCTACCGCCAGCGTATTCTCGATGCGGTGCCCGCCGGACATGATTTCACGCCGTTAATGACCTGCTATTTAACGGATTCGCTCGATGCCGATGAACTGGAGCGTGGTTTCCATGAAGGCGTGTTTACTGCCGCTAAGCTTTACCCGGCCAATGCCACCACTAACTCCAGTCATGGCGTAACGTCAATCGACGCTATCATGCCGGTACTGGAGCGGATGGAAAAACTCGGAATGCCATTGCTGGTCCACGGTGAGGTGACCCATACGGATGTTGATATCTTCGATCGTGAAGCGCGTTTTATCGACTCCGTAATGGAACCGCTACGCCAGCGTCTGACCGCGCTTAAAGTGGTCTTTGAACATATCACGACCAAAGATGCCGCGCAGTATGTACGTGACGGCAACGACTACCTGGCGGCTACCATTACGCCTCAACATTTAATGTTTAACCGTAATGATATGCTGGTCGGCGGCATTCGTCCTCACCTGTACTGTCTGCCGATTCTGAAACGCAATATTCACCAGCAGGCGTTACGCGAACTGGTCGCCAGTGGTTTTACGCGCGCCTTCCTGGGGACGGATTCAGCGCCGCATTCGCGTCATCGTAAAGAGACCCGTTGCGGATGCGCCGGTTGTTTCAACGCCCCCTCCGCCCTTAGCAGTTATGCCGCCGTGTTTGAGGACATGAACGCGCTGGCGCACTTTGAGGCGTTCTGTTCACTAAATGGCCCGCAATTCTATGGCCTGCCGGTGAATAAGGGGTGGGTGGAACTGGTTCGCGATGAACAACAGATACCGGAAAATATCGCGCTGGCTGATGATTCACTGGTGCCTTTTTTAGCGGGTGAAACAGTACGCTGGTCAGTAAAAAAATAAAAAATGCGCTTGCCTGTTGCTATATAGCGGATTTGACTGTATATATATCCAGTGTATTCAACAGGGGGTCATTATGCGTATTGAAGTCACTATAGCCAAAACGTCACCTCTGCCTGCTGGTGCGATTGATGCGCTGGCGGGCGAACTCTCCCGCCGTATTAGCCATCATTTTCCTGAGAATTTGGGTAACGTCACCGTGCGTTACGCCACCGCCAACAACTTGTCCGTCATTGGCGCATCAAAAGAGGATAAAGAACGCATTAGCGAGATTCTCCAGGAGACCTGGGAGAGCGCTGATGACTGGTTCATCAATGAATAAAAAATGATATGCAGTGATGTAAGTTTTGCCGGGTCGCCCCGGCTTTTTTATTTGCGCAACTGATGAATATTTCGCCTGACCCTCAAAATAATTGCACAACATCCTAAAAAAATATGAATGAACTGTCGCTTTATTGTTCATATAATTCTTAAAAAGAGAAATTTATCCTCCGGTCTCTTTAAAAACGCAGTGAATAGCCTTATTAATTGGTATACTGAAGTTGCTTCAGAAGAAAAACACGCATTGAACCTCGAGAACCGTTGTCTTATAACACGTACCAGGGGGGCATGATGGAAAAGAATAATGAAGTCATTCAGACCCATCCGCTTGTAGGATGGGACATCAGCACCGTCGATAGCTATGATGCGCTGATGCTGCGTTTACACTACCAGACCCCAAATCGACCGGAGCCGGAAGGGACTGAAGTGGGTCAAACGCTCTGGTTAACGACAGATGTAGCCAGGCAATTTATTTCAATATTAGAAGCCGGCATCGCCAAAATAGAATCAGGTGATTACCAGGAAAATGAGTATCGTCGCCATTAGCGTGACGCGCTCCCCTCTCTCAGGCACCGTAAGGTGCCTCACTTATTTCTGGCTTGTATATCTCAGCGCAGTTATTTACCCTGAAATCATCGCGATAGCAGAGAGAAGCTGATGAAATACGACCTTATTATTATCGGCAGCGGTTCGGTTGGCGCCGCCGCTGGTTATTACGCCACCCGCGCCGGGCTAAAGGTCCTGATGACCGATGCGCATATGCCGCCTCATCAACAGGGCAGCCATCACGGCGATACCCGTCTTATCCGCCACGCTTATGGTGAAGGCGAAAAATATGTCCCACTGGTGCTTCGCGCCCAGACGCTTTGGAATGAACTCTCCGCACACAATGAAGAGCCTATTTTTGTCCGCTCCGGCGTCGTTAACCTTGGCCCGGCCGATTCCGCTTTCTTAGCCAACGTCGCGCGAAGCGCGCAACAGTGGCAATTGAACGTCGAGCGCCTGGACGCGACGGCCCTAATGACGCGTTGGCCGGAAATTCGCGTGCCCGATAATTATATCGGGCTGTTTGAAGCTGACTCCGGTTTCCTGCGCAGCGAATTAGCCATTACCACATGGCTTCGTCTGGCCCGAGAGGCAGGCTGCGCACAGCTATTCAACTGCCCGGTAAGCCATATTCACCATGATGATAACGGTGTGAGGATAGAGACGAGTGAAGGCTGTTACCACGCCAGCAAAGCGCTGATTAGCGCGGGCACCTGGGTAAAAGCGCTGGTACCGGAGCTGCCCATTCAGCCCGTACGTAAAGTCTTTGCCTGGTTTCAGGCTGATGGGCGTTACAGCACTAAAAACCGCTTTCCGGCCTTTACCGGCGAAATGCCCAACGGCGATCAATATTACGGTTTCCCGGCGGAGAACGACGAGTTAAAAATCGGCAAACACAATGGCGGACAGCTAATACAGAGTCAGGAAGAGCGCAAGCCCTTTGCCGCCGTTGCCAGCGATGGCGCGGAAGCATTTTCTTTCCTGCGTAACGTACTGCCGGGTATCGGCGGTTGTTTACATGGGGCGGCATGTACCTATGATAATTCGCCGGACGAGGACTTTATTATCGATACGCTGCCTGGTCATGAGAATACGCTTGTCATCACTGGACTCAGCGGACATGGTTTTAAATTCGCCCCGGTGTTAGGAGAAATCGCCGCGGATTTTGCGTTGGAAAAAACGCCCTCCTTTGATCTGACGCCGTTCCGGCTTTGCCGTTTTAGCCAATAATTTGTCGGCCCCGTAAAGGGGCCGTTTATTAAGGCAAGCTATGCGTCGTCTCTTTCATTTTCTGATGAATAATATTCGCGAGCATTTCATGCTTTACGTTATTCTTTGGTCGCTACTGGCGGTTATGGATATCGTTTATCTCTTTTTCTTCTGATTCCTTTTCATTGACGTTAACTGACATTTCCTGAAAGTTCCTCACTTTTATTTCATGACGTTGAAGCACGATAATGATGTCAACTCCTCCCGTAGCGCGGTTAGCAGGATGAAATATCTCGAAACTTCTGAAGCTGAACCGCAAACAACATCAAAATTATTGAAATAAAAATAAATATCATTCAAATTCTTATTTATTAGTTGCATTCAGCGCTTTTCCACGCCATTTTCATTTTCTCGTGAAATATTCATTGGTGTGTTTATGCAATTTAAAAATACTCCACAACGTTATGGCGTGGTTTCCGCCGCGCTCCACTGGCTAACCGTCCTGGTGGTCTATGGCATGTTTGCGTTGGGTTTATGGATGGTCACGCTCAGTTATTACGACGGCTGGTATCACCAGGCGCCGGAATTACATAAAAGCATCGGTATGTTACTGATGATAGCGCTGATCGTACGTATTATCTGGCGACTTTATTCCCCACCGCCCGTTGCGTTGGCCAGCTATTCCCGCTTAACGCGCGCTGGCGCCGCCGCGGGTCACCTCTTCCTGTATCTTCTGCTCTTTGCAATTGTGATTAGCGGCTACCTGATCTCTACCGCCGATGGTAAACCGATTAGCGTTTTTGGCTGGTTTGAGGTTCCTGCAACGCTTGCTGATGCAGGCGCGCAGGCTGATGTCGCCGGAACGCTGCATCTATGGTTTGCGTGGTCGCTGGTCATTATTTCGCTCTTGCATGGGGTAATGGCGCTAAAACACCATTTCATTGATAAAGACGGCACACTGAAACGTATGACAGGAATGTCGTCATCTGACTATGGAGTTCAAAAATGAAAAAAAACCTGCTGGGATTCACCCTCGCATCTTTGTTATTCACGACCGGTTCCGCCGTGGCGGCGGAGTATAAAATTGATAAAGAAGGCCAACATGCGTTCGTAAATTTCCGTATCCAGCATCTGGGCTACAGCTGGCTATACGGCACCTTTAAAGATTTCGACGGCACGTTCACTTTTGATGAAAAAAATCCGTCGGCAGACAAAGTGAACGTGACCATTAACACCAATAGCGTCGACACTAACCATGCCGAACGTGACAAACACCTGCGCAGCGCAGAATTTCTGAATGTGGCGAAATTCCCGCAGGCCACCTTCACTTCCACCAGTGTGAAGAAAGAGGGCGATGAGCTGGATATTACCGGTAATCTGACGCTCAATGGCGTGACTAAACCGGTGACGCTGGAAGCGAAGCTGATGGGCCAGGGCGACGATCCGTGGGGCGGTAAGCGCGCGGGCTTTGAGGCTGAAGGAAAAATTAAGCTGAAGGACTTCAATATGACTACCGATCTCGGCCCGGCGTCACAAGAGGTGGAGCTTATCATCTCAGTAGAAGGCGTTCAGCAGAAGTAACACCTGGCGAAATGCCGGATAGCGGCCTTTACGCCGCTATCCGGTAAAATATTACTCTGCCGGATCGGGAATGCTCAGTTTGCTATTAAGCCGCCCACGCGATTTATTAAAAATTTCGTTGCCGCTCTCGCGACCCGCGCGACGTCGGCGCTGTTCCTCCTCCGGCAAGGTCAACTCTTCACAGCATTGTTCGCTACAGCAGCCGTTAAATTTACTGGCGCACTGCGGACACTGGATAAACAACAGATGGCAACCGTCGTTTTTGCAGTTGGTATGGCTATCGCAGGGCGCGCCGCACTGATGGCAATGCGCGATAACCTCATCCGAGATTCGTTCGCCCATTCGCTCATCAAATACAAAGTTTTTGCCGATAAAGCGAACGGGGAGCCCCTGCTCGCGCGCACGACGCGCGTACTCAATGATGCCGCCCTCAATATGCCAGACTTTATTAAAACCGTTGTGTTTCATCCAGGCACTGGCTTTCTCACAACGAATACCGCCGGTACAGTACATCACTATCTTTTTATCTGCATGTTCCCGCAGCATTTCAACCGCTTTTGGCAACTGTTCGCGAAACGTATCCGCCGGGATTTCCAGAGCATTTTCGAAATGGCCCACTTCATATTCATAGTGGTTGCGCATATCAATAAAGACCGCGTCAGGATCGTCCAGCATCGCATTAACATCTGCCGCCTTCAGATAATCGCCGACATTACTGGCGTCAAAATTCGGATCGTCAATACCGTCAGCGACGATACGGTCGCGGACTTTCATACGCAATACCCAAAATGACTTTCCGTCATCCTCCAGCGCGATATTTAAACGCAGCCCGTCCAGCGCGGGATCGAACGTATAAAGCTGTTGACGAAACGTCTCGACCTTGCTTTGCGGCACGCTGATTTGCGCATTGATGCCTTCATGCGCCAGGTAAACGCGACCAAAAACGCCCAATGCCGTAAACACCTGGTATAACGCGTCCCGCGTCTGTTGCGGCGAGGTGATAGTGAAATATTTATAAAAAGAAATTGTCGTACGCGGCTCGTTTTCCGCCAGCATTTTGGCTTTCAGCTCGTCATTGGAAATGCGGTTGTGTAACACTGGCATGGTGTACGTATCCTGCAATCAGCAAAAAATAAAGTGGGCAGGCATGATAAAGCAAGCCTCGCCAATTTACATCCACACATTTTGCGCTACATTTCTTGCTTCACACTAAACAATTAACAACAATTGTCGATTTAATCGCCACTCTCCTGCTACATATTTTTGCTCAACGCAAAAAGATGCGAGAATACGGGGAATTGTTCGTTGAAAGACAGGATAGAAATGACGAAGTTGCCTAAGTTCTCCGTGGCCTTACTGCACCCACGTTATTGGTTAACCTGGTTGGGTATAGGCGCGCTTTGGTTGGTCGTGCAACTCCCCTACCCGGTCATCTATAAATTGGGTTGCGCATTGGGCCACCTGGCGCGACGCGTAATGAAACGCCGCGCGAAAATCGCCTATCGCAACCTTGAATTATGCTTTCCGGAAATGAGCGCGCAGGAACGCCACACCATGGTGGTCAAAAACTTTGAATCCGTCGGCATGGGCGTGATGGAAACCGGCATGGCCTGGTTCTGGTCCGATAGGCGCGTGACCCGCTGGATGGAAGCGAGTGGTCTGGAGCATATCCGTGAAGTTAAGGCGCAGGGGCTGGGGTTCATTCTGGTAGGAATACATTTCCTTACCCTTGAGTTTGGCGCCCGCATGTTTGGTATGCATAACCCGGGTATCGGGGTTTATCGCCCGAATGATAATCCGTTGCTCGACTGGTTACAGACCTGGGGGCGCTTACGCTCCAATAAATCGATGTTGGATCGCAAAGATCTGAAAGGCATGGTTAAGGCATTGAAAAGCGGCGAATTGATCTGGTATGCGCCGGACCACGATTATGGCCCGCGCGCCAGCGTTTTTGTACCGCTATTCGCCGTCGACCAGGCCGCCACGACCTCCGGTACCTGGATGCTCGCGCGCATGTCTAAAGCCTGTATTATCCCCTTCGTGCCTCGTCGTAAACCCGATGGAAAAGGCTACGAACTGATCATTCTTCCTGCGGAATATTCGCCTCCGCTGGAGAGCGCCGAAGCGACTGCCGCGTGGATGAATAAGATTGTTGAGCAGTGCATTATGATGGCGCCAGAGCAGTATATGTGGCTGCATCGCCGCTTTAAAACTCGCCCTGAAGGCGTACCGTCGCGCTATTGACAGGATTGCAGCCGTCAGGCTGCAATTTTTCCCCTCTTTTAGCTTTAAAAGCTCCCCACATTGCGAGGCTGGTAAGGTCGGCGCATAATTAGTACGCTTATAATTAAATTGATGATAGCGCGAACCGCGCATCATACTGTGGAACGCTATGTCACCCTCTGATGTCCCCATAAACTGGAAACGCAATCTCACCGTTACCTGGCTGGGCTGTTTTTTAACCGGCGCGGCATTCAGTCTGGTCATGCCTTTTCTCCCTCTCTACGTTGAGCAGCTCGGCGTTACAGGCCATAGCGCGCTCAACATGTGGTCCGGGCTGGTCTTTAGTATTACGTTCCTCTTTTCAGCTATCGCTTCCCCTTTTTGGGGCGGTCTGGCGGATCGTAAAGGGCGTAAGATCATGCTGTTGCGTTCCGCTCTCGGCATGGCCATTGTGATGCTGTTAATGGGCATGGCGCAAAATATCTGGCAGTTTCTGATCCTCCGCGCGTTATTAGGTCTTCTGGGCGGATTTATTCCCAACGCCAATGCGCTCATCGCCACTCAGGTGCCGCGTCACAAAAGCGGCTGGGCGTTAGGGACGCTCTCTACTGGCGGCGTCAGCGGCGCTCTGCTTGGCCCACTTGCGGGCGGACTGCTCGCCGACCATTACGGCCTTCGCCCGGTCTTTTTTATTACCGCCAGCGTTTTGTTTATCTGTTTTCTGCTCACCTTCTTTTTTATTCGCGAGAATTTCCTGCCGGTGAGCAAAAAAGAGATGCTTCACGTTCGGGAAGTGGTCGCCTCGTTAAAAAATCCCCGCCTGGTGTTAAGTCTGTTTGTCACCACGCTGATTATTCAGGTGGCGACGGGGTCTATTGCGCCCATTCTGACACTCTATGTGCGCGAACTCGCGGGAAATGTCAGTAATATTGCGTTCATTAGCGGGATGATAGCTTCCGTTCCCGGTGTGGCGGCACTACTTAGCGCCCCCCGACTCGGCAAGCTCGGCGACAGAATTGGCCCGGAAAAGATCCTTATCGTCGCGCTGATTATTTCCGTATTGCTACTGATTCCAATGTCTTTTGTGCAAACGCCGTGGCAGCTCGCGCTATTGCGGTTTCTGCTTGGCGCGGCGGATGGCGCGCTGCTGCCAGCCGTACAAACCCTGTTGGTTTACAACTCGACTAATCAGATAGCCGGGCGCATATTCAGCTACAACCAATCTTTCCGCGATATCGGCAACGTCACCGGCCCTCTCATGGGTGCCGCAATTTCCGCGAGCTATGGCTTCCGCGCCGTATTCTGCGTCACGGCAGGCGTCGTGCTGTTCAATGCTATCTATTCATGGAACAGCTTACGACGGCGCAGACTGGCAACGGAATGATTTTTGCGCTTTCATACTTGCAATATCACAGAATCAGCTATTCTTTCCCTAAATACCTCATCAAATCAAAGGGAGACACTGATGACCATGTATGCCACGCTGGAAGAAGCTATTGATGCAGCCCGGGAAGAATTTCTGGCTGACAATCCAGGCCTCGAACAAGATGAAGCGAATGTGCAGCAGTTCAATGTTCAGAAATATGTACTACAGGATGGGGACATCATGTGGCAGGTCGAATTTTTCGCCGATGAAGGTGATGATGGAGAATGTCTGCCGATGCTGAGTGGTGAAGCCGCGCAAAGCGTGTTTGACGGTGATTATGATGAGATAGAAATCCGCCAGGAATGGCAGGAAGAGAATACCTTGCATGAATGGGATGAAGGAGAATTCCAGCTTGAACCCCCGCTTGATACCGAGGAAGGCCGTACTGCGGCAGACGAATGGGATGAACGTTAATTACTCATAAGGCCCGTGGTGGATATCGAGCGGCAGTAGCAGTGTATCGAAGATCAGTGAGAAGGGCAGATCGAGGATAGTGATATAGCGCCATGCGGAATCACGAATATCCCACTGCACGCCAGGATAATACTGATTGCCGTGTCCCTGTCCGGGGATCGTTCTGCTGATAATACTGCCGCAGCCGCTCAGGGTAATCACCATTATGCTCACCGCGAATATACGCACCTGATACCTCATTTCACTATAAAAATACCGGCATCACGCCGGTATTTTTCACCTCACTCCAGACCTGATAAGCGCAACGCCATCAGACCTGAAGACCTTATCCCGCTGACGATGTTCGTCCCTGTAACGCCTGCGGATTCAGGACGAGAGACTGATAATGGTTTACCCAGGAAGAGTATCTCTCTGGCGCATTCCAGACCCGATAGTGTAAACGCGCCATCGTCACCGGATCGCTGAGCAAAACTAGACGCCGATCGCGGTTCAGTTTTTCCGGCGTTTCGTTTAGCGCCTGCTCCACATGACGATCGCGGGCTATTTCCAGCACCTTACTGGCGCGGTGACGCGCGGTGGCCATCGCGGTAGCCAACGCATTCAGCGACGGGTTAAATACCGCATGCATAAAGCCATCGTCCAGAATACGGCGGCGATTCATCTCCAGATATTTATCAGTATCGACCAACACCTGAGGCGGCGAATACTCTTCCGGGATCAGGAACAGCTTCCAGCGTTTGGTGCGTAATCCTACCGTTGAACGGCTGGAGATCACCGAAACAAATGGCGACAGAATCAGCGAAAAAACAATCGGCGCCAGCCAGAACAGAAAGCGTAAATCCAGCCATGCCATACCCACCGCCCAGACCAGCCCCAGCAGCAGTTGGGAGCCGTGACGCATAAAGGCTTCTCCCCACGGCGTAGAATCATCGTCGCGTTGCGGCGAGTTCCACACCACTTCCCAGCCGAGAAACGCGCTGACCACAAATACTGTATGAAACAGCATACGCACCGGCGCCAGCAACACGGAGAACAGCACTTCCAGCAACAGCGACAGCGTAACGCGCCAGAAACCGCCATACTCTTTGGTGCCTTTACACCAGATCAGCATGATGCTGAGCAGCTTCGGCAGGAACAGCAGCACCATTGTTGACGCAAACAGCGCGATTGCCAGCTCCGGACGCCACTGCGGCCAGACCGGAAAAAGCTGGCGCGGCTGAAGGAAATATTGCGGCTCCGTTAACGCATGAACGACTTGCAGAGCGGTAGAAAGCGCGAGGAACATAAACCACAACGGCGCGGACAGATATGACATTACCCCCGTCAGGAACACAGCGCGATGCACCGGGTGCATCCCTTTCACCAGAAACAGGCGGAAGTTCATCAGGTTGCCGTGACACCAGCGGCGGTCGCGTTTAAGCTCATCCAACAGGTTTGGCGGCAGCTCTTCATAGGAGCCGGGCAGATCGTAAGCGATCCAGACGCCCCACCCTGCCCGACGCATCAGCGCCGCCTCCACAAAGTCGTGGGAAAGAATCGATCCGGCGAATGAACCTTCTCCCGGCAGCGGCGCCAGAGCGCAGTGCTCAATAAACGGCTTCACGCGGATAATGGCGTTGTGCCCCCAGTAGTGCGACTCCCCCAACTGCCAGAAGTGCAGCCCGGCGGTAAACAGCGGCCCGTAGACACGGGTCGCGAACTGCTGGCAGCGAGCATACAGAGTGTCCATCCCCGACGCTTTCGGCGAAGACTGGATAATCCCGGCGTTTGGATTCGCTTCCATCAGGCGCACCAGACCGCTCAAACACTCGCCGCTCATCACCGAGTCCGCGTCCAACACCACCATATAGCTGTACTGATTGCCCCAGCGGCGGCAAAAATCGTCAATATTGCCGCTTTTGCGTTTCATACGGCGGCGGCGGCGGCGGTAAAAAATTTGGCCTTCACCCTGCACTTCTGCGATAAGCTCCATCCATGCCTTTTGTTCCGCCACGCAGATATCCGGGTTATAACTGTCGCTAAGGATATAGACGTCAAAATGCGCGGCATTGCCTGTGGCTTTAACAGATTCCCAGGTCGCGCGCAGACCGGCGAAAACGCGGCTAACGTCTTCATTACAGATAGGCATGATCAGCGCTGTCCGGTGTTCCGGATTGAGGGGCTCATCGCCAACCGTAGACGCGGAGATACTGTACTTATCGCGCCCGATAAGCAGTTGCAGGAAACCCATCAGCGCCGTCCAGAATCCGGCTGACACCCAGCAGAACAGCACGGCGAACAGAATCAGGATACCGGTTTGCAACACGTAGGGCAGGAGCTGCATAAAGGAGACCCAAATATCCTGTCCCACCATATCCATAGGATTGATCAGCGCCCATCCCTGATAAGGCAGAATGGTCTTCATATACCAGGTCGCGACGACGGTTTGCGCCAGAGTCAGAATCAACAGAATATAGCGACGTATCGTGCCGACGGTGCGCCATTTTTGCTCGCTCGCCTGCTCTTCTTTTGTCAGACGTGAAACATAGCGCGGCGTGACATCCCGTCCACGCAGTCGATCCCAGAAACGGCTAACCGGGTTGGTTCTCCAGGGGTCGGGAAACATCGAAGAACGCGTCGCTTTTGGCATCGCCTGCAACTGATCACGGCCTTCATCATCTTTAATTAACTGCCCCTGAGCCAATGAATCCGGCCAGGCGTGTTCAAGGCGGGCTTTTACGGAACCCTGCGGTGAATCGTCTTCTCGCGAGTAAGTCCGATGCTCGGCATCCAGCGCCTGATGCACGGCGCGGATGTCAGTTTTCGGCAATGCCGCTTTCTCACTTTCTGAAAGCAACAATGCGTCAATATACTCAGTTGTTTTATTCATTGGCAGGTAACTGGTAGCTCCAGGTTTCACTTAGCGTCTGATCGGCATTCACCAATGCGGCACGCATTTCCGTGGTTTTCTTCGCGTCTTTGACTTTCACGCGCAGCATTAAACGCCAGCCTTTGGTGACCGGGTTATAGCGTACATTACTGTCAACGATTTCACCGTTATCGCCAATGCTGGTTTGCGCAGCGACAGGCGTATCCGGCGGCAGTTTTTTCATATCGGCGCCAACGAAATCCACCACGAAGGCAATTGTGCCGTCGGGCTGGCGAATCAGATTCGACTGTTTAACGTCGCCCGTCGAGCGGCGTGTTTGCAGCACCCAGGCATTATCCGGCGCATGAAGTTTATCTTCATCGCGGCTGAAGGTCAGAGTGTATTTGAAGTTCATCTCCTTACCCGGTTCCGGCAGTTGATCCGGAGTCCAGTAAGCGACGATGTTATCGTTGGTTTCATCATTGGTCGGAATTTCAACCAGCTCAACCTTACCTTTGCCCCAGTCGCCTTTCGGGGTAATCCAGGCGCTTGGACGCAGGTCGTAGCGATCGTCTAAATCTTCAAAGCGCGAGAACTCGCGACCACGCTGCAACAGGCCGAATCCCTGAGGGTTTTCCATCGCATAGCTGCTCACAGCGAGGTGTTTTGGATTGTTCAGCGGACGCCAAATCCACTCGCCATTACCCGCATGAATGGATAAGCCGTTCGAGTCATGCAGTTCCGGACGATAGTTGGTCGTCGGCGACGGCTGGTTTGGCCCAAACAGGAACATACTGGTTAATGGCGCAACGCCCAGCTTGCCCACTTTATCACGCAGATAGACTTTTGACTGCACGTCCACCACGGTATCGCGGCCAGGAATGATCACAAAACGGTAAGCGCCAGTCGCGCGCGGAGAATCCAGTAATGCATAGACGGTCAAACGCTTATCGGTTGGTTTTGGACGCTCAATCCAGAACTCGCGAAAGCGGGGAAATTCTTCACCAGATGGTAAGGCGGTATCAATCGCCAGGCCGCGCGCAGATAAGCCATACACCTGGCCTGCGCCGATAACGCGGAAATAGCTGGCGCCAAGCATACTGACGATTTCGTCGTTCTTATCTTTACTGTTGATGGGGTACAAGACTTTGAACCCGGCGAAGCCTAAATCTTTTACCGTGTCTTTATCGTGCTGAACATTGCCAAAATTGAAGTAATCCGGGCTGTATTTGATTCTTTTGACCGTCGTCGCCGTCACTTCGTTAATCTTGACCGGCGTATCGAAGTACATCCCCTGGTGGTAAAATTCGAGCTTAAATGGGGTCTTTAAGTTGTTCCAGTAGGCTTTGTCGCTGTTAAACTGGATCTGCTGATAATCCGCATATTTCATGTCGCGGAAAACGGAGGGCAAGTTGCTTTTAGGCGCCTCATAGCCTTTCCCGGCTAAAGATTGAGCTTGTTTTGCCACGTCATCAATACTGAACGCCCAGCTTGATGATGCGTAGAGCGTTAACATAACAGCTGCGCCCAACCAACGCATTTTCATCATTTGTCGTTTATGTTTCATAATAAGTAAGCACTTCCCCCTTTGTGTGCTTATATCGATCCGATCCATTTTAATGGATAATCAGGCATTACGACAACTGAATCCAGGCTTTGTTCAGCGCGCTGGCTCATGGATTAAGCACCTCTCGCGCCTGTTTTCACTTTGCGTGCTTATCCTGGAGACAGGTTGTCGGAGTTGGTGTAGGGTTGCCATCGAATGTAACCATAATTCGCCTTATGGATAAGGTGAAAAATCTGAGAATACGTGACCTTATATGAGCTCTGTACCCGCGCCGCGTGAATATTTTCTTGACTCTATCCGCGCATGGCTGATGTTGTTAGGGATTCCCTTTCATATCTCGTTGATCTATTCCACTCACAGTTGGCATGTCAATAGCGCCGCGCCATCGTGGTGGCTAACCCTGTTTAACGATTTTATCCACGCTTTTCGTATGCAGGTGTTTTTTGTTATTTCTGGTTATTTTTCGTACATGTTATTTTTACGTTATCCGTTAAAGCGCTGGTGGAAAGTACGGGTAGAACGTGTGGGCATTCCCATGCTTACCGCGATCCCTTTGCTTACCTTGCCGCAATTTATCATGTTGCAATTTGTCAAAGAGAAAACAGCGAACTGGCATATGCTCTCTGCCTATGAAAAATATAATACGCTAGCGTGGGAACTCATTTCACATCTGTGGTTTTTACTGGTGCTGGTGATATTAACCACAGTCAGTATCGGGATTTTTACCTGGTTCCAAAAAAGGCAGGAAACAAGCAAGCCTCGTCCCGCCGCTATTTCACTGGCCAAACTTTCGCTTATTTTTTTTCTGCTGGGGGTGGCTTACGCCGCTATCAGGCGCATTATTTTCATCGTATATCCGGCAATCCTCAGTGACGGCATGTTCAATTTTATTGTGATGCAAACGCTATTTTATGTGCCTTTTTTTATTCTCGGCGCGTTGGCCTTCATTCACCCCGATCTGAAAGCGCGCTTCACCACGCCCTCGCGCGGATGCACTTTAGGCGCTGCCGTTGCTTTTATCGCTTATCTGCTGAATCAACGTTATGGGAGCGGCGACGCCTGGATGTACGAAACCGAATCCGTGATTACGATGGTAATGGGGCTGTGGATGGTGAACGTGGTATTTTCACTGGGGCATCGCTTGTTAAACTTCCAGTCCGCGCGCGTCACCTATTTCGTGAATGCTTCGCTGTTTATCTATCTGGTGCATCATCCCTTAACGCTTTTCTTTGGCGCGTATATTACGCCGCATATCTCCTCCAACCTGATCGGGTTCTTGTGCGGGCTGATATTTGTCATGGGTATTGCGTTAATTCTGTATGAAATTCATTTACGCATCCCGCTCCTGAAATTTCTCTTTTCAGGTAAACCGCCTGTAAAACGAGAAAGACACGCCGCAATCGGGTAGTTTTCCGCGCGCGGGTTCAAAGCAGCCATTCAACAGGTAAAATTGCCGCCAAGCGTACCAGAACTCGCTGCCAGAAACGTGTAGCGGGTTCTTTCTTTAACACCTTTTCCTCTTCTTGCTGACGATCGATCCAGTTAATTCGTCCCCAGCGATCCAGTCGCAGTTGCCAGGCCGCATCGCGTTGGCTCTGTGTAAAACGCTTATGGATAAGCGTCGCCAGCGTTTCACTTTCAATGACAAAGCCCATTTCAGTATTTAAAAGCGTTGAACGGGGATCAAAATTAAGCGACCCGATAAACACCTTACTACCATCAATACTGAACGTTTTCGCATGTAAGCTGGAACCTGAGTTCCCGGTGAGTCCGCGATCATGTACGGCGGTTTCATGTTCGCGGGTCGGTTTCAGTTCGTAGAGCTCCACGCCATAGCGCAGTAATTTCTTTCGCCAGCGCGCGTACCCTGCGTGAACGACCGCCACATCGTTTGCCGCCAGGGAGTTAGTTAAGATGGCGATCTTCACGCCCTTCCTGACCAGATTAAGCAACTGCGCTACGCCTGCGCGCGTAGGGACAAAGTAAGCGGAAATAATGTCGATACGCTCCGTCGGCGAGCCCATCACCTCAAATAATCGCTGCGGAAGAAGCGAATGGCGTTGCGCCTTCCCCTCGCCTTTAGAAGGGTCATCGCTAAGCAACCGTGTTTTTGCCCAAATCAGCGGCAACGTTCCGCGATCCAGATCTGCCATAAACTGACTGGTTTCCAGCTTATGCAGATAGCGGCGGGTGATCTCATCGTTATACCAGGATTCGGGAAGTTCGATACGCTGCGTCAGTTCCTGCTCAGAAAGGGATAATACTTGCTGCAATGTCGACACTGAACTACAGCGCCAGTAACGTTCAAAATCATTGGCGACATCATTGACCACAGGGCCAATGGCCATCACGTCCAGATCGGAAAATAGCGGCTCCTCGCCAGCGCCGAAATAGGCATCGCCGATGTTGCGCCCACCGACCAGCGTCACTACGCCGTCGGCAGTGTAACTTTTATTGTGCATCCGCCGATTCAGCCGCGCAAAATCGGTCAAATATCCCAGCGCGCGAAGCGTACGAAAAGAGAAAGGATTAAACAGACGAACTTCGATATTGGGATGGCTATCCAGCAAGCGCAACGTATCATCCAGACCGGGCGTATTGTTATCATCCAGCAACAGACGAACATGAACGCCGCGCTTCGCCGCCGACAGCAGTACCGAAAAGAGCAGCCGCCCGGACATATCGTCTTCCCAAATATAATACTGCACATCCAGCGTCCGCGCCGCCATTTCGGTCAGGCGATAGCGGGCGGCAAAAGCGTCCAGACTGTTATCCAGCGCAAGAATGCCGCACTCTCCGGGATGACGTGCGCATAGCGGTTCAACGGCACGTTCCAGGCGTGTTTTATCAGGCAGGGTCGTCGCCTTGCTGAGTAAGTAATCTTGCGTAAAGCCGGGCAGTTTCTTCATCATAACAGACAAAGTATACCTGTTCAGGCAGAGCGTAACGGGTAATAAAATCTGAAACCGTCCTGACGGCGACTTCAGCGGCCTGGGCGCGTGGATAACCATAAACGCCGGTACTGATTGCCGGAAAAGCGATGGAACGAAAGCGATTCGCCTCGGCAAGCAGCAAACAATTCCGGTATGCCTCTTCGAGTAACTCAGCTTCCTGGTGTTCGCCGCCTCGCCAGACGGGCCCTACTGTATGAATAACCGCCTTTGCCGAAAGCTTGCCAGCAGGCGTGATAACCGCATGTCCTGTCGGGCATTCACCCTGTTGCCGGCGGATGAGTTTACAGGCGTCCAGTAATGCCGGCCCCGCCGCGCGATGAATAGCGCCGTCTACGCCGCCGCCGGCCATTAATGACGCATTAGCAGCATTCACAATTGCATCGACGCTAAGTTGAGTGATATCCCCCTGTATGACCTGAAGACGTGATGTCATAACCTCCCCCCCTTGTCTCACCTTATCTGCAAAGTGTACCGCAGGGCTTTCAACAGCGTCGCTCTTTTTATACTTATGACGCAGCCGTTAACGGTATTCAATATTCATAACCGCCAGGCTTTTTTGCGCATTGAGATAATGCAGCCGCACCGTCGCAATGGACTGAATATCCTGCGGTAATCCAGATGCCTGCCGAAGGTCAATCCGGTGCACTTGCTTTTTACCTTCGCGCAGGCAGGTTAAATCAATATTTTCGGCGTGAGTATAGACATCGCACAATGGCTCAACAATCGCGCCACGAAAATGGATAACGCCGCCCTGTGCCGTTTGTTGCCCCACCGCAGAATGGATAAAAAAAGCGCAGATACACAGGCCTACGCCAGGGATATTTTTCTTAATTACGGACATGGTAACTCCTCAATGATTAGTCATCCTCGAGGGTTCGGCGTTACCCTTTAGCGACATGCCGAGACGATGAAACGCTTTTATCGCCTCTTTATAGATAGGTCAGCCAATCTATTTCCGCCACCATCAAAAAACTACTGTGCAGAAGGCGGCCATTGTTGTGACAAATGCAGTGATTGTCCGTCCGAAACAGTAACAATAATTTTAACCGAGTCCTCTGAAGAGCTATTTACACTAAGACGAGACAACTCAATCGGTTGATTAGCAGGTAAAGATAGCGTTTGTTTTTGCTGTGTATGGCTTTGTCCCCCGACGCCGTCACGCACAGAGAGAATTTGCACCTGACAGACGCAGGGTTCGTTTAATGTGACCTGGGGGATCACCGTGTAAATATCGCCTTGCTGAGTCGTGGTAAACGTAATCTGATTTGAAAGTGCGGCAAGGAGCAATAAGGTATGCATAATTTCCTCCCGAAAAAAAACAGGGCTTACGCCCTGTTTTTTATTAGCGCAGACGCTAAATTAATACTGGTTAGCCGTGGCGTTGTTGCCAAAACCAACCTGACGCACCATTACGCTGGAATCAGATGCGGTCTGATTAACCAGCGCGGCGTTATTACCGCCGTATTGGCCGACAGTAATATCGGAGTTTTTAGCGTTCCACTGGTCGATGGTGGCATTGTTTCTGAAACCATTCTGAGTCAGTTCAATGGTACTATTATCCGCACCCTGGCCCACATCGGCGCCGTTACCATAACCGCTCTGGGTAATGGTCGTTTCAGATTTACGGGCATCGCTTTGCAGAGCAAGCGCAGCGTTAGCGGAACCGTACTGATAAATGCTCAACGTTGAATCCGGGCCGGAACTATTGCCGCCGCCATTATGATTACCGCCGCCGCCCCATTGTGGAACGACGCCAGCCAGAGCACTGCCAGAAACTACGATTGCTGCGAATGCTGCCACTTTTAAAAGTTTCATGGTAAAACCCCCATCGGATTGATTTAAAAGTCGTAACGGTATTAGCGTTGGGTGACGCGAATAGCCATATGCGACTGTTTCTGCACTACAACTGCTGTTTTCTGTGTACCGTACTGGGTAATATTGGCCTTATTTCCAGAACCTTTCTGGATAATGGCTGCACTATTACCGTAAGCGCTTTGCGATATACTGGCATCGTTGGCATTGCCCGTTTGTTCAATATACGCAAAGTTATAATTCCCTGCCTGGTCGACTTTCGCCCGATTATTTCCTCCTTCTTGTGAAATAACAGACAAAAGTTTTGATCCTTCCTGGCGTACTCTGGCACTATTATCCGTGCCGACTTGACCAATAATGGCTGCCTGATTAAATGAAGACTTGCTTAATTCATTTACCGCAAAATTATATTCTGAACGAGCCAGATCATAATTTGTCGCGGTTGCAACTCCAGGCGCACCCAGTATTGTCAACATCATAAATAACAATTTGTTTTTCATGCTGTCACCCTGGACCTGGTCGTACATAGCGAAAATTATCTATTGCTTTGTTAGCGACATGCGTTTTTTGTTAACGCGTCGTTACGATGAAGAGTATGTCCGTGGAAACATTTTTAATAACTCACCCACGAGTGGTATTTTGTTATTTAAGCTCATACCAAAGTGCTAATAAAACGATAATCATGTGATTTTTTATAATTAATTTTTGGCCACAGAAGATAGTGTATCGCGAAACAAAAAAATGGAGAGTTGGTGTGTGTTACGCCGCCATGGAGGTGTTCTTATGCTTCCCATAGGGGCAACACGCACAAGACGTGACATACTCCGTTTTTTTTGTCTTTGTGTTGTCCAGGTTAATGCGGCGTCTCGAATTTTAAGAAAAAATAAAACCAAGACATGATGTATAATAATGAAAATCATTCTAAATCAATAGATTATTATAATTTGTATGATTTTTTAAATCTATGCAATAACAGCAAAATGTACAACTTTACTATCAAATCTAAACTTCAAAAAAACCCAAAAACAACATTTTAATATATATTTTTACATATTGTTACAAGTTTAACACTTGCTTTAAGATTTGTAATGGCTAGATTGAAAACAGTTAAAAGTATTTTCGTAGATATTTTTCTCTTTCTGGATGATGGGCTATTTCAACCCACAGCAGTGCAACATCTGTCAGTACTTCTGGTGCCTTTATTTTATGGAGGCAGCTGTCAGATGTGCGATTAAAAAAAGTGGAGTTTCATCATGTTTAATGAAGTCCATAGTAGTCATGGTCATACACTATTGTTGATCACAAAGCCATCTCTGCAAGCTACGGCATTATTGCAACATTTAAAACAGTCGCTGGCCTTAACCGGAAAACTGCATAATATTCAACGTTCTCTGGAAGATATCTCTGCTGGTTGCATTGTTTTAATGGATATGATGGAAGCGGATAAGAAGCTTATCCACTATTGGCAGGATAATTTAAGCCGAAAAAACAATAATATAAAAACATTATTGTTAAATACCCCTGACGATTATCCCTACCGTGAAATTGAAAACTGGCCTCATATTAACGGCGTATTTTACGCCGCTGAAGATCAGGAACACGTGGTCAGCGGATTACAGGGTATTCTGCGGGGCGAATGCTATTTTTCACAAAAATTAGCCAGTTACCTGATTACACACTCAGGAAATTACCGCTACAACAGTACCGAGTCCGCATTACTCACTCATCGCGAAAAAGAGATCCTCAATAAGTTACGTATTGGCGCGTCTAATAATGAAATCGCCAGGTCGCTATTTATCAGCGAGAATACGGTTAAGACACATCTTTATAATCTTTTCAAAAAGATAGCTGTCAAGAATCGTACCCAGGCAGTGTCATGGGCAAACGATAATCTCAGGCGGTAAGGCCATGAAACACTATCTGACCTGGATTGTAGCAGCAGAGTTACTGTTCGCTACCGGAAACCTGTATGCCAATGACGTTGAGGTCGAGGTTCCCGGATTGTTAACCGACCATACCGTCTCTTCGATAGGACATGATTTCTATCGTGCATTCAGCGACAAATGGGAAAGCGAGTACACTGGCAATCTGACCATTAATGAAAGACCCAGTGCGCGTTGGGGAAGCTGGATCACCATAACGGTAAATCAGGACGTTATTTTCCAGACCTTTTTATTTCCAATGAAAAGAGACTTCGAGAAAACCGTCGTCTTCGCATTAGCACAAACAGAGGAAGCATTAAATCGCCGACAAATAGATCAAACGCTATTAAGTACGAGTGATTTAGCGCGTGATGAATTCTAAAACTTGATTTTTATCCGGAGGCTGTCATGCGTGTTAAACATGCAGTAGTGTTGCTCATGCTTTTTTCGCCATTAACCTGGGCCGGAAATATGACGTTCCAGTTCCGTAATCCTAACTTTGGCGGAAATCCCAATAACGGTTCCTTTTTATTGAATAGCGCCCAGGCGCAAAATTCATATAAAGACCCCAATTATGATGACGATTTTGGTATCGAAACCCCCTCAGCGTTGGATAACTTTACGCAAGCTATTCAATCACAAATTCTGGGCGGCTTGTTGACCAATATTAATACCGGGAAACCAGGACGTATGGTGACCAACGATTTTATTATCGATATCGCTAATCGCGACGGACAGCTCCAGCTCAACGTCACGGACAGAAAAACGGGAAGAACCTCGACCATCGAAGTGTCAGGTTTACAAACTCAGTCAACCGATTTTTAAGCTACAGTCACTAAAGGATATAAATCATGCCGCGCTTACTTATTTTGGTTGCCGTTTTATTGTTGAGCGGATGCTTAACTGCCCCGCCGAAACAAGCTGCGAAACCGACATTAATGCCCCGCGCACAAAGTTACAAAGATTTGACGCACTTACCTGTACCCACCGGTAAGATCTTTGTTTCGGTATATAACATTCAGGATGAAACGGGCCAATTTAAACCTTACCCGGCAAGTAACTTTTCCACGGCTGTGCCGCAGAGCGCAACCGCTATGTTGGTCACTGCGCTGAAAGATTCGCGCTGGTTTATCCCACTGGAACGACAGGGCTTACAGAATCTTTTGAATGAACGGAAAATTATTCGCGCAGCCCAGGAAAACGGCACCGTGGCGATGAATAACCGTATCCCGCTTCAGTCGCTGACGGCGGCAAATATTATGGTGGAAGGTTCTATTATTGGTTATGAAAGCAACGTCAAATCCGGCGGGGTCGGCGCAAGATATTTCGGTATTGGCGCCGATACGCAGTATCAGTTGGATCAGATTGCTGTCAACCTGCGCGTGGTTAACGTCAGCACGGGCGAAATCCTTTCTTCGGTGAATACCAGTAAAACCATCCTTTCTTATGAAGTACAGGCAGGCGTGTTCCGTTTTATTGATTACCAGCGCTTACTGGAAGGCGAAATCGGCTATACCTCGAACGAACCGGTGATGCTGTGTCTGATGTCAGCCATTGAAACCGGCGTTATCTTCCTCATTAACGATGGTATCGATCGCGGACTGTGGGATTTGCAGAATAAAGCGGACAGGCAAAATGATATTCTGGTGAAATACCGTGAGCTGTCAGTACCGCCAGAATCCTGATGAATACGACAAAGCGTGGGGAAGAACCCCACGCTTTTTTATTTTGTAACCGCCGTATGCGCTGAATGTTGCTCGCGACGTGATGCCAGCCATAGCCCACTATTTTTCATGGCATAGCCAAAGATTAGCCCCAGCGCCAGCGACGGTAATACCAACCGCCAGTTACCCTGCCCTGCAAATGTCGCACAGGCGCCAATAAATGTTCCCGGTACAAAAGAAAGCAATAGCTGCTTTGCCTGGATACACATCAGGAATGCCACGATCCCCGTCAACACGTAACTGACAATTTCCAGATGCGACGCCAGCACGCTACCGTGAATAATGACCAGCGCCCACACCATACCGCTTAACAGCGTACAGGCGGAAATCAACAATCCCTTAAAGCCGCCCTGCGGACAGGCGAAATAAGCCGTACAACCTAAAAAACCGGCCCAGCTTAGTAACCCCAGGGAGACGGCCACCCATCCCCATATTCCAGAAAGGATGCCCGTCGTAATAGCAATAGAAAGAAGTATGTTCATGGCGCGCATCATAGCAGAAAAGCGGCACATTAATGAGACCACGCACACATTTTATGCAATGCGACAAAACACGTTGCAGTTAAAAGTGATTTATATCACATTACTCTTCATCTTCTTCCTGAAGTTCATCCCACATGGCCCCTATCGCATCACGCGTTAGTGGTGCCAGAGTGCGCCAGAATGGCGTAACGGCATGAGCTTCAACTTTACCGAGGAAAGTATTGCACCAGGGAAGCAGATAATCGGCAAATAAGGTTTCCAGCGCTTCACTTTCATCTTCGGCAGACTGATCTTCCAGCCAGGAGGCAGCGAGCAATAAAGTGCCGATATGATCGGCAGGCGTATCGGCCAGCGGCATCCCCCGCGACGTTAAAAAAGCGCGCACCTCAGACTCTTCCGCGCCTTCAACCCACGCACTGCGGTATGGCGCTACCGCGCACTCTTCCCCAACAAATAACGCGTTGTAATCAGTGGAAATCTGCGTGATATCACAGCTTTTCTGTAAACGCGCCAGCATGTCATCCTGCTCCAAAGGCCAGTTTGCCGCCAGTTTACCTTCACGGATTAACGTAAACAGCGGAACCAGTAAAGGATCTTGCGGTTGGCGATAATACAGCGATCCCAGCACACGGCACAGGATTGAAAACTCATTCATTGATATCTTCCCGTAAATAACGATTAAAGTTCGGCAAATTCCGGCACAGGCGCCATACCGCGTGATTCGAGAAAGGCCAGTAAGCGCTGCGGCGAGACGTTCAGAATTCGATCTTCCGGGAAGTTCACCGCATCCAGAATTTTCCGACACTCGGTGAAATCGCCAAGCGTAAAGGCCGTATGGGAATCAGAGCCTAATGCGACCCAACCTCCCGCATCGCGTACGGCGGCAGCGACCGCGCGGCAATTATCTTCGCTTCCTTTACGCGAATGCAGAAAAGAAGAGTTGTTGATTTCCAGCGCTACATGGTGTTTCGCCGCCGCCTGCGCGATGGCTTTAACCTCCACAGGATACTTTGGATTTCCGGGGTGACTAATAATATGCACCTTGCCGCTGGCGATGGTCGCGATCATTGCCTGGGTATTGGTTTCCTTATCATGCGGCGCAAAAACGGGCTCATGAAAGCCTGCGATAATCAGATCCAGCGAGTCGAACATCTTTCCGGAACAATCAATTTCACCGTTAATATTCTTGATATTCGCCTCAATGCCACGCAGTATCCCCACGCCGTCAACCAGACGCGGCCAGATGCGCATGTTAATAAAATGCCAGTGATGCGGCGCATCTTCCATGTCCGGACCATGATCGGTAATCGCAAAAAGTTTAATGCCTTTGCGTTTGGCTTCCGCGATATAATCGCTCAGCGTACTGTAGGCATGAGTGCTGGCGACGGTATGCATATGCAGGTCAACGGGATACATTGTTCTCTCCTGTAATCATTTCCGACAAGGATAGCAGGTATCGCCAGCGTTTTTTAGCGAAACCCGGCCCACGCCGGGTTGATGTCAATATCCTCTTGTCCGGTCCACTTGCCCCGTCACCGGCTCTCCCTTCTCCAGTTGGGTAATAGTGCGAGCGATATAATCGATGGCTTCCGCCGGACGGGTTACTGCCGCGATATGCGGCGTCATGGCGACTCGCGGATGGCACCATAATGGGCTTTCCTGCGGTAACGGCTCCTGGTTAAAGACATCCAACATCGCGCCTTTTAGCTTGCCGCTATCAAGCGCAGTCAGCAGATCCGCCTCCTGAACATGAACGCCGCGCGCGAGATTCAGCACGTAAGCGCCATCCGGCAATTGACTCAATAATTCGCTATTAATAATGCCTACCGTTTGGGCCGTATTCGGCAGCAGATTAATCAGCACCCGTGTCTGGTTCAGGAAAGCGCGCAGCTCTTCACGCCCCGCATAACTTTCCACCCCAGGCCAGGATTTGCGGCTACGGCTCCAGCAACGTAACGGGAACCCCCACGCCTGTAGACTTTCTGCCACTTTTGAGCCCAGTACCCCTGCGCCCATAATACCGACGCCAAATTCCTCGCGGGTATATTCCGGCAACGGTTTCCATATCGCCTGATTTTTCAGCGCCTGATAATCATCGAAACGACGGAACCAGTGTAATACCTGGCTGACGGCATATTCCTGCATTTGCAGGCCCATACCGGTATCTTCCAGACGGAATAGAGGAATGGAGGCGTCCAGCATTTCCGGATGCGCATTTAATTTACTCAGAATTGAATCCACCCCCGCGCCCAGCGCAAAGACGGCTTTTAAGCGTCTTCCGGCCAGCATTTCAACCGGGGGCTGCCATACAAGCGCATAGTCTGCGGGTTTGTTATCATCGGCCTTCCATTCACGAACACGCGCATGTGGGAGAGCCTTCTCCAGCGCATTTCCCCACCAGGCGGCGTTAAATGTCGGGTGATAAAAAATTATCTCCATGTTATCTCCTGAGCTGTATTGTGCGGAATGTGATTGCGCCAGTTATCAGCATTTTCAACGGGATGTGCAGCATAGCAAATTTCCCGGCGCGGGCAAAAAAAGCAGCTTTCGCTTATTAAAGCCACAGATTGGTGGAAGTTTGTATAAACGCGCTTTTTTTTAAAAAAGTTGATTGACGTAGAAAAGATATTTCCCTACATTAGCGCCCGTTCCAGTAATGCTGGAGCGACAATTTGGTGAGGTGTCCGAGTGGCTGAAGGAGCACGCCTGGAAAGTGTGTATACGGCAACGTATCGGGGGTTCGAATCCCCCCCTCACCGCCATATTCTGAGCGCATGTTACTGAGTGACATGCGCTTTTTCTTTATCTGCAATCCGGAGTATGCCATCGGGTATGCCATTACCGTCCGGCTTTCACAGGACAGTATCGCCCTGTTTAGGACTGTTTTGCACCAGTACGCAACCTCCAGGTTGAGTACTTTTCGTACTTACCGTTCTCCTCCGTTTACCTTCCCGCTTTCATGCAAACCATCGATTTAGCTCATTCCGTCAATGTAAGTATGAATAATCCCGCAGGCAAACAATCAACATTGACCGTTGTATTGATTAGATAGGCGCTGTTTATCGCATCCGGGAAACCCTTCAGACCGTCCACGCAGGCTATCAGGATGTCCTGAAGGCCACGATTTTTCAGCTCTGTCAGTACGTTCAGCCAGAACTTCGCGCCTGCGTTTTCGGCCAGCCACATCCCCAGTGATTCTTTCTGACTCACAAAGCAGCGTTTTTGATGAGTAGCCATTGCGGGTGTTAGAACCTTTTTTGGGCACGTTTTTCTCATGCCCGAGGTGGTCGGTCAGTCCAGCATTGAGCGCCGTTTCGACGGTAAGCTTCGTCAGCATCCGGGAAAACTGGTTAAGGTCAGCTTCGGTTTTAAGACCATTAGCCAGTTCAGCAGCCAGCGCTTTGAGTTTCTTCTCGTCCATAATTTGCCTGTCTCTGTTGTTGGAGGGAACATATCATTAACAGGCAATTACACAATTTTAATTACCGTCTCCGCCATATCAGGCAATAACGCCACCATCCGGCTTTCAATTTTTAGTCAAAAATTTCAGAGAGTTTAACTTTGCGCCCCTCGTTTGAGGAAAGCGTCGCAGCATCAGCGGTAGCAATTGCATTTGTCGCCGCTTCCCCCGTTAGCAATTTAGCAAACTCCTCGCCTGGCGCCAGACCGTTTATCACATCATGCAAGTACTGCATCTCTAGTTTCATAATTGATGAGAGCCACATCGGAGTACGTTTACCGGGTTTACCATAAGCAATTGCGCCATCCATCTCACTGGAGATGTTACCGTTGCGACGATCATCATCCTCCGACTGGCTTTCATGCACAAGAAAGTGTGTTTTCTTGCCCGCTTTTATGAGATAACCAGCCGTGTTTTGCATATCAATAAGAATTGCACCTTTCGTTCCCTCAATTAATACATAGTGCTCAGGGTAGTGGAACGATGACCCCCACTGAAGTGTCGCGAAACGACCACTTTCAAACTCAAGGGTGATCAGGACCACATCATCTTCATCACCAAATTTTTCACCTTTGTGCGCAACATTTCCCGCCGCCATTGAAACCAGGGATGGGGTCTCGTCCATAATGAACAGTGTACAATCCAGTTCGTGGATATGATGGTACAGATGCCCGCCTGACTTTGCGCGAATCTTCTTCCATGAGATCTCATCCTGTACGTCTTCAAAACCATTACGTTTAGTGTGAACTTGTGTAACCTCACCGATTTCACCCGCTTTGATCAGCGCTTTAGCATGGCGAACCCCGTTAAAAAAGTTCATAACGTGACCCGCCATAAAGATAACACCGGCCTCTTTACAGGTATCAACCATCTCCTTACAGTCCTGGTAATTTAAAGCGATAGGTTTTTCACAAAACACGTGTTTACCCGCTTTAGCCGCCGTAATGACCGGCGCTTTATGTAAGTAGTTTGGTGAAGCAATAATTACGCAATCCACATCAGGATGGGTACAAAGCGCCTCCATCGTTGCCGTGGCGACACAATTTAGTTCCTTCACTATCGGATCCGCATTGACCGGATCGTAAATCGCAGTGATTTGCGCCCCTTCAACCTTAGACATAAATCGCGCCAGTTCAGCGCCAAAATAGCCCGTACCTACAACACCGTATTTCGTCATCATTTATCCTCAGTTAACGTTCTTTTCTTGACAGAAATTTTTCACGACGCGCTTTTAGCCTATCCGGAATGGATAATCCAATAATGAGCAGAATTGTTGCGGTCCAGAAAGCAACAATAAATGTTAACGCAGCCCCCAGCCCCATCGTTATTCCAAGCCAGGTCGCCGCCATTGAATTGAATGTGCCTGATGTCGCCGCAAGATTGTAAATCAGCCCAGTCCCCAGACCACGTACCTCAAGAGGGAAGTAATCATAGAGAAATTTGGGAACCAGCCCGCCAACACCCACGTTAGTCGCCATCAAACCGAATAAACATGCCCCCAGCAGTAAATAATTATCTTGCGGAATTCTGAATAACGGGAAAATGAATAAAAAGGATATGAGAAGGCCAATACTGAACGTTTTTTTCAAACCAATTCTGTCTGCACATAGTCCCCAAACGATATTTCCCAGTACGGTGCCGAATGCCGCTGCCGTCATTAAATTAGAGACCACGCCCGTATCAAAGCCCTCTCCCGCCAAATAAGTGGGCAGCAGTCCAAAGATCGGCCAGTTTGCGCCAAAAATAGAGAACAGGACAATAAATACACACAATGTCAGCGGGAACTGGGCACGATTAAATAACCCTTTCATTGACAAAGAGAAAGCTGACCAGGCACTGTGGGAATGCTTTCCGAGCTCATTGAGTTTGGCCTCTTCCCACTCTTTAGATTCAGGCGCCCTGGCCCGGATGTAGATCACTAAAAGTACGGGTAGCAAACCGACAAAAAAAGCAGCGCGCCAACCATACGCTTCGGCAAATGACGGCATAAAGTAGGCTGCAATGATATTACCAATACCGAAGCCTGAAACCAGAAATGCGCTTGCTTTAGATTTTAAATGCTTTGGCCAACTTTCCACGGCATAAGTAGAAGCGCAAGCATATTCTCCTGCCATCCCCATACCGACAATGAAACGACTGAGCGTCAGCATAATTACGCCAGAAGCCAGGCCACTTAGCCCTGTTCCCACTGAATAAGCTACTATCGACCACATCATTAACGGCTTACGACCGAATTTGTCTGCCAGCAGACCAAATAGCGCACCGCCAAAGGGTCGACCAATAAAGGCCGCCGTGGCAAGGAATGCGCCCTCCATATCTGTCAATCCTAAGTCAGCCTTGATCAGATACATAATGTAGAAGATCAGCATAAAGTCGAAGCCATCAAAAACGTAACCCAGCCATGCTGAAAATAAAGCATTTTTTTGTGGACGTGTTATCTCGCTATACCACGGGAAAATTTTTGCTATCACAATAAAATCCTTATTTGCTGTTACCGTTTAAAATGCTTATGGACTCAATTTGTTAATCCTGGTCATTACCGCATAAGGCACTAACAACTGCACTTTCCGACGACCACCTGATATCGTGGTTATATAAGGTGTCTCTTCATTATTTATCAACCTTATTCGTAGCTACATCAAAGACGTGAATGTTCAAGTCAAAGCCTAACGTTCTGTGACATAGCCACGAGTTATAAGTTTACCGTTATTGATACTAAGCAAAGATTATCCCAGTAACTCTTTAAGCTTTATCAGAAGTGATATTGTAACCCAACGCGATAACGGGTCTGTCTCTCATCGGTATTATTTCTAACCGCTACATTTCCTATTTCAACATAAGGTGTAAACGACTTATTCAGTTTCCAGGCTAAAGCTACATTATGTTCATAGTTTGTTTTTTTATTATCAAATTTAATTTGATCGCTATCCATCCAGGTAAAGTTATATTCTAGTTTTAATTCATCAAAAACGTATCCTATATAAGCATCAAATCTATTCGTTTTTTCGTCATCACTGTAGTTAACTGTTTTTCTTGCATAGTCATAACGGTAACGACCAGCCATATAAACACCTGAATCAAAATTATATTGCACTCTTAAGTAAGGTTTATAAATTGAAGTATCCGGACCGCTTTCAAATATAAATCCAGGCTGCAAAATAACATGGTTCGTAACGTTATAATTATAACTTACACCCAGTTCTATGGCATTCGCGACGAGATCGCTCAAATGTTTATCTTGCTCACCATCAACTCCTCCAGATTTAACGCTAGCATCAACATAAAAGCCAATACCGTTAGGGAGTTTTTCAATTATGGCAATACGGTCTTTATTAATTCTTGTTCTATCAGCATATTCGTGCCGGTAATCAAGGGTTGCCGACTGTAGATATGATGAAAAAACCATACAAGAGGCCATACCCAGAAGATATCTATTGATTTTCATAAAACACTCCGCTTATCAATTAACTTTATTTTTGTATTTAAAATTTATTCTATTAATAATTTTCCATCACGCACAGTAAAAGACGTTACAGACGAAACGGGTTTCCCTTTAGCATTTTCACCACCTATAAGGAAAATCTCATCACCATAATTTACTGATACACCATAGCCGAGAGGTTGTTTCATTTTTCCCATATACTGCCAATGACCATTAATTAAGCCATAGACTTCATCACGCCATTTTTTATTTATTCCTTCGTGGGAATAAAATTTTCCATTAGTATAGTTTTGTTTTGCTCCCGGAAAATTCGCGCCACCACCAACAAGCAGAACACCATGACTGTATCCAGAAAATGCGCCGGCCAAACCTTCTTGATACTTTTCTCCAGGCGATGGCGGTAACTGGCTGTTATTCAGCCATATCAGACTTCCCTTATCCCACATGGCGCGGTAAATCACATCGGTACGTAAACCCGGTTTGAGTTCACCGTTAATCAGCGTCAGAGAACTATTTTCTATCGCCGATGATGCTCCTGCCGTCCCCGCACCTGGCAGCTCACCGGCATTCTCCCATGTGTTATCTTTAGCATTGTAGATCAATACGATTTTGTTAAAAAAGTAATCTTTAGCAGGTTTATTAAAATAATTATAAATGACTTTATTTTTTTCACTGTCAGCCGCAGCCATTATATCAATAAAATACTTATTAAAGATATGCTCATTAACCCCTCCAGAAATAAGCGCCATCGTTTCATTTAATTTTACTCCCGTATGCCCTGTCAAGCCAACTGGAGATATAGTATTAACTTTGTGCCATGTATCCTTTATCGGCGAGTATTTATACACATCGCTATAAACCTGCAACGGTGATTCACTGTTTTCTTTCCCTACGCCACCAAAAACATACAACTCATCATTTAAAAATAGCGACACCGATTGTTCGCGTGCTCCGCCAGGGAACGATTTTATACGCTCCCAATCTTTATGTTGTTTTTTAAGATCAATTTTATACCATGATGTCCCTGCGGAACCTAAGCCAACATAAACTACGCCATTATTATCAATAGCGCCAGTGCCATTTTTCATTGGTACTGGAATATCAGGAAGCATCGTTGCATATCCTGATGTGGTGATGGCTCCTGATAAGCATAGCGCTATTAGCGTTATCATTTTCTTAGAATTTTTCATATGCATCCCCATGCAAATAAATACAATTGGAGTAAAGCTTCATCATTAGTGAGCTTATGGCGCAAAATTTCAACAATGGTAATTACAAAATGTGACCAAGCGCTAAAAATAATTGCAGGAAGTCATCATATACGAGATAAAGCCCATGTTGATGACGTGAGAAATCATTATGAGTGGTCGGCCATGGCCAAATTCGTTAGAGGTAACACTTTGAATAAATACAGTAGGAATAATGTGATGTATTTCATACTTGCTATCCCGTAGCGTATAAACTCCATCCTGGTTCTTTATCTTTATTGGGGGAAAAAGTTAATAAATCCCGGCATACTGCGGCCAGGATGAGTTGTATGGTTCCTGCAGCTTCAGTTCATAGCTTCAAACTCATTGACTCTGCAATTAAATGTCAATCGAACCTTATGACTGTGTTCACATTTTTCTCTCTTCTTGCTTGATGCATTAAAACTCCACGAGCTAATATAAAACGGAGCAAAACTTCAAAAATGGTAAGGCGGAACTGAATGTCACTATTAGCCGGGCTGGAACAGCGTGTACGCGAAAATGGTGGGCTGATTGTCTCATGCCAGCCGGTACCTGGCATTCCTATGGATAAACCTGAAATTGTGACCGCAATGGCGCAGGCAGGCGCCGATATTAGTGAAGGAGTAGATTGCCATCAGAAAGGAGTCGAATTCATTGGTACAACGCTGTCTGGCGATACTGGCCCCACCACGCCTGTTGAACCAGATTTAGCAATGGTGGCACAACTGAGCCATACCGGCTGTCGTGTTATTGCCGAGGGGCGCTACAACACTCCTGCTTTGGCAGCCAGTGCTATAGCGCATGGTGCCTGGACAGTGAGTCGGTTCCGCTATCACCCGTATCGAGAATATCTGTCAGTGGTTCAGCCACGCAGTAAGACGCTGATCTGGGGAAATAAATGAATACGCTTACTATTGATATTCAGGCCTTAACGAATAATTCAACGTTAATATTACCATCTACAAATATGCTATATCAGTCTGAAGCTTATTTGAAAACAATATCGTCTGGTATCCGACAGGCCAAACGTTCGGGCATCACCGTTGGCGGAGAATAAACACTACGCCTTTCATATCTCATGATTAGCGTCATTGGGCTTAACAAAACGATTACTTGATCTGAATATCGTGTCGTCTGAATGATAGGAAGATAAAAACATACAGACGATGACCACAACTCTACTCAAAACCATAAGCAGGAAAGAACTATGATCACACATTCTTTCGGCATCGTTAACTATCTTGTATTATTTGGCTACCTCCTGGCCATGATGTTAGTCGGTGTCTATTTTTCCAGACGGCAAAAAACAGCAGACGATTATTTTCGTGGTGGTGGCCGGGTTCCTGGCTGGGCGGCTGGAGTTAGTGTATTCGCCACAACGTTAAGCTCAATTACATTTATGTCAATTCCTGCCAAAGCATTTACTTCCGACTGGACGTTTATCATCGGTCAGTATCTGGCTATCGCCATTTTACCACTGGTATTTTATTTCTATATTCCGTTTTTTCGGAAATTGAAAGTTACATCAGCCTATGAATATCTCGAAGCACGGTTCGATGTGCGTTGCCGTCTGTTCGCCAGCATGTCATTTATGTTGTTTCATATTGGACGTATCGCCATTATCACTTTCCTGACTGTTTTAGCATTGCGCCCATTTATCGCGATAGATCCGGTGATTCTGGTACTGTTAATTAGCGTGATGTGTATCATTTATACGTGGATGGGGGGAATTGAAGGGGTAATATGGACTGATGTCATTCAAGGGCTCTTACTTTCTGGCAGCGCAATACTGATTTTTATTGTGATATGTCTCAAAGTACAGGGCGGCATTGGTGAGATTTTTACGGTGACGCAGCAGGCAGATAAATTCTTTCCGCCCGCACAGTTCCACTGGAGCTGGACGGAAAGCACAGTGCCTGTCTTGATGATTGGTTTTCTGTTTGCCAATATTCAGCAATTTACTGCCAGTCAGGATGTGGTTCAACGCTATATCGTGACTGATTCCATAGAGGAAACGAAAAAAACATTACTGACTAATGCCAAACTGGTTGCCGTGATCCCTGTTTTCTTTTTTGCTATCGGCTCAGCGCTATTTGTCTATTATCAGCAACATCCACAGTTATTACCGGCGGGATTCAACACCGGCGGCATTTTACCCTTATTCGTGGTTACAGAAATGCCTGTCGGCATTGCAGGGTTGATCATCGCCGCTATTTTCGCTGCCGCGCAGTCCAGTATCTCCAGCAGCTTAAACAGTATTTCTAGTTGTTTTAACTCCGATATCTACCAGCGCCTGAGTCATAAAAAAAGAACGCCTGAAAACCGTATGAAAGTAGCTAAATTAGTGATTCTGGTCGCGGGACTGGTAAGTAGCGCGGCCTCGGTATGGCTGGTTATGGCCGATGAGTCCGAAATCTGGGATGCATTTAATAGTCTGATAGGTCTGATGGGAGGACCAATGACTGGTCTGTTCATGCTGGGTATTTTCTTTAAGAGAGCAAATGCCGGAAGCGCGGTTTTGGGGATTATTATCAGCGTCATTACCGTGCTGGGCGCACGTTATGCCACAGATCTTAACTTCTTCTTTTATGGGGTTATTGGCTCGCTAAGCGTGGTGATTAGCGGCGTTATTTTCGCCCCGTTATTTGCTTCAGCCCCGCCATTGGTTCTGGATGGGAAACCTGAACCAAAGGCGACATTATAAGTTCAGGCGATACCACGCAATACCGTCACAACACACGGTGATAGCGAAACCCGAAACGACAGTACCTGGTCAGGTATAAACCATCAATCAGATGGCGCGCTATAAATACCGTAAGCGCAAACAGATGACTCTCCAGTGATGTTCTGTCATAAGTTGACAACGCGATGTGAATATTCCCCCTCCTTTACTTACATCGCGCTTTTTTTCATGCCGTAGACTTGATAGGCTCTGTTCGATATCGCAAGCTTTTTGCCGTCATCAGCCCTCAAGAGCAGGAACTATATGGAGCCTCAACCCCCACGTCTTAAACCCGGAAAAATTCTTGATACCCTGGGTGCTATGCAAAAAAGCCTGACACGTGCCTCCCAGCGTATTGCGCAGCATATTTTAGCCTTCCCCAGACAGGTGACCCAGTTATCTATTGCAGATTTGTCTCGTGAAACACAGGCCGGAGAAGCCACTGTTATTCGCTTTTGTCGCACTCTGGGTTATAAAGGTTTTCAGGACTTTAAAATGGACCTGGCCATTGAACTTGCCACCACCGAGTCTGATGACACTAGTCCCCTGCTGGATGCCAAAGTCAGTGAATCCGATGATGCCCACGCCATTGGTTTAAAACTACAAAACACTATTAGTAATGTATTATCTGAAACACTAAATCTGCTTGATATGCAACAGGTTCTCGGTGTCGTGGACGCCTTACGCCACTGTCACTCGGTTTACATATTTGGTGTGGGTTCATCGGGGATCACGGCGCTGGATATGAAACACAAGCTGATGCGTATTGGTTTGCGGGGCGATGCGGTAAGCAATAACCATTTTATGTATATGCAGGCTACCCTATTAAAAGCAGGAGATGTCGCGATTGGCGTCAGTCACTCAGGCACCTCGCCAGAAACGGTGCATTCACTCAGATTGGCCAGGCAGGCTGGCGCCACCACCGTCGCTATCACCCATAATCTGGGCTCTCCGTTATGTGAAGCAGCCGATTTTTGCCTCATCAATGGTAATCGGCAAGGAATGTTACAGGGTGACTCGATCGGCACGAAAGCCGCACAGCTTTTCGTCTTTGATCTGCTCTATACCCTTCTTGTACAGTCCTCACCGGAACAGGCCCGAGAGAGTAAATTACGGACAATGAATGCCCTGGACATGATAAAATAATTTCATTACGTACAGGCGTTATTACACTTTTCATCCATGAGCCAGGCATGACATTCTATAGACAACAAAGCCCGGTCTCCCGGGCTTTGAAAGTCAACATGATTTAGCTGTATGCGTGCAGCGTTCTCTGACAGAGCGCCGAGCGCACGCAGTCGTCTTTGTTAAATCGCACTATCCCTACCATCTCATCTTCGTTAAAGCGGGCTAAGGCGTCGCTTAAACCTGACTGAATGTGTGCCGGCAAATCGCATTGGGTGATATCGCCATTGACAATGACCGTCACATTCTCTCCCAATCGCGTCAAAAACATTTTCATTTGCGCCGCAGTCACATTTTGCGCCTCGTCGAGGATCACCACCGCATTTTCAAAAGTACGCCCACGCATATAGGCGAAAGGCGCAATTTCTACCTTACCGATTTCCGGACGCAAGCAATATTGCATAAAGGAGGCGCCCAACCGTTTAAGCAGTACGTCATAGACGGGGCGAAAATAAGGCGCAAATTTTTCAGCAATATCACCGGGTAAAAAACCGAGATCTTCATCAGCCTGTAATACCGGGCGCGTCACGATGATCCTCTCAACGTCTTTATGAATCAACGCTTCCGCCGCCTTTGCCGCGCTAATCCATGTTTTTCCGCATCCGGCTTCGCCGGTTGCAAAAATAAGCTGTTTACTGTCGATAGCATTCAGATAATGCGCCTGTGCTTCATTTCGCGCCCTAATAGGCGAAGTATCACGACTATCGCGCGCCATGCCGATAGCTTCTACTCCACCCATCTGTACCAGTGACGTGACTGATTCTTCTTCACGTTGCTTGTGACTACGCGAATCTCGTCTTAACACACGCTTTGCTTCACGACGTGCTTTAATCACTGCTTTTTGTCTTCCCATGGATAGCACCTTGAGTTGTAGGTATACATCACCCGCGTTCTATTGAACGCGATTATGCGCACACACATCTGAGGGTTGGCTTCCTTGTAAGCCTTAGCTTGCTTTTTGAAACGACGCCACACTCGGCTACGCGCACCAACTATGACATCAGAGATACGGGGAGTAACGGAAAAGATGAGAGATTTTAAGATGTCAAGACCACCGCCGGAGGGAGAACATCCGTATAGGGTGTTGTAACTACTGTAAACAATGCGTCCATTTGCGGACAATACCATTCGCGATCTCCATAGTGAGTTGCATCACTGCCGGGGAACTACCGCTGTTACTACTAAGTACAACACAAACCATCAAAAACGCAACAATATGATCACCAAAAACCAACAAAACATCATTGCATCACTGCCAGTCTCTTACAGAAAGATGACACCACTATTTCACAGGGAGAACATTAAAAAATATAATCATCAGACTCTCCGGGTATTAATTCCGAAAGTATCCATAACCTATTGAATAGGCCACATGCATAAGGTTCAAATGGATAATTAACGTGCTCCTCTATATCGCCTCTAAGGCTGTATTTACTTAGCGAAATTTAGATCTCAGCGAGCTCAAGTTGAGCTCGCTGACGGCTACCTATAACACTGCGGAACGAGGAAAACACGCCCGACAGGCAATAACGCGCTATCGGGCATGAAGTTATTCCGCCTGTAGCTTCGACGGCGGCGCGGAATGATAATGCGCGTCCGCTTTTGCAAAGCGCTCCTGCATCGCTGCTGTCGGCGCTTTGCCAAGCAGGCTAAAGACGACGATCCCCATACTGCCGAAAATAAAGCCCGGTATAATTTCATACAGATCCAACCAGCCATACTGTTTCCAGACAATAACCGTGACCGCGCCGATGATCATTCCCGCCAGTGCGCCGTTACGTGTCATACGCGACCACATCACAGAAAACAAGACAACAGGTCCGAATGCCGCGCCGAATCCAGCCCAGGCGTAGCTCACCAGCCCCAGCACACGGTTATCGGGATTCGCCGCCAGCGCAATGGCTACCAGCGCTACCACCAACACCATTACTCGCCCTACCCATACCAGCTCTTGCTGGCTGGCGCTTTTACGCAGAAAAGCCTTATATAAATCTTCCGTAATCGCGCTGGAGCATACCAGCAACTGACAGCTCAACGTCGACATTACCGCCGCCAGGATAGCAGACAGCAGAACACCGGCAACCCACGGGTTAAACAGGATCTGCGCCAGTTCAATAAATACGCGTTCTGAGTTTTGGTTTACCGCCCCGGCCAACGCTGGGTTATTGTTAAAGTACGCAATCCCAAAAAAGCCCACCGCAACTGCGCCCGCCAGACACAGAATCATCCAGGTCATACTGATACGACGCGCATGAACAATACTGTGATGGGAATCCGCCGCCATAAAGCGCGCCAGGATATGCGGCTGACCGAAGTAACCCAGTCCCCAGCCCATCAGAGAAATAATGGCGACAAAATTCAGCCCCTTGAGCATATCGACATTCTCGATGCTCTTTTGCTTGATCACCTCCAGCGACTCGCTAAAACCGCCTACGCCGACGATCACCATCACCGGCGTCAGGATTAACGCAAAAATCATCAGGCTGGCCTGAACGGTGTCCGTCCAGCTAACGGCAAGGAACCCGCCGATAAACGTATAAATGATGGTTGCCGCAGCCCCCGCCCACAGTGCGGTTTCATAGCTCATCCCGAAGGTGCTTTCGAACAGTCGCGCCCCAGCGACAATACCTGACGCGCAATAGATAGTGAAAAACAGCAGAATGACCAACGCGGAAATAATACGCAGGACCCGGCTTTTATCCTCAAATCGACCGGTGAAATAATCCGGCAGCGTGAGCGCATTATTGTTAAATTCGGTATGCACGCGCAGACGTCCGGCCACCAGCTTCCAGTTAATCCATGCGCCTAACGTCAGGCCAATGGCGATCCAGCTTTCAGAGATCCCCGACAGAAAGATAGCGCCAGGCAGCCCCATTAACAGCCAGCCGCTCATATCCGACGCGCCGGCAGATAAAGCCGTAACAAACGGCCCAAGACTGCGACCGCCAAGAATATAGTCATCAAAATTTTTGGTTGAGCGCCATGCGATAAACCCAATCAATAACATGCCCAAAATATAGACACAGAATGTCACCAACATCGGTGTGCTAATAGCCATCAAGTTCTCCAGATTTATTTATTGGCACTACCGTAGCGTGCCGTTTTGTACCCTGCCGGAACGTGGCAACGGTGTTTATGTTTACCAGGGCGACCGTATCCTGCCGGAAGCGGTGGTTATTCACAATCGATTTAACACACCATTTACATCAAATTTGATTACAGGGGGATACTATTTTTCTCCAGGTTGCACTCTCTCACATTTTTTGCGGTTGCACCTTTTAAAAGTGTTAACTACCGCAGAGAAAATAAATCCAGATTGTTTTCCCGCCAAACTCACTCTTTCTTTTTTTAACAATTTATTCATTTTTAAGCTTGCAACGTAGGTCACATTTAACGCGGTTGCACAAAGTTGCAACATGGTAGATATTTTCCGCTAACTATCAGTTAGCAGATATAGCGAACAACAGGAGCAGATGGTATGGGAACCACCACGATGGGGGTTAAGCTGGACGACGCCACGCGCGAGCGGATCAAAACGGCCGCCTCGCGTATCGATCGCACACCGCACTGGTTAATTAAACAGGCGATCTTTAGTTATCTGGACAAACTGGAAAATAGCGATACGTTGCCGGAGTTGCCGGCGTTGTTTGCCGGCGCGGCAAATGAAAGCGAGGAGCCGACCGCGCCGCAGGATGAGCCGCATCAGCCCTTTCTGGAGTTTGCCGAACAGATCCTTCCTCAATCCGTCTCTCGCGCCGCCATCACTGCCGCCTGGCGCCGCCCGGAAACCGATGCGGTGTCAATGCTAATGGAACAGGCTCGCCTGTCGCCGCCTGTCGCTGAACAGGCGCATAAACTGGCGTATCAACTGGCGGAGAAATTACGCAATCAAAAATCCGCCAGCGGTCGCGCGGGTATGGTGCAAGGCCTGTTACAGGAGTTTTCCCTCTCTTCACAAGAAGGCGTAGCGCTGATGTGTCTGGCGGAAGCGCTGCTGCGTATTCCCGACAAAGCGACGCGCGATGCGTTAATTCGCGACAAAATCAGTAATGGCAACTGGCAGTCGCATATTGGCCGTAGCCCGTCGCTGTTTGTAAACGCCGCCACCTGGGGGCTGCTCTTTACTGGCCGACTGGTCTCAACGCATAACGAAGCCAATCTTTCGCGCTCGCTGAACCGCATTATCGGCAAGAGCGGCGAACCGTTAATCCGCAAAGGCGTCGACATGGCGATGCGTTTAATGGGCGAGCAGTTCGTTACCGGCGAAACCATTGCTCAGGCGCTGGCGAATGCCCGAAAACTGGAAGAGAAAGGGTTCCGCTATTCTTACGATATGCTGGGCGAAGCCGCGTTAACCGCCGCCGATGCGCAGGCCTATATGGTCTCTTACCAGCAGGCGATTCATGCCATCGGCAAAGCGTCTAACGGTCGCGGTATTTACGAAGGGCCAGGCATCTCGATTAAGCTGTCCGCCCTGCATCCGCGCTATAGCCGCGCGCAATACGATCGGGTAATGGAGGAGCTTTATCCGCGCCTGAAATCCCTGACGCTGCTGGCGCGTCAGTATGATATCGGTCTCAATATCGACGCCGAAGAGGCGGATCGTCTGGAGATCTCGCTCGATTTGCTGGAAAAACTCTGTTTCGAACCCGAACTGGCGGGCTGGAACGGCATTGGCTTTGTGATTCAGGCTTACCAGAAACGCTGCCCGCTGGTCATTGATTATTTAGTCGATCTGGCCTCCCGTAGCCGCCGTCGGCTGATGATTCGTCTGGTGAAAGGCGCCTACTGGGATAGCGAAATCAAACGCGCGCAAATGGAAGGGCTGGAAGGCTATCCGGTTTATACCCGCAAAGTGTATACCGATGTCTCTTATCTGGCCTGCGCGAAAAAACTGCTCGCTGTACCTAATCTGATTTACCCGCAGTTTGCGACCCATAACGCCCATACTCTGGCGGCGATTTATCATCTGGCCGGGCAAAATTACTATCCGGGCCAGTACGAATTCCAGTGCCTGCACGGCATGGGAGAACCGTTGTATGAACAGGTCACCGGTAAAGTGGCGGACGGAAAACTTAACCGTCCCTGCCGTATTTACGCGCCGGTGGGAACACACGAAACCCTGCTGGCCTATCTGGTACGACGCCTGCTGGAAAACGGCGCCAACACCTCTTTTGTCAACCGCATCGCCGATGCCACCCTACCGCTCGATGAACTGGTGGCGGACCCGGTCGAGACCGTGGAAAAACTGGCGCAGCAGGAAGGTCAGGCTGGCATACCACATCCGAAAATTCCGCTGCCGCGCGATCTGTACGGCGAAGGCCGGATAAACTCCGCCGGACTTGATTTAGCGAATGAACATCGCCTCGCCTCGCTTTCTTCTGCCCTGTTAAGCAACGCCACGCAAAAATGGCAGGCCAGGCCTATGCTGGAACAACCGGTGGCCGACGGTGAGATGACGCCGGTTATCAACCCGGCGGAACCGAAAGATATTGTCGGCTGGGGACGCGAAGCGACAGAAAGCGAAGTTGAACAGGCATTGCAAAACGCAGTCAATCAGGCGCCGGTGTGGTTTGCGACGCCGCCGCAAGAACGCGCCGCCATTTTGCAGCGGGCGGCGGTATTGATGGAAGACCAAATGCAGCAGCTTATTGGCCTATTGGTGCGTGAAGCGGGGAAAACGTTCAGCAACGCCATTGCCGAAGTACGCGAAGCGGTAGACTTCCTCCATTATTATGCCGGTCAAGTACGTGACGATTTCGATAACGAAACGCATCGCCCGTTAGGGCCGGTGATCTGCATCAGTCCGTGGAACTTCCCGCTGGCCATTTTTACCGGCCAGATCGCCGCCGCGCTGGCGGCAGGCAACAGCGTTCTGGCGAAACCAGCAGAGCAGACATCGCTGATTGCCGCCCAGGGCATTGCTATTCTGCTGGAAGCGGGCGTACCACCGGGCGTCGTGCAACTGTTACCGGGACGGGGAGAAACCGTCGGCGCCCAGCTTACCGCCGATGCGCGGGTACGCGGGGTGATGTTTACCGGTTCCACGGAGGTGGCGACGCTACTGCAACGCAACATCGCCACGCGTCTTGACGCCCAAGGGCGTCCTATCCCATTGATTGCGGAAACCGGCGGTATGAACGCTATGATTGTCGACTCTTCCGCGCTCACCGAGCAGGTTGTCGTGGATGTGCTGGCTTCCGCTTTCGACAGCGCCGGACAACGCTGTTCCGCGCTCCGCGTGCTGTGTTTGCAGGACGATATCGCCGAACATACGCTGAAAATGCTACGCGGCGCGATGGCGGAGTGTCGGATGGGGAATCCAGTCCGTCTGACGACCGATATCGGCCCGGTGATCGATAGCGAGGCCAAAGCCAACATTGAACGTCATATCCAGACGATGCGCGCCAAAGGCCGCCCGGTTTTCCAGGCCGCGCGTGAAAACAGCGATGACGCGGAGGAGTGGCAGACCGGTACGTTTGTTATGCCAACGCTTATTGAGCTGGAAAACGTCGCGGAACTGGAGAAAGAGATCTTCGGGCCCGTGCTGCACGTCGTGCGCTATAACCGTAACCATCTGGCGGAGCTTATCGATCAGATTAACGCTTCCGGCTACGGGCTAACGCTGGGCGTACATACCCGTATTGATGAAACCATTGCGCAAGTCACCGGTTCCGCCCATGTCGGCAACCTGTACGTTAACCGTAATATGGTGGGCGCGGTCGTCGGCGTCCAGCCGTTTGGCGGCGAGGGCCTGTCAGGAACCGGGCCAAAAGCGGGAGGACCGCTCTATCTCTACCGCCTGCTGGCACACCGCCCGCCCAATGCGCTCAATACAACGCTTGCGCGTCAGGATGCGCGTTACCCGGTAGATGCGCAGCTTAAAACCACGCTACTCGCGCCGTTGACCGCCCTGACGCAATGGGCAGCGGATCGCCCGGCGCTACAGACGCTCTGCCAACAATTCGCCGATCTGGCGCAGGCCGGCACGCAGCGCCTGCTACCGGGGCCGACCGGGGAGCGCAATACCTGGACGTTGTTGCCGCGTGAACGGGTATTATGCCTGGCTGATGATGAACAGGACGCGCTGGCGCAGCTTGCCGCCGTTCTCGCCGTCGGCAGTCAGGCGCTATGGCCGGACGACGCCTTCCACCGCGATCTGGTGAAACGCCTCCCCGCCGCCGTCACGGCGCGTGTCCAGTTTGCGAAAGCGGAAACGCTGATGACGCAGCCGTTTGACGCAGTGATTTTCCACGGCGACTCCGACAAGCTGCGAACCGTGTGCGAAGCCGTCGCCGCTCGCGAAGGCGCGATAGTATCGGTACAGGGGTTCGCTCGCGGCGAAAGCAATATACTGCTGGAACGGCTCTATATTGAACGTTCGCTGAGCGTAAACACAGCCGCCGCTGGCGGTAATGCCAGCCTGATGACAATTGGCTAATACTGTGGTTAATTAAGGCTCCGTCAATGGAGCCTTTTTACTCGCGTCAGAGGACCGTATGAAACGAATTTTCCTTACCTGCGCTGCGTTGTTGTTCAGCAGTCAGGCGTTGGCCGATGAGTGTGCGAGCGCCAGTACGCAGTTGGAAATGAATCGCTGCGCCGCCGCGCAATACCAGGCGGCAGATAAAAAGCTGAACGAAACCTATCAAAGCGCGATTAAACGTGCGCAACCGCCGCAGCGCGAGCTGTTACAAAAAGCGCAGGTTGCATGGATTGCCCTGCGGGACGCCGATTGCGCGCTGATTCGTTCAGGTACGGAGGGCGGCAGCGCTCAACCCATGATCGCCAGCCAGTGCCTGACCGATAAAACGAACGAACGCGAAGCGTTTTTAGCCTCGCTGTTGCAATGTGAAGAGGGTGATTTGAGCTGCCCACTGCCGCCTTCCGGTTAACGCACCCGAATCCCTTCAATAATAATGCGCTGAACGCTTTCGACCGTTTGGTTGAAAAAGGCGTCATCATGAAGCGTCGCGCCGGTTACCGCTTCAACCTGAGGGGCAAAATCGGCGTAATGCTGTGTGGTGGCCCAAATCATGAAGATCAGATGGTGCGGGGAGACGGGCGCCAGTTTCCCGCAGTGCACCCATCCGGCAATCAGCGCTGATTTTTCATCTATCAGAGCTTTTAGATCGCCGGTTAGTTCATCCATTAAGAGCGGCGCGCCCGCCAGCATCTCCATACAGAATAGCCGCGACGCCTGCGGATAATCACGCGAAACTTCCAGCTTGAGACGAATATACTCTTTGATGGCCTCCAGAGGGGAAAACTCTGCGCGAAACGCCTTGAGCGGCGCCAGCCAGACATCCAGGATCTGTCGCATTACCGCAACATACAGCGCCTCTTTCGAGGGATAATAATAAAGCAGATTGGTTTTGGAGACGCCTGCCCGCTCGGCGACCTGCTCAAGACGCGCGCCATGAATGCCATACTGGGAAAAAACAGCAAGCGCGGCAGTTAAGATAAGCTGCCGTTTTGCACTGGCGGCCTGCGAACGTTTCCCGATTTTTTTCTCTGTGCGTTGCGACATGCGCCCTCTCCTTTTCGTCAGGACGCAAGCATACCAAATCCGGCTTATAAACAAAAAAACCGCCGGAGATCCGGCGGCGGTGGCGCATGACGCTTCTTAACGCGAAACACTAAGCATCTTGCTGTTGTGACGCAGGCTAGCTATTACGGTTACTGCTTTTACCCCCTTTTTTGCCTGCTTCGGATGCACGCTGTGGGTCATTCTTAAAATTGCCCCCGCTGTGCTGGCCACCTTTACGACCTGCTTCTGATGCTCTTTCGCGGTCTTCCGCAAAATTACCGGAACCGCCACGATGGTTTGCCATTACTGACCTCCGTCATAGAGTAGACATCATATTGCATAGGTAGTGAGGAGTATCTCCTCGCGCAGCGTATGAACGATGCCATCAGTAACGCCGCGTAATATTAAGCGTAGTGAAAAACGCCGTGGTATGCCGCTTACCGAAATATTCTGCAACATCAGAAGCCGAATACGCAGAATAATAACCACAAGAAATAAATAAGTTATTCTTATATTTAGTAAAATCAAAGCGCTTAAAAATGTATCATTTTGCAACAAAGGTCGCCAAATTAATTATTGTTATAAATCAAAGAAATGGCACTGAAATTTGCACTCTTCACAGGAGGGCATATCTTTAAATAGACGTAGCGAATCGCTACACGCCTGATTAATCTGAGGAGTAGTATCAATGGCAAAGATTCTGGTGCTCTATTATTCCATGTACGGACATATTGAAACCATGGCGCACGCGGTGGCGGAAGGGGCAAAGAAAGTCGACGGCGCAGAGGTCATTATAAAGCGTGTGCCAGAAACGATGCCGCCTGAAATCTTCGCAAAAGCTGGCGGTAAAACGCAAAACGCACCCGTTGCCACCCCACAGGAGCTGGCGGAGTACGATGCCATTATTTTTGGTACGCCAACCCGCTTTGGCAATATGTCAGGCCAGATGCGTACCTTCCTGGATCAAACCGGCGGACTGTGGGCATCTGGCGCGCTATACGGCAAGCTCGGCAGTGTGTTCAGTTCTACCGGAACGGGCGGCGGCCAGGAGCAGACCATTACCTCGACCTGGACTACGCTTGCCCATCATGGAATGGTGATTGTCCCGATAGGCTATGCCGCACAGGAGCTGTTTGACGTCTCTCAGGTTCGCGGCGGCACGCCTTACGGCGCAACGACTATCGCCGGAGGCGACGGTTCACGCCAGCCAAGCCAGGAGGAACTCTCTATCGCTCGCTATCAGGGGGAATACGTCGCCGGTCTGGCAGTCAAACTCAACGGCTAATCTTCAACAGGAGGATTCGAATGCCAACTCAAGAAGCAAAAATGCACCACGTCGGGGAATGGGCAAGTCTGCGTAATACGTCGCCGGAAATTGCCGAAGCCATTTTTGAAGTCGCTCACTATGACGAGAAACTGGCAGAAAAAATATGGGAAGAAGGTAGTGATGAGGTGCTGATCAAAGCCTTTGAGAAGACGGATAAAGACTCGCTCTTCTGGGGCGAGCAGACCATCGAACGTAAGAACGTATAACACAAACGCCCCCGCCTGCGCGGGGGCATACCGTTATTTTGCGGCAGTATTCATGACGTTATCGAACTTATCAAGCGGACAGAAGCCGTTCGCATCCACCGGACATCCTTTCAGTTCCAGTGTTACCCTTTGCGCGGGCGATTTGAGCGTTAGCGCTTCCGCGTTACGTAACTGCCGGGCGCTCTGGTAGACATACTCGATTTTCATCAAATCCCGGTTAGCGTTGCCGTCATGCCAGCGTTGAAAGACAAGCTGACCGCCAATCGGCGTTCTCTCATACTGAGAATGGAGCTGATAGGGTTTAAAATCCAGCGCCGTCAGCAGCGAAGCGATATTGGAATCATGTCCCACCAGCACGGTAATCTTCGGCGCGCTAACGCGATCGGCAACCAGCACTTTATCGATATATTTCACCAGCGGCGCAGCGACATTGCGCGCCACCGTTGGTGAGGTAAACAGGCTGTCCTGGTAGCCGTTTTTCAGTTTTGACAGCACCTTCCACTGCCGATCGGTGTGGATCCCGCCCCATGCGACCTGATCCAACGGAAACCCTTCGTAATATTGTAGGGTAAACGCATCCACCAGCGAGTTCCCTACTTTCAGCGGCCCCTGCACACCAGGCTCTTGCTGATAGTTCGCGCTGAAAGTATCTTTCGCGCCGATTAGCGAACACAGATGCTTCTCTTTGCAGGACGGCGAGTCCTGATAATGCGTTATCTGCTCAAGCAGTTTATAACTCTCATCAAGATGCATCTTACTACGCGCCTTTTCCATCGCCTGTACGGCCTGTTGCCTGAACGCGGCGGAATCATCGGTAATCACCGGATTAAAGGTAGGGTCCATAGTGCCCATTTTTTCCTGATGATGAACAGGAATATCACAGCCGGGGAAAGCACCGGTGATGAAAAATTGCGCGGTGGCAACGGTACGCTGCAAACTATTCGCATAGGCATATACCGTGTCGGGCGCCGGACATTCTCCTGACGGTATCAGCCCCTGCGCGACCAGCCACTCACGTGTGTAGTGCCCCATATAGACTTCCAGCACGCCGCCTTTCGTCGTCAGTTGCCCGCCGGGAACGTCCCACGCCGGCCAGGCGTTCGGCGTCGACTGCGCCAGTACGCTGCCATTATTCGCCAGCGGCGCCCGCAGATTATGGCGGCTCATCATCAGCACCTGTTGTAATTGATAACCTTCCGGCGTTGTCTGCGCCTGTACGGCGGATGACAACAAAACAGCCCCTGTCACAGCAACAGCGAGTAATGATTTTTTCATCCCTACGACCTCTTGTTGTTATCAAATCTTTCTGAGTGTGACAGAAACGGATCATTTTTCCGGGAACGTTTTCGCAAAACGGGGGTTTTTCTTACAGCAAACACGTTAGCGCCGGGAAACCCCGGCGCATATTCAGAACGTTTTTGCCCACCACAGCCGAAGTTTCATGCCCCAATAGCTGGTCCAGCCGCTGGTGGTGAACACAACCCGACCTCGTGAAACCACCACCAGCGTTGGCGTCACGCTGATTTCCCAGCCAGCGGATAAGGCGCCGTTAGCATCATTGACGACCGGAAAGTCAACGCCCTTGCGCGCCAGCCAGTGGGCGACCTCAGCATCATCGCCGGAGCGGAGCGCAACCGTCATGACGTTTTCCCCTTCCGCCGCCAGACGAGCGACCGCAGGCGTAGTAAAGCGACACACCCCGCACCAGCTGGCCCAAAAATAGAGCAGTACGGGGCGCTCCTCGCTCAATGTCGCCAGAGTTGTCGACGCTCCCGTCAGCGTACGTAACGGTGTCGCGGCAAACGCCGGAGGCGCCTGTGGCGCGCGCCAGACGTCCATGGCCACCATCACCGCGATGAGGATCGCCAGAAAAACCGCGGCTTCACGCAGCCAACGCCGCAGTTTACCCGCCATTGGCAGCCGCCAGTTTTTCTTTCACCACCTCTTCCAGCGTATCCCAGGGCACTGCGCCCGGAATCAGTTCGTCGCCGATGATCGTCGCTGGTGTGCCTTGCACGCCGACCAGCCTTGCCAACTGCAAATTAGTGCGTATCGTTTCCATGCTTTTTTCATCCAGCGTTACTGGCGTAGCCCCTGCTTTCTGCTGGGCCTGTTTAATACTGCCATCCGTATGGTAACCGCGCTTTTGCATGAGTTTTTCATGGAGCGCAAGGAACTGTTGCGGATGATCGCGCCAGGTGGTCAGCGCTATACGCGCCGCCAGTACGGAACTCTCTCCTTTGAATGGCAGCGGTTTAATAATGACCGCGACGTCAGGATATTTCTGCACAATCTTCTCAAGCATCGGATCAAGCTGTTTGCAATACGGACAGTTGTAGTCCGTAAAATTCACCAGCGTCAGCTTAGGGTGTTTAGCGCCTATCCGCGGGCTGGCAGGATCGTTAAACAACGCCGCATGGATCAGATTTTCAATCTGCTTTTCCTGATCCGGCGTAAAAGGGGCAGTTTCTTGCGCGATGCTTAGCGTCGAAAACAGCGCCAGCAGTAAAACAATCATATATTTCATTGGGTTATTCCTTTCGCTTTTTTCAACGTGTCTAATACTGCATCGCGGGTCAGCAAGGTGGGCAGCGCCTCCCCTTCCGGCAAGCCGGGGCCATATACCTGATTAAACGGAACGGCGACCCGACCGCGTGTTTTCAGAAAATCTGTAATGGCATCGGACGGCAACGTCCAGTCTCCCCGCAGCGCCACAACATCCGGCTGTTGCAGGGCGGCTTGCACATCCTCTTTTTGCAGGACGTTGTATTTATTCACTTTACAGGTAATACACCAGTCCGCAGTGACATCTACAAATACCCGCTTATGCTGCGCCAGCGCCGACTGGATTGCCTGTTCACTCAACGGTTGCCACTGCACATTGTCTTGCGCGCTCTTTGCCGCAGTGAAGCCAAAATGCGGCAGGAGTAACGTCGCCAGCCAGATAGCCGACCCCAGCATCATCAGACCGAGAATCCTGCGCAGGACATTCATCCAACGCCCGGGGCGCGGTAAACGTAGCGCAAGCCCTGGTCGTATCGCGACCAGGAGCCACGGCGCGCTCATTCCCAGGCCCAGCGCAAGGAATAGCCCCCAGAGTGTCGGCAGCGACGCCGTGAGCGCCACCGCCACCGCAGTGCCTAAAAACGGCGCGCTGCAAGGCGTCGCCAGCAGCGTGGCGAACGCGCCCTGCCAGAAATGGCCCGACATACCGTTACCGCCATAAGTGGCCAGTTTCGTGGCCATAGATGAGGGAAGCCGGAACTCAAAAAGCCCAAACAGGCTGGCGCTAAACAGCAACATCACCAGCGCCATAAAACCAATAAACCATACATTCTGGAACTGGACTCCCCAGGCCAGCGCATGATTTGACAGGCGAAGGAGGGTCATAAACGCCGCCAATGCCATAAATGACGCAATGATGCCGGCGACCGAAGCCAAAAATTGTCGCCTGATGTGAGAGCGGCTTTTTTCCTCTACCAATAAGATTGAGCCAAGTTTCATGCCCAGAACCGGCAGCACGCAGGGCATTAAATTAAGAATCAGTCCGCCGACCAGCGCCATCATTACAACTTGCCAGAAAGGTAGCGCCGCATTATCCAGCGTTTGCGCTGGCGCAGCGCCAATGGTTTGCGTGCTCTCCTGGGCGATAGCGCCATCGGCTAACACGAGGGTCAGCGATTTATCGCGCAAATCGGGCGTCTTTTCGCCCCAACTGTCCGTCACCGGCACCGTCGCCTGTAATCTGTCGCCCTCTACGCGCAGACGAGGTTTCGCAAAATCGACGTCATCCATGGTGTCAATATAGAGCCCGGGCGATGACCAGCCCGCCGTTCGCGTGGCAGTGACCACCAGTTCTCCCGTTCGATAGCCGACCTCAAGCGAGTCCGTAAGCCCGCTGCGTAGCGGAACTTTACCCATTGCCCGCGCATAGTCATGGGCAAAATTGGCATCCTGCACAGTGGGCGTCACGGAAAAGGGGTAATCGGTCAACAGACAAACATTACTGCAGGTTGATAACGTCAACACGCCGCTCAAAGTCGCGGGCGGCGTACCGTGTACAATCATCGGGAAGGTCACCTCGTCGTGATATCCCTGAGTAGTGATATTCGCCACATCAAAGCGCGAGGGGGTTGGCCAGAACCAGCTCACCTCAGGCATGTCGCCTTTCCAGGCGATAGAGGGCGCGACGCCCCCTTCTCCCGGCGCGCGCCAGTAGGTTTTCCAGCCGTTTTCCAGTTTTACATCCAGCAACAGCCGGGTCTCGCCGTTAGCGGACGTATCGGCACGTAGCCGTATGCTGGCATGGTCGTTATCGGGCGAACGCAGCCAGCCGCTTTCCGCCGCCCAGGAGACGGGCAGCCAAAGCCATAACAGGCAGAACAGCATCCGCCTGAACAAAATCATCATATTTTTTCTCCGTGAATGAGTAAGTAACCGTTAGCAATAACCGGTCTGTCATTCACGGAAGACACAAAATCGAAGATGTACCCGCAATGTGGGCGGCGAAATAGCCCGTGGAGGCGAAAACGGCAGGCGCATAATCCGGACAGGCGCCAGTAAGGAAAGCAGTAGACAAAGCGCAAGGATAGCGCCTTCAAAGAGTACCGGGGGCGCCGCCAGCAGCGACTTGGCGCTTAATTCACAGGGAGTGACCGGCGAGGCGTCATCCGTCGAGGGGTGGGCGCTGACTACCGCTGAAGTGGCCGTCGCCTGCATCTGCAAAGCGTGCAGGCCCGCCATGCGTTGTGCGGTACAAACCATTACCACGACACATGCAAGGCAAAGAAACCACCAGCCCATCCGTTGTTGTTTCGCCATTGCGCCCTCACTGTTTAACGCGAGTTATCTTAGCCACTGGCACGGTTTTGGCAACCTTTCCCCCTGTAAAGTTATGTCGGCGCGCTACGCAACCTTCTGATAGTCGGACAACGTAATTTATTCTTACTAATGATATAACTGGTGTTTTCATACGCACTTTTCAGGTTTACCCTACACTTAGTGGAGAAACCTTTTTGGGGTCCCTTCTGTATGTATTGATTTAGCGAGATGATGCTATGGAACTTAAGGATTATTACGCCATTATGGGCGTGAAACCGACGGACGATCTCAAGACAATTAAGACCGCCTATCGCCGACTGGCCCGCAAGTACCATCCTGATGTCAGCAAAGAACCCGATGCCGAAGCCCGTTTCAAAGAGGTCGCTGAAGCATGGGAGGTGCTGAGCGATGAACAACGGCGCGCCGAGTATGACCAGTTATGGCAACACCGTAACGATCCACAATTTAATCGCCAGTTCCAGCAACACGAAGGCCAGACGTATAATGCCGAAGATTTTGATGATATTTTCTCATCTATCTTTGGTCAGCATGGTCGCCATTCGCACCATCGCCACGCCGCACGCGGCCATGATATCGAAATTGAAGTAGCGGTATTCCTGGAAGAGACGCTGGAGGAGCACCAGCGTACGATTAGTTATTCCGTTCCCGTTTATAACGCGTTCGGCCTCGTGGAACAGGAAATTCCCAAAACATTGAAGGTGAAGATCCCGGCTGGCGTCAGCAACGGGCAACGAATCAGACTGAAAGGCCAGGGTACGCCAGGGGAAAACGGCGGACCTAATGGCGATTTATGGCTCGTTATCCATATTGCCCCGCATCCGCTCTTTGATATCGTCAATCAGGATCTGGAGGTCGTCCTTCCGCTTGCCCCGTGGGAGGCGGCGCTCGGCGCTAAGGTGTCCGTACCAACGCTTAAAGAGCGCATTTTGCTCACCATTCCTCCCGGCAGCCAGGCAGGCCAACGGCTGCGTATCAAAGGCAAAGGATTAGCCAGTAAAAAGCACACTGGCGATCTCTATGCTGTCATCAAAATTGTTATGCCGCCGAAGCCCGACGAGAAGACAGCCGGCTTGTGGCGACAACTGGCGGACGCGCAATCGTCCTTTGATCCACGCCAGCAATGGGGGAAAGCATAATGGCTAACATCACGGTCACCTTTACCATCACCGAATTTTGTTTGCACACTGGCGTGACGGAGGAGGAGCTGAACGAAATCGTCGGACTAGGCGTAATTGAACCTTACGAGGATGATAATGTCGGTTGGCAATTCGACGATCGCGCAGCGGGCGTGGTACAACGCGCGCTGCGCTTGCGCGAGGAACTGGCGCTCGACTGGCCGGGAATTGCGGTCGCGTTAACGCTGCTGGAAGAGAATTCACGGCTGCGCGAAGAAAATCGGCTGTTGCTACAACGCCTTTCTCGCTTTATTTCTCATCCCTAATCTACCATAAATGCAATAATACGAGGGTGGGCTAAAGTCCACCCTCGTATTTATATGCACCCGATAAAATACCAGATCGCATCTGACACACACCCCCGACTAAAGAAACATGGCCTCTCATAGTGCGCGCGACCCGATCAGCAAACCGCGAGTGTTATGCATTAACGCATCATTGAGAACATCATTGTCTAAATAAACACCTGTCGCCAGTTCCCGTTTTTTAGATGCTTCGGTTATTTTTACACGTCAGCGACCATTTATCGCCTGGAGAATATATTCTTTCGCTGTTTTGTCCTCTCTGGTTGATGCGCGTCTTATCCCTGCCAAAGCCCGTTAAAATGTACCGATGCATTTACAGGTCACGATTTTTATAAATAAGAAATACAACAGATGTTTGTAGTTTAATAATTGAGCGTTATAGCACCCACTACGGCCAAATATTTACATCGCTACTAAAATACAAAAATGTAATAGAATGTAAACAAAATAAGAGCATAAAATAAATAACTTATTAAAAAATCAATATAAATAGACAGGTCAATAAAAAACGATCGTTTTCAACGAGTTATGTTTTTCAGATTTTCATCTATCCTGAATAGGCTTGCAAAAAATGTAATTTACACCATTGACTATTTCACTTAAAAGGTTTCTGTAATGGAATGGAAGGTCGTTGATACAGTTATAAGCCCCTCTACCGGAGTGTCGTTCTCATGCATACATAGCCTAAAAAATCTCAGATTGACCTTATGGTATCAGGCAGATGTATACATGCCTCCAGGTAGCATTATCATACCCTTTAATAAGGGGGTCTTAATTAACGATAAACTTTATCCCGTTACTGTTTACAACGTTACCAGGTTTAATCCTGTACTATGGAAATCGCTTAAAGAAAATAGCCACTGTCCTGGTAGCTGCAATCCTAAACCAGAAGCCTGCAATTATCCTTTCGAGTGTCTGGTATCCGTTTGCCCATTTGGTTTAACCAGAAATATTCAAATAGATAATAAGAAAGTTTAGGAAATAAAATATGCATTAGCCATGCTACTGATTAAGTGTATTCGCGCACGTTTGCAGTATTTTGCAGTTAAATATGTTTGATATAAAAATTGTACAGTTCGGATATTTTTTGATTCGTTTAATCTAACCTTCACTTTGGCAACGATGAGCCGGTACACAGGATATTACTGATGGCCGGCAGACAAAGAAACGCATTGCTTTTAACACTGTATAAATTCCATCCGTGACATTCTTATTTAGTAATATTTCACCAGAGCAATCATCTTACCTTTATTCTGCGTAAAAATCAGCAAGTAGTGTTTAGAAAAAATAATGTTTCTGACAAAAAGATCTGCGTGTCATGCTGATCGCCAAAAGCATAACGGGCTGACATGATGTCAGCCCGTTGGTTTACCCTTGCCCTGATGCTTACGGTACGTTTAGCGTCATATTGTCATGACCGACAATGACAGGGCCCGGGTAATTCTTCATGGCTTCCTGTTGCCAGACGTCATCCGCAACCGTCGCAGGCACCAGATGACTTAATACCAGTTTTTTCACGTGGGCCTCGCGAGCAATCTTACCTACGTCTTCAATCGTGGTGTGATGCGACGCAATCGCTTCAGCAAGCGTTTTTCCGTTGCCAATACTATTAGCCAGTTTTGCTACCGAAGGGACATGTACCGCCTCATGTACCAGGATATCCGCCCCTTGGGCGAATGTCGCAAGCGGCGGAAACCAGGATGTATCGCCAGAGAAGACGATTCGCTTACCCTGGGTATCAAAACGGTATGCGAACGCTTCACCGTCCGGGAAAGGGGAATGAGGCACTTTCAGCGCGCTTATTGTGACCAGTTCATCTTTATAGATGACCCCCTGGCCAATATCTGTCGCCTTAACCAGGTTGCGCGGATCGGGTTTCCCCTCTTCTTCCATGCGTAGCGTGATGTCCCTGTCAAAGACCTTCCAGCTAGCCTTCGTCATCGCCTGGGTTCCCGGCGGGCCATAGACCTGTATGGTATGGTCTTTAAGGCCACTTGCCCAGGCATTCATCAGCAAGGAAGGATAATCCAGTATGTGGTCGCTGTGCAGATGAGTGAGCAAAATAGTATTGATGTTGCGCAGTGGAATGCCATTTTTCACCAGTTGCAGACTGGCACCGTAGCCGGCATCTATCAGCCATATTTTATCGCCGATAGTGAGCGCCGTCGCTTGCGGTAGTCTGGCTGTATTGAGCAGAGAAGGCCCGCCTTTGGTGCCCAATAAAACAATGTTGATCTCTTGAGGCGCAGGAGCCCCGGCAGCAATGGCAAGGTGGCTTTGCGCCAGCATACAAACCGCCAGCATAGCGACGCTGTTTTTCATCATGTTTTTACTCTTATTAGTTGAGGAAAGAGGGAACTTCACGTTGGCGAAACTGCGAAGGTGAACAGCCAGCAAGGCGATTAAAGAAACGGGCGAAATAAGCCGGATCTTTAAAACCTAATTGCCAGGCGATCTCGTTGACAGCATTGTCGGAAAAAAGCAGCAGTCGTTTCGCCTCGCGTAATTGCCGATCAAAAATCAGGCGCTTAGGAGGGCGATTAGCAAAACGGCGGCAAATATCGGTCAGACGAGATTCGGTAATATGCAGCTCGCAGGCATAATCGGGCACCGTCCAGTGCTGGTGGAAGTGGTTATCAATTAACAGGGTAAAGCGCTGAAAGAGTTTCAGTTCACCGCGCATCCCGGTTGCGGCGTGATCGTCCAGCTTCGCATTACGCAGCAGCAAGGTAAATACCGCCTGCGCCAGTAGCACCAGTGTATGCTCGCAGCCTGCCAGTTGCTCCGTGGACTCTCGCTCAATTAGCTGCCAGTAATGTTTGAGCGCCGCCAGCTCGTTGGGTTTATCCGCCAGAGACAGACAGATTCCCGGCAGGCCGAAGGCCTCTCTGGTGCCGGGATAAAGCACTTCCAGCAGCGGCCAAACCAGCTCTTCGCGTACCGTCAGAACATGACCATCGCTATCCGATTCGGTAATAAAAGCATGGGGCACCGAGGGCGGCGTTAGCACAAATAGCGGCGCCTGCACCGAATAGCGATGATCGTCGAGCTGTAGCTCAATCTGCCCGGTATCAAGAAAGTGCATTTGAAAAAACTGGTCGTGGCGATGCGCCTGCATATCACGACCAAAGAAATCCGCCATACGAGCAAACGACTGATAATGCACATCGTTACTGCCCATGCTTTCGTCATACTCTTTGCTGATATCAATATTGGCGATCGCACGTTGGCACATAGTTTCTCCTCAAGGGGTGGCGCGCGGACGCGATGCTTTCATGGGAATGAGCCAGATAATGGCGGCGCCGACGACTAACAGAGACGCGACAAACCAGAGTCCGCTATTGAAGCTACCAGTGATATCTTTTAGCCAGCCAATCATAAATGGGCTGAGCGCGGAACCAATATTGCCGGTGGCATTGATTACCGCAATGCCTATCGCCCTGGCCCGTAAACTGATCGACTGATCCGGCGTGGTCCAGAAGATCGCCATCGCGCTAAAGGAACCCGTGGATGCCATCACGATCCCCAAGAGCTGGATCAGGTTATGGTCGGTTGCCGACGCCAGCAGCCAGCCCGCGGCGGCAAACAGGAACGGCAGCGCAGTGTGATGTTTACGCTCCTGATGTTTGTCCGAATGGCGGCTCCAGTAAATCATGCCCAGAATAGTACAGATCTGCGGGATCGCCGCCAGCAGGCCGATGGTGATATTGCTGCTGCCTTCATTAAAACTTTTCAGGATTTGCGGCGTCCAGATACTAATGGCGCTAAGTGTATTGGTAAGGCAAAAATAGGCCAGCGTATACATCAGTACAATTGGCGTGAATACTTCGCGCCACAGACTACGCTGCTGCATGGCGTTATGGCTGATGGCCCCCTCCGGCTGAACCAGCGTCAGGCGGTCATTATCCATCATCTCCTGCAAACATTTTTTATCCTCTGCCGTCAGCCATTTGGCTTTTGCCGGGGTATCATCCAGGTAAAACCAGACCATAATGCCTAACAAAACTGACGGAAATCCTTCCAACAGGAATAACCACTGCCATCCATGCAGATTGAATATGCCATCCAGCGATAAAATATAGCCGGAGACAATCGACCCCAACGCGGTAGTGGCCGGCATGGCAATCATAAATAATGCGTTGGCGCGGGCGCGGAAAAACGCCGGGAACCAGTAGGTTAAATAGAGCAATATTCCTGGCAAAAAGCCCGCTTCGGTAATGCCCACCAGCATTCGCAGCACATACAGGCTTTTCGGTCCCACCGCGAACATCGTGGCGGTAGATGCAATGCCCCATAGCACCATAATGGTCGCAATCCAGCGGCGCGCGCCGACGATGCTCAACATCACGTTGCTGGGAATGCCGAAAATGACGTAGGTAGCGTAAAACAGCGTCGTGGCAAGGCCAAACATGGTGGCGCTTAACCCCAGATCCTGCCCCATCGTCAACCCGGCAAAACCGATGTTGATACGGTCTAAAAACGAGAAGATAAACAACACGAATAAAAATACGATCAGTCGGCGGAACAGTTTATTTATGACGGTTTGTTGACCCGTGCTGAGCGCTTTGTGCGAACTGACAGACTCGGGGCTTTCCGGAAGTGCAGATGATGTGTCGCTCATTTTTTTCCTCTGATGGGAATTTTTGTAGGGTACTACAGGTTGCCCGGTGGCGCTGCGCTTACCGGGTCAGGCTTAATAGACGCCGGACGAACCGGACATGTTTTTTTCTGCGCCAAAGCGCGCCGCCAGCGCCTGTGCGCCGCGCGCCAGCAGCGTGGTGTCAACGCCGACGGCGACAAATAGCGCCCCCAGTTCCAGATAACGTTTCGCCAGTTGTTCATTGGCCATCAGAATCCCCGGCGCTTTCCCCGCCGCGCGTATCTGCACGATGGCGTTCTCAATCGCCGCCTGCACTTCCGGGTGTTGCGGATTTCCGGCAAAGCCCATATCGGCGCTGAGATCCGCTGGGCCGATAAACACGCCGTCGATGCCATCCACGTCGAGAATTGACGCCAGATTGCTCATCGCCTCACGCGTTTCAATCTGCACCAGTACGCACATGGCATCGTTGGCCCGATGGAGATAGTCCGGAATGCGATTCCAGCGCGATGCCCGCGCCAGCGCGCTGCCCACGCCGCGAATACCGGCAGGCGGATAACGCGTAGCCGCCACAGCGTTTCGCGCTTCATCGGCATTCTGCACCATCGGTACCAGCAGCGTTTGCGCGCCGACGTCGAGCAGTTGCTTAATCTGTACCGGATCGTTCCACGACGGACGCACCACCGGCTGGCTGGGATAGGGCGCAATCGCCTGCAACTGGGTCAACACCGTCTGCACGTTGTTTGGCGCGTGTTCACCGTCAATCAGTAGCCAGTCAAAGCCGGCGCCCGCTAACAGTTCAGCGCTGTAACTGTTGGCAAGCCCCAGCCACAAACCGATTTGCGGGCGCCCCGCTTTTAACGCGTCTTTGAAAGCATTTTTCATCGTTTTTTCCTTACACAAACCGGCAACTGATCGCGCCCATGTTGCCGTAGTCGACATGGAAGGTGTCGCCCTTGCGCGCCGGCACCGGGCGGGTGAACGAACCGCCGAGGATAATCTGCCCGGCTTCAAGCTGGACATCGTAGGGGGCAAGCTTGTTCGCCAGCCACGCCACGCCGTTGGCCGGATGATTCAGCACGCCTGCGGCGACACCGGTCTCTTCGATCACGCCGTTGCGATAGAGCAGCGCGGAGATCCAGCGCAGATCCAGCTCGTCTGGCTTGATGGGGCGACCACCGAGGATCACCCCGGCGTTAGCGGCGTTGTCGGAAATGGTGTCGAACACTTTGCGCGGGCGCCGGGTTTCCGGGTCGATGTTGTGGCTGCGGGCGTCAATCAGTTCCAGCGCCGGAATCACATAATCCGTGGCGTTGTAGACGTCGAACAGCGTGCAGTGGGGGCCGCGCAGCGGTTTCGCCAGCACGAACGCCAGCTCCACCTCAATACGCGGGACGATAAAACGGTCGGTGGGGATATCGCCGCCGTCGTGGAAGAACATATCGTCAAGCAGCGCGCCGTAATCCGGTTCGCTGATTTGCGAGCTGGCCTGCATCGCTTTTGAGGTCAGGCCGATTTTGTGGCCTTTGAGCGTGCGCCCTTCGGCAATCTTGATATTGACCCATTCGCGCTGTACGGCATAGGCATCTTCAATAGTGATGTTGGGATAATCCAGCGACACTGCGCGAATCTGTTCACGCTGTTTTTCAGCCTGATTAAGCCGCTGGGCGATCAGGATATGGGTCTGTTTATCGAGCATAGTGTTTCCTGTGACATTGCATTGCCGGATAGCTTCGCTTATCCGGTCTACCGTTTTCGGCCGGGCAATTTGCACGCTATTTAAATAACGCGTGGACGTTGTTTTGTTTGTAATTGAGCGTCGGATGTAACTCAGCAATCTCAAACGACAGCGCCAGATAACGGTTATCCATCAGGTCGGCGAAGTGGGCTTTAATCAGCCCAAACAGCATTTCGCCTACCTCCTGACGGCTTTCCAGGCTGCGCCCGGCACCGATTTTCAGCGTCATATGCACGAAGGCGTAATCATGCTTGCCGTCGGCCATCTGCCAGGTGTCCAGCCAGTGGGCGCGGCTACGGATGCCGCCCATCGGGAAAATCCCGGTGGCGACCAGCGCCTCGTTCACCTTGCTGAACAGGCCGGGTAAATCAGCCTGCTCACGAATATTTTCAGTACATTCAGCAATAAAGTGCGGCATAACCCCTCCTTACGCAGGCAGCGGGAAAACAGCGTTCACCTGGCCGGTACCGGAGCTGGCGAACAGGTCGGTGATGAACTCCACCTTGCCGTCGTATTTGTCCCAACCCAGCATTCCCAGCAGCATGACCGTGTCGTGCATGTTGCCTTCGCCGTAGCAGTAGTCGGCGTACTCCGGCAACATGGTACAAAACTCCTTGAATTTGCCCTCACGCCACAGCTTGACCACGCGCTCGTCCATCTGATGATCGAACTCGCGGGTGTAGCTGTTCATCCCCTCTTCCGCCCGTTGGTCGTCAATAAAACGGTGCGACAGAGAACCACTGGCGAATACCGCTACGGTACCGTCATATTTCTCAATCGCCTTGAGAATGGCCTCGCCCAGTCTGCGACTGTCGGCAAAGTCGTGAACGGTGCAGAATGCCGAGATGGAGACCACTTTGAAGTGCTTGTCGCTGTTCATGTAGCGCATCGGCACCAGCGTGCCATACTCCAGTTTCAGGCTCGGGATGTTGTGCGCTTTAGCGCGCACGCCCAGTTTGACCGCTTCGTCGGCGATAAGGCGACCCAGCTCCGGGTTGCCGTCGTAGTCATAGGTCATATCACGAATAAAGTGCGGCAATTCGTTACTGGTATAGACCCCCTGGAAGTGGTCGGCACAGTTAATGTGGTAGGCGCTGTTCACCAGCCAGTGGGTGTCGAATACGATAATGGTGTCGACGCCCATTTCGCGGCAACGCTTACCAATCTCAATATGCCCATCAATGGCTGCCTGACGACAACCGTGATTTTTTCCGGGCAGTTCAGAAAGATACATTGACGGCACGTGGGTGATTTTTGCTGCTAACGCTAACTTGCCCATATCAGACTCCCCATTTTGGGATAGGATGGTCGCCCATTGAGATGCAGACGTTTTTCATTTCCGCAAACACTTCGAAGCTATATTCGCCGCCTTCGCGCCCAGTACCGGAGGCTTTCACACCGCCGAACGGCTGGCGCAGGTCTCGGACGTTCTGGGTGTTGACGAATACCATGCCGGCTTCAATCCCACGCGCCAGGCGCAACACTTTGCTAACGTCCTGGGTCCAGATATAAGAGGCCAGACCGTACTCCACGTCGTTCGCCAGACGTAACCCTTCCGCTTCGTCTTTGAATGGCAGCAGACAGGCGACTGGCCCAAAGATCTCTTCCTGCGCTACGCGCATACGGTTGTCGACATCGGCCAGCACGGTTGGGCGCAGGAAGTTACCGCCTTTCAGATGCGCAGGCAGGTCAGTGGGTTTTTCCGCACCGCCCGCCAACAGCGTTGCGCCCTCTTCAATACCGAGGCGGATATAACCGGAGACTTTCTCCCAGTGCTGTTGGCTAATCAGCGCGCCGACCTGGGTGTTCGGGTCGGTCGGATCGCCGACACGCAGGCGATTCGCGCGTTCGGCAAAGCGCTTCACGAACTCAGGGTAAATGCCCTGCTGGATAAAGATGCGCGATCCGGCGGTGCAGCGTTCGCCGTTGATCGAGAAGATGGTGAACAGCGCGGCATCCAGCGCGCGCTCAATGTCGGCATCGTCAAAAATCAGTACCGGAGATTTGCCGCCCAGCTCCATCGAGTATTTTTTCAGGCCGGCATTTTTCATGATATTGCGACCGGTGGCGGTACCGCCGGTAAACGACACCGCACGCACGTCATGGTGGCGTACCAGCGCATCGCCCGCCGTCGCGCCGTAGCCCTGCACTACGTTGAGCACGCCTGCCGGAATTCCTGCCTCCAGCGCCAGCTCGCCCAGCCTGTCGGCAGTCAACGGCGACAGCTCGGACATTTTGAGCACTGCCGTGTTGCCCAGTGCCAGGCACGGCGCGACTTTCCAGGTAGCGGTCATAAACGGCACGTTCCACGGCGACACCAGCGCGCAGACGCCGACGGGCTGCACCAGCGTATAATTGAGCATTTTATCGTCAACCGGATAGGTCTTGCCGTTCATCTGCTGGCACACTTCGGCGAAGAATTCAAAGTTATGCGAGGCGCGCGGGATCAGCACATTTTTAGTCTGGTGAATAGGCAGGCCGGTGTCGGCGGTTTCCATCGTCGCGATTTCCGGCACATTCTGGTCAATCAGCTCGCCAAGGCGGCGCATCAGGCGCGCGCGTTCTTTCATCGGCAGATTGGCCCACTTCGGGAATGCCTCTTTTGCCGCCGCGACAGCCTGGTTCACTTCTGCTTCACCGCCGGAGGCCACTTCCGCCAGCACTTCGCCGGTCGCCGGGTTGGTGGTCTGGAAGTAGTCGTTACCTGCAACGTTTTTGCCGTTAATCCAATGATTTATTTTCTTCATTTTGCACTCTCCTCACTGACGATTCGGTTAACCAGTCGACCCACGCCTTCTACTTCAACGACAACTTCATCCCCCGGCACCACATCGGACAGCCCTTTCGGCGTACCGGTGGCAATCATGTCGCCCGGTTGCAACGTCATAAATTCGCTCAGATAAGAAATCAGGAACGGGATGCTGAAGATCAGATCGGCGGTCGTCCCTTCCTGCCGCAGCTCACCGTTGACAAAGGTACGTAGCGTCAGGTTGTGCGGATCAGAAACCGCCTCTTTATCAACAATCCACGGGCCTATCGGCGTCAGGCCGTCGCGGCTTTTTACCCGCAGATTCGGACGGTAGTAGTTTTCCAGATAGTCGCGGATCGCATAGTCGTTACAGACGGTGTAACCGGCCACATACTCCATTGCTTCGGCTTCGCTCACCTTACGCGCCGTTTTGCCAATCACCACCACCAGCTCGGCTTCGTAGTGCATGTATTCGACGTTATCCGGGCGCACCGACGTTTGGTGATGTTCGGTAAAGGTGTTTGGCGCTTTGATAAATACCAGAGGCTCTTTCGGCGGCGTAAATGCCAGCTCGCTGGCGTGATCCGCGTAGTTCAACCCCAGCGCAAATAACGTTCCCGTCGCTGACAGCGGCCACGTAAAAGTCTGGTGGCGGGCGAATTCATCTTCCGCGACAACCGGATTTTCCAGAGCAGGCAACCCTTTCGCCAGAATACGCACCCGATCGCCGGGACGCAGCGCAACGCGATTCTGCGGCGTACCCAGTAAGATCGCATCGCCAGGATTAAGCGTGGCGAACTCACTTAACGCGCTTAGCAACTGTGCGGCGCTACGCTGCAAATCGGCAGTACTCCAGTGGTCAGCTTCTCGTCCGTTGATTTCAGTGATAATGGTGAGATTATCCACATCACTCAGCGGCGCCATTTCACCCAGCGGGCAAAAGCCATCGCGACATTTCGCTTTAATCGCCGGGCGATAAAAGCTCTCTTCCGGCAGGCTGACCTCGTTAGCCAGCGCATACCCGGCGATATAGTCCGCCGCCGCTTCAGGGCGTATCCGGCTGGCGGTTTTCCCCACAATGAGCGCCACTGTCGCGCCGCTCAGTACCTCTTCTCCCTGCGGATAAGGAATGGGTTCGCCGTGACGAATCACCGTATTACGCGGCTTGATGAACCACACTGCGGTTTTAGGCGGCGCATTATAGGGAGGCTGAGAGAAAGCCTCTCGCCAGGCATCAAGCTGGCTGCGATGGTTTAGCGCAACGGCGAAAACGGTACCCTTCATACATAATCTCCTCAGGCCGATTTAACGGGCTGTAATTTCATTAATATATTAATGATTAGATTTATGCTTTCGCTGTACGTTTAGCAAGCTGAAGTAAAATATTTGTGATGTGATTAACAATATTTTCACAATTTTATTTTTAAATACATATATATCAGACAGTTAAAAAAACACCCTTGTTTCTGATAAACTCTCATCGAAAAACAGGTGTCACAGTTAACATCGATAGACACGATTATTCAGGTATTAATAATTCTGCAAAAGAGAACCGCTTATGCATGATTCATTAACCATCGCATTGTTGCAGGCGCGCGAAGCGGCAATGGCCTATTTCCGTCCCATCGTTAAAAGCCACAATCTGACTGACCAGCAATGGCGCATTGTGCGAATACTGGCCGATAGCCCATCCATGGATTTTCACGATCTGGCCTTTCGTACCTGCATTTTGCGTCCAAGTCTGACCGGAATATTGACGCGCATGGAGCGAGACGGGCTGGTATTGCGACTCAAGCCGGTTAACGATCAGCGTAAGTTATATGTCATGTTGACGGAGCAGGGACAAACGTTGTACGCCCGTGCCCGGGCGCAAGTAGAAGAGGCTTATCGAAAAATTGAGGCGGATTTCACGCCCGAAAAAACGCAGCAATTGATGCTGCTGCTGGACGATCTTATTGCCCTGGGACGCCAGCATCCTGATAGCGAAGAGGAAGCATAGCATTCTTACCTTCCCACGCCGCCGACACGGGAATTCCCTCCCGTTTACAACGTTGACGGCGATCGCATTTTACGCTTCTTCTTCGATGTTCATCTGAAAAGTACCCACCGTTGTCCTGAAAGTCTCTTCACAGTTTACGCTTCAGTCTATTCAATTAAACAACAAATAATAAACATATTTTTAACAAAACATTCCGATTAACGAGGAAGAGGCCGCAATGAAACCTGAAGATTTTCGTACTGATGACAAGCGTCCGTTAACTGGCGAAGAGTATTTAAAAAGCCTGCAGGACGGGCGGGAAATTTATATTTACGGCGAGCGCGTTAAAGATGTCACGACACACCCGGCATTTCGCAATGCCGCAGCCTCTGTTGCACAACTGTATGACGCATTACATAAACCGGCGATGCAAGATACCCTGTGCTGGAATACCGATACCGGCAGCGGCGGCTATACGCATAAATTTTTCCGCGTGGCGAAAAGCGCAGACGATCTGCGTCAACAGCGTGATGCTATCGCCGAATGGTCACGCCTGAGTTACGGCTGGATGGGACGCACACCGGATTACAAAGCCGCCTTTGGCTGTGCTCTGGGCGCCAACCCAGCCTTCTACGGCCAGTTTGAACAGAACGCCCGCAACTGGTATACCCGTATTCAGGAGACCGGCCTGTACTTTAACCATGCTATTGTCAACCCGCCCATCGACCGTCATAAACCTGCCGACGAAGTGAAAGACGTTTATATCAAGCTGGAAAAAGAGACGGACGCCGGGATCATTGTCAGCGGGGCGAAAGTCGTCGCCACTAACTCCGCCCTGACTCACTACAACATGATTGGTTTCGGCTCAGCCCAGGTGATGGGCGAAAATCCGGATTTTGCCCTGATGTTTGTCGCGCCAATGGATGCCGAAGGTGTAAAACTCATTTCGCGCGCCTCGTATGAAATGGTCGCGGGCGCGACGGGTTCGCCGTTTGATTATCCTCTCTCCAGCCGTTTTGATGAAAACGATGCCATTCTGGTGATGGACAACGTGCTGATTCCGTGGGAAAACGTATTAATCTACCGTGACTTCGATCGTTGCCGTCGCTGGACAATGGAAGGCGGCTTTGCCCGTATGTATCCACTGCAAGCCTGTGTTCGTCTGGCGGTTAAACTTGATTTCATTACCGCGCTGCTGAAAAAATCGCTCGAATGTACGGGCACCGTAGAGTTCCGGGGCGTGCAGGCCGATCTCGGCGAAGTGGTGGCCTGGCGTAATATGTTCTGGGCATTGAGCGACTCCATGTGTTCTGAAGCGACCCCGTGGGTAAACGGCGCCTGGCTACCGGATCATGCCGCGCTGCAAACCTATCGTGTGATGGCCCCAATGGCCTATGCGAAAATTAAAAATATTATTGAACGTAACGTTACCAGCGGCCTGATTTATCTGCCTTCCAGCGCCCGCGATCTGAATAACCCGCAAATCGACCAGTACCTGGCGAAATACGTACGCGGCTCTAACGGGATGGACCATGTTGAGCGCATCAAAATTCTTAAATTGATGTGGGATGCCATCGGCAGCGAGTTCGGCGGTCGCCATGAGCTGTACGAGATTAACTACTCGGGCAGCCAGGATGAGATTCGTCTGCAGTGCCTGCGTCAGGCCCAGAGCTCCGGCAATATGGATAAGATGATGGCGATGGTCGATCGCTGCCTCTCCGAATACGATCAGAATGGCTGGACGGTTTCGCATTTGCACAATAACGACGACATCAATCAACTGGATAAGCTGCTGAAATAACGCGGCAGGAGGTTCTCATGCAAGTAGATGAACAACGTCTGCGTTTTCGCGATGCGATGGCGAGTCTGGCGGCAGCGGTCAACATTGTAACTACTGCGGGTCACGCTGGACGCTGCGGCATCACCGCAACAGCGGTATGCTCCGTTACCGATACGCCGCCCTCCGTGATGGTATGTATTAATGCCAATAGCGCCATGAACCCCGTTTTTCAGGGCAACGGCAGGCTGTGTATTAATGTCCTTAACCATGAGCAGGAGCTGATGGCGCGCCACTTTGCCGGTATGACGGGGATGGCGATGGAGGAGCGTTTTCACCAACCATGTTGGCAAAACGGGCCGCTGGGCCAGCCGGTACTTAACGGCGCGCTGGCCGGTCTCGAAGGTGAAATCAGCGATGTACAAACCATCGGCACGCATCTGGTGTATCTGGTGGCAATCAAAAATATTATCCTTAGCCAGGATGGACATGGTCTGATTTATTTCAAACGTCGTTTTCATCCGGTAAGACTTGAAATAGAAGCGCCAGTTTAATCACTACTCATGCCCACAAGCGGGATAATCACCGCTTGTGGGAAAGGGATAGATACGCTGAAGAGTTTTATTCCCGCCGCGATGTCTGTCTGCTCGCCATAAATCGCGGCGTTTAATAAAATATAAATTAGCTCCCGCGATAGGTTGAATAACCATACTGACTTAATAGCAGCGGCACATGATAGTGCTCATTCGTTTTGCTGATATGAAACTCGACGGGAATCTCCGGGAAAAACGTGTCCAGCTTTTTACTTTCAAAATAGTGGCCGGTTTTAAAAATAACACGGTAATCACCCGGCGCGGCAGGTTTTTCGGGCCACAGTGCTTTAATACGGCCATCCTGGTCGGTATGCCCGGTGTTTAATTGCGCCCATCCATTATCCTTTTTCTGCTCCAGTACGACTTCCACCCCGGGCGCTGGTTTGCCTGTTTGCTGATCGAGAATATGTACGCTGAGGATATTGTTTCCAGCGGCCAGAGCCGTTGCCGGGGCTGCAACAATAGACGCGATCACACTAGCCAGTATATATCGTTTCATGGTTTACTCCTGTACGGTATTGATGCAGAAAAATATATACGACGTCTCCAGGATTAACCTTACACAGACATTACAATTATGTCATCCTGGCGGGGATTTACGGACTCGCTACAAAGCCTATGGCATACTGCGCTGATGAAGATTTTATTGATTGAAGATAATCAGAAAACCATTGAGTGGGTACGTCAGGGCCTCACTGAAGCAGGCTATGTGGTTGATTATGCCTGTGATGGGCGAGACGGGTTGCACCTGGCCCTTCAGGAACATTATTCATTGATTATTCTTGACATTATGCTACCAGGGCTTGATGGATGGCAGGTTTTACGCGCGTTACGCACTGCGCATCAGCCCCCTGTTATTTGCCTGACGGCACGCGACTCGGTTGAGGATCGCGTCAAAGGTCTGGAGGCAGGCGCTAATGATTACCTTGTTAAGCCTTTTTCCTTCGCCGAACTGCTGGCCAGGGTGAGAGCTCAACTCAGACAGCACGTCCCCGTCTTTACCCGGCTGACGATCCATGGCCTGGACATGGATGCCACAAAGCAATCGGTATCTCGAAATGGGATACCGATTTCTCTGACCCGCAAAGAATTCCTGCTCCTCTGGTTACTGGCGTCCCGGGCAGGAGAAATCGTGCCCCGAACCGCGATCGCCAGCGAAGTATGGGGGATCAATTTTGATAGTGAAACGAATACCGTTGATGTCGCGATTCGTCGACTTCGCGCCAAAGTCGACGATCCTTTTGAAAAGAAACTCATTATGACCGTCCGGGGGATGGGTTATCGATTACAGGCGGAAGCGACGCTGAATGGTTAAGCTATCAATGACGCTGCGTCTGACAATTTCTTTTATCGCCATACTTATCCTCGCCTGTACTGGCATTAGCTGGACGCTCTATAACGCGCTGAACAAAGAATTAACATATCGCGATGATATGACGCTAATAAACCGGGCGGCGCAAATGCAGCAACTGTTACTGGATGGCGCCAGACCGGAAAATCTACCGCTCTATTTTAATCGGATGGTGGATACGAAGCAGGATATCCTGTTGATTCATTCACCAACAGGCCACAGTATTGCGATTAATCATAGCGGCATCCCTGACGAACGCTTTAACACGATTCCGGTCGCTAAAAACTTAACCCGAGCAAACTTATTTCGCCAGACGGTACAAGGAACGGAGCTGACCACGGTTCGGGTAATCGCCAGAAGCGGCGACACCGCGCAGACCCTTACCATTGCCAGGCTGGCGACGGAAAGGCGACAAATGCTGGAGCAATATCGTCATAACAGTTTGCTGATGAGTCTTATCGCGATCCTCGCCTGTTCGGCGCTCAGTCCGTTAGTTATCAGAAACGGGTTACAGGCCATTAGGTCGCTAAGCCAGCTCACCGCAGCGACAGATAGCGGCACACTTCGTCAGCCGCTGGCAGAACAGGCATTACCCGCCGAGCTCAGACCGCTAGGGCAAGCGCTAAATACCATGCGCCAGAAGCTTTCCGACGATTTTGAACGCCTGAACCAATTTGCTGACGATCTGGCGCACGAGTTGCGCACGCCGGTCAATATTCTGCTGGGGAAAAATCAGGTGATGCTGAGTCAGGAACGCAGCACCGAAGAGTATCAACAAGCCCTTGTCGATAATATTGAAGAGCTGGAGGGACTGTCGCGACTGACAGAAAATATTCTCTTTCTGGCGCGCGCGGAGCACCAGAATATAGCGGTAAAAAAACAGCCTGTTTCGCTAAATGCGCTGATCGAAAATATGCTCGATTATCTTAGTCCTCTCGCCGAGGAGAAGCGCATCCGCTTTATAAATCAATGTCAGGGGACGGTATGGGCTGATAAAATGTTATTGCAAAGAGTGCTCTCAAACCTGTTGACTAATGCCATCCGTTATTCTGATGAAAATACCGTGATACGTATTGAAAGCGCTTATGATAATAACGTTGCAGAAATTCAGGTCGCTAATCCAGGAAGCCGCCCCGCCGATCCGGAAAAACTCTTCAGGCGTTTTTGGCGAGGAGATAATGCCCGCCACACTACCGGTTTTGGTCTGGGGCTATCGCTGGTTGACGCTATTGCAATGTTGCACGGCGGTTCGGCGTCTTACCGCTATGCCAATGAACACAACATCTTTTCGGTTCGTCTGCCTGATAACCGTTGATAGCTGACGTCAGTATAGTCTGTATTTCCCTTCCCCTGCCACAGAGTGGTTGCTATCAATACAGCCTCAATAAAGAGAAGATAAGAGATGTCGGCAAAGAATATTGCCGACTCGATCACTTTCTCGGTTTCCAATCCAGGGTCAATTTATCCCATAACGCGTTATTCAGTGGGAGGCTTTATGAGAAGGTACGTTGCATCCGCCGTTACGCTGCTGGGTATGGGGAAAGTCCTTGCCTGCACTACCCTTTTGGTAGGCAATCAGGCTTCGGCGGACGGTTCCTTTATTATTGCGCGTAATGAAGATGGCTCAGCGAACAATGCGAAGCATATGGTTATTCACCCCATCTCGTTTCATCAACAAGGCGAGTATAGAGCACACCGAAACAACTTTAGCTGGCCGCTTCCGGAAACAGCGATGCGCTATACGGCGATTCATGACTTTGATACTAACGATAACGCCATGGGTGAAGCAGGTTTTAACTCGGCGGGCGTCGGAATGAGCGCAACGGAAACCATTTATAACGGCAAAGCGGCGCTGGCTGCCGATCCTTACGTGGCAAAAACGGGAATTACTGAAGACGCCATTGAGTCCGTGATCCTGCCAGTAGCGCAATCGGCGCGTCAGGGCGCCAAATTACTGGGCGACATTATTGAACAAAAAGGCGCAGGCGAAGGTTTCGGCGTCGCTTTTATTGATACTAAAGAGATATGGTATCTCGAGACGGGAAGTGGTCATCAATGGCTGGCGGTACGACTGCCGGCAGATAAATATTTCGTTTCCGCAAATCAGGGACGTTTACGCCGTTACGATCCGGATGATAAAGCGAATTATATGGCGTCGCCAACGTTAATAAGCTTTGCGAAAAAGCAGGGGCTATATGATCCAGCCCACGGCGAATTCGACTTCCATCAAGCCTATTCGCAGGATAGCAAAATTGATATCAATTATAATTATCCGCGCGTCTGGACCCTACAACACCAGTTTAATCCGCATCTGGATACTGTCGTTAGCGAAGGTGAAACCTTTCCCGTTTTTTTAACGCCAATGACGAAAATCAACGTAGCGGCAGTAAAAAACGCGTTACGCAACCACTATCAAGGAACGTCGCACGACCCTTATGCCAGTCATCATCCACAAGAACCATGGCGACCCATATCTGTTTTTCGTACCCAGGAGTCGCATATCTTGCAGGTCAGACCTGGATTACCGCAGGCCATCGGTGAAGTTGAATATGTCGCCTATGGAATGCCATCTCTTAGCGTCTATCTCCCCTATTATCAGGGAATGCGTCACTATCAGCCGGGAGATGATAAAGGCACCGATCAGGCGAGCAACGACTCTACCTACTGGACATTCCGCACGCTGCAAACGTTGGTTATGCAGGACTACAATACTTTTGCGCCAGATGTGCAACGCGCCTGGAAGGCATTTGAACAGCAAACAGTTGAGCAGCAGCATAAGATGGAGCAGGCATATCTGAGATTGTATGCGTCGCATCCGCAAAAAGCACAACGCTTACTGCAACAGTTTGAAGATAAAACGATGCAAAATGCGCAAACTCTCGCCCATCGCCTGACAAATAATATTATTACAAAGATGACCTATAATACAGATATGAAATATCACTTTTCAGGTACGCAACCATAAAATTTATCGATAATCCATTAACCACTCATAAACAATAAGATAAAGTGGTATTAAAATTAGCCAAATATAAAATAAAATAATTATTAATGATTCATAAAGAGGATAGCTTATTACACTCCAGGCAAATATCAGCAAAGAGACAAAAGCGGTAAAAAACCAAGAGGTATATACGCACGTTCTTCTTTTCAAAATGACCGCCCCCTCTCGCATAAGACGATGACTACAGTTCATGTCCCGTATTACATAACTTCTCCCGACAGGCCTCTTTTACCCATGCTGAAAAATTTCGCGTCTTCTCAGATTTCAACGCGAATTCTATCTGTTCAAGCATGGAATAGGAAAAACGAATATTCTTCGTAACGGTCTTACTTGTCCGGGGCTTTGCTGGCATACACATACCTGTAGAACATTTGATGTAACGCCGTTACTTTACGCAGGAGTAAATCAGTGAATTTGATCTGAGTCAAAAAAGTGAGTTTTCAATAAAAATTGTGCCATAAATTGTGAAGTTTGTAGAGGTTATGAGCATCTGATGTGCCCCGCCTTCCCATTATCACCGCTATATATGGGCGTCACGACGCCCTCCAGCCTGAACAGAAGCGCCTCTCCATTTAAAAAGGACGTTTTTTTAAAGTTTGTGGCGAAAAAAAATCACATCCTTGTTAAGGGTTCGTTAAACCTGTCGTATGTTCCCACTACATCATTCAGGGATATTATAAACACTATGCAAATACCGAGCTTCTATCACTCCGCTTCTTTAAAAGCCCAGGAGGCTTTTAAAAGCCTACAAAAAACCATCTACAACGGAATGCAGATTCTGTCTGGTCAGGGAAAAGCGCCAGCTAAAGCGCCCGACGTACGCCCGGAAATCATTGTTCTGCACGAATCCAGCGCAACATGGGAGGATTTACTACAGGAGCAGAAGGCGTCTAACCACTCGCTGCATCACATCTATGATTTACAGCGTGATCTTCTTACCGCTGCGGTAGCCGTTCTGGGTAAACAGGCCCCGGAGCTAATGTCAATGGCAAACCAAATGGAATTAGCAAAAGTTAAAGCGGATCGGCCAGCAACGAAACAAGAAGAAGCTGCCGCAAAAGCGTTGAAAAAAAATCTTATCGAACTTATTGCAAAGCAGCAGCATCATGGCCTGCCTGCAAAGGAGGCTCGCCGCCTTGCGGCAGCAGATTTTAAGAGTGCCCAGGTCAAGCAGCTTAATAATCAACCGTGGCAGACCATAAAAAATACACTAACGCATAATGGGCATCAATATACCAGCACGCAGGTTCCTGCCGCAGAGATGAAAATCGGCGCACAGGATATTTTTCCTAAAGCCTATCAGGGAAAGGGCGTATGCAGTTGGGATACCCAAAATATTCATCACGCTACTAACCTGTGGATGTCCACAATAAGTGTACATGAGGACGGTGAAGATAAAACGCTTTTTAGTGGGATACGTCATGGCGTGCTTTCACCCTATCATGTGGAAGATCCGCTTCTGCGTCAGACCGGCGCTGAAAGCAGAGCCAAAGAAGTATTAACTGCAGCGCTCTTTAGTAAACCTGAGTTGCTTACCAGGGCCTTAAAGGGCGAAGCGGTAAGCCTGAAACTGGTATCTGTCTGTTTACTCACCGCGTCGAATGTTCTAGGCCAGGAGGGAACAATGGTCAAGGAGCAAATGAGAGCATGGCAATCGTTGACCCAGCCGGGAAAAATGATTCATTTAAAAATCCGCAATGACGATGGCGAACTACAGACGGTAAAAATAAAGCCGGAAGTCGCCGCGTTCAATGTGGGTGTCAATGAGTTAGCACTCAAGTTCGGCTTTGGCCTTAAGGCATCTGATAGTTATAATATCGAGGCGCTACAGCAGTTATTAGGCAATGATTTACGCCCTGAAGCCAGACCAGGCGGTTGGGTTGGCGAGTGGCTGGCGCGATATCCGGATAACTATGAAAGCGTAAATACATTAGCACGCCAGATTAAAGATATCTGGCAAAATAAGCTGCATCACAAAGATGGCGGCGAACCCTATAAATTAGCACAACGCCTTGCAATGTTAGCCAATGAAATCGATGTGGTACCCGCCTGGAATTGTAAAAGCGGCAAAGATCGCACAGGAATGATGGACTCAGAAACCAAGCGAGAAGCCATTTCTTTCCATCAGACCCATACATTGAGTTCTCCAGGCAGCCTTCCGGATCGCAGTGGACAGCAAATCTTCCAAAAAGTATTACTTAATAGCGGAAACCTGGAAATTCAAAAACAAAATACAAGCGGGGCGGGAAACAAAGTAATAAAAAACTTGTCGCCAGAAGTGCTTAATCTTTCCTATCATAAACGAATTGGAGATGAAAATACCTGGCAATCGGTAAAGGGAATTTCTACATTAATCATTTCTTGAGTCTTGAGGTGGTATATGGAAAATCTATTAAATCGTTTATATGACGCGTTAGGCCTGGATGCGCCGGAAGATGAACCGCTTCTCATTATTGATGATGAGATACATGTTTATTTTAATGAATCCGATCTTACGCTGGAAATGTGCTGCCCCTTTATGCCATTGCCTGATGATATCCTTACCTTACAGCATTTTTTACGCCTGAACTACACGAGTCCCGTGACTATCGGCGCAGATGCAGACAATACGGCTTTAGTGGCGATTTATCGCTTGCCGCAAACCAGTACCGAAGAAGAGGCACTTACTGGTTTTGAATTATTTATTTCAAGCGTGAAGCAATTAAAAGAGCGTTATGCATAATATATCAATACGCTCTCTTCAGGAGATAAAACGCGATGCGTATTATTGTTACCTAAAGCGAGAAAACCAAAGCCTATAGAAAAATCAAAAATACCCCCCAGTGAATAACATTCGCTGGGGATTGGTCATTGCTGGAAATGTAAGGGGAAAATGCTCATCTCTCTCATTTTACTCTATTTTCGGGAAAATGTTATTGTATGCAAGTGTTCGCTACTCTGTTTTTCATATCATTATAGAACGATATTTACCTGTTAACTATTGACAATCATCGCGGCTACGCCTGCAGACAGAGTTGCAGCAACAATCGCAGCAATAACCACCGCGATAACGCCAACGTCAGCCCCGACAGCAGCGGCGGTTTTCCCTTTAGAGATATCCTTTTTCTCAAGTGAGATCAGCTCTACCTGCGGAATCACTTGAACGATACTGGTGATTAACGATTGTGGCGTGACTTTCTGGATAGTCGCCGTATCCTGACGGCTATCTTTACATTTATATTATTGACCCGGAGACCCTGGCTATCTGCTGTCGCGGCACTCCAGCCCCAATCAGGTGCCCGGCCGGCGTCCATTGAACTGGTGTCAACGTTGGGCGATGCCCGCCAATGCTCCCTTGTAAAAATAAGGGAAGTTGGTTGATATAACAACCACTCCTGCGAATGTTAGCAGGCCTGTTTTTCCGGGCAGTCGCCCCGCCCAATACATAACCATTCGCTTTCACTTCGGTACGCCCAGCACTGTCATCCCGTCCAGAAATATCAGGTCTGGCCTTTTTTAGTGCGTAACGCGTTGTCATACATCAAGTCATGTATAATGGTCGTTTTAGCGCGTTGCCGTGGTCATCATTCAGGTAGAAATCGACAGGTTCGGATACGATCTACAAATCCTTATTAAACGCTGACCAGGTTGCGAGGCAGTTCATGTTTTTTATCTGTTGCGTATGAAATAAGGATTGTCTGCATTGTAAATAAAAACTGTCAGACAGCAGCCCGTTGGGTAAAAACTCAACATGATTTACGGAGTTACAATGATTGATAAATTAGTGCTTACGGTTACACCAATTTTCTCTATACCACCGCGTGGTGCAGCCGCAGTAGAAACATGGATGTACCAGGTAGCACAGCGGACAAGCATACCAAACAGAATCGCTTGTATTAAGAATGAAGGTTATAGTAGTTTCTCAAAGGTAAATGAACATTGCTCTGTTCATCGCATAGGCTTCAGCAGACTTTATAAGCGTCTCTTCCAGAAGTGGACTCGTCTGGACCCACTTCCTTACTCACAGCGTATACTGAATATCGCAAAAGATTTTAACGTTACCGATGATAGTGTGATCATCGTGCATAACAGCATAAAATTGTACCGCCAGATCCGCAAAAGAGCCCCACAAGCGAAAATGGTCATGCATATGCATAATGCTTTCGAACCTGATGGGTTAGATCAAAACGTTAAAATGATTGTTCCCAGCATGTTTTTGAAAAAACATTATCAGGCATATCTGCCGGATGCTGATATAGCTATCGTCCCTAATGGTATTGACCTTGATGCCTACCAGAAAAACTCGGTACCACTGCAAAAATCTGACGTAAACATATCATCGGAGAAAAAAACAATTTTCTTTGCTGGCCGCATATCCCCTGATAAGGGAGTAACTTTGCTTTTACAGGCGTTCGAACAACTGCTCAAGAAACGCAACGATATAGAGTTAGTTGTCGTTGGTGACTATATGAGTAAAAGTAAAGGTGAAAAAGCAGCCTATCAACGCGAAGTGCGGGAATTAGCAGAACAGCTAAAACCACACTGCCATATGGTGGGAGGTGTAACCCCAGAGGACATATACAACTATTATTCTTTAGCAGATCTGGTTGTTATCCCCTCCCAGTTCCAGGAACCGTTCTGCATGGTTGCAATTGAGGCGATGGGCGCCGGAAAACCTGTACTGGTCAGTACACGCGGCGGGATGACTGAATTCGTAAAAGAGGGTGATACTGGCTTCCATTTGCAGGAACCAATGACCCCAGAGACCATTGCCTGGGATATCAATAAAGCGCTTGCGTCCCCTGATTTAAGTGATATTGCCTTACGCGGACAACATTGTGTTGAAGAGAAATTCCCGTGGGAAAAAGTGACCCAGCGGTTTGAGGAAGTGATGAAAAACTGGTTTAAATAATTATATGTATTAGCTCAGATGTGATCTGACAGTTACCGGTTATCTATACAGGTATCTGCCAGATTACGTCTGGCATAAATTTATCTCAGCCCGGATGCGCTTTCCATCTCTCTGGAAGTTCAGGAAACCCGCTCCATTCTGGCTATACTCAAAAAAAATAAGAATATAGTTCATAAATAAGCTACTGGTGTTATCAGGATTCTATTTATTTTTTATGTTTCGGTAAATATAAAAAATGAATCTGATACAAAAAATGCTCATTATGGTGTTCTTTTTGTCTATAGAAAACAACAAAGGGATAGCTGATTCATACCCCTTTGTTCACTATGACGGAAGCGCAGAGATTCGAACGCTGGAACCCTTTCGGGTCGTCGGTTTTCAGGATCGAAGTAATAACTTTAAAAGCAGCCACATAGAAAATAGAGTTAAAAGTTAAGCGCATTTGGTATACATAAAAATCAATATGTTACACACCTCAGAGGATTTACTTTCTGACAAAATTCCAGTCTTTTACTATGCCACTTGCCATGTCTCCTTTGCATTAGCCTCCTGTCCAAACAACCGTACCTCCACAAGGCACTCCCTGGCAGAATACCGTTAGACAATGTTTAGACGCAGCCTCTTCTGCTATCTCTCTACACTAATCAGCTCTACGGATTTTTTCTGATTAACATATTGATTATCACGCAATTTATATATCATGCACATAATGACGAAAGAAATTATGCGATAAAACAGAATTGAATGATCAGTTTATACGATTAGTCACGACCAGATAACAATGCTTAAATAATGATATTTTATAACATAACACTGAATATGTTCTGCTAAACTAAACAGCAATACTAAAATAATCAGGGTACATCGCTTATTGTAACAATGGAAACACTTGTCATACCTCATTCTATCCGGAGACAGAAAGCCGTGACATCAACAGACCTTCTGATTATTCTGTGCCTGGTATTAATTATCATTTCAGGAGTATGTTTATACCATCTTTTAATGTTGGTAATAAGAATGTTACATAAGCACTAAGTAATTATCCTCTTAATATTATATGATTCCCTTTTCAGTCAGGTTCTGAGGCACAGCGCTACCCTATTTAAAATCAACATATTGCATCAATTATTATAACCCACTATTATTTTACATTTTAAAATACAGGAGTTACTTTGAAAATTCAGCATATAAAACGAATAATTACCCACTGGGAAATATCTTCTTTTTCCACCTACAGAGACACCTTCGAACAATATGGTGGTAGCGTTAACATGCATCCTGATGTCGTGGAATATTTCATGAAGTACCATAACTGGAAATTTTCATTTTTTCACTACAAAAAATATGGCGAGATTAAAGGGGCATATTTTGTATGCAACAACCAAAACATTGGAATACTGATGCGCAGAACATTTCCGCTTTCATCTGATGAAATACTCATTCCTCTTGCCCCTGAGTTACGATGCTTCTTTCCTGAACATACCAATAAACTTTCTGTATACCACAGGTCACAAATTATTAATGCCACATGGCGTCTTGCCAGAAAGAAACAGAACTGCCTGGTAAAAGATACCTTTTCTACTAAATTTGCAAAAAACCGTCGTAATGAGTATCAAAAGTTTCTCCGGAATGGTGGAAGCGTCAAAAGTCTGGATCATTTCTCAGGTGATGAACTGGCGCAGATTTACCAGTCGTTATTCCGCTCACGGTTTGGTGACACTCTCCCGTGTTACCCGTCAGGCAACCTGATCAACTTTTTTTCCCATCTTCGCCACCTCCTGTACGGTTGTGTGCTCTACGTTGCAAACGCACCATGCGCTTTTGATATTGTGTTAAAAGCAGAGAGCCGCCTTAATGTATATTTTGATGTTCCAAACGGTGGTGTAAGAAAAGAATGTATGAATCTTAGCCCCGGAAGTATACTCATGTGGCTTAATGTTAATAATGCAAAGAGTTATTGCCAGGCAAAAAATAAGAAGTTTATTTTTTCTATTGGTGCTCTCAGACCGGAATGGGAGTACAAGCTGCGCTGGGCTGAGTCCTATTTTACCGGAAAATCTTTTTGTTAACCTACCGGGAAGCGCTGCATCGCAGGGCCTGGTGATGTATGACACCATAACCTTTGACGGGTGCCAGGCACAATTATTGCCACAAACACTCTCCCCTGATGACATGTCTATGCTGAATGAATCAACTGAAATCATGCCGCTTACCGTCCAGATCATGAAACACGTATTACTCGCCCAACGGGCATGGCAGTTGCTGTTTTCGGCGAAAAAACAGCCGGCAGATCCGGCGTGATTGATTGTTAAACGCGATAAGGGAGTAATGGCAACCATGATGGAGGTACAACAATTGAATGCAGTACGAACGGAAGGCATCAGGCGCGGGCTACGAGAGCTCGCCAGCCTGAATAAAGGCGTTTTTTACGTGATGCGGGTTTAAATCGTGTTAATGTTTGTTCGGGTACAAATAAAATACAGGTATAGCCATGACGGGCTTCGGGGCGTTACGCCAGTTTCTTTCTCAGATACTTTCTCCTCCGGTGGCGTATGTACCCGGATCGCTTCTTCTCCACATCGACGGTAACCTGCGCCCGCTCCGGAATATATCCGCCTCTGCTGATGTCTTGTGCTACATGCTGCATACCGGAGTACAAATTCATATCACAGAGAAAGCATTGCCGCTGCATGATGCGTTGTTTATCCAGAGTCGTTTTACCGTCACCGGCACAGCAGATCCGGAATGCGCGCCCGGTGAGTTGAAAATCACAAAGCGCCGTATCACAGGGAGCAAAAATGACGCACTGAAATGGAAAAGCACGACGCCACGTGCCATTCCTGCGCTAAGCGATACGCTGAAAAAGCACCCGGATATCCTCTCCCTGCTTTGCCGGCTTCATTTTCACACTCTTACCCTGGATGTCGCCCGGGGGAGATGGGAGATGATCATCGACCCCGTGGAAGCCTCAATGACCATTTCCGGCGGAAGTGGCCGTCAGTACCACTCCTTTAACCCCACTCAACGCTATACCCTGCTTGCGCTGGCAGACGCGGTTCATGAACAACTGGCCCATGTCCGCTCCTCACACATCAATGAATAGCGCTGCCCCCGGGCTGCTGTCAGTTGCTGACATTTTCGGATGTCTGTGTCTGCATTCGCCTGGCCCGGGGACTGGAATACGTCAGGTAGATAACCAGTGAAATGGCGATCAATCCAAGGGTAATCAGCAGCACCACCGGAGAAACTTTCAGCCCAAGATATATACAGGCCAGCACACATAACGGTATCAGGACATAAATGGCCGGCATTTTATACGTTCCCGCCAGCTTTTGTTTTCTAATACTAAAAATCCCCACCGTCACAATCAGGTACTGCAACAGACGGCAGACCGTCGCGACCTGAACCAGCAACACAAAGGCCTGACTGGACATTTCATTTGCCAGCACAATAAAGAAAATGGTCACACACAGCATAATAACAATGGATTGCGCGGGCACCCCACGTGCGTTATTCGCACCGGCGGACTCTGGTAAAAATTTATCCACCGCCAGTGGCACCAGATTTCGGGGTCCGGCAAAACACATAGCGAGCCCGATACCAAACAGGGCCACCAGCGACCCCAGCGAAATCACCAGCCGCCCTCCGGTCCCCAGCACCATACCCACGCTGTCAGCAACTGAGTTATCAGAAAGCGAAAGCCCTGCGCCGCCCATCGCTCCCAGTACAGATGAAAACAGCAGGAAATAGATAAGCGACACCGTAATCAGCACCACAATAATCGCTCTCGGCACATCCCGGGTCGGATTTTCCATATCCTGTGCCGCAACACCAATATTCTCAAACCCCACCATGGCATAAAACAACAGTAGAAATCCTGCGGAAAACTGACCCGCACTCAGTTGCCCCATCCCCGGAACCGGCGTACCGGTACTTCCGGAAACAAGACCAGTAACGGATGAGAGATTCGCCAACTGAAAGTGGGTATACGAGATAATAATGCAACCTGCCAGCGTCGCCAGCACCAGCCAGCTGCTCAGTCGGGTAAATACGGAAACTACACGCACGGATATCAGATTAATCCCGCACAACAGGCAGGCAAATACAATGCTGATCGCCATTGACTCCACCATGGAGAGGTGGATATGGAATGCGGTGATCACGATGGACGGCAGCGCCGCCACCTGAACCGAAAGAGCCACGCAGGCAGCCAGAAAACGCATAAATCCGATATTAAAACCAATAAAGGGCCCCCATGCCGCGCTGGCATAAATATATACCCCGCCGGTTTTAGTAAAAATCCCCGCCATTTCCGCAAACGCCAGCGCCATAATAATTGCCATAACGGCACATACTGCCAGCACCCAGAATAAATTCACGCCGAGCAGGCTATATGCTTTTCCCGGCGTGATAAAAATCCCTGCGCCCAGAAGACAATTAATACCAAAAAGTAAAATAGTTCCGAATTTCATTTTATTCTGAATTGCAAGTTCTGCACTCATCATATATCTCCCCGGTTTATCCGGATAGTCAATTATCAGGCGACAGTTACCCTCGCCTGATAAAATAAGATGCTCTGAGACAGTTAAATAATTCTGTCGTTATGGAGTGAATTTATATGCGGGATAAAAATACAGGCTGTTATCTCAGGCCATCGCAACATCAGGCTCGGGAATAGCGGCCAGCCGGTTGATAATATTGCGAATATCCTGAGCCAGCGATTTCATCAGCGTGGCACTGATACCATTGCGGATAAGAATACGCATAATGACCGTATCGTGCCGATGCTGTGGTAAAGGATACGCCGCCGTCTGCCATCCGCGTGACTTCACCCGCTCCTGAACATCGTACAGCGTGAAGCCATCGACGTTATCTTTGAGCTTAAATACCACGCCAGGAAGCCCGTCCACACTGTCATACAACACATCCAGCTCCGGAAACTCACCTAACAGTCCAGCCAGAAATTGCCCGGTCCCCATGCAGGTTTCCTGGATTTCGGCATATCCCAGTTTACCCAGCCGCAGGAACTGGTAGTACTGGGCAATCACAGAGCCAGCCGGACGGCTGAAATTGAGCGCAAACGTCGCCATATCGCCCCCCAGATAGTCCACGTAAAAAATCAGGTCATCCGGCAGATCGCTTTTTTCACGCCACAACACCCAGCCCAGCCCCAGCGGAGCCAGTCCATATTTATGCCCCGAGGCATTGATCGATTTCACACGGGGAAGCCGAAAGTCCCAGACAATATCTTTCTGGGTATCCACAAAAGGCGCAATGAAGCCGCCCGATGCCGCATCCACATGAACGGGAATATCCAGCCCGGTATTGTATTGCAGAGTATCAAGAACCGCGCACACCCCCTGAACATCCTCATACACCAGGGTAAATGTCAGACCAAAGGTGGGCACCACACCGATGGTGTTTTCATCAATATACGGGAGAAAATCATCCGGATGAGCTTTCAACTCTCCGGCACGGATCGGTACCTCGCGGTGTTCCACCTCAAAGTAGGCGCAAAACTTTTTCCAGCAAATCTGAACCGGGCCAGTCACCAGATTCGGTTTATCGGTATTCAGCCCTTTTGCCCGGCGTGACGCCTGCCATTGGCGTTTCAGCGCCAGCCCGCCCAGCATCGCAGCCTCACTTGACCCTACAGTTGACGTGCCAATGGCCTCGTTCGCATCCGGCGCATGCCACAAATCAGCCAACATCCTGATACAGTTCTGCTCAATTTTCGCTGATTCCGGATACAGCTCCTTATCAATCAAGTTTTTGACCGAGCCTAGTTTCATCAGCTCATCCATTTCGTTGTCTGTCCACGTAGTGCAGAACGTCGCCAGATTCTGCTTCTCGTTGCCATCAAGCATCAGTCGATCTTTGACAAGGTTAAAAACCGTTTCGGGCGAATGTGACATTTCCGGGATCCGGTCTTCCGGTAAAGCCTGCTGAGCAATATCAGTGGAATAAACTGGGATATATAAATCAGACATAACAGTCTCCTGTATTAAATAAAAATAACCATCTGCTTTTTATGGAAAACAGATACAACAATGTTGCACCGGCTTCCCTGTCGAAATAACAGAAATGCGTTTATATATGGATATTATGGAGAAGATTATCCATCCGGCAGAGTGTTTCATTTTTTCCCAGCACTGCCAGACACTCTCCCAGTGAAGGGGTGTTCCTGCTTCCAAAAAGGAATATTCGTAATGGCATACTGACCACCTGAAGCGTGGTCTCATAATCACTGACACACTGCCCAAGCAGGCCGGCTATATTGTCTTTATTCCACTGTTGTTCTTCCAGCCCGGCAAAATCATGTCGCAGGGACTGGATAATAAAGAAATTATAATCAGCCTGCTCAGCGTCCGGATTATTGCACGGCGGGATGTAATAACTAACCACCGCCTGTGCGATTTCCTCCAGCGTCCGGGCCCGCCCCTGATAAAGAGAGATAACACGTTCAATATCCGGTCCCCGGGAAACATCAACCTCCAGTTGTTTCAGTCGCGCCCTCACCCAGGGCACCAGTTGGCTGGCCGGATATTCAGCAATATAATGTCGGTTTAGCCACAACAGCTTGCTGGTGTTAAATGCGCTGGGTGACTTACTGACGTGCCGGATATCAAACGCTGAAATCATCTCCTCAATACTGAACAGCTCCTTATCCTGATGACCCCAGCCCAATCTGACCAGGTAATTCAGCAGCGCCTCCGGTAAAAACCCATCCTGCTGATACTGCATCACACTGACGGCACCGTGGCGTTTGGATAACTTCTTGTTGTCATCGCCAAGGATCGGCGACACATGGGCAAAAACCGGGAGAGGATGGTTCAGTGCCTGATAAACGTGGATCTGCTTTGGTGTATTGTTGATATGTTCTTCAGCCCGGATAATGTGGCTGATTTCCATATCCATATCATCCACCACGACACAAAAATTATAGGTAGGCCAGCCATCGGTTCTGCGGATAATAAAATCATCAAACTCGGCATTATTGAATTCAATGCGTCCGCGAATAAGGTCATCCCATCCGGTGATCCCCGTTTCCGGGCATTTCAGACGAATAACATGCGGCTGGCTCTCATTACCTCCAGATAGGCCAAGGCAATGACGGTCATAAATAAAATTCTGGTGGTTTTTCTCCTGCTCCGCCTTTAACATGTCCAGTCGTTCTTTGCTGCAGTAACAGCGATACGCTTTCCCGGATGTCAGTAATTGATCAATAACCTCGTTATAGCGAGTCAGGCGCCGGGTCTGGTAGTAAGGCCCCTCATCCCAGGTCATTCCCAGCCAACGCATGGCATCCAGAATGGCCTGAACCGCACCCGTTTTTTCCCGTTCAACATCAGTATCCTCAATCCGGAGAACAAATTCCCCCTGATGGTGCCGGGCATACAACCATGAATAAAGTGCGGTACGCGCGCCACCGACATGCAAAAAACCAGTCGGGCTGGGCGCGAATCGTGTTTTTATTTTCTGAGGCATAATAGCCACCTTTATTTGTTCAGGTCGAATGGTAATACGTTATCTGGCCCGTTCGCTCACGACGGGAGTAGCGTTCTATAAACGTCATCAGAAACTGATTTCTTTTTTCCGGGCTTTCATCATTCAGCATGTTGCTGAACAGCGGGTCCGGTTTCTTTTTATTGACGCCGATGTGATTTTCAGTGGGCAAAAAATGTCCGGGGATATTTTTCTGTAACGTGAGAATAATTTCATCATGCACAGACTGGATACGATGCCCGAAACGAACAAAGCCTATCACACTGGGTTGCCGGGAAATCACCGTGGTATGAATATCTTCTGGAGAAAAATAAATAAAAAGATACCCTGGAAAAAGGGGGGCTTCACGCGTACGGTAATGATGAGTCCGATCTGCTCGCGCCGTGTATTTTGTGTATACCGGCATAAAAAATTCGACGCCAATATTCTGCATCTCTTTTTTTATTTGCTCATGCAGGCGGGTACGATAATAAATAAGATACCAGGATTTCATTGTCCATCTCCGGTATTTCAGATTATGAATAGTGGATCAACAGCGGGAGTTTTCAGTGGTGTTAATGTGGTTGCCAGAGGCTGGAGCCGGTTTCGTTGGCAATATAACGGATCGCCTCCTGTGCTCTGACGCTATTGCCTTGCGGATCTAACGGCGGTGAATACACCGCAACGGCATACTGCCCGGGAACAACCGCCACCATACCGCCCCCCACGCCACTTTTGGCCGGAAGCCCCACAGAGTAAAGCCATTTACCTGAATCATCATATAAGCCAGCAATAACCATTTCGCTTAGCACACCAGGAACATAGCGTGCCGGTAATAATTGTCGTCCATTAAACGGCGAGCGACCGCCGTTTGCCAGCACGGCTCCCATTTTAGCCAGTTGTACCGTTGTGGCCTCGACAGAGCACTGGCGGGTATATAAATCCACGGCCTCATCGACATTACTGTAGATCCGCCTGTAAGAGAGCATCAGACGGCCAAGTGCCTGATTATGCTGGTTTGTTGCGGATTCCGAGCGATATACGTCCTGATTGACATTCAGATGGCTGTCGGCAAACGCATCCATATTGCTGATAATCGTCTGCCAGCGGGCATCTGCATCCTTTGCTTTCACCAGACTGACGGTGCTGATCGCACCGGCATTTACCAGAGGATTCTGTAAACGATCCGACCGAAGTTCGATTGCCAGTCCTGAATTAAACGGTAATCCCGTCGCGTTTGCGCCCAGCTTATTCAGAACTTCATCGCTCCCGTACTGATTAAGCACCATTGCCAGGGTGAATATTTTTGTCAGGGATTCCAGTGGAAATTTCTGCCCGGTATTACCGGCAAGGTACAGTTTTCCGTCGACTGTCGCGAGAGCAATCGCATAATTCCCGGCACTATACTTCGCCAGCGCAGGAATATAATCAGCTACTTTCCCGCTATTATCATCTTTAAATTTTTGCCAGGCCTGATTTACCACATCAGAATAATTAGCATTCCCTGTCGCAGAGGCAGACATGCTGAGTAAGAGGCCAACCGAAAGGCTGGCAGCAATAGCAGAACACTTCATATTTATCACTCCAGTTTATAGAAAATCGAATAAAACGCGATACAGCCGTGAGCGCCCGGAGAGGTAACAAAACCGCTTCTCATTCTGAGACAAGCAACAGATGCAATTATTTTTAGCAAGAAATGGTAAATAATAATATTTTTATATACTGAATAAAAATTATCAGCCAGAAGGATAACAAAGTGAAGAAAGTTTATTGAAACGGGACAAATGCAGTAGCAGCGAAAAAACCCATCGCCTGTTATTTATTAAAACAAGAACAAGTTATGCCTGTTCAGAAAGGAAAGCCAATTGATTTTTTAGATCAATTTCAAATTATTGATCGTTAAAAACGATCGTTTTCAATACTGAATATTTAAATTTATTTCTGGATAACATTCATGAAAGAGAACAATCTGGTTAAACAGACAATTTCAAGTGTTCCTTACCGGGAAAATGAATGTTGTTATGTCTTTTTATGGAGGAAGGTTACTTTGCACACAAACACGCAAAATTTATTATCAGAAAAGCCGCAGTATGCATCAGAACCCTTTGATCTGACTGAGTACAGGTGATGTCCAGTACCGAAACGGCGCTGTTGAATGACGATATAGCCCAGGCGCGTGAACAGGCCGGATTATAGCGACGCGTGGCACGTGGGTGGCTGTACGTATTTGACCAACTTCAGAGTGACTGAGCCCGTGAGCGTACAGCATTGCGCCGTGAAGCCTGTCTGTTAATGGCGAGTAGCCGCACGGGCAGCGATTTAGCGGTAAAGTGCCGGACAAGCTACCGAAAACTGGCACAGGCTTATCCGGAAAAGTAAGAGCCATGGCAGGTTACCAGTATACTGAATTCACTGATCATCAAACAGGATCTGCACGCCCTGGAGAAGGATACGACGACTGGCTGTATGAAGCAGGCCGTGACGTTGATGAAGCCGAAGAGCAGATCAAAGAATGGTTGCCACGTCTGTGGTCTGCCATCCAACTGGCGCGAAATACATTCGGTACCGGCGGTGGGTTTATTGTGACGACAAACAAAGATGGTCGGGTGATCCCGAACACGTTGAATAACTGATGGAACGATGCGAAGCGAGCTGTAGAGCAAAAAGCGGGTGTGCTATTTGGTTAATTTCCACGACAGTAAAGCGAAAGGTATTTCGGATTATGAAGGATCGAGCCGTGACAAACAACTTTTCCCGGGGGACATAATGGAGAGTCAGGGTCTGATTTACGACAAAAAATTGAAGATAACGCCGCCTCCCGATGGCGCTACTTTTAACAGGAAATTCGTGGAATTTTCTTGCTGTTTTTTTGCGAAATACTCCAACAGAGGAAAAACAAAGGGGCTAGCATTAAGCTAACCCCTTTGTTTAATCTGGCGGAAGCGCAGAGATTCGAACTCTGGAACCCTTCGGGGTCGCCGGTTTTCAAAACTAAAAAAAACCATTCATTATATAGTTATGATAAATAAAAAGAATACTGCTTTATTTATTCCTGTACTGACAGATTTTGAAAATATAGAATAAAAAATTCTCATATTTTAAAATCCAGGCATAATTTGCACGCGGTTTTTTTACCCATTAAATCATTTATTTGTGCAAACATAATATTTTCATATTATGAGAAAAGGTCCGAATCGTCCTCTTTCCCTTGCATCTGAATAAGTCAAACCACCTGTTTTTACCCAAGTAGTTTAACTTTATCATGTCAGGGCTGTAATAATAACACATCAGAAATATACCCTGATCATCATCCACAATACCCTCGCTCAATGCTTCCTTTTGGCATTGCCAAACCAGTCTGTAAAATTCTTGCCACTTCTCTAATGCTCCGGCCAGAACTCCACCGATGATATACACATGGTTACCTGACATACAGTTGAAAACTGACTCCAGCGTTCTAAGTTTAAGCCCCCTTCTGATTGTGAAAAAATGCATTCTTTCCTTATTGAAGGGCCATGACCATTTCTTTATTCCATTCGTGGTATCAGAATCTCTACAATATCCAAAATCAATCCAGGCAACCATATCGTCTTTGATTAACCCCTGCCTGATAGCCTGATTCACAAAGTACGTTTTCAGATTACAGAGTAAAACGTAATCAGCCGACAGAAACTCTGGATTCCCTCGCTGTTCGACAGGCGTTCTGAGCTTAAACGCTACATCGGACTGTATAGAAGCGATCCGGCGCCTGATATGACAAAATTTTTTATTGAAATTCAATGTAACAATTGTTGTTGGTTTTCCTCTCCGGATTTCCTCAATTCTTGGTTTGAGGTCAGGTGAGGTGAAAATAACCATGTCATTTTCGAGTTCAGCAAGATTGGAAAACCAGGTCATATATTCATCAGTAGTCCGCTCAATACGTGGAGCAAACCCGTTTTGTGATGTCCATTGACTTCTGCCTATATCAAAATAAGCAGTAACAATTGTTATGGTGGTCATACCTCTTTAAAATCCTGTGAATTTAAAACAATATGGTATATTAACATGCAAAATGATTAATATAAATTATTTATGAAAATGGCAAGAATATTTCAAATCTGAATATGAATGTAGCTCTGACACCCAGCCCGTCAAAACTTATCATGCAGGTATTTCTGGCCAGACAGGTTCAGATGGTTTCACACAGTTTACCCGAACGCGATACTCTTTCCACCCGTCGAGTTGCACTTTCTCTTCATCTATTGCGATTCCAGGATCAACGGCATCCTGTTACGGCGCGATTTTCTCCGCTGCCATTTGCCGCAGATTGTTTTTGTTTTCTTCCACCTGACGAAGCTGCGCTGCTTTTTCTGCCTCTTCGTCTTTTACCCACGCCTTACCATCCCATTTTTGGTATTCACCATCAGGTGGAGCTGATGAGACATCTTATGGTGGAATATACGCATCGCCCGCGCCAATAAATTCGTTTGTATCTGAACGCAAGTTATAAATCTTAATTGTCCGCGCCTGTTCGCTCGTATTGAAAGCCATTACGCTAACCTCACAATATAGTTAAATGCAATATTTTTACGGTAGTTTTCGCGTTACCGGCTGCATCCACTAAAACGACGTGTCCGTGTTGACCGATATATACACGATTTGTTGACCTCCAGTTCCTGAGAAAGCACATCACTCTCACTGACAGATTTGCCCTTGATTGTCCGGCCCCGCATATCCGGGATAACACCGAACAGATACACTACCGGATGATGAGGAAAGACCAACATGACCAGAGCAAACGATCTGCTAACAGACGCTGAACTGATTAAATTAACCGGCTATACTCTCACCATGTCCGCGTTATGGAAATGATATGAGGAAGAACGGTACAAATCAGCCCGACACTGGATCGTCCGGTTATTGGGGAAAGGTGAATTTTTATTCAAATGAAAAGATACGATATTCTCTGAGAATATTCTTTTTTATTCTTCGCCTCAAAAAAACAAAGGGGCTACCTTTCGGTAACCCCTTGTTTAATCTGGCGGAAGCGCAGAGATTCGAACTCTGGAACCCTTTCGGGTCGCCGGTTTTCAAGACCGGTGCCTTCAACCGCTCGGCCACACTTCCGGAATGAGGCGCACTATAAACATCACTGGACGCCATGTAAAGACCGAATGTGTTCGTTTGCGTGAAAAACAGGCAAAATCTCGTTAATCGCCTGAAATAGCGGCATATTGACCATTTCTTCATCACAAACACAGGCTTAATACGTGTTTATCGCCCCCTGTTTTTACCGCTCTGATTATCGATTTTTTGCTGGTAGCGTTTTGTTGGCACTGCAACCTGTTTTATGGCCTGCCTCCAGCCGTGAGAAGACCGCTAACGACGGTAATTGCCTGAAATCGCTTAGGGAAACCAAACGTAAACGGATGCGTAAAGATGGGTAAAACCTCTGGGTGATAGTGACCGTTTTTATTATTCTTCTTTATTAATTACATCTGTCATAAGAAATTACATCTGTCATAAGAGAGTGACTATGGATCGTATTATTACATCATCGCGTGATCGTAGCTCGCTACTGAGTACGCACAAAGTACTGCGCAACACCTATTTTCTGTTGAGCCTGACGCTGGCTTTCTCCGCAATTACTGCGACAGCCAGTACGGTATTGATGCTGCCCTCACCCGGCTTGATCCTGACGCTGGTCGGTATGTATGGGCTGATGTTCCTGACCTATAAAACCGCCGATAAACCGACCGGTATCCTGTCTGCTTTTGCATTTACCGGCTTCCTCGGGTACATCCTGGGGCCGATTCTTAACGCTTATCTGTCAGCAGGCATGGGCGATGTCATTGGCATGGCGCTGGGGGGTACCGCGTTAGTATTTTTCTGCTGCTCCGCTTACGTCCTGACCACCCGTAAAGATATGTCCTTCATGGGCGGTATGCTGATGGCCGGGATCGTCGTCGTGCTGATTGGTATGGTAGCGAATATTTTCCTGCAACTGCCTGCGTTGCACCTGGCAATTAGCGCTGTATTTATCCTGATTTCCTCGGGCGCTATCCTGTATGAAACCAGTAACATCATTCACGGCGGTGAAACCAACTATATTCGTGCGACCGTCAGTCTGTACGTTTCGCTGTACAACATCTTTGTCAGCCTGCTCAGCATCCTGGGCTTCGCCAGCCGCGACTAATCGACATTCCCCTCTTCCAGCCCTGCTTATGCAGGGCTTTATTTTTTGCTACACTGCCGTCCGTGTTGATTACGCAGTGAAACGTTATGTTGATTTTTGAAGGTAAAGAAATCAGTACCGATAGCGAAGGCTATCTGAAAGAGACGACGCAGTGGAGTGAACCGCTGGCAGTCGCTATCGCCGCAAATGAAGGCATTGAACTCTCTGCAGAACACTGGGAAGTCGTACGCTTCGTGCGCGAATTCTACCTGGAGTTTAATACCTCTCCCGCCATCCGAATGCTGGTAAAAGCGATGGCGAATAAGTTCGGCGAAGAAAAAGGCAACAGCCGCTATCTGTATCGTCTGTTTCCGAAAGGTCCGGCAAAGCAAGCGACCAAAATCGCCGGTCTGCCCAAGCCGGTAAAATGTATTTAATACCGAATACTGAAGCCTGTTAACGTCTCGCGAGGGCTGTGCGGTTCAGTGAGGATGTTGTCCACACGAGCAGAGCGCGGCCCGCCCTCTTTCAGCCACTTGATGAGCTTTTCCACCTGCGCCGCGTCGCCACAGGCCACCACTTCTACGCTTCCGTCATCCATATTCTTCGCATAGCCTGATACCCCCAGCCGCTGCGCCTCATGCTGCGTGGTATAGCGAAATCCGACGCCCTGAACGCGACCATAAACCCAGGCGATAATGCAGACGTTCGACATGATGGTTCTCCTTTCATAATCACTGGTGAAGGCTCATACAGGACATCCTTAACGTACCTGACTGGGCAGACACCCATAATGTTGGCGGAATCTGGCCGTAAATCGCGACCCCGACAGGTAGCATCGTCGATTGCGTAAGATCTTGATGCCGAACATGTATCCCCTGGACCATGTTACCTTCTGTTTTATCTTCCGCATGTGGTCATGAGTTTTGCTGTAGCAATCACATGCATTTAAGCATAACCCTCCCCAACTCGCCGCCAAAGCCAGCATAACCGAAATCATTACGTCCCTGCACCACTCCGGTGGGTAACGTGTTTTTATCAGCCCCCGTTGGCAGGTCGTGAATCTGCGCAGGAATATTCACCATCGTCCAGTGCCGCCAGCCGCTTCCGGTAGGCGCATCGGGATCGAAGACGGTAATAGCGTAGCTTTTGGTTCCGGCAGGCGGATTGCGCCAGCTCAGCTGCGGCGAAATATTTTCTCCGCTACAACCAAATCCTTTAAAGACGTGTTGTTGCGTTAAACGAAAATCCGCCGGAATATCCGCGCTACTGAGGCTAAACGCCGACGCGGCAGATACGCTGCCACTCAATGCCATCATTGCGGCTGCGGTCAAAGAGAAGACTGTTTTCCTTCTTCATGTAAAGAAATAGCAATATAAAAGCGCTCGCTGAAAAAACAGTGCCTTTACGATTCTATTTTGTGCAGAAACGCTCACTACCATACGCTGATGATTGCCCCTCTCATCTGTGCTACCCTACGCGCCATTTCGTTTTCACGGTCCCAGGCTGGAACTATCATCCGGCTCGCGTCACTGTTTGTGAGAGGTTACTCCGCATGACTGAATCTACATTTCCGCAATATCCCCGTTTAGTCCTCAGCAAGGGGCGAGAAAAATCTTTACTCCGCCGCCACCCATGGGTCTTTTCCGGCGCCGTCTCCCGTCTGGAAGGCAAAGCCAACCTCGGTGAAACTATCGATATCGTCGACCATCAGGGAAAGTGGTTAGCACGCGGCGCCTGGTCGCCAGCGTCCCAGATCCGCGCGCGCGTCTGGACATTTGATAAAGCAGAATCCATTGACATTGCGTTTTTCACCCGCCGCCTGCGCCAGGCGCAGCAGTGGCGCGACTGGCTGGCGAAAAAAGACGGCCTGGATAGCTATCGTCTGATCGCTGGTGAATCCGATGGCCTGCCTGGCGTCACTATCGATCGTTTTGGTCATTTTTTGGTGCTGCAACTGCTCAGCGCCGGGGCCGAATATCAACGCGCCGCATTAATTAGCGCTCTACAAACATGCTATCCGGATTGCGCTATTTACGATCGCAGCGACGTCGCCGTGCGGAAAAAAGAAGGAATGGCGCTGACGCAAGGCCCGGTCACCGGCGAACTGCCGCCTGCGCTTCTGCCAATTGAAGAACACGGTATGAAATTACTGGTCGATATCCAGGGTGGCCACAAAACCGGTTATTATCTTGATCAGCGCGACAGTCGTCTGGCGACGCGCCGCTACGTGGAAAATCAACGGGTACTGAACTGCTTCTCTTATACCGGCGGTTTTGCCGTGTCGGCGTTAATGGGCGGTTGTCGCCAGGTTGTCAGCGTGGATACCTCACAGGATGCGCTGGATATCGCCAGGCAAAACGTTGAACTGAACCAACTGGATTTGAGCAAAGCCGAATTCGTGCGTGATGACGTGTTTAAGTTGCTGCGCGCTTACCGTGAACACGGCGAAAAATTCGACGTCATCATCATGGACCCGCCCAAATTTGTCGAAAATAAAAGCCAGTTAATGGGCGCCTGCCGGGGCTATAAAGACATTAACATGTTAGCGATTCAACTGCTCAATCCGGGCGGCATACTGCTGACATTCTCTTGCTCCGGCCTGATGACCAGCGATTTATTTCAGAAAATCATTGCCGATGCCGCAATAGATGCCGGTCGTGATGTACAATTTATAGAGCAGTTCCGTCAGGCCGCCGATCACCCGGTGATCGCCACCTACCCGGAAGGGCTGTATCTGAAAGGGTTTGCCTGTCGCGTCATGTAACTTGAAAAGTGGAAGAGTATCCTCATATAAAGGGTATCTATTTCCCGGGAGGTGACTATGATAGCCAGCAAATTCGGTATCGGCCAGCAGGTCCGCCATTCCCTGTTAGGTTACCTCGGAGTGGTCGTCGATATCGACCCGGAATATTCGCTTGATGAGCCGTCGCCTGATGAACTGGCGGTTAACGACGAACTTCGCGCCGCTCCGTGGTACCACGTGGTAATGGAAGATGATGATGGTCAGCCAGTCCATACTTATCTGGCCGAGGCCCAGTTGCGAAGCGAAATGCGGGACGAGCATCCAGAACAGCCATCGATGGATGAACTGGCGCGTACCATTCGCAAGCAGCTTCAGGCGCCACGACTACGTAACTGATTATATTTAACAGGCCGGATGGCGACATACTGCCATCTCCGGCCATTTAAACTTTTATTTCGCCAGCCCCAGGCGAGGGATCTCAATCGCCGGGCAGCGATCCATCACCACGGTTATGCCTGCATCCCGCGCCAGCACCGCCGCCTGCTCGTTGATCACGCCAAGCTGTAGCCACAGCGTTTTTGCGCCTATGGCGATGGCTTCCTGCGCGACGCCCCACGCAGCTTCAGAGTGGCGAAAAACATCCACCATATCGACTTTTTCGGGAATGTCAGCCAGCGTGGCATACCCCTGTTGCCCCAGCAATGTCTTACCGGCGACTTTTGGCGCAACCGGAATCACATGGTAGCCCTGTTCAAGCAAGTATTTCATTACCCGATAACTTGGACGATCGGGTTTATCGCTCGCGCCTACCAGCGCGATAGTGCGAGTGGACGTCAAAACGTCGGCAATATCGGTCTCTTTCATCATCTTTCTCCTGGCTGTTTTGCAAAGTGTACGACAAACCTGACATAGCCACCATTCATCCCATACCGATGTATGAGAGCAAAACGCCAAAATATGTCTATATGTTAGTAAACATGATCTAAGAAAAATTTCGATACATTATTAGCCAGACGGCCTTTGGACAGGAGAACCTTATGAAAACCGGCGCGCTAACCACCTTCCTTGCTCTCTGTTTGCCGGTAACTGTTTTTGCCACAACGCTCCGTCTGTCGAATGAGGTCGATCTGCTGGTGCTGGACGGCAAAAAGGTGTCCAGCTCTTTATTACGCGGCGCAGAGAGCATCGAACTGGAAAACGGGCCGCACCAACTCGTTTTCCGGGTGGAAAAAACCATCCGCCTGCCCGGTAATGAAGAGCGGCTTTATATTTCTCCGCCGCTGGTGATAAGTTTCGATACCCAACTGATAAGCCAGGTCAATTTCCAGCTCCCGCGGCTGGAAAACGAGCGCGAAGCCACGCATTTTAACGCGGCGCCGCGTCTGGCGCTTTTGGACGGCGACGCCATGCCCATTCCGGTAAAACTCGATATTCTGGCAATTACGTCTACGGCTAAAGTGGTCGATTATGAAATAGAGACCGAGCGTTATAATAAATCGGCGAAACGCGCCTCGCTTCCTCAATTCGCCACGATGATGGCAGACGACAGTACATTACTTTCCGACGTCTCAGAGCTTGATACCGTACCGCCGCAATCACAAACTCTGACAGAACAGCGGCTGAAATATTGGTTCCGACTGGCCGACCCGCAGACACGCAATCATTTTCTACAATGGGCGGAAAAACAGCCGCCCTCTTGATATGAGTTGTGCCAGCGCGCAATTTTTTTGTCTTTCTCTTGCAGCATCAAGTGCTTCCAGTAATCTGTAGACAGGTTAACTACGGAATCGAATTATGGAACTGACGACTCGCACCTTGCCGACGCGCAAACATATCGCGTTGGTTGCCCACGACCACTGCAAACAGATGTTAATGAACTGGGTGGAACGCCATCAGCCGTTGCTGGAAAAGCACGTTCTTTATGCAACCGGCACCACAGGGAATCTGATCCAGCGCGCAACCGGTATGGACGTTAATGCGATGCTAAGCGGCCCGATGGGCGGCGACCAGCAGGTTGGCGCGCTCATTTCTGAAGGGAAAATCGACGTGTTGATTTTCTTCTGGGACCCGCTTAACGCGGTACCGCACGACCCCGATGTAAAAGCGCTACTGCGTTTGGCCACCGTATGGAATATCCCTGTCGCCACTAACGTCTCAACGGCGGACTTTATCATCCAGTCCCCGCATTTTAATGACGCTGTAGATATTCTTATTCCGGATTACGCACGCTATCTGGCCGAGCGCCTGAAATAACCGCTAAGCGGGCGGGATGTTGTACCGCCCGCGCTTTAGGGTTTTCTCGCCACCGGCACATCCAGCTGTTTAAGCGCCTCCACAAAGCGCGAGGGATTATCTTTATTGAAAAGCAGCCAGACCCGCGCGCGCGCGCGCGTCAGCGCCACATATAACAAACGTCGCTCTTCAGCGTCCGGAAAATCCTCAACCTGAGGAAGAAGCGCATCTTCCATAATGGATTCTCGCGTCGGTGCGGGGAAACCGTCGTTACCCTCCTGCAATCCGACAAGGATAACGTAATCAGCCTGCTGACCTTTGCTGGCATGGATAGTCATAAAATCTATCTGTAACTTCGGCCAGCGAGTCGCCGCTTTTTGCAGACTGGCGGGTTTCAGATGATGATAGCGCGCCAGCACCAGGATACGCTCATCCTCCTTCGCATAGCCGGATAATTTATCCAGTAACGCGTCCAACTGGCTTTCATCCAACAACATAACCGCTTTTTTATCGCCTGCGGTCAGGCTATTTAACGGCTTTTTAAGCTGGTGCGGATTCTGCTGCACAAAGCGGTTGGCAATATCGCCAATTCGACTGTTAAAACGGTACGTGGTATCCAGATGACAATGCTCGCCTTCGAACGTCTGATGAAACGCCGTCGTTAAGGAGAGTTGCGCCCCGCTAAAACGGTAAATCGCCTGCCAGTCATCACCAACGGCAAACAGCGTAGTCTGGCTATTCTGCTTGCGCAGCGCCGCTAACAGCGCCGCCCGTTGCGGGGAAATATCCTGAAATTCATCGACCAGAATATGCTTCCACGGGCTGATAAAACGCCCTTTTTCGAGGATCACCATTGCCTGATGGATCAGCCCGGAGAAATCAACGGCATTTTCCGCTTTCAACGCGCTTTTCCACGCCTTCAGCAGCGGCGCCATCAGCTTAATACGTTTGCCGAACCGCTCGCGACACTCCTCCGGCGCGCCAGCGATCATTTCTGCCTGCGCGCCGCCGTGCATACGCATTAAACTGACCCAACGATCCAGGCGAGGGGCCAGACGCCGCTGCATTGTCTCATCGTCCCAGAAATTTCCTTCCGGCACCGTCCACTGCATCTCCTCTTCCAGCCACTGACGCCAGCCTTTGGCCTGCGCTTTCTTCTCGCTACACTGCTGACGCCAGGTGTGCAGAAATAGCTGATGCCGCGCTGTGGCATCACTTTCCAGCTTACTGACAACCGGCGCTTTTTTACTGCCTTGCTGAATAATATACAGCGCCAGCGAATGAAACGTACGGGCAGTAATCTCTTCCGTATGTAAGCGCTCGCGGATACGCTCATCCATCTCCTCTGCCGCCTTGCGACCAAACGCCAGTAAAAGAATTTGCCCCGCATCGGCTTGTCCGCGCGCTAACAGCCAACCCGCGCGCGCCACCAACACCGAGGTCTTGCCGCTCCCCGCTCCCGCCAGTACCAGTAACGATGATTCGCCGTTAACCACCGCCCTGGCCTGGGAGGGATTAAGCGGAGAGGACTCTATCTGCGTAAAAAAGTCGGCATGCGCTTCCAGCATGGCATCGGCATACGCCTGATTATGCTGCTGCCGACTTCCCTCGCTATCCTGTAACCATGCCAGACACTTACGCCATATCTCGCGACAGTGAGCAAACTCCTCCAGACGTGAGACCGGCAGCGGCAAGGCGGCAAACGTCTGGCGAATGTCGTGTTCCAGCCCCCGAACCCGCTCACGGGTAAGCCATTGGTTTTCGCCCGTTCGCTCACTAATACGCGCCCATTGCTCTTGTAATGCCTGCGCGGCAACATCACTCATCTCCTGGCTCCAGCGACGCCAGTGCGCGTCCAGATAGCGATGGAATTTCTGGGTTTCCGACCACTCGGTACCGTGCAAACGCACGACTTTATCCTCCGGGAGGACAAACTCCAGCTCGCCCCACACCAGCCCACGCTTACAATGAATCGCCAATAACTGATTGAATGGAATAAGATATTCATGCCTGTCGCCAGACACTTTCACCCCAGCGTTAAGAATCACGGCACGATCATACGGGTGTTGCGCCAGACGTTTTCCAAGAGAAGTTGCTTTCAGTTCCATGACTCAGCGAATCCAGACGTAAAGATGTTCTTATCAGTGTAACCGCCAGAGAAAACGTGCTCCAGTCTAAAAAAACGTTACAATTGCCCGCAGTGATAGAAAACCGGAATGAACTGAGGGTTTATGCGTACCGTTCTGAATATTTTAAACTTTGTACTGGGCGGCTTTGCCACTACGCTGGCCTGGCTGCTGGCGACGCTTGTCAGTATTGTGCTTATTTTTACCCTGCCGTTGACCCGCTCCTGCTGGGAGATAACCAAACTGTCCCTATTCCCTTACGGTAATGAAGCCATTCACGTTGACGAACTTAATCCGGCGGCGAAAAACGTATTAATGAATACTGGTGGTACCTTGCTGAATATTTTCTGGTTGCTTTTTTTCGGCTGGTGGCTATGCCTGATGCACATTGCCTCCGGTATCGCGCAGTGTGTCACCCTCATCGGAATACCTGTCGGTATTGCGAATTTTAAAATTGCCGCGATTGCGCTTTGGCCTGTCGGTCGCCGCGTCGTCTCTGTAGAAACCGCTCGCGCCGCGCGAGAAGCTAACGCGCGCCGCCGTTTTGAATGATCGGGACAAATAGCCTTTATGTTAAGTCCGTTGATTCGCCGTTATACCTGGAACAGTACCTGGCTGTATTACATCCGCATTTTTATCGCTCTGTGCGGCACCACCGCCCTGCCGTGGTGGCTGGGCGATGTCAAACTCACCATCCCGCTCACGCTCGGTATGGTTGCCGCGGCGCTAACCGATCTCGACGACCGCCTTGCCGGACGCTTGCGTAATTTAATCATTACCTTAATTTGCTTTTTTATTGCTTCTGCCTCTGTTGAGCTGCTCTTTCCCTGGCCGTGGCTATTTGCGTTGGGCTTAACTTTATCCACCAGCGGATTTATTCTGCTGGGAGGATTAGGGCAACGCTATGCCACTATCGCGTTCGGCGCGTTACTCATTGCCATCTACACGATGCTGGGTACCTCTTTATATGCGCACTGGTATCAGCAACCTCTACTCCTGCTGGCAGGCGCGGTATGGTATAACCTGCTGACGCTAACCGGGCACCTGCTATTCCCGATCCGCCCGTTGCAGGATAATCTGGCACGCAGTTACGAACAGTTGGCGCACTATCTGGAACTAAAATCACGCCTGTTTGATCCTGATATTGAAGATGAGAGCCAGGCGCCGCTCTATGATTTAGCGTTAGCGAACGGGCAGTTAATGGCGACGCTGAACCAAACGAAAGTGTCGTTGTTGACTCGCCTGCGCGGCGATCGCGGTCAACGCGGCACGCGCCGCACCCTCCATTACTATTTTGTGGCGCAGGATATTCATGAACGCGCCAGCTCTTCGCATATTCAATACCAGACGCTGCGCGACCACTTTCGTCACAGCGACGTAATGTTCCGCTTTCAACGTCTGATGTCGATGCAGGCGCAGGCCTGTACGCAGCTGGCGCGCTGTATCTTACTGCGTACGCCGTACCAGCATGATCCGCGCTTTGAACGCGTCTTTACCCACATTGACGCCGCGCTTGATCGTATGCGCGCCAGCGGCGCTTCTTTAGAACTGTTGAATACGCTTGGGTTCTTATTAACCAACCTGCGCGCCATTGACGCGCAACTGGCGACGATCGAGTCGGAGCAGGCCCAGGCAATGCCGCGCAATGAGTCAGAAAACCAGTTGGCTGATGATAGCCTGCACGGGTTTAGCGACATCTGGCTGCGTCTGAGCCGTAATTTTACCCCGGAGTCCGCTCTCTTTCGCCATGCGGTACGCATGTCGCTGGTCTTATGCATCGGTTATGCTCTCATCCAAATTACCGGGATGCGCCACGGGTACTGGATATTGCTCACCAGCCTGTTCGTTTGTCAGCCTAACTATAACGCGACCCGCCATCGCCTTGCGCTCAGGATTATCGGTACGTTGGTAGGCGTTGCTATCGGCCTGCCGATTTTATGGTTTGTCCCTTCGCTTGAAGGACAGTTAGTTCTGCTGGTGGTTACCGGCGTGCTTTTCTTCGCATTCCGTAATGTACAGTATGCCCATGCGACGATGTTCATCACCCTGCTGGTATTACTCTGCTTTAACCTCCTGGGCGAAGGCTTTGAGGTAGCGTTACCGCGCGTCATCGACACGTTAATTGGCTGCGCTATCGCCTGGGCTGCAGTCAGCTTTATTTGGCCGGACTGGCGCTTTCGCAATCTTCCCCGGGTACTTCAGCGCGCCACCGATGCGAATTGCCGCTACCTTGATGCGATCCTTGAGCAATATCACCAGGGACGGGACAACCGCCTGGCCTATCGCATTGCCAGACGCGACGCGCACAACCGAGATGCAGAACTGGCATCCGTGGTTTCTAATATGTCGAGCGAACCCGACGTTACAGCCGAAACCCGGGAGGCGGCGTTCAGGCTGCTTTGCCTCAATCATACTTTTACCAGCTATATTTCCGCTCTCGGCGCGCACCGCGAAAAACTCAGTAATCCGGACGTGTTGGGGCTTCTGGATGACGCGGTCTGCTACGTTGATGATGCGCTTCATCATCAACCTGAAGACGAACAGCGCGTACATCAGGCGCTGGAGGGTTTAAAGCAACGAGTTCAGTCGCTGGAAACACGTCCGGACAGCAAAGAACCTCTGGTTGTTCAACAAATTGGTTTGCTCATTGCCTTACTGCCTGAAATTGGGCGTTTACAACGGCAAATTTCACCATCGACTTCGACATCAATTACCCAGCCGTAAGCGAATGAGCCCAGTCGGCAAGCTCCTGGCGACGACTCGCCGGGAGCGCCGCTTCATGTACGCCCACAATAGCGCCTTCCAACGCATACAAAACTTTCACCGTCAGCAAGGGATTACTTTGTCGCAACCTTAGCCAGCACATTTTCGCGCCCAGTACGCGTAACATATTCTCGTCCTTTATCCCTGACTCATTGAGCAATGTTTCCAGATGGAAGGTCATATTGGGGAGATCTTTGAGCCTGTGTTGTGAAAAACGGCTATGTTTTTCCTTCATTGCCGCGTCAAGGGAATACTTTGATAAACGTACCAATTGCTGCTGATCGCGCCACAGGCTTTCATCCACCCGGTAATAGTTGAGCATAACGGGGCGCCCACACTTCATAAACGTGAGCCAGACGGGAGGATGCTTCACACAGTAGGGTACGCTTTGTTCACAAGCGCGGAGATAAAGCTCGCCATTAGCCACCATCGCAAAGACGGTATCCTCCACGGTCAGACTATAGCTACCGAATAAAGATCGATACTGGATCGTCCCCAAAGAGGCCAAATATTCTTGCGATTTATAGATCCTGTCATAAGAGAGTGCTCTCATAAAATTCCTTTTAAATCATAAAGTAAAAGAATGATTTGCAGTAACAGATCCGTTAATGACGAAAATAGGCAACTTATACTCCGCGAGCAAGATGATTTTTATTTTTGACATAACTAAGAATAAAAATTGCGAGACAGTTTCCGAAAATAGAGTTGATCTTTCATCACTACAGGGGTACTGTATGAATATACAGTAACTCACAGGGCTGGATTGATTATGTACACTTCAGGTTATGCAAATCGTTCTTCGTCATTTCCTACCACTCCCCACAACGCTGCGTGTGCCGCTACGGAAAATGCCGCCGCAGGGCTGGTCAGTGAAGTTGTCTACCACGAAGACCAGCCCATGATGGCGCAACTCCTGCTTTTGCCTTTACTCCGCCAGTTAGGCCAACAATCACGCTGGCAGCTCTGGCTCACGCCGCAGCAAAAGCTCAGCCGTGAATGGGTACAGTCTGCAGGTTTGCCATTAACGAAAGTGATGCAAATTAGCCAGCTTGCGCCTCGTCATACGCTGGAGTCGATGATCCGCGCTTTGCGTACAGGAAATTACAGCGTGGTAATGGGTTGGTTGACGGAAGAGCTGACAGAAGAAGAACATGCCCGCCTGGTTGAAGCGGCGAATGTAGGCAATGCAGTAGGGTTCATCATGCGCCCTGTACGTGCACACGCTTTACCCAGGAGACAGCATTCCGGGCTAAAAATTCACTCTAATTTGTATCATTAAGTAAAATTAGGATTTATCCTGGAATTTTTTTTACGCGATTGCCTCTCCTTTGAGTGCTAACGTTTTTTTTTGCGAGAAAGCTTGCCAGAAGCGGTTTCCGCGATTTTTGCTGTACGATTTATCATCTGAAAGTGTTAAATCATGTGTATATCCGTCATGTTTTTTTCACATGTCTGACGGAGTTCACACTTGTAAGTTTCCAACTACGTTGTAGACTTTACATCGCCAGGGGTGCTCGGCATAAGCCGTAGATATCGGTAGAGTAACTATTGAGCAGGTCCCCCGGTGAAGGATTTAACCGTGTTATCTCGTTGGAGATATTCATGGCGTATTTTGGATGATAACGAGGCGCAAAAAATGAAAAAGACAGCTATCGCGATTGCAGTGGCACTGGCTGGTTTCGCTACCGTAGCGCAGGCCGCTCCGAAAGATAACACCTGGTACGCTGGTGCTAAACTGGGCTGGTCTCAGTACCATGACACTGGCTTCATTCCTAACAATGGCCCGACCCATGAAAACCAACTGGGCGCAGGTGCTTTTGGTGGTTACCAGGTTAACCCGTATGTTGGCTTTGAAATGGGTTACGACTGGTTAGGCCGTATGCCGTACAAAGGCGACAACATCAATGGCGCTTACAAAGCTCAGGGCGTTCAACTGACCGCGAAACTGGGTTATCCAATCACTGACGATCTGGACGTTTATACTCGTCTGGGTGGTATGGTATGGCGTGCAGACACCAAGTCTAACGCACCTGGTTATTCTACCAAAGACCACGACACCGGTGTTTCCCCGGTATTCGCGGGCGGTATTGAATATGCCATCACGCCTGAAATCGCAACCCGTCTGGAATACCAGTGGACCAACAATATCGGTGATGCCAACACTATTGGCACCCGTCCGGACAACGGCCTGCTGAGCGTTGGTGTTTCCTACCGTTTCGGTCAGGAAGAAGCGGCTCCGATGCCAGCCCCGGCTCCGGCTCCGGCTCCGGAAGTACAGACCAAGCACTTCACTCTGAAGTCTGACGTTCTGTTCAACTTCAACAAATCAACCCTGAAGCCGGAAGGCCAGCAGGCTCTGGATCAGCTGTACAGCCAGTTGAGCAACCTGGATCCGAAAGACGGTTCAGTAGTCGTTCTGGGCTTCACTGACCGCATCGGTTCTGACGCTTACAACCAGGGCCTGTCCGAGAAACGTGCTCAGTCTGTTGTTGATTACCTGATCTCCAAAGGTATCCCGTCTGACAAAATCTCCGCACGTGGTATGGGCGAATCTAACCCGGTTACCGGCAACACCTGTGACAACGTGAAACAGCGTGCCGCGCTGATCGATTGCCTGGCTCCGGATCGTCGCGTAGAGATCGAAGTTAAAGGCGTTAAAGACGTAGTAACTCAGCCACAGGCTTAAGTTTCCGTCTGATAAAAAACCCCGCTTTGCGGGGTTTTTTGCTCTGGTCTGGGTGACCACTCCTTTCAGCGTTACTTCTTGCCTAATAACGCCTGTAAATCCTGCTTTAACGTGGTCATTTGCGTGGCATATTTCTCTTTATGCTCCGCGTCTTCTATCAGTTGCACAATCGTTTCGGATAAAGTTTTACCGCGTCGCTGCGCAAGGCCCGCCAGACGCTGCCAGACCATAAACTCTAAATCAATAGATTTTTTGCGCGTATGCTGATGTTCCGCATTGAAGTGTCGTTTGCGTCTTGCCCGGATCGTTTGTTTCATCCGATTAAGCAAGGCAGGATTCATATGCCTGTCTATCCAGACATTTACCCGCACCGGTTCATTTTCGAGGGCCAACAACAAATTGACGGCTTCCTGGGCTGCGCTGGCTTCCACGTAGCGGGTGATCAACTCCCCTTCGCGATGCTTTTTCACCAGGTATTTCCATTTCCAACCGCTTTCAAGATTTTCAAGTTGTTGATATTTCATTGTGATCCCAATGTTACCGTGTAACTGATATCAGAATATCAGTTTTTTAGCCATCTGAAGAAAAGAATCTCGAACCTGTGAATGGTTACACGTCTTCACATGACTTTGCATTCGCTTTCCGCGTGTGCAGCGTGACGGGTTAGGCTATAATCCCCCTTTTTACAACAGACTAAAAAACCTCAACTTTGACCATTACGAAACTTGCATGGCGTGATCTGGTTCCGGATAGCGAAGACTATCAGGAGATATTTGCACAGCCACACGCGACTGACGAAAACGACACCTTACTCAGTGATACTCAGCCACGACTGCAATTTGCGCTTGAGCAACTTATACAGCCGTGGACCTCATCCTCTTTTATGCTGACTAAAGCGCCTGAAGAGCAAGAGTATCTCGCTTTACTTTCAGATGCCGTCCGCGCTCTGCAAACCGATGCCGGACAATTAACCGGCGGGCATTATGACGTTTCCGGGCATACTATTCATTACCGCGCCGCACAGAATGCGCAAGACAACTTTGCCACCGTCACACAAGTCGTAAGCGCGGACTGGGTTGAAGCAGAACAGCTCTTTGGTTGCCTGCGGCAGTATAACGGCGACATTACCCTACAGCCGGGACTGGTTCATCAGGCGAACGGCGGCGTGCTTATTATTTCCTTACGAACCCTTCTGGCGCAGCCGTTGCTATGGATGCGTCTGAAAGCCATCGTTAGCCGAGAACGTTTTGACTGGGTGGCATTTGACGAGTCGCGTCCCTTACCGGTCTCCGTGCCATCAATGCCGCTCAAACTGAAGGTGATTCTGGTTGGCGAACGTGAATCACTGGCCGATTTTCAGGAGATGGAACCGGAGCTCGCGGAACAGGCTATCTACAGTGAATTTGAAGACAATTTACAGATAGCGGACGCAGAAGCTATGACCCTGTGGTGTCAATGGGTGGCGCGTATCGCTTCACGCGATAATTTGCCGCCCCCGGCACCGGACGCCTGGCCCGTCCTGATACGCGAGGCTGTGCGTTATACCGGCGAACAGGATACGCTGCCTCTTTGCCCACTGTGGATAGCCCGCCAGTTTAAGGAGGCGGCGCCCTTATGCGAAGGCGATACATGCGGCGCAGAAGCGCTCAGCCTGATGCTTGCCCGACGCGAATGGCGAGAAGGCTTTCTGGCGGAACGGATGCAGGACGAGATTCTGCAAGAGCAGATCCTGATCGAAACCGAAGGCGAACGCGTTGGACAAATCAATGCGCTTTCCGTCATTGAGTTTCCCGGGCATCCGCGCGCCTTTGGCGAACCGTCGCGAATTAGCTGTGTTGTGCATATCGGCGATGGCGAATTTAACGATATTGAGCGGAAGGCCGAACTTGGCGGAAATATTCATGCTAAGGGAATGATGATTATGCAGGCCTTCCTGATGTCGGAGTTGCAGTTGGAGCAACAAATTCCCTTCTCTGCCTCGTTAACCTTTGAGCAGTCCTACAGCGAAGTGGATGGCGATAGCGCCTCAATGGCTGAATTATGTGCTCTCATCAGCGCGCTGGCCAATGTGCCAGTGAATCAAAACATTGCGATTACCGGCTCGGTCGATCAGTTTGGTCGCGCGCAACCGGTGGGCGGGCTAAACGAAAAAATTGAAGGTTTCTTCGCCATCTGCGAGCAGCGGGAATTAAACGGTAAACAGGGCGTGATTATCCCTGCCGCCAATGTCCGGCATCTCAGTCTTAAATCTGAACTGCTGCAAGCGGTTAAAGAAGAGAAGTTCACTATCTGGGCGGTAGACGACGTGACCGACGCCTTACCGTTACTGTTAAATCTGGTGTGGGATGGCGAAGGACAAACGACGTTGATGCAGACTATCCAGGAGCGTATCGCGCAGGCGACGCAACAGGAAGGCCGTCATCGTTTCCCGTGGCCATTACGTTGGCTGAACGCTTTTATTCCAAACTGATCGGACTTGTTCAGCGTACACGTGTTAGCTATCCTGCGTGCTTCAATAAAATAAGGTTTACATAAAACATGGTAGATAAACGCGAATCCTATACAAAAGAAGACCTTCTTGCCTCTGGTCGTGGTGAACTGTTTGGCGCTAAAGGGCCGCAACTCCCTGCGCCGAACATGCTGATGATGGACCGCGTCGTTAAGATGACCGAAACGGGCGGCAATTTCGACAAAGGCTATGTCGAAGCCGAGTTGGATATCAATCCGGATCTATGGTTCTTCGGATGCCACTTTATTGGCGATCCGGTGATGCCCGGCTGTCTGGGTCTGGATGCTATGTGGCAATTGGTGGGATTCTACCTGGGCTGGTTGGGCGGCGAAGGCAAAGGCCGCGCTCTGGGCGTGGGCGAAGTGAAATTTACCGGCCAGGTTCTGCCGACGGCAAAGAAAGTCACCTATCGCATTCATTTCAAACGCATCGTAAACCGTCGCCTGATCATGGGCCTGGCGGACGGTGAGGTTCTGGTGGATGGTCGTCTGATCTATACCGCACACGATTTGAAAGTTGGTTTGTTCCAGGATACTTCCGCGTTCTAAGTGTTGAATTGATATTTCGCGCTATCGGTATCATGCTTGCAAAGATAAAAAGGCGAAACCTCCGCAGTGCGGAGGTTTCTTTTTCTAAAGAGACAGAATCAGGCCATTACCACCCTGTCCTCCATGGCTTGTCGCCAGCCTCCTAACCAGTATGACCGTTGATTCAGCGTCTGATAGGGACACATTTCTTTTGATCGTCCGGCGATACCGGCCTGATATCCACGTTGATGTGCCCGTTCCAGGCGATCTCGTTTTTGTCTCTTCATGCCTCGTTTCCCTCATACTTGTATCTGGTGGAAAAGAAAACAGTGATTACAAAATGTGCAATCACACTACACGAATACCTCTAAATGGATCGCCCGTCAATGCGCAAAATTCACACCAATGTCATATTTGTGAGCTATACGGTAAATCATTTGTACAAAAAATGAGAACCAGAACAACTGTTTTTCCGGCGTCAAAAATAAAAAAACCGCCTCAGGCACACGGCCTGAAGCGGCTAAATTTACATTACTTTTCTCTCAGGGCAGCCGTTTTATCTCATCGGCGATAGCAGCCGCTTCCTGACTCCATGCGCTTGCCAGTACTTTGACCATCTCATCATAGCCGTCTTTCTGCTGGCTAGCTTCGATATGGAAAGGGCGCTTAATCAGCTTTCCATCGTGATTTAATAGCCATTCTCCGCTGACGATAACCTTACCGTCGTAACGTCCATGGAATCCGGTTACAGTAACGTTTAACGTATCCTGGGTGGTTCCCAACGGCTGGGAAGCGACGACCCAGCCAGGAAGCCGGGCGCTAAGATTTGCCACCAGAGTGTTACGCAATTGCTGATCCAGCGGGCTGGCCCACAAATTGTTATTGGCAATCACATACTGGACATCACTGGTTTGATACACCACGCCGTTACCTGCCAGATAGTCAGGTACGGAAACCTGCTCTACCCATAAGAGACGGTTGCCCTGGCTTGCGATACTTTGCACACCGCTTTGCGCTATCGGTAGCTGATAATAGCTTTTATTCTCTCCGCTGGAGCTACATGACGCCAGCCAGAACGCCATGATCACGACTAGCCATTTTCTCATTGTTTCGCCCTCTTAGGCTCGGGATCTTTTTTATCCTTCGCTTCAAATACCAGCGCATTGCTCTTCTCGTTCAGAGTTTTCAACACTGGTTGTAACTCACGAAGCACCTGATCGAGACGCTGCATATCCGCCACCATTTTGTTATACGCCGCCGATCCAGGCTGGAAGCCTTGCATACTGCGATTAAGTTCGCGTAACGTCGTTTGCATATCCGCCGGAAGCTGCTGCATAGACGGGCTGGAGGTGATCTTATTGACATTATCCAGCGTCGTTTGCAGGCGGCGCATAGTGCGCTGGCTTTCAGATAGCGTATTGGTCGCCTGTTCAATCATCGGATTCAACGGCAGACTGTTAATTTTATCCAGCGTATCCATCAATCGCTGTTGGATCTGCGCCAGGCCACTGCTGACGGTAGGAATGATTTCATAGCCATCAAATTCGCGTCGACCGGTAATCGGCGGTTCCTTGGGATAAAAGTCCAGATCGACATACAGCGCCCCGGTCACCAGGTTGCCCGTTTTTAACGACGCGCGTAAACCACGCTTAAGCAGTTCCGTCAGATGCGCCCGGACGTCCGTATTTTGGCCCAGTTGCGCTTTCAGACGCTCCGGCTCAATTCGAACCAGCACAGGAATACGGTAGTCGTCGTTAAATACCTGACGCATATTAGAGACAAAGAAAGGTACTTTACTTACCGTTCCCAGACGAATACCGCGGAACTCCAGCGGCGCGCCGGGTTGCAGCCCACGCACTGAATCTTTGAAAAACATTAGATAATCAATATGATCGGTATATAGAGAATCCTGAATGCTTTTCTGATCGTCGTAGAGGCTGAACGTGGTTTTTTCCGCCACTGGTTGACCTTGCTCAAGCCCTTCCGGCACGTCAAAACTGACGCCGCCGCCAAACAGAGTCGTCAGCGATCCCATCTCCACGCGCATTCCCGCTGAAGTCAGATCCACCGCGATCCCGCTATCTTTCCAGAAACGCACATTCGTAGTGACCAGTCGATCGTTTGGCGCATTAATGAACAGTTGATAACTTATCGTGCGTTTTTGCGGATCGAAATTGCTGGTTTCAACCGAACCTACGCGATATCCACGGAACAATACCGGATCGCCGGGACTTAACTGTCCGGCTTTTTTACTGTCCAGAATCACGCGTATTCCCTTCGCATCAGGCGGCGCCAGCGGCGGCGAATCCAGAAGCTGATAGCTTTCCGGCTGGCTGCCCTTACTTCCTGGCTGTAGTTCAATATACGCGCCTGACAGCAGCGTGCCTAATCCGCTAATACCTTCACGCCCCACCTGCGGTTTAACAACCCAGAATACCGAGTCTTTATGCAGCAACTTTTCCATACCGGAATTTAACCGCGCCTTTATTTCCACATGCGTCAGATCATCGGTTAGCGTTGCACTCTCGACCACGCCGACATCTACGCTGCGGCTTTTGATCGTCGTTTTTCCGCCTTCAATACCTTCCGCATTGGTGGTAATTAAGGTAACTTCTGGTCCCTGATGGCTGTAGTGATAAAACAGAATCCAGGCTCCGATAAGCGCAGTAACAATCGGGAATATCCAGACAGGCGACCAATTTTTCACCTTTTGTACTTTGGCTTCCCCTTTTTTAGGTTCCATGCTATCAGGACTCCTCATGGCCTGGTTCGTATTCACGATCCCACGACAGACGCGGATCAAAGGTCATCGCAGAAAACATTGTCATTATGACGACTAAAGCAAACATCAACGCCCCCATCGCAGGATAAATATTCATTAACCCTCCCATGCGCACCAGCGCAGAGAGTACGGCAATGACAAATACATCAATCATTGACCAGCGCCCCACAAACTCCACGACTTCATAAATAAAATGCATCCGTTCACTGTCGCGTTTACCGTGGCCTTTCGCATCCCAACAAAGCCAGGCAATGGCGATCATTTTTAGCGTCGGCACCATAATACTGGCGAGAAAGATAACCGCCGCCACCGGATAAGACCCCTCGCTCCACAGCAAAATCACGCCAGCCAGAATGGTCGACGGCATTTTCGAGCCCAGTAAGTCGGTAATCATAATCGGCAAAAGATTGGCGGGCAGATAAAGCATGATCGAGGTAAATAATAACGCCAGCGTCCACTGCAAACTGTTTTTACGCCGGACATAGCCTTTCGTATGACAACGCGGACAAACGAGACTCTCCGCAGGCAGGATCGCCGTGCAGCAGGCGCAGGAACGCAGAGACTGCCGGATACCGGTAATCCCCGGCGTTAATGGCTGCGCCAATGCAGGCTGCGGGGCGATATCATCCCACAACCAGCGGCGATCGACACACTGGAACGCCCGCAGTTGAACGAGGCAAAATAAGCACCAGGGAATAAAGCTGCTGCCGATGCCGATATCGCCGTAGGCCATCAGCTTAACAAAACTGACCAACACCCCGGCGAGAAATATTTCTGCCATTCCCCACGATTTCAGGAGGAAAAAGATCCTTGCCAGCGTTTTTTTTACCGACAACGGCAGATTGGCGCGGTTGACGAGTAATAGAATGGTCACCAGGCAAAATGCCGGCACCAGTTGAACAAATAATAAAAAGAACGTGCCGAGGCTGGCGTAATCTTCAGAAAACATGACGCCGGGGATTTCCAGAAGCGTGACTTCGCTGGTGACGCCCGCGACATTCATATTCACGAAGGGAAAAAGGTTAGAAAGCAGCAGCATAAATAGTGCCGCTAACGCATAGGCGGTAGGACGCTGCCGGGGCGCATCCCACTCGGTCGTTAACGTTGCGCCGCATCGTGGACATGCTGCTTTTTGTCCATGCGAGAGGCGGGGTAAAGCCACCAGCATGTCACATTGCGGGCACAATATGTGCTTCGCAGCAGGGTGATGTTCACACATAGGCGCTCCTTTCATTATGCCCCGTTTTTCAGGCCTTCAAGATACTCCCAACGCTCGAAGGCTTGCTCAAGTTCTTGCTCCGCCTGACTTAAATCGGCCAGAACTTTTTGCGTTTGCTCATGGGGCTGGCTAAAAAAGGCCGCATCCGCAACCTGCGCCTGTAGCGCTTCCAGCTTCGCTTCCAGGTCTTCAAGCTGACCGGGTAACTGCTCCAGCTCGCGCTGCAGTTTATAGCTTAGTTTGCTACTACCGCGTTTTACAATTTCTGCTTTAGGGGCAATAACTTCTTCATTTTTTTTCACCATCGGCTGTTTCATCGCCAGATGCTGCTCCTGCTGCGCACGCGCATCATGGTAGCCGCCGATATAACGTCCGATTTTGCCACCGCCCTCAAAAATCCAGCATTCCGTCACGGTATTATCGACAAATTGTCGATCGTGGCTGACCAGTAGGACCGTACCTTGATAGCCATCAATTAATTCTTCTAAGAGTTCCAGCGTTTCGACGTCAAGATCGTTCGTTGGTTCATCGAGAATTAAAAGATTACTCGGCTTAAGGAACAGTCGCGCCAGCAGCAGACGGTTACGTTCGCCGCCGGAAAGCGCGCGAACTGGTGTCATCGCCCGTTTGGGGTGAAACAGGAAGTCCTGCAAATAACCCAGTACATGGCGCGGCTTACCGTTTACCATCACCTCTTGCTTGCCTTCCGCAAGGTTATCCATCACGGTTTTTTCAGGGTCCAGTTCGGCGCGATGCTGATCGAAGTAGGCGACTTCCAGCTTCGTTCCCACGTGAATGCGCCCACTGTCAGCCTGAAGCTGTCCCAGCATCAGTTTCAGTAGCGTGGTTTTACCGCAGCCGTTCGGGCCAATTAACGCAATCTTGTCGCCGCGCTGTACCTGAGCTGAGAAATCTTTTACCAGTTGTTTTCCTTCTACCTGGTAATCGACATTTTCCATCTCAAAAACGATTTTACCGGAACGCGTCGCCTCTTCGACCTGCATCTTCGCCGTGCCCATCACTTCACGACGCTCGCTACGTTCACGACGCATCGCTTTTAACGCCCGCACGCGCCCTTCATTACGGGTGCGACGCGCCTTGATACCCTGGCGAATCCAGACTTCTTCCTGCGCCAGTTTGCGATCAAATTCCGCGTTTTGTAGCTCCTCTACGCGCAGCGCTTCTTCTTTCTCCAGCAGGTATTGATCGTAATTTCCCGGATAGGTGACCAGTTTGCCACGATCAAGATCGACAATGCGGGTCGCCATATTGCGAATAAACGAACGATCGTGAGAGATAAAAATAATCGTTCCGTTAAAGGATTTCAGAAACCCTTCCAGCCAGTCGATGGTTTCGATATCCAGATGGTTAGTCGGTTCGTCCAGTAACAATACGCGCGGATTGCTGACCAGCGCCCGACCCAGCGCGGCTTTACGCAGCCAGCCGCCGGAGAGCGACGACAGCGCGGCGTTAGGATCGAGTCCAAGCTGCGCCAGCACTTCATTAATACGGTTTTCCAGTTGCCACAGATTATGATGATCGAGCTGTTCCTGTACGCGCGCCATTTCATTGAGGTTTTTCTCGCCAGGATCGGTCATCACCAGACGGGAAATCTCATGATAGCGTTTGAGGTATTCCGCTTGTTCTTCGATACCTTCGGCGACAAAGTCATAGACGCTGCCTGCAATATTACGCGGCGGGTCCTGTTGCAGACGCGCGACGATCAGATCCTGCTCATAAATAATACGCCCATCGTCCAGACCCTGTTCGCGGTTGAGGATCTTCATCAAGGTGGATTTCCCGGCGCCGTTACGCCCCACCAGACAGACGCGTTCGTTATCTTCGATATGCAACTCTGCGTTATCGAGAAGCGGCGCGTCGCTGAACGACAGCCATGCGCCATGCATACTGATTAATGACATTTACTTTTCCTTTCAGGCTGCGCGGATCAGCCAGCAGTTATGGATCTGACGGTTACGGGCAAAATCCGGGGAGAGCGTTTTTTGCGTAATTTCTTGTGCTGTAAGCCCCAGTTCGGCCAGCCCTTCCAGATCCATACGGAATCCGCGCTTATTATTTGAGAACATGATGGTGCCGCCTTTACGCAGCAGGCGTTTTAAATCTTTCATTAACGCGACATGATCGCGCTGAACATCAAACGACGCTTCCATACGTTTTGAGTTAGAGAACGTCGGCGGATCGATAAAGATCAAATCGAACTGTTCATTCACCTCGCGCAGCCAGCCCAGGCAGTCGGCCTGAATCAGGCGATGCGCACGGCCGCTCAGTCCGTTCAGACGCAAATTACGTTCGGCCCACTCCAGATAGGTGCGGGACATATCCACCGTTGTGGTGCTGCGCGCGCCGCCCAGACCTGCATGTACGCTGGCGCTGCCGGTATAAGAAAAGAGATTCAGGAAATCTTTGCCTTGACTCATTTCTCCCAGCATCCTGCGGGCAATACGGTGATCGAGGAACAGACCGGTGTCGAGATAATCCGTCAGATTTACCCACAAGCGCGCATTGTATTCGCTGACCTCAAGGAACTCGCCCTTCTCGCTCATTTTCTGATACTGGTTTTTTCCTTTTTGCCGTTCGCGAGTTTTTAACACCAGTTTATTCGGCGGAATACCGAGCACTGACAAGGTTGCCGCAATAATATCGAACAGACGCTGCCGCGCTTTTTGCGCATCCACCGTTTTCGGCGGCGCATACTCCTGAATCACCGCCCAGTCGCCGTAACGGTCTACCGCCACGTTATATTCCGGCAGGTCGGCATCATACAAGCGATAACATTCAATGCCTTCCTGGCGCGCCCATTTTTCCAGCTTTTTAAGATTCTTACGCAGGCGATTAGCGTAATCTTCCGCCACCGTCGCCGGTTTACTGTCCGCAGTAGTTTCCGCAATATGATAGTTTTTCTGCACGCAGTCCAGCGGACCATTCTTAGCCTTAAACTGCTTATCAGCACGTAGTTGCAGGCTGCCCAGCAGATCGGGCGAGGCGCTGAACAGAGACAAGTTCCAGCCGCCAAACTGGTTTTTCATGGTGCGGCCCAGCAGGCTGTGCAGCGCAATCAGCGCCGGTTCGCTATCCAGACGTTCGCCGTAAGGCGGGTTACTGATAACCGTACCATACGGACCTTTCGGCAATGGATTACTCAGTTGCGCCACATCTTTCACTTCAAAGGTGATCAGCTCGCCGATACCGGCGCGACGGGCGTTGCTGCGCGCCCGCTCAATGACGCGCGCATCGCTGTCGGAACCGTAGAAATGAGAGGAATACTCCGCCAGTCCCTTACGCGCCCGGGTCTGTGCTTCGGCTTTCACTTCCTGCCAGATAGTCTCGTCATGCTGCGCCCAGCCGCTAAATCCCCAGTGACCACGGTGCAGGCCCGGCGCGCGATCGGTCGCCCACATCGCGGCCTCAATCAATAGTGTCCCGGAACCACACATAGGGTCGAGCAACGGCGTACCCGGTTGCCAGCCGGAACGCATAACAATCGCCGCCGCCAGCGTCTCTTTAATTGGCGCCAGACCGGCGCGATCGCGATAACCGCGCAGGTGCAGGCCATCACCGCTGAGATCCAGCGCAATGCTGGCAGTTTCTTTATTCAGCCAGACGTTAATACGCATATCCGGCGATTCGCGGTCCACATTTGGACGCGGAAGATTTTTCCGCGTAAATGCATCGACAATCGCGTCTTTAACTTTCATCGCGCCATACTGACTATTACGGATGGTGTCGTTCAGGCCGCTGAAATGCACCGCAAACGTCGCGCCAGGATTAAAAATCTCTGTCCAGTTTAGCGCCTGAACGCCGAGGTAAAGATCGAGATCGCTGTAGACCTTGCACTCCCCCATCGGCAGGATAATACGCGAGGCCAGGCGGCTCCACATCAGGCTCTGGTAAATAAGCCGCGTGTCGCCCTGAAAGTGGACCCCACCCTGAACAACCTGGCACGCTACGGCGCCCAGTTTTTCCAGTTCAGTTTTTAACAGCTCTTCCAGCCCGCGGGCCGTACTGGCAAACAGAGAATTCATATTGTCACTTTTACGCTAAGAAAATTGTTGCGCATTATAGCTAATCTCACGCCCATGTCATAAAGTTGAAGGCTTATTTTCATTTGAGGGACTGTACGGTGGCGACGTTATCACGGCTCTTTATTCATCCGGTCAAATCCATGCGCGGCATTGGTCTGACTCATGCGCTGGCAGATATCAGCGGTCTGGCTTTTGATCGCATCTTCATGATGACCGAGCCTGACGGTACATTTATAACCGCCCGCCAGTTTCCACAAATGGTACGTTTTACCCCCTCTCTCTTGCACGACGGCCTCCATTTGACCGCGCCAGACGGCAGTAGCTCACTGGTTCGCTTTACGGATTTCACCCCGCAGGATGCGCCGACCGAGGTCTGGGGAAACCATTTTACCGCTCGCGTCGCCCCGACGGAGATAAACCAATGGCTGAGCGGTTTTTTCTCCCGCGACGTTCAGTTGCGCTGGGTTGGGCCGCAGTTGACGCGCCGGGTTAAACGGCATAACGCGGTGCCGCTGGGATTTGCCGATGGTTACCCGTATTTATTGACCAACGAAGCCTCGCTGCGCGATCTGCAACAGCGTTGTCCGGCTGGCGTACAAATGGAACAGTTTCGCCCAAACTTAGTGGTTTCCGGCGTAGCGGCCTGGGAGGAAGATAGCTGGAGAGTTCTTCGCATTGGCGACGTGATTTTTGACGTCGTGAAACCCTGTAGCCGCTGTATTTTTACGACCGTCAGCCCTGAAAAGGGACAAAAACATCCTTCCGGCGAACCGCTGGCGACGCTGCAAGCTTTTCGTACCGCCCAGGACAATGGCGATGTGGATTTTGGTCAGAATCTAATCGCCCGCAATAGCGGCGTCATTCGCGTCGGCGATGAGGTGGAGATTCTGGCGACAGCCCCGGCAAAAGCCTATGGCGCCACAGCGATCGACGACAGCGTTACGCCAGATAAACACCCGGACGCGAGTGTAACCATCGACTGGCAGGGACAAACCTTCTGCGGGAATAATCAACAGGTGCTACTGGAACAGTTGGAAAACCAGGGAATTCGTATTCCGTATTCTTGCCGGGCGGGTATCTGTGGTTGCTGCCGGATACGTTTGCTGGAAGGTGAAGTCAGCCCGCTGAAAAAATCGGCCATTGGCGACGATGGTACGATTCTGAGCTGTAGCTGCGTGCCTAAAACCGCGTTACGACTGGAAAATTAAACCGCTTGTTCAAGGCTGAAACTGTGACAGTGAACCTGCGGTTTCAGTCTGTCGTTCATAATTTTAATCGCATCGCCAAGCTGCATGGTTCGACCTGCTATCACCACGCCCGGTTGGGCCAGCAGACACAACGCGGCATTTTCTCCCGGCTCAACGACCAGCAAATTAATCTGCTCCGCCGTATCGCTTAACCAGACGCTTGCGGCATCGCCCGTTCCTGGGGTCCACATTTCGCCATGCGCCACAAAATGCCAGCTTTTTGGCATCTGCGGTTTGAGATAGCGAATCGCCACCAGCGCATTCAACACCAGCTCCGCGCGTTGCTCTTTGGTTAATTCGAAATCCCGGCATTTTTCTTCAAAAGAAAAATAGAGCGCGGCATCATCCACACAAAAACCGGTCGGGCAAAACGCGTCCGGCGTAAGCATCTTACGAGAGAAGCGCGAGCGAAAAAGCATACCATTGGCGAGATCAAGCATCATACGATCGTGCTCTTCATCATAATACCAGCGCCAGTTATCGTCAGGTTTAATTCGCATTGGCCTCTCTCCCGCTTTTAAGCAACTCGTAACAGCATTGTCCTTTTGCCGCTTCGTTTATTACCCCAATAATAAAAGCCTAAAATGTCTAAATAAGCAACAGTGGGAAAATATAAAACAACCAGCGCCGGAAATAAAGCCCTGGTTGTCTGATAAAGAGTAAAGTTTAGATATGCGTTACGATTTCTTTAATCAATGGCGGGCCTTTAAAAATAAAGCCGGAATAAATTTGTACCAGTGTTGCGCCTGCCGCTATCTTCTCGCGCGCAGCGATAACTGAGTCAATGCCGCCGACGCCGATAATAGGTAATTGCCCTTTTAACTCCTGGGATAGACGGCGAATAATTTCTGTGCTTTTTAATTGTAATGGTCGGCCACTTAATCCCCCCGTTTGCTGGCAATTTTTCATTCCTTGTACCAGAGAACGATCGAGGGTGGTATTTGTCGCAATCACGCCATCAATATTATGTCGAAGCAGGCTATCGGCAACCTGAACCAATTCTTCTTCACAAAGATCCGGTGCGATCTTTACTGCCACCGGCACATATTTATGGTGGATCGCCTGAAGATCCTTTTGCTTATTTTTAATGGCGGTTAATAGATCGTCCAGCGCATCGCCATACTGAAGCGTGCGTAACCCTGGCGTATTCGGCGAAGAAATGTTAATGGCGATATAACCCGCATAAGCATAGACTTTTTCCATACAAATCAGGTAGTCATCTTTGCCATTTTCGACAGGGGTATCTTTATTTTTACCGATGTTAATTCCCAGAATACCATCAAAATGGGCCTTTTTAACATTCTCGACCAGGTTATCGACGCCCAGATTATTAAAGCCCATCCGATTGATCAGACCTTCAGCATCCACCAGACGAAAAAGACGCGGCTTATCGTTACCCGGCTGTGGGCGCGGCGTCACGGTGCCGATTTCCAGGGAACCAAACCCCATCGCGCCTAACGCGTCGATGCACTCCCCGTCTTTATCCAGACCGGCAGCCAGCCCCAGTGAATTTTTAAAGGTGAGTCCCATGCAGGTGACCGGCTTTGTCGGTACTTTCTGGCGCACCAGCGCTTCCAGCGGCGTACCGGTAATGCGGCGTAATTGTTGAAATGTAAATTCATGAGCGCGCTCTGGATCGAGCTGGAAAAGGGCTTTACGAACGAAGGGATAGTACATGAACTCTCCTGGATTCCCGGTGTGCAAACCGGGGGCGTATTATGGGCGATAACAATGCAAAAGGGAATTGACCTACAGCAATAAATAGCAATCGTTTTCCTTCAGCCTCGCTTCACGCTTCGCCAGGGAGCGTCATCATCCGGCAAAAAAATGCCCGGCAGCGCTAACGCTTGCCGGGCATGTCTTACCTCTTTATAGCGGATATGATCAGGCTAACGCTTTAGTTATCTTCTCGTACAGATCGCCGGAGAGATTCTCCAGTCCTTTTAACTGCTCCAGCGCCGCACGCATTTTCGCCTGACGCTTATCATCGTAACGTTTCAGACGAATCAGCGGTTCAATGAGGCGAGACGCTACCTGCGGGTTACGGCTATTCAGATCGATCAGCATCTCGACCAGGAACTGGTATCCGCTGCCGTCTTGCGCATGGAACGCCGCCGGGTTGCTGCCGGCAAACGCACCAATCAATGAACGGATGCGGTTCGGGTTGCTCATACTGAAAGAACGGTGTTTGAGCAGGCCGCGTACGGTTTCCAGTACATTTTCCGCCGGGCTTGTGGATTGCAGGATAAACCATTTATCCATCACCAGGCCGTCCTGATGCCACTTATCGTCATACTCCTGCATCAGCATGTCGCGGCACGGCAACTGCGCCGCCACCGCAGCAGACAGGGCCGCCAGCGCATCGGTCATATTATTGGCGTCGCGATACTGTTTGCTGACCAGCGTATTAGCCAGCTCCGTCTCGCCGAATGCCAGGAAGCGCAGACAGGCATTACGTAACGTGCGCTTGCCGATATCGCCGTGATCAACACGATACGCCTCCAGATGATTAGCGTTATAGATAGCAAGGAACTCATCCGCCAGTTCTGCCGCCAGCGTACGCGTTAGCGCTTCACGAACTTGCGCAATGGCGATCGGGTCGATGACCTCAAACAGCTCCGCAATTTCATTGGCCGAAGGCAGCGTTAAAATTTCTGCGGCCAGCGCCGGATCGATTTTCTCATCCAACAGTACTGCGCGGAACGCATCAGCGACATGCACCGGAAGCGATAGCGGTTGCCCCTGCTGATGACGCGCCACATTCAGTTTAATGTAAGTGGCCAGCAGGCTTTGCGCCGCATCCCAACGGGAGAAATCATTGCGCGCATGACGCATCAGGAATGTCAGTTGCTGATCGCTCCATTTATATTCCAGTTTCACCGGCGCTGAGAACTCGCACAGCAAGGCCGGAACAGGCTGGAAGTAGACATTATCGAAGGTAAATGTCTGCTCCGCCTGCGTGACGTTCAACACAGCATTGACCGGATGACCGCCTTTTTGCAACGGAATGACGTTGCCTTCGTTATCGTACAGTTCAATGGCGAACGGAATATGCAGCGGCTGCTTCTCCGCCTGATCCGCCGTCGCCGGAGTCCGCTGGCTGATGGTCAACGTGTACTGCTCGGTTTCCGGATTATAATCATCTTTTACCGTTACAATCGGCGTACCGGACTGACTGTACCAGCGGCGGAAATGGGACAAATCGACATTAGAAGCATCTTCCATCGCCTGTACGAAGTCATCACACGTCGCTGCGCTACCGTCATGGCGCTCAAAATAGAGCTGCATCCCCTTCTGGAAATTTTCCTCACCCAGCAACGTGTGGATCATGCGAATGACTTCCGCGCCCTTTTCGTAAACGGTGAGGGTATAGAAGTTATTCATTTCGATAACTTTATCCGGGCGGATAGGATGCGCCATCGGACTGGCGTCTTCCGCGAATTGTAAACCGCGCATGGTACGCACGTTGCTGATGCGGTTTACCGCGCGTGACCCCAAATCAGAGCTAAACTCCTGATCGCGGAAGACGGTTAACCCCTCTTTCAGGCTCAACTGGAACCAGTCGCGGCAGGTGACGCGGTTGCCGGTCCAGTTGTGGAAATACTCATGGCCTATCACGCGCTCAATATCGAGATAATCTTTATCCGTCGCGGTATCGGTTCGCGCCAGCACATATTTGGAGTTAAAGATATTGAGACCTTTATTCTCCATCGCGCCCATATTAAAGAAATCCACCGCGACAATCATATAGATATCGAGGTCATATTCGAGCCCAAAACGCGCTTCATCCCATTTCATGGAATTTTTCAGCGAGGTCATTGCCCACGGCGCGCGATCCAGATTGCCGCGATCAACATACAGTTCCAGCGCCACTTCACGCCCGGAACGGGTGGTAAAGGTATCGCGCAGAACGTCAAAATCACCGGCCACCAGCGCAAACAGATAACACGGTTTCGGGAACGGATCCTGCCACTGTACCCAGTGACGGCCATTTTCCAGCTCGCCCTGCGCAACACGGTTGCCATTAGAGAGCAGGAACGGATATTTGCTTTTATCGGCAATAATTTTGGTGGTAAATCGCGCCAGTACGTCCGGGCGGTCAAGATACCAGGTGATATGGCGGAAGCCTTCCGCTTCACACTGAGTACAGAGCGCATCGCCGGACTGGTACAATCCTTCCAGCGCCGTATTCGACGCCGGACCTACCTCGTTGACAATGCGTAACGTAAAACGCTCTGGCAGGTCGCTGATGATAAGCGCGCCCTCTTCTTCTTTATATGCTGTCCATGGCGCATCGTTAACGTGAAGAGATACCAGCGTTAAATCTTCCCCATCAAGGCGAAGAGGCGCATCAGGCGCGCCATGACGAACAGCCTGGCTTATGGCGGTGACCACTGTTTTTTCGGCATTGAGGTCAAAGGTCAAGTCAATATCAGTAATCTGGTAATCCGGCGCGCGATAGTCGTGGCGGTATTTGGCTTGTGGCTGTTGTGTCATAAAAAACCTTTCGCATCTTTTGTAGAGTGTCGGCTCCAGTCTATTCCTGTTGCGCAAATCGCGCTACGCAGAATGTTCATCTTTTCAGGCACAAACGGCCTCTTTGCTACATTTTTATAATATGTACTCATAGTTTTTAAAATCGATAAAGATCGTCCAGGAGCGCTTTAAACAAGGGATGAGCGAGATCGAGATGAAGCTTGATTAACGAACTTTAACGAACTTCACAGACCACTTTTGCCCCATCCATGCCCCACACATAATTTTAGTCAACGCCAGACCCCATCAGCCCTGCAGGGAAAATCGATAACAAACACGCCCGCAGTATGTTCCCCAAAATTTAAAAACAAGTGGTTCATGCCTTGACAGACAAAACCGCCAAAGCAAAAATACTGTATATACAAACAGTTATTAGCGAAACACGTATGTTCGTAGAACTGGTTTATGACAAGCGTAATGTTGAAGGACTCGAAGGGGCCAGCGAGATCATTCTGGCCGAACTGACGAAGCAGGTGCACCAGATTTTCCCTGATGCCGAAGTGAGGGTGAAGCCGATGCAGGCAAACTGCTTGAATAGTGATGCCAACAAAAGCGATCACGAAAAGTTGAACAGATGCCTGGTTTCAGATTAAACACATTGATTAGCCATTCTTAACCAGTAGAATCCGCCGCGACTGGCAACCATTCAATATTCGCACTATCGAACGATCGCCAGTTTGCCGCAGGCCGTTCCTGCATACAACGTGGCTGCGGCACCGATCATACCGGGCAGTCGTCAAACCTCCAGGATCGCGCATCGTCAACGATGCAGGTGATCGTGAACAAGATATAGTTTTCCACAGTTCGTACAGGATAGGCCTCCTTATTGCTGCCTTCGCAGTGACAGTAACTGTCCCTGTGTTTTCACATCCTAACCTACCATGTCCCCGATAAGTTAAGTATATGAGCGTAGAGGAGCTTTTCGACCATGGGCACAACCTCTAAATCTGAAGGGAGTTCATCAATAGATACAATAATGAACGTTTCTTTAAAGATCTTTGTAGTCAGTCCCTGTTAGGTTGTCGTGACATAAGAATATCGCTTAATTTCGAATACAGGGAAATGTAATTGATTATAAATGTTGGACATGTAGCTACAGAAAAATTCGACACAACTGGAGTGAGCGCCTGTAACAACCAACAGAGTACTTCAGTTGATTTATCCTCCTGTATTATTAATGCTGCTTCAGAATGTACCGTTTTTGTCAGAACAATAATAAAGAAATCGGACAGTTATGATGCTATGCAAATTGACAGGCTTAAAATTGATACGCAGGAAAAATACGACGCTCTTAATTTACAAAGAGAACATCACAAGAAATTTCTGCAAACTATAAAAGCAAACTCTTTTGACAGAGCTATGGCTGAAAGACCAGAAAACCCAATATCTCTGAGTCTAATATATTCTTCCATTGATTCAATAAAATATAACACAGGGAACTGTGCTGATATGTCGCTAATTTTAGGTGCGATTATTGCAAAATATATACCACAAAGACTAACCGGAATAGGATTTTCGAAAAATAATGTATTTGATGCCAGAATAAGCACATCCCTTATGTATAATAGCGCGTCAGGAGGGAATCATGTGGTCGTTTTTTTGACTTTTACTGATTCAAAAGGAATATCGGAATATATACTTGACCCTTGGCTGGATGCGCGCATTTTCAAAAAGGAAGAGTCATATGAAATTTATAAAAACAATAGCAGTGAATATATCAATGAAAATCATTGCTTCGAAGCATACGATAAATACACTGCTATAATGAATAGCGCAGAATATATAGACGCCATAACAAAGACAATAAATCTTTTATATAGAGTTAATCTTGATGAAATTCAATTAACAAATCCATTTAAGTTTATATAATTAACTCTTATGGCTGATTAAAGGAGTGTTATTTTCCCATGAATGGCATCAAAGGCATGTTACTCGCCGGAAATTTTCTGTACAACGTCGAAACGCCAACATCATAAATAATCGCTACCTGCTGTCACGGTACTCCGGCCCTAATGAGGCGCCCGGCTGCGCCCATTGTTCCGTTGTTAGTTTCGGTCGTCGGCCACCAATTTGCCCCTGCTCCCTTGCCGCTGCCAGCCCGGCGCTGGTACGCTCAACGATCAGCTCACGCTCCATTTCAATGCCAGAACAGCAAGGCTCCTCCTGAGCGAAAAGGACATTTTTTGAAAGTTTCTGGAAAATAAAAATAGTACTATTTGAGCATTAATCTAATCAGCCGATTTTTTCTAATTCATCAATCAGATGGACATAGCATTTGCTATAAAAAATAAAAGTATTCCTGCTATCTATATATAAATGAGTTATGTACATATAAAAGGAGCATTACCGTGACAAAAATAACTTTATTTCCCCATAACTTTAGAATCCAAAAACAGGAAACCACACCACTAAAAGAAAAATCAACCGAGAAAAATTCTTTAGCAAAAAGTATTCTCGCAGTAAAAAATCACTTCATCAAATTAAATTCAAAATTATCGGAACGTTTTATTTCGCATAAGAACACTGAATCTTCTGCAACACACTTTCACCGAGGAAGCGCATCTGAGGGCCGGGCAGTGTTGACAAATAAAGTCGTTAAAAACTTTATGCTTCAAACGCTCCATGATATAGATATTAGAGGTAGCGCGAGTAAAGACCCCGCATACGCCAGCCAGACCCGTGAAGCTATACTATCGGCAGTTTACAGCAAGTATAAAGATCAGTATTGTAACTTGCTCATCAGCAAAGGAATCGACATAGTGCCTTTTCTTAAGGAAATTGGCGAGGCTGCGCAAAATGCAGGTCTGCCCGGAGCAACCAAGAATGACGTTTTTACGCCAAGCGGCGCAGGAGCCAATCCTTTTATAACTCCGTTGATTACATCAGCATACAGTAAGTATCCACATATGTTTACCAGTCAACATCAGAAGGCATCCTTTAACATCTATGCGGAGAAGATCATTATGACAGAAGTTGTACCGCTGTTTAATGAGTGTGCTATGCCGACTCCACAGCAATTCCAACAAATACTAGAAAACATTGCTAATAAATATATCCAAAACACTCCCTGAACACAGAAACACCAAAAAATATGCGAGCCTCTTCCTGATTAATATGAACCAATAGTATCCATAATTTTTCCCAGGAACTAACTCTGGAGCTAAACCGTCATTTACCAGTGCTAAAATTATACACTCAACCATCAAAATAATAGCCATTGCTGCTATATAACATATAGCAGCAATCTCTACTACATAGCTATATTTTTATAACTGAGATGGTTTCTCCGGCCAGTCAGGATTTAAGGTATCCACCCGGTTTACCAGCACCCTGTATTTTTTCCATTCGTCGAGCTGCGCTTTCTCATCATCTGTTGCGAGTCCAAGATCAACCGCATCCTGAAGCGGCGCGATTTTTTCAGATGCCATTTGCAGGAGCCTGCTTTTGGTTTCTTCCGCCTGACGAAGCTGCGCTGCTTTTTCAGCCGCTTCATCCTTCACCCACGCCTTACCATCCCATTTCTGGTATTCACCGTCTGGTGAAACTGATGTGACGTTTTCGGGCAACGGGCCGAGTTCGGAGATATAAACCTGATTGCCGGTTGTTGTGTCGTAAACCGTCTCGCCGCGGTGATCCTCCTGCAGACTCCATGTTTGGGTTTCAGCGTCAAATACAGCAATATGACTGGAGGGAATATCAGGAGGGGCGATATCAGTACAGTTTGCCGGTAATCCAGTGTGCGGCGGGATATATGCATCACCTGCGCCAATAAATTCGTTTGTATCTGAACGAAGATTAAAAATTTTAATTGTCTGCGCCTGTTCGCTCATTTTAAAAGTCATTATGCCAGCCTCACTATGTAGTTAAATGCAATATTTTTAACCGTGGTTTCCGCATTACCGTCTGCGTCCACAATAACGACGTGTCCGTGTGGACCGATATACATGGTGTGCTCATGTCCTCCGATATAAACTGTATGTGCATGGTCGCCAGCGGCCTGTGTCCATGCACCACCTCCAGGCTGAAATGAGGTGTGATTGGAATCTCCCCAGTATGAATTGATATAACCGCCGAATTGGTGAGTATGATTGCCCGTGGTATTGGTCGATTTCGTGCCGTAATCAAAGGATGAGGTAGATTTTGTCCCTAAGTCAGTATCCTGCGCCCGCGCGGTGTGCGAGTGCGATTTATTGCCATCCAGCTCCTGAGAGAGCACAGCGCGCCCGCTCGCGGGCTTGCCTTTGATTGTCCAGCCTCGCATGTCAGGGATGACACCGGACGGATACGCTACAGCCAGTAACGGGTAAGCAGATTTATCAAATGTTTGCCCCTGCATCAGGGCGTAACCGGCCGGAGTAGCATCAGACGGCCATGCAATCGCCGCCCCTACTGGATGCGAATCCGGAGGTGGCATCAGGCTGTTATACAGCGTATATGTCTGACCGTTCGTAGAGCTGGCAGGCTTTGTTTCTGAATATTCAGGTGTACTGTACAGCGTGACATTTGCATTACTGGTGTAATCATATTGCGCAATTAACCAGTACGCATACTGGCCGATATTAATATAAATATCGTAAGTGTCTCCTGATGTGTTAATCCATGCGACCTCGTTAGCCGTGGCAGGCGAACGTCTCCACAATGTGGCGGTTATTCCAACAGGTGAACCATTACCGGCACGCAATACCAGTTCACTGATTGCCCCTTGTTCAAATGATCCAACGTTATACCCCGAGCTTCCGTAAAGCTTAATTATCGCTGTTGAAGTGGACTGCGGCATTACAACCGTGGCGATTTTGAACCAGCCTGATTCACCAAGTGTAATGGTAGTCGACGTTACCGCGCCGATAGTTCTCGCAAATTGTTTTTTGTCCGGAATATCGCCGCCATTCTGCGATTTTTGCAGGGCGCCCGCAGCTTGCTTTGCCGTTTCTCCTAAACCGAGGTATGTGAGAATATCCGCAATACTGGCTTTTCCGATGATGTCGCGCCCAACAGAAGTAAGATCTGTCTGTCCGGCGGTATCATTCCCCGTGAAATACGGGAGTTTATCTGCACCGGTAGCCAGACCAGCGAGCGCCGTCAGCGTGGCATCAAGAGTCTGAAAATCCTTACCGAACGCAGCGGACATCTTAGCGATAAAGCCGCTCAGGTCACCATCATCGAGTACATCCTGTCCGCTCTTGCTGGCTGTGTACTGTGCCAGTGCTGCAGCGATGAAGCTCGCCTGACGCAGCGCTTTATTTACCTGTGCGCTTGATGCCTTTCCCGCAGTAAAACCAGACAGGAGCGCCGGCAGCGCTTCCCAGTCAGGCTGTGATGTAACATTAGCACCCTTACCCGTCGCAAACGGTTTAAAATCATTTTTAGCCATCAGAGTAATGTCCCCCATGAACCGGCATCAAACCCGCTGATATATTCGTTATCCATATCAAACCCAAAAAACCTGTTTCCTTCAGAAGGCGTTTCCACCGAAGGAATTTCAATACTTCCGCCCCATACACCAGCGGCCTTTACCGTCAGATACCCTTGTCGTATCGCAGCAATAAGTTCGAGAGAGACCGATGAAATATCTGTTTCAGGAAAAACCCAGATACCTATGGTCATGTCCTGGTTATCGACGATCTGCATCTTCAGACCGGCCCCGTCCAGTGCAGCGTCAAGAATGGGAGGCAGAGAGTCGTTTCTTCCGTCCCAGTTGTTAATTGCTATCTTCGTTTTTAGAACGATGCGATAGGTTTCATCGCTCAGCGAGGTATAACCCGAATCCGGATCATATGGCCCCTGCCAGACGCCCTGGTCATATCCGAGTCCGTCAGTGTCCCAGCTGAAATAGACACCGCTTATTGGCTGGCTTACAACCCGGCTTAACCCTATCCACTGGCCGAGAATATCGAGTTGTATTCCTGTCGCGTGATCAATATCAAAAGCGTTTATTAGCCCATTTATTGCGGCTGAGGTTTCAGCTAACGGCCTGGTCACTAAATCGATGTGTTCAACGAATTTAGGTTTTGTCGCATGGTAGTTAGTAATTAAGTCCGTATATTTGCTCATGCTTCCACCGTAATAATGATATTTTCCGGCTTACAGGAGGCAGATTCGTCGTAAGCAATATTAATATTCGCCGCAGCAACAGCTTCCGGAGATTTGCCGATCAGCAACTCCTGAATATCGTAATAGCGCGCATTCCCACCACTGACGACCCCAAGGTTAGCAGGAGAATAAATCCGGCTCAGCAGTACCTGGTCACCAATCATCAGTCTGTTAATGTAATCCGCAACAGCCTGCTGAATCTGCACACCTATCTGAGAGGTGTACCCGGCAAAAACTTTTAAGGTGATCTTTCCGTAAACAGGGACATCAGTTGGTCGCGAAAAACTGATTATGTGGGGATTACCATATTTATCCGGTACGGTTACGGATGTTTTTCCCCAGGTCCGGACCCCCTGCCCTTTATTTCCCCGGATGGTTCTGGCTATTTCGGTCACATCACCACCATCAACAATGGCCGAGATGGAATGCGGAGGAAGCCCGTTACCGTCAGTCTTTCCTGTATCATTTTCATAGAGCTTGTGGCGCGTCACACCAGCAATATTAGCGATCGCCCCGTCCACACCTTCAAATGGTGTCATGGATGGTATCGCGACACTTTGCCCCTGCCTGATGCGCAGTTCTGCGTCCGTTTCTGCAGGTGCGCCAACGGCGGCCGCTGCCGGGTTGGTTACTGACGTCCAGCCACGGGTCGGTGTATTGATGGTGGTGATCGTCCCGGCAGGAGCTGCAACCGCTCCGCTTTTGGAACAAATTGCAGTTGCCGTCACGGTGCCATCAACACCAATCACCACTGAAGCCGGAAGACGCCAGATCACATTATTAGTGTCTTTCACGGTGCCGTTCGTAATGGTTGTTCCTGCGGTGCCAGTGAGCAGTAAATCCACGGTAGAGTTCGTTGCACCTTTGCGCGCGATACCGTTAATTTTTACGTTACTGGTCAGCGCTGCGCCGTACCCGGTAACAGGTGAAAAGCAGTTATAGACGGAAATGGCTGTATTATTGGCATCGTGAATAGCAAGCGCCACCAGCGCCACCATCTGACCGTCTTTGCTGTCCGGCTCCAGATACGCATCACTGCCATAAATCTGCTGGAAATAGCTCGTCAGGGTATCGAGTATCGTCTGGTAATCAGGCGCGCTGATCCCCTCAGCGGTTACCGTTGCCGATAAGCCGAGTGTGTCCAAATTGAGGGCCATTTATGCCTCGCTGGTTACTGTCGTTGTTCCGTAGGTAGTGTCGATTTCAGCGAAAAACTGGACGCGGCGCGTCGTCGTATTCACTGTGGTATTGAAAGAGAGGATGGATTTCACGCCCCGCGTTTCGAGGATGCGCTTGCGGATCGCCAGATTGTAGGTTTCCGGCTTTTGCTTACCGAGCACAGACTGAATCCACGGTGTTCCCTCTGTCTTATCGAGGAACCACTGCCCGTACCACAATGCGAATCGTGTTTTTACCGCCTGCGCGACAGCTTCTGGCGAGTTAATCAGCCAGGTATCATCGCCACTGCCAAAAGTGTAATCACCTTCGCCGTCTTCACGTCTGTACCGCATTAGTTCACCTCATCTGTATTGCTTCCACCGTGTTGAACGCCGCCATGCGTATGGGTATTGTCGATCACCTTGCCGTTCGCTTTCACACTACCGATAAACTCAACAGCACCGGTGATTTTTGATGCAACGCCAGAAACAACGGACCCTACCATGCCGCCCAGCCAGGACAGAAGGCCGTGAATAGTGACTTTCTCCGAGAAGTCGGCCAGCGGGGTCACTATATCCAGACCGCCAGGCGCTACGATTTTAATTTTCTGAGTGGAAGGGTTGAGCTCAAAGAACGTACTTCCGTCGTCGCTACGGAGCTGCGCGGCCCCCGTACTTATTCCGCTGATTTTCTGCGCCTGCGACTGCGGCCCGACGATACAGAACGCATCCGATAAATCATGTACCCGGTCATCGACAGGCTCCTGTACCCCGCCGTTCTGCCACCAGAAATCGATGCAGCGATCGGCGAAAATCACCAGGCATTCATCACCGGCTTTCACCGGGAACGTTAGCGTGCAGCCGCCGCCGCGAGGAAATACCACGGGCACATCCACCAGCAGCGGGTAAGGTTTTGTCACCCGGTTGCCGTCGTTATCGGTCTCAACCGAACGGATAGCAGGCTGCACAACCGCCGTAACCGCGTCAGGGTCGAATGACTGAATAATGCCGGGCAAAGCGACGCGGATTTGGTTCTTTGTTGTTTCCCGCTCAGATTTGAATGTTTCGGCAAGGTCGCCGCTACGGGTCTGGTCAGATACTGCCATTTAGTAGGCTCCAGAAAGCAAAAAACCCGCCACTGGCGGGTTTATAAATAAGGTTTAATTAAGCAGCCTGGGATTTCATTTCTGCTATTTTGTCCAACATCTTGTTCACTGCTGAAATAGATGAACTCGCTTCTGTTTGCAAAATAGTCTCTGTTAGATCGTAGTCCGCGCGCTTACGCTTCATTTTTTGTTGCTTAAGAACTGCCCCCAACTGGATAAGAGACATTAACTCATAAGGTTCGCCCTTTCGCCTTGCGTCTGAAGTCAGATATTGTACAACACCATCATGTGTTGTTGGTGGACAACACGTCAAAAGGCCGCATGTTTCATGGTAGAAAGCATAGTAAGCCCGCGAAATAGCACTTCTGAAACCAGACTCAACACCAGTGTCTAAACACGTGATGGCTGCGTCAATGAACTCTTTTCCTTGGATACTCATATTGTGAATTGAATCTCCTGCCGATTACGCCCGCGGAACCAAGCTGTTACATTTTTTCCAGCGAAGACTTCATTCATTGCAATTTCAGTAGCAACGTCAATATCCATATCGGAAAGCGTATCAGCATCTTCGCATAACACATCACAAACTATGCCCGCATCCCCTTCAGGGCTTGCGACGTAGTCATGTGAAATTGCTAAAACACCATAATTTTTGGCGACATTAGCAATTGTTCTGGAAAGAAGACTTATTTCATTTGTACTTAAATCAGTCACACTTATGAATGCATCTAATGCCTGTTTTTTTTCCATAACATCTGACTCCATGCTTTCTCGCTCGCTATCGCTTCCAATCATAGACAGAGCTTTTCGAGCAAAAAAGAGTGATAGTTCACCATCACCGTCCGCATAGGCTGCATTCCTGGCTCGTACACACAAAGCGAGACTAGTAATTTCCCTAGCCAGTCTCACAGCCTCTTCACGATACAATTCATACTGCCCGGTATAACTGAGATAAGAGAGATAATTCCTGGCTACTGCTTCGTCACGATATGCAACTGCCTCCCGGAAAAAACCGACAGCCTCACTGTGTTGATGCGCAGCTCCATAGGCCAGAGCCAACACCATAAGCTTCACGGGCTCATCTGGGATTTTACTTGCTCCAGAAACCACTCGCTTTAGTGTAAAAGCATCCAACTGTTGCCCTTCATCAATATGCGAAGTAAGCATCTCAAGCGTTTCATTCAGTTTGCTATGCAGTGCAAGTGACATTAATTATCCTCCGTGGCAGCAGAATTTATCATCAGGAGGCATCATCAACAACCTGTAGTTTTATTCATTACTCCCCATTTTAGACTAAGACTTTGTTCTTTTGCGGGGAGGTAAAGAGAACTTGTTAAAAATAAATTCCACTCAATCAGGCACTTTCTTACACGGAAATGATCCAATGATCCTCGGCGCGTCCATGCTGTTCTGCAGTAGCTGGACGTTCAGGAAAGCTTTTCCGTTACGCTTCACAAACTCAAAGCCGTAATTGTTGCCATCGCGGGAAGGCATCAGGCCCATGTCGGTTTTAACGTTGTCCCAGTCATCTTTCTGACCAAGAAACTTAATTTTCTGAGATGTTACCTGTTCGCCGTTGATTTTCGTCCACCCGTTATCAGATGCATGAAGTCGGTATCCCCCGCATTGCAAATCAGCGAAAGCCGATGAGCAGGAAAACAGTAACGAAATTGTCAGAACTAACTTCATACGCTTCATGAATAAATCCTTTGCTGCGCTGAGGACGAAAGTAAATCCGCCGCGCCACGCGCTTCGCACATCATGTCCATGTACCACGCCTGGCCCCTTGTATCACCAGTATACATAATGCCTTTCACAACATAAACGCCATCCGTTGCAATGCTGGCCGTCATTTGTTTGGACACGGGCAGGGTAACGTTAGAGTTGCCATCTATTGTTTCGTCAAAGTAACGTCCCGCTGCTTTAGCGATATCGTCATTCGGTAAAGCTGTTTTATAGATAGAAGCCTGATCCAGTTGAATTAGCCCGTTAACCCGGATGTTCGGGTTAATCAGCGCGCGGACGTTAACGCCATTACCGATGGTCTGCTGAGGCATGCCGATCAGCCCGGTGGCGCTGTTGAGCACAATCGCGTCGTGCATGTATTCACCTTCGGGCAGCATATTAAGCTGACCATCCACGAACTGCCAGGTGGTGCCGCACTGAGCAGCAACGTTATCCATAAGATGCCGTGTCATGCCAAACAACACACGTCCCCGCGGGAAAACAGTCGGGGGGAATACCGGAGTGCGACCAACGGTCGCGCCTTTGGCTTCGAAGTCCTTCATCAACAGCCTGAACATATCTTCTGTCGTGTAACCCGCTGCCAGCGTCTGATTGGTAATGCTGGTGGCAAATGCCAGATCCGTATCGGCGGCCTGAATCAGGACGTAGGAGTCAATGGGACTGTCTTTTCCTGTGACCGAGTAACGAATCTCTCCGCTAAAAATCAGTCCGTAGTTACGCCCGTCGCTCTGGCCCACCGTGTCGGCGTCAACTTCCCGCACGGTCCCGACGTCACTAGCCGATACCTCCGGCGCGATACCGTCGTAACCGGCAATCAGCCGCACTTTCGAAAACTCCTGCCCGGTGATGCAGTTCACCGTATCTGCCGAGAGGTTGTAGATTTTGAATGTTCCCACCCGTGACGCGCTGCTGATGTTGAACCAGTCAATCGTAAAGGTCACTTTAAAATCGCTGAGCTCGATACCCTGCCCGTTCTCGTCCACGAGCTGCAGCTCGAAATGTCTCATCCAGTTCTGTGACATGCTTACTCCGTTGATACCAGTAAATGACTGCGCCCCCCCAGGTCGGTTTTCGTCGGATAATCCTGTGTACTGTCGTCACACATCACCACCAGCTTAAAACCCAGTCCCATGTATGCGTACTGTGCCAGCAGGTCGGCGCCAGTGACCAAAGGAATGCCGGAGATTACCGGCTCCCCCCTGTCGTTCTGCAGGTCCATGATCCAGTACAGGTCACGCCAGATGATGCGAATCCGCCACGTGATACCCGCCAGGATGATGCTGAACTGCTGGTTATCCGCGGTCAGCGGAATTTCCTGAATAGTCATTAACCCAGCCCCAGAAAAGCCGCACCACTCTGCAATAAAGAAGTGTTGGGCGGTTTAGTTGTTTTGGCTCCGGTATTGAGGACTGGCGACGTGCTGGCCCCGTCCTTCATGTCGGTTTTATCCGCGACGGTTACCTGCTGCGTCTGCGAGATGAGAACCTCCCTCAGGGTGAGGACGGCGGACAAGACATTTTCGGTCGTCCTGTCGGTCGTCACCTCCAGTGCGCGGATCAGCATGTTGCTGTACAGCCGTTTGCCGGTCACCACATCGAAGGGAATACGGCTTTCCTGCAAGTCGAGTATCTCCTGATACGTCTGCTGAGGACTCAGGCCCAGTAAGCTGGTGGCCGTCAGGTTACTGGCAAAATCCAGCAACGATCCGCCACCAGCGAAACCGACCTCCATCACCACTTCAGACGGTTTTTTGTAGGCATGGTCAGCGATGGCGGCACCGACCTCGACAGGGTGCTCTGTTATCTCTAGCGTGTCGGTGTGCTTCTCTGAAACAACCACACTGGGGATAAGCACCCCAATTCTCCTGGACTGCTGATGAAAGAGAGTAGAGAGAATATCCATTAACCCACCTTCGTTTGATTGCCGCGCATGAGCTGGGCATTTGCAGACTGCTGCCGACGTTCTACCTGATTCCCCACGGAGTGCGGATCACCACCACCGTAAATGTGATAGGTGTTCTGTTGCTGGACCTGAGCTCCGGGGACGGGCATGTTGCTTAACACCTTCGGAATGTAGTTGCGGGTTTCCTGAGGCATAAGGGCCATCCCGTGTTTCTGTACATTCCCGATCCCCCAGTTATATGACGCCAGCGCCTTGCTCAGGTCACCGCCATTCGCCCGCAGCAACTGTGAAAGATATTTTGCTGCAGCCTGCGCAGCCTTCTCCGGATCGAAAACATCATTCCCGCGCAGCCCCATATCTCGTGCAGTGCCGTCCATAAACTGAAACAGGCCTTTAGCGCCGGCGCCGGAAACTGCAAACTGATTCCCGCCTGATTCAGTGATGGCCACACTGCGCAATAAACCTTCCGGAAGCCGGTATAGGTGTTCCAGATTGGTTAGCATCGGCTGCATCCATCCCAGCAGCTCAGCGCCAGCTTTTGTTGGTTGTGGCCGCTTAACTGACTGTCCGTGTTGTTCAGGGTCATCACCCCCAAACCAGCCGCGAACCGTTCGGCCTACGCTGCGGGGATCGAATCCCCAGTGCTCTTTAATCCAGTCGGCGGCACTGTTGGCGCTGTCTGTTACCATTGGCATCGCTGACGAATTTTCGCTGCCCTGATTAAGCATCTGTTTGCCGATGCTGGCGGCATCGGCCCAGCGACCGTCTTTAATGGCATTGAGCAGGTCGGCGATCATGTTCAGCATTTTGCTGAACTCCCCCATCTGGTCGATGAAATTGCTGAAATCCCATTTCAGGGACCACGATTTGGGGTCAATGTTGAGCAGTTTCGCCAGTGCTTTCGCCAGGTCGTTAACGGTCGCTTTCAGGTCACGAACCATCTTCAGCGCGACGTCGACCTCCGGTTTCCATTTCTCCCAGTCAATCAGGCTCTGGCCGCCTTCCTTCCAGGTCTGATAGTCTTCCCACAGGAGGGCGATCCCCGCCGCCAGCGCGGTAATGAGGCCAATCGGCGACATCCAGAACGTGCTGTTCAGAATGCGCAGCGCAATCGTCAGTGCGCCAAACAGCGAGATCAGTTCCCGCGTTTGCTTATCCAGTGATTGCCACCAGGTGATAAGGCTGGATGTTCCCTCAATAAGCCTGAAGAACAGGCGCCCGATGATATCCCCGAGCGTCAGAATACCTTTTATGGCTTTCGTCAGGGTCTGCTCGATGCGCGGGAAGTTATCCAGGATGTGGCGGCGCAGCGTGTCCAGCGAACCCGCCAGACCACCAGCAAGATTAGAGCCGATCTTGTCACGGGCCAAGCCTGCCATCGCGCCGAACTCGCGCAGGGAGGTCATGAACCTGTTGGAGCTTTTGGCCGCCTCGTCAGCATTGAAACCGATGACCTTTGCCATCGCGCTGTACTGGCCGAAGAATCCCCCTAAACCCCGGCGCATTGCCATAAGGGTATTTTCATCAATGCCCAGCATCTGCGCATACTGGTTAGCCCGGTAATACGGCATGCTGCTGAGCTTCTGGCCGACGCCCGTAAAAATGGCGGCCATATCGCGCATATTCCCGCTGGCGTCCCGGGTCTGTACGCCCAGGCGGTTCAGAAAGCCTTCCGCGCCGGGATTATTACGCACAAACCGGGAGAGACTTTCCAGCGAAGTCCGCGCCGCGTCCACACTACCGCCCACCTGCGAAACTGCGTAGCCAATCGACTGAATCCCCTGAACCGTCGCGCCGGTGCGTTGAGATGCCCAGTAGAGATTATCCAGACCGGAGGCAATTTTCGCCGTAAACGCAACAACGGACAGCGCCGCACCTTCCACCGCCAGCCCTGTTTTTATGGCATTTGCGGTGACGCCAGCAAGAACAGATTCAAATTTCTCGTATCCGGCTTCATCAATATCAAAGCCAAGGGAGACGAGAAAATCTTTAATAGTCTCAGCGTTCATTATCCTCTCTCCATTTCTCAATACGGCGCTGGTTGTCAGCCTTAACGGCCAGATGGTCATTCATCAGCGCGATATCGCACAGATCGACTGATCCATCCTTCAGCGCGTAATAAGGGATTAACCCGGCGTCAACCGGGTCAAGGAGATAAGACAGCCCGTCAGGCAGGCTGTTGAGGGTTAACCCTGTGTCTGATCCGGCGTCTCGCTGGTAAGGCTCACGGGCAAAAAATTTCCCAGCGAATCGGCGACCACCCGCGCCACCAGCTGCAGCATGATCAGGAGATTGATGTCATCAAACATCAACTCACCGCTGTTGAAAACAGGCGTCCAGACCGTCCCGTTTTTTCGGGCCACAACCGACAGGCAAGGATGAATTATCGAGTTGGTGTCTTCCTCTTTCATCGAGGCCAGTTCGTCAGCGATACGCGGCAGCAACGTTTCAAATACTGGCTTAAGCTCATCAAATTTTTTGGAGTCAACCTTACCGTCTGCTGGCAGCAGGGAGCGAATGCTCCCGAAGTCAGTCATCATCCCTGCGAGGAGCGGCAGTAGTTTGCGTGTAACCTTGAGCTGATCAAACACGTTGAGTTTTGCGGCGCGGTATTCCACGCCATTAATATTGCATTCCATCTGTTAGAACTCCCCGAGAACTTCGTCAATCTTGCCGCAATCAAATACCCAGGCGACCGTTCCGGCTACCTTCGGGTTATTCCAGTCAGGCTGTTTCTGGAAAGCACAGGAGCGCGCCGTACCGATATCACCGGACACCCTGTTACGCACGACGATCACGTTATTTCCCCACAGCGCTGACGACATGCGCTGCGCGTTGTACATGATGGAAAGCTTTTTGTTTAGAGGGGATGTTTTAAGCAGGGTGACGGTAATAACGCCACTATTGCCGCCGTGGAGGCTGTGCATCACTTCACCGTCAGAACCGATAGTCATCGTGTTCTTTGCCTCGGTCATCGTGACCGTGATCCCCTCTTCGGAGTTGGCAGAACCAGCCCCAAGATCTAATGAACCTGTCGGCCCGGAAAAAGAAGCCGAAATATCAAGAAAAGAGTAAGCACCCATTCGATTCTCCTTAACGAACCACGGTAATTGCTACATCGCCGTAATGAACGGCCCCGGCCAGTTTCGCGGCCACCTGAATCGGTACGCCTTTACGCGCTTCACGATCGGTCTGCAGCTGGTTGTCCACAGTATCCGCCCAGGTGTAATACCCTTTGGTCAGGGTGTCGCCGGTTCCGAGTTGCCCCATTGGTCCGCCAGTCCAGATACCTGGTGCAAACAGACCGCTTTTGTCGGCCACATCCAGCACTTTTTCGATGTTGGCGATTCGGGTCGTTGTACCAGCATCGGTCTGTGGGATCTTCGTGGTGCTGGTGTAAAGCGTGTTGTAGTCGGCTGTCTGTACTGCGTTCTGCAGCCAGTCGAGCCCGTGACGCTCATCGAAGAAATCGCCGTTACACATCACACCCTGTTCAAGGATGGCTGTATCGTTTTCGTAGTACACGTAAACGTTACAGTTCTTCGCTTCCAGAGCATTCGCCTGTGATGTACCGATGGTTTCGTAGGTGATGCCAGGCAGTTGCTTGAACTTCAGGGTGATAGTGGTATTGCTGCCGGTGAAGTTGACCGTAAACGCACGTCCAAACGCTGACAATGCAGCATAGGGACTGGTAGATGAATACTGGATATAGGTCCGGCTGTATTTTGCGGCCTTCAGTTTGGTAGCCAAATCGGTTTCAACCGCCGAGCTCAGAATATCCGCTTCGCTCGAAGTTATAGCCAGGATTCGCGAAACGGTCGCAGACTCGATCGCCGACGAAACGGAGATCAGGTCAGCATCATCCGGATAGTCAGCCACCGGAACGGCCAGATGCAGACCATACCAGGAGTTGTAATCCAGCAACGCGTTAACCGCCTGCAGCAGAGTTTCAGTAGGGCCAGATTCAGCCGAAGTGAGGCTATCAATCCAGCGACCAACATACAGTTGCGTCGGACGCGGTGACTGGGAGAACCAGACTACAGCTGCTTTGTATTCCTCACTGTCGACGCCGAAATCATCCCCGATATCTGCCGGATCGGAATACAGGCGCAGACGCTCGGTGATAGGAATAACAGTGGAATTACCCAGAATCAGCATCGAACCGAAATTTCGGCCCTGCGCAGCTCTGGCAGAAAGCGTCACGGTTACGTTGGTGACGCGGTTTAAAGGCAAGCCTTTCGCCATGATCAATCTCCGGTTGAGATCGCGACATTACCGTCGACGATAGATTTAATGTTGTATGTGCGCGTGACTTTGCGGCGTATCTTCACCGTGATGTCATAACGGCGTAGCCACTGCTGGTTGATAAGTTCAGGAAAGGGGGTAATGGAACTGACATCGCCTAATGTCAGCCCCATCCGATTTAGTTCGGAGTTATTCTGCTCAACAGATATCCCATCGCGGAAAATAGAGGCAAACTTCATTCCTGAAGGACCGTAAAATGATGCCATTGCGACAAATGTTTCGTGTCTCCATAGCTCTGTTCCGGAATCTGTTTGCCTGATGAATGCTGGATTATCATCAATGGGCCATTCGATGATGCCAAATGCGCACCAGTTCGTTTCAACTGGCAGCAGTGGCGGTTGATCTTTCTGCCAGCGCGGGCGAACCATCCCAGCAGGCAAGCCGGAAACGTTGCGCATCCACTGGCTTAACAGCCTGTCTAGCGCTTCGTCATAATCCGGATCGCCGCTGGAGGGTGTCAGCCAGCCGCGCGCTGTGCTGGTGTTATTGCTCAACGGGAGTACCCCCATCAAACGGCAGCAGCTCGCAATGCGCCTGTACAAAGCCGGCGCCATATGCGGTGTACGGGTCGACGAATGTCACACGATAATCACGGTTCTGATACGTCACGATATCGGCATCACGGCCAGTCTGCCCCTGCGTGAGTCGCTCAGTCGTCACGATAAGGATTGCTCCACTGATAACCTGCCCGGTCTGCATGCGGCGGTTTTCCAGTGAACGGTCAACGGTAACAACTCCGGCAAACTGCGTTTTAACTTCGCTGTCGCTACCAATCCCGTCTTCGTCCACTGTCTGTACCCGACGCGTTACCCAAAGGTTGAAGTCACAAAAATCCGGGTCGAAAAGAACATCGGTTACATCAAGAATCGGCATCTTTATCCCTCACTACATGGGTTATTGAGGCGAGATATTTGCCAGTATCGTAAAGAGGCTTAGCCAAAGTGGTGCCCGGAGATTCACCAGCAGCACGCCGCGCAAGTTCCGCTTTCGCACCTTTACGCCCACGGCGCGCACGCGCTTCAACGGTGCTATCTGCAAGCGGAGTAAAATTGGCAGCTTTGATGTGATTTTTCACCCCTCTTGCAGCCACTGTACCTGCGCGGTTGAGTGCTCTTTCCGCTCCCGCCGCATTACCATCAAGCGCAGCCTGTGCCGCAGCTTTAAGCTGTGGCATCGTCTGGTCTTCAACTGATTTAACGCCGGGTACAAGATGCGGACGTGGTGGGATGTTTTGTGCAGGTGAACCGTATTCGTTGATATACCCAATCCCGGCATTACCGAACGACACATCATCCCGATCGCTGTCTTCCGCAGGGATACCGACCAGCACATCCTTTTTGGTTAGCGACTTTAGCGCATCCAGTATTGCCTGAGCGTTATCAACCCTCGTTGTTACACCGCTTTTGAAACTCATAGCTGGCGTCCCCCCGCACCGAACATCGTGATCAGCTGATAAAATTCAGCGCCATACCGGGTGTTATTCCAGAAGCCTGCGTCAGGGTTTAGCGTCGCGCTGGTGTCATAGCTGACGCTTACCTTGTCAACGGACTTGGAGGACTGAACACCATTGGTTGAACCGCCCGGACCGCCAACCAGCATCGCCCGGCTATCTGCCGCCCAGAGCGTCATATAGTGCGCAACGAACAACTCGGCAAAGTACGGAAACAACTTTTTGCCGGTGACGTTTTCGCTCAGTAGTTCATCGGCCAGATTCAGACGGAACTCGATTTGGACGTCGGGATATTTTGCCGGGTCAGCAAACTGCGGGAAGTCGCGGCGAAAATCACTTACTGTTGGCAGGCTTTGATTCTTTGGCATCTTTCGCCCCATTACCGCCAGTCCGGGCGGAAGTAATCTGCGCCTGCAGGCTGTCGTTCTGCTCCTGCAGCTTGAGCAGAGCGTCTTTCAGATCGGCAATCAGTTTATCTTTATCGGCAATCTGCGCCTGAAGGCTGTCAATAACGGGTTGCTGGTCATCAGTTTCATTCGATCCGCTTTCGGAAAGCTCAGCGTGCGCCCGGGTAAACCAGTGCGACGCGACCTCTTCTGGTACGTTATGCCGTCCCCGGCCAAACTCCTGTTTTGACTGATCGCCGAGCGTCAGCGTAAACGGGGTGTGAACATGGATGGTAACCAGCTTTTCTTTCGCCATTTTTAGTTTCCTTCTGGCCCCTTTCGGGGCCATTCTGGTTATCAGATACCGTCCACGTAGGACAGGGTTTCTTTGTACACTGGCTCAACCGCACCGAGCTTGCCGTAGTAGGTCGCAATCTGGTACAGACCACGATACTGAACAGGAACGCTTTGCAGCGGAACCAGTGGATAGCGGACGTATTTCTTATCGTTGGTGTAGGCGACCATACGGTCTTTACCGCCAACCCCGCGCCCTTTCAGCCATTTTACCGCTTTGATTTCCAGCGGAACGCCGTTCTGGTGGAAAGCGATAGTGTTCACAGCCAGATAGGTCAGCAGTGACTGGTTACCCGCTTCGGAAACCTTACGGCTCGCCAGCAATGAATACTGCTCTGGCGGAATGCGCAGATCAGAAGGCACGACGGAATAACCGGATGCTGCCCAGGCATTCGACAGAATGCTGTTTACGCTGTCGAGGATCTCATCGTTGGTGGAGTTAGCCCAGGTCTTCGTTGCGTTGTTCAGCGTCACACCAACGAGATTCGTCAGACCTTTCAAACCAAGCGCTTCGTCTCCGACGTAAACCTGTTCGTCGTTATCCATCTGCCATTTAAGCTGCATCCCGTCGTACTTCTGAGTGTCGATCGGACGGCCTACCTGCTGTGCCGCAGCCAGCTCAACAACAGTCCATCCCAGCTCCATCCCCCAAAGGTTCAGCGGATTGCCGTCTTTACTGATATCAACATTAACGCCAGCAATGGCAGTTGAATCTTTGCCTACCCAGTTTTTACCATTCGGATTAGCGCCAGAACCCGCCACGCCAAAACTGGTATTCGTCCAGCTGGAAATGTCATCTGCGATAGAGACGTCTTCGCGCAACTGGATATCACGTGTCCAGGTATAACCCACCAGTGGCAGATTCAGCCCCTGGTCGAGTCGCTCCAGCTCCCCGATGAGAAAGGCACCGGAGCTATCAACGGTTGCCTGATCAAAAGTAATCATTCGTCTGTTCCTTAAATCTTCCAGGAGATTTCTGCGTTGCCGTTAGCGTCACCGGCCCCCGTAAAAAAAGCATCAGGTAACGCGGCTGTTTTGCCTGTCACCTCTGCAGCCATGATCCCGCCAAGTGGAACCGGGATGGAAGCATCGTCTGATACCACGATGTACACCACGCCCCCTTTTTTAACGGACGAAGCATCAGCACCCACGTTTACCGTCATGTACCCACGCTTCATGGCGTCGCCCGGGAAATTCTTATCAGTACCCACCTGGCGAACCATGTCTGGTTGCGATGTGGTCGGATACGGACGAACGTAGATACCCTTCACCTTGTCGACGGTGTCACCCTCCGCCAGCGGCACGAAAAAGCCGTCAGCGTCGTATTTGCCAGCCAGACCATACGCTGCGAAGGCGTTATCGGATTTAAGGATCACCGGTTCGACGGTTAAGTCCTGCGGGCGAGAGATAGCCCCGGCAATGCCAACAGGCATCCGGTACAGATATGCAGTCATTGGATTATCCTTTGCGGTTAGACCAGAAGTCGGCGTTTTGTTTGTTCAGGGAAGCGATGCTGGTCATGCCCATGCCTGGACGTTGTGCATCGCCCGTGGTGCTGCGGGTGTTTCTCCCTTTTGCAATCTCAGATACGGCGTTAAACGCCATATCAACCGATTGTTTAGGTAATTTGCGGATATCAGCGTCACCGACAACCTGGCGAACCAGTGTTTTGTCTGCTGCCGCCAGCACATCACGTTTAAATGCGGTCGGTTTCACCTTACGGCTCAGATCGATACCCGGGATAATGACTTCAGCGCGATAGGCAGAATCACCAGTAATCGTGGTTTCCTCTTCGTTGTCCTCGCCGTCGCCGGTCGGGTCTTTCTTATCTTTATCATCAGGAGTGTCAGCATTATCGCCCGTTGCCGTTCCTTCCAGCTTAGCCAGCAGGGCCTTGAGCAGGGTTTTGATATCGTCCTCGCCGTCGCCGGTCACATCTCCGCCCATCTCCGGCTTTTTGTCCGGCAATGGTTGTTGCGGTGAAAGGTTAATGTTGAGATTAACGCCGCCCGGCAGATCACCTTCATCACCCGTTACAGCCGCTGGCGCTGAGTCCAGCAGTTCGTTCATGGTGTCCGAGTCACCTGTTTTGATGGCCGTGCGCATGCGGGTCCACCAGCTTTTCTTTTGATTTGCCATTGTGTCTCTGTCTCCAATTGCACAACGATTTCCGGCTCTGCCCTTAGGGACAAGAGCCACATGGTTTCCGGTAATATCGACCTGCCTAGCTTTGCCCGGTTCGGTCTGCTCGTACTCCGCGTCATAACCACACGACACTTCGCGCAGACCATCCTCGATTAGCTGAATGGCGCTTTCGTCTTTGACTATAAGGTCAGCCAGCATCAAATCAGACTGGTCTCCGGTCCCGCGTCGAACGTTCTGAAGATGCCCGACAGCAAGCTCTTTCCAGTTTTCGGGATTCACCAGCCGCACATTCCCGTTTTCATCTTCAGGATGCAGGATCGTGATGCTCATCCCTTCAAATGAGGCGAGCGTGGCCGGATGGAATACCTGCTCAGGAGAGCGCGTTACGACTATCTCACCGAACTTGTCAGGCTTGAGGTTTGGCAGATCAGCAGCGCCGTAAAGCTGCTTACCCGTTCGACCTATCGGCACGTCTTTACACAGCAGGGAGCCGTCAGCCAGCTGATAGCGGGTTTCCCCCAGCCGGGTATTGAAAAAATATTTCATGTTTTACCTGCGATTCAGGCGAGATAAGAATGAGGGTTGGGGAAGACGATCTCTTTATAACAGCGGCAGTTCGGGAGCTCGCCAGCGTGACCGGTCATGCCGTCAAGCGTTGGAGGTCGTCCCCATTCGACAAACTTCCCTTCCATCTCCCGATGAGAATGCCGGACGTCGCCATCTTCGGCTGTACGCCAGATATAACCATTCGAGCCGATTGACAGCGCACGCGCCTGATCAAGCGCGCCGGTTGCACGTCCAAGCTCGGTACGGGCGATAAGATTCGCTCGTGAGCGTGACACGTCACCGGACGCTGCTATCTCTTTCGCGAATGGCTCAGCCCGTCCGCCAGTCACAACAGCCTCAATAGCCTTGTTCTGGATGTCGTACACCCTGTCAGCAGCTTCAAGGGGTAGCGATTTGATGTACCTGACCTGCTGCGCGATGATGGACTGCATCACCTGACCTACCGGGGCGCGGTCGACCATGTTGCGCAGCTCTGCGCTGATGTTCCGGCTGTGCTGACGCCACTGCTTTTCATTCTGGCGCGCAATGTCGGCGGTAAAGTTCACAGCAACCTTCGTCGCCCACGGCGTTATAATTTCGCTGTAGCGCTCCAGGGCTTCCATGATTTCGGTGACGCTATCATTTGAACCATCGTAGTGCCCTTTTACGATATCCCCGACCGCCCGCGCTATCTGCCGTAGGCTCGTTCGATATCGGATCTCCGCCTGTCGGCTCTGGCGGTTTGTCGACAAGTTCGCCGATGTCGGGCGGCGCTTCGTCTTCGGCATTCTCGATATCCTCGTCGGTAATGGATGCGCCGATGCCAGTAACATCGGAGTTTTCACGCAGGTCGGTCATAGCGGCTTTGGTTGTCATCAGCCCTGCATCCAGCGCATTGACAATCGCCGTGGTGGTATTCACAGCCACCGTTGAGCGGTCCACATCTGACATCTGCCATAGCGGGTTAAACTCAAATGTGAAATCGTCCGGCAGCGGCTTACCGAGCTCCGAACGATACATAATGTCCAGCACCCGGCGCACTGGCAGGCGTAAGCGACGCTCCTGCAATGAACTGACCCGGTCATAATAGTTGGCAAGGTCTGCGTCACCCGTTGAGAAACCTTTAGGGGACTGCCCGAAGAGGCGCACCAATGGAATGCCAACAGCACCGCTAATCTGCTCGGCGAACTGCGAAAGAATGTCATCCAGACCGCTGAAACTGTACTGGTGGGTTTCGAAGGTATCCTTGGCATCCATTAGCGTCATGCCTTCATTGCTCTGAAACTGGCGGATCAGATCAATGTTTTTCAGCAACGCCTCGAATGCCGGGCCGCCCAGTGCAATAAGCTCACGGAGTTTTTCCACTTTGTAGGTCCGCAGATGCGCTTTGTAGACCAGCTGCGCCGCACCGACAGTGGCGCTGTCGAACGCAGTAAGCCGATCCCAGATACGTTCTACAACCGACATTCCCCATTCGTTCTCGGTCATCTTCTGCTGGAATGGCAGCGTCACCCCATCGAAGCGAATCAGGCGGCTATGGTGAATACGCCAGGCGGGGATGCCCGTTGCGGTGGTCACCACATCATAAAGCTCGGGCTTGCCGAGATTCGGCCCCATCTCTTTAATGCGGCGCGTCAGTACCGGGTTAATCATCCAGCGGTCGAGCGGGAGAATACCCTTAAACTTGCCTTCACCAATGGTTTCGAGCCGTAGCGGGGTCATGGGCGCCTGACCTTCTATCATGATGAAGCCCACCGCGCCGCCGTAGAGACGAGACCATTTCAGTACGTCGTTCAGCGCATCCCAGATTTGCAACTGATCCAGCTGCGCTTCGAGAGTGCCACGGTCTTTTGCGTCAATCTCAGAAGTGATGCGAATGCCTTTGCGGGTCATGTCGTCGGGGATAGCATCTACCGCTTCACCGATGAGCCAGGATGAGCGATAGGACCATTCCACCAGCATACGGTTGCGGCTGGTGAAGTTCGCCCGGTAGGTCGATGCGGAGTGCTGGTTAGGCGTCTGCATCCCCACGCGGGCGACAAAGTTCTCGTAGCCGTCGGCCGTGGCCTGCACCGTTCGTCGCGAGGCTTGTTTGTTTCGTGCCATCAGGCCTGTCTCCCTAGCAGCTCCCAGATATTGAGGGCTGAATTCATTGGCGCGTAGCTGATCATCACCGAGTCGGCGAGGTTCGGCGACCTGGTACCGTCAGGCTGTTTATCCACAACGATTTTCCCCACGCCGTTAATGGAGTAGGTTGGCTGCGAAAGCTCGATGATGAGTTTGTCTTTGCTCTCCATCGTACTGCTGATGGAGATAATTTCGTCCGGGTTGTAGGCCATACCTTCAACAACGGCGCGGTAGGTATTCCGGAAGAGCTTGCGTAAGTACCACCAGCTCTGTGCCTTGGCGTTGGCGAAGAAATCCTTGTTCAGGCGTGCAGCCTGCCCATTGTCGCCCTGTACGGCTTCGTCATCAGGATCGAATACCGCGCCGCTACCACGAAATGGTGTGGCAAGTATTGGCGGCCTGCGGGCGGCTTTGCGTAACTCGTTAATGGCACGCGCATCGCCGCGAACGCCAGCCCCCAGACCGTCCTCGTCGAAGCGAAACTCTTCGAGATTATCCTGTTCACAAAAGCCGAAGACCTTCTCAACAGACTGGTAAATGTCGCTGCCCACACCGGACCATTCCCGCACATTCTCCAGAAGGAAACCGTGACGGGTTGAAAAGGCGTTTTTGTCCCGACCTTCGTCGGCGACGTCCATCGCCCCCAGTCGTTTGCCAGTTGGCTGGATGCCCAGCCTGATATGTGCATCAACAGCAGCCTGTACCCAGTCTGAGGGGATCAGGACACCTTCCGCTGATGCGCTGTAGTTCAGGTCAAGCTCCTGCGCCACTACCACCGGATTGTCGATTTTCTCGCATTCCCTGCGATACCATTCATCATCCTTACGGGGGTCGCTGCGCCAGTGGAATGTGAATACCGGTATCTTTCCGCCGTGGCGTTTCTGCGCAAACGGGTTCGCCATGCCGTTGACCGAACTCAGGTCAATACGGCAACGGGTGGTTTGCGATAACGCCGCATCAATCAGTAGCGGGCGTTGCAGAAATGCAGCCTCATCCACCAGATAGAGTGTGGTTCGGTCACCACGTCCAATATTGTCACCAGCCTCGCCCTTGATGACCGCGCCTGTCTCAGGAAATTCAACACGCATGTACGGTGCATGCTTCTTCTCATTCCACGACCCACGAAACTCGACGGGCAGCGTCTCCACAAACTTGCGCGCCTTCCAGAACAGCGCCTTAGGGTCACCAGTACTGTCGACATATTCCTCTTTACGGGAACCAAAGCCGATGACCATCTCTTTGTTAAACAGGCAAAGCGAACAGGCCATCCCGATCGCCGTCCAGCTCAGCCCCATTTCACGGGATTTTTCGGTGATACCGTTCTCCCGTTTGCCCCAGCGTTCCATAATCCAGTGAATCCACTCTTCCTGTTTCGGGAATAGCAGAAAAGGGATGGTGACCGGCAGGCCATAATCGATATTACGCGGGTCCGTCGTCATGCCCCAGTCGATGATGAACTGAGCCGGGTTAGTACGATAAAACTGCTTCAACGCGGGCAGCATCTCAGGATGCTGGCGAATGCGCTGTAAGCGTTCCATCCGCCATTCAAACACCATCTGGTAATCTGGATGTTTGAAATCGAAGGAGAATGGTAACGGCATAATTAACCCATCATTTTTTTGTATAGCTCCGCTGCCTGATCAGTTGTCAGATCAGTATTTTTTCCTGGTAGAGGCGTTTTTTCTGGTTCACTGGTAGTACCTATACTCCAGGCTTCTCTCTCCAGGCCGATCAACGTTTTCAGGCTGTCGCTCAGGTCTTTCAGAGATTTCACACGGGAAGGCAGACTGATGACTTTTTGATAAGTTTCGTTGAGCCGGTCACGGCCTTTATCGTCAGGAGCGAACATGATGTCACCCAGTTGCTCCAGCGCCCCTACATCAGCACACTGCGCACCAAGTTCATCAAAAAGCGTGTTTGTGAGTTCCCGGGCCCGGCGAATATCGCCCCGGTGCTCCATGCGTACCGAGGCTATTACCTCCGCTGTAGCTTCTATCAGTACGCGTTCTGTAAGTTCAGTTTTGGTGCGTACCGTTTTGCGTACTTCCTGTTTGCGTACCAGATCGTCAGCCTTTTGCTGAATCCTGGCGTTAAGATCACGGGACCAGTCATCACGCTTTGCGCGCTTGCGGATAGCACCTTCACTAATACCATGATGTGACGCAATTTCACGGAGAGACATCACTCCGGCCCGGTATGCCGTCTCGATGGCCTCCCAGTCCGGTTTTGCCATGATTATATCCTGTTGTAATTTCCTGTTGTTAAAGCCAATAAAAAAGCCACCCGAAGATGACCTTTGTGATAGCAATAAAAAAGGCCGCAAGAATATGCGGCCTTTGATGACTGTAAGTTAACAGATTAAACACAACTCTCAGGAGCCACCTGGAAGAGTTATACTTAACCGGATAACTGGCAACCCCTGCCTTATACTGGTATTGGCTGGCAGAGGTAAAACAAGAGTAGTTTGTTTTATTTTAACCACATTGATATATCAACGATGATGGCAGTTATTCTTATAAATAGAGAATTGTTTAATCATTCGACTACAAAGGCAGCATTATATCCTGTCAATACTGGGTTATTTTCATGAGGTGTGCCAGTTTTTAACGTCTGGTTACGCTGCGTTGATACATGAGATCTTTTTCTTCAGTACCATGGTATGTGACATACGTCCGTATATCCCCTTATAGGACATTTTGTGCTCTTTATGACACCCCGCAGGCCGGAACCGTAACCATCCTGCGGGGATTTTTTTATCTGCACTGCGTGCGAACGTACTCCTGCAAATACTTCAGTTTTTCCTGGTCGCTGATGATCCCGGCGCGGATATCGAGAACGTTTTGTCCAGCACCTGGAGAGAGTTCGACGGTGGCAGCATTGCCCACGCGGCTGGTGCTGGCGGTTTCGGTCCGGGTGGGCACTGAACATCGCCCTTCGACGCGCACCCGGCCACCAGCAGCAAGGCGGCGCTGCAAATCAGTATTCCTGGTCTGAGCATCAGCTAATTCCTTCGTGTATTTTTCATCGAGGGCGGCAACATCACGCTGACGCTTCGTCATGTCGGTAATTGTCGCGTTCGCCAGTTTCAATTTATGGGTAGCGGTGTCGCGCTGCTCTTTGTAAGTGATGGCGTTATTTCGGTAGTGATTTGCCAGCCGACCGGCAACAATTAGCGAGACAAGCAACAGGCCAACAAACATCGTTTTCCAGTTTAACGTCATGACAGGAACAGAGCACGCTCCGCCTCACGCCGACGGGTAAGCCCGTTCAGTACCTTGCCACCAGCCTTATTCCAGCGCAGGAACTCATCAGCGGCGCCAGCGTAATCACCAGCGTTTAGCTTCCGCAGCAGAGTTGATGTGGATAGTGTCCGAGCACCGAGGTTGTACGCGAACGACACCAGCGCATCAAACTGGCCTTGCGTCAACTTGACCTTAACCAGTCTGGACACATCATTTTCATAACCGACTAAACCAGTTTTAAGCAAGCGCTCGGCAGTAGCCTCGTCAATCATCATTCCGGGCTTAACTGGCTTACCGTCAACAGAGTGGGTCCAGCCATAACCAATCGTCCAGGGTTCTCCCCCAGTTCCCGGGTCCGGATAAGCTGTCAGGCTACAGCCTTCAAACTCTTTAATCAGGGAAACACCCTTTTCACTGATTTTCATTGTCAGAACCTCCTAATCGCCCCCCGATAAACTTCATTGCAAAGCCGCGGATCGCATCCACGCCGATAAGGCCGACACCGCCACCTATCGCAACAGACAGGGACTTGGGCCAGCCGAAATATTCCAGCGCAGATGAGAAGGTCAACGTCAGGGCACCACATAGCAGAATTTCGAGTGTTTTTTTCTTCCAGCCACCACTACCGCCAAAGTACGCAATACGCAGGCCAGCCATAAATAACGACATCAGAACAGCGCCCAGCGGGGTATCTCCTCGCCACCAGATCTGGAACAGCTCCAGCCAGCCCTGCCAGGAATGGGGATCGTTGTGCATTTTCATAAGCCTCACCTCCGATAGCTCGGATGGCGCAGTGTGAAGTAGGAAGGCCGCCCGGTGGATTAACGACAAAACTCAGAGGGATTATTCCGGACGGCACAAACAGAAAAGCCCCGGCAATCACCGAGGCTTAAATTGTTGCCGGTTACCGCTCCGGCGCGATCAGCAAAAGCTATCGCGGTATCAGATTGTGGTCCTGCCTGTGTGAGCTTTGCGGTCGGCTGGAACATGTAGACTCCGCATCACTCCCCGCACTTTGTCTTATTGGCGTCGGGAATCCATAAAAGAAAACCCCGCCGAGGCGAGGTTCTTAATTCTTGTAACGTCACAGGCATAATAACCCATCGTTGGAATCAGGTTAGCCATTTTCCGTTAAGTTTGCAATAGCTAAATTATTTTGGTCATCGAGTCACGTTTCCCAGAACCTTTTCTGCATACGATTCCTCAATATGGCAATGCTCCACCAGCCGATCGAAAAACAGTTTATAGTTGTACCGCCATACCATTTCCGTTACTCCTAGTGCTTTAAAAATCTCGGTATCTTTGAGACGTGGGTAGCCTCTTCCCTTGCATCTTGGGCATTTTTTATAAACCGGCACGCCCTGCAACTCAGATTTTTTCTTATCGAGAATTTCTCCGCGTCCCCGGCAACGACATTCATTTTTCACATGGCCTTTGCCATCACACGCCTTACACACTACGCGCACCTGCTCACGAACTGATTTCCACACCTCCCAGTCGGACGGAGAAATACCTTTCGTATCTTTTACCCATTTTGGTGGCTTACCATCCGGGTAGGTAACCTTGTTCGTGAAAACCTCAGCATCAATTAATTTAGCACCATGACAGTTACTGCACGTCACCAAGCTGGCCGCGCTGAGGGAATAATCGCGAAATACATAACGCGCCATAGTGTCGAGAAATTTTGAACGCTTACCCTCTTCCATTTTCCGTAATGCCCCATGCCGTTCTGCACGCTGCTCTGCTAATAGCCTGATATAGGCGATGATATTTTCAGAAGATAAAACCCCAGCTTTTGCAAGATACAATTCAATACCCACTGCGGCTTTTGCAGTAAGTAGCCCGAGTGATGCCATTACGTCAGTAATAGTCAGCGTATCAGACGTTATTCCGCATGGTACTGCGCCGGGCATCATGGATTTAGGTGAAAAATATTTCGGTAAGGACTCAAGATTCATTTCGATGCTCCCGTTTTGCTTCAATGCGGACGTAATTACGAAGAATGCGGTATGCCACAGGAAAAGATCCCCGGTATCGATAAATTCGGAGACGCAACCAGCGCATGCGGAGTATCTCGATCAGTTCTGGTTTCATGCGGCCTCCAGCTTTTTTAGCGCACGCAGATCCGCCAGAGCCACGAGCCTGATTTCCTTCAGCTCCTCGACCGTCCAGCGGTGCGGGGTGTTATTGTTCTCGAGTGCCAGCACCGCCGCCTCACCGTAACGCTCAACCAGCGCGGCACGATATGCTTCGATGTTCCCTGATTTGTAGACGTTGCAGACATCACACTGAAGATGGATGTTGAAGCGAGTGAAGCGCAGATGCCCGGCGGCGGCCGTACTCCTGTAATGGCCTGCATGCCATGCGAATGCCGTCTTCGTTCCACAGGAGATGCAACCGAGTCCTTCTGCCAGTTCGGTTTCGCGGCAAATGTCATTTACGGCGCGCTGCGTCAAGTCAATCCAGTGTTTCAGCGGCTTAACCGCGGCTTTCCGCTGGCGCCAGGCGGCGCGTTCTTTTTTCTCAGCGGCGCGCTGAAGGGATTGCGCCTTACGTTGCGCGGCTTCGCGAGCTTTTCTGGTCTGTTCTTTGCCGACGGCGCTGGCGCACTGGTACGAGCAAACGATCTGCCCCTCGCGTATCGGGTGAAACCACTGGCGGCATTCTTTGTTTGCGCACTTACGGCGCGGTAATTTAGCCATGTTCACCCCCAGACCTTTTGGCGTAAGGATTTTGGCGTCCGCACCCGGTGTGCATATTCAGGTAATTTCGCGCTGACAGTCCAGGTAATGAAGTCAGGGTTCAGGCTCTTTTCTGTCCTTACGCCCCGCTTCTGATAATCCGATATCAGCGTGTCGGCCTGCTCGGTTGTGCAGTCGTGATGATGGAACCAGGAGTATTTCATCGCCATCACCCCGCAAAACTCATGAGCTGGGCGGCGGCGTTCTCGGCCTCGCGCTGAGTACGGAATGTACGTGATAAAATCCAGCGCCAGAGAACATCAAGCGCGGATTTATACAACTGCTGAAATTCGACCTCATCCATGCTGGAAAAAGCGATGCTGCGGGGATGTTTGCGAAGGGTGCCGTCCGGTAACTGGATGGCGTCATAGTGACCAGCCTCAACCGTCACCCATGCGCGGTAGGCATCGAATGATTTACACAGGCTAATCCCGTTTGTTACCCGGCGGTTTGCAATCTGTTCCAGATACTGTTCAGCCGCATCCAGTAATGCGCTTTCATTCCCGCCATATGCAGCGAGAAACTTTGCATAACCGTTTACCAGTTTGCGCTCATTGGCAGAAATGGCGCCGCCGGTGGGTTCCCAGTATTCAAACCCAAGATTAAGCAACGCGAAAAAGCGGCGATGGAATGCAGGATTCCTCACCTGACGGAACTCAGCCACCAGCACGGCGCCGAGTTTGATTTTTGATTGCAGAATATCACTGGTCTCCGGCGTTGCGGGGATCAGAATTCCAGATGACTGCTTGATGAGTTGTAATTCGTGCGCCATGGTGTTCTCCGTGGCGCAGCAGGTGCAGGTTGTTCAGGCCTACATTTGAAGTGTATCAAAGCAACGGGTAATTCGATAGCCTGCCTTTTCTAACATTTGCGTAAATAATGTTGGAGTTCCAACTATGTCATCAGGGTGAAGGGGAACAAAAGATATCTCGTCACCACGACGATACATCAGAGCGCGTCCGCTATCCGGAATACTACCGAACCTTGCCACTACACAATGATCGTAACAACGTATAACCGCATACCCTGATTCTGGTAAGTCTTCTAACATGTAACCCCCGTCACACTGACTTTATTTCTGGAAACGTCTGCGACTCCACGATGCTTAATATGCATAAAACCAGTCGTCAGCGCTTTCCCACGTTTCCTGCAGAATGCTCTGTATACGTTTTTTATCGCCATCAGCAGCACCGACGATACTCAGACCATCCTGACTGCCTCGACGGATGGTTAAGTTGCAGTTTTCATACTGATTCTGGAGACGGGTAATTAATTCTTTTTCAAGCGCAGGAACGGCACCTTCCGGAAGCTGTTTTGTCCGGCTGATAACAAGTTCAATTCTCATAATTCCCTCTACATTTAACTACTGTATATAAACACAGTATACCTGTTAGAAAGAATATTCAAGAGGTGAATAGCACTTTTTGCAAAAGCTAGCATGTTGTTTCATATCAGATTTTAGGCGAAAAACCCGCCGCAGCGGGTTATGACGCAACACTTCATGCCGGAGTTTTCCGGTCCGTCTTGTTGTGAACCTCCCAGAGACTAATGCCACAACTGAACACAAACTCAGCCAGATAATTTAAGCCGGACCATTCCCGGATGCCGCCGCGCGCCGCTTCCACAAATACAGCGATATCCTGATCACGCCACACTCCAAACAGGCGCCAGCCGCCACTGTCAGTCTTAACGACTGCTATACGCGTCAGAACACCAGTCTGGTACAGGTCAGTGAACGCAGGTTTCTTCCTGGTTATTATTCGCATATCTACAAACCTAAGAAATGTTGATTACAAATCACTGATTCGTATTTTTTGATTTTTCACTAATGCCGATCACAGGACCGGCATGTAGATACGGGACATTAGCTCTGCTCTGGTTCTGGTGCTGCTGGCAGCGGCATCCAGTGCGTAACCAAGATATGCTCAATGCAGTTCATCTGATTGCCGCCTCGCATGTCAAAAAATAGTCCAGAATGCTCATCAAAATATGAAACATAACGATATCCCAACTTGTTATGAACAATTACTTCTTGCTCGTCTTCTGGCATCCGCTCACTACAGCTTATCCAACCATCCGGAATTACCGGCGCTGACTGCTCTTTAATATGCAGTCGTGGCTCACCGTCTTTCGGTTCAGGCCATTCGCGCTTCTTGTTCACCGCCAGCTTTTCCACCATCGCCAGGGCAATCTGCTCGTCAGTAATACCAGCGCGGCGTTGTGCATCCCATAACAGGAATTGCATATCAGCCCATTCGCTGAGGTCGCCAGGTTCTGCGGCAGTTTCCAATGCCTCTTTCGAGAGGTGCTTCAGTGGACCGATGGGGCCAACATCGCCGAATGTGGCATCAGACCATTCAGCATGTTCACGGCGAATACGTTCGCGTTCTGGTACTGGTTGCGAGACTGTGTATAACGGGATAACGCGATACATATCAGCATCCTTACTGACAGGTTCAACTGTGAACATTTCGCAAAAACCGAATGTACGTAAATCCCGCAGTTCTTCAGCGTCAGTCCACGCCACAGGTTCAGCGGTAAGCGCTGCCAGCGCACGCTTCAGCACAATAAGAATTTTGGCGTCGTCATCGTTCAGGCCAAATGGAATATCGTCGCGAGTGTTTTCAAATTCAGCGATGGTCTGCTGTAGCCATTCTTTGGTAATAGTGGTCATCTCAATACATCCTCCACACTGATTAACCCCTTACGGCTCAAATAGTCCATTGCGGCACCGTATAACTTGCTGTTCGGCTTGGCGTTTCTGAGTGAGTGGGCCAGACGCTTAATCCACATCGTGAATTCTTCCACTTGCTTTTCTGCTTCTTCCAGTTGCTCCCGCGCATCCCGCATATCATCACGCAGCGCCAGCGCTACGGCCTCTGTTGCGTCTTTTTCCCGCTGGAGTTGAATATTCTCGTCAAGCAGCGCCAGCATGGTGGCGGGGTTGGCTGCGGCGATAAATTCCGCGTCACGTTTCTCAACAGTATGGGCCAACGTCACTTCTTCACCGCAAAGAGAAAATGGCGTTACCGTGATGCCATTGAACAGTGATGAGGTGCGGCGCCAAGTCCCCGGCGTAGCCTTTTCCGCCACTTCACGCAGCGCACGTTTGTCGATTGTCATGCTGCACCTCCAAAAATCCATTGGTTACCTGCGTGCGCCTGGAATTTGCAGGACGTATCAGGCATAACCAACTCATGAACCACTTCGCCTGTTTCAACAAAGTAGTAGTTGCTGTCTGTAACGTTGTTGATAAAGAATGCCTCACGCTCGCGCCATGACATCTCACCGAGAATACGCTGCACCTTTTTAGTGATTGGTCGGTAATCAGGTTCTATGCCAGCCAGTTTTGCCGCCGCGTAGTTGTGGTGGCCATCCATCAGGATGGTGTATTGCTGCCCACGCAGAACTATCGGGTAAACAGATACGATAAAACGCTTAAATCTTGCCGCTCTGTCGTTTACCTTTGCCTTGTCGAGGTAGCGCTGACTGCTGATAAGCGGACCTTTGATGTTGCTCATTGGGCTACCCCCTTGTTGATGCTCATTTTGGATGCTCCATAAACCTGCATTACCTGGCTTTTCTCCAGTGCCGGTAGCGCTGAAAATCCGGTTGTCTTGTTGCAGCTATAACGCTTCAGGTCATAATCAATTACTGCCCGCTGGTCACGAAAAACGCCGCACCGCCCGTGGCGGATGAAACCTCCGCGCACTAACGCGATCTGCAGATATTTCTCCGCCGTGGTTCGGTGCACGCCGAAAATCGCAACGACGTCGTTCGTCGTGATGCGCCCCTGCTCTTTCACCAGACCGATAATCCGCTCAAGAATAATCATCCGTTCGCTGTGTGTTTTAGGTCGGGCCATTTTTAACCCCTTATTTCACAATCCGGAGGTGGCTAACGTTTTTCCGGTAGCTTCCCCAGTCAAAATTCACCCACATCCCTCCGTCCATCTGGAGGCGATCGATAACCCTCGCGCCCAGTGAATCCAACAGCCCCTCGTGGTTAAGATTCGTCAGAACGCCAACAGGTCGCATCGATGAGAGACGGCGATCGATAACCTGATTGAGAATGACCTTCTCACCACTGCTCCCGCGCTGAATACCGACTTCATCCAGTACCAGCAGGTCAACTTTGCAAAGGTCATCAAGCAGGGACGCTTCTGATTGCCCACCGTCGTAGCACTCACGAACCCTGAGCATCAGGTCAGGAATGGTTACCACCAGAACGCTATGACCGCCGGCCAGCAGATGATTTCCGATTGCCGCCGCAAGATGGTTTTTCCCGGTTCCCGGACCACCACTGAACACAAAGCTCGCAAATCCACTACCGAAGTTCTGGGCATAACTTTTTGCCATCGTGTACGCTTTTCGCTGCCCCTCCCCGCTTACTTCGTAGTTAGCAAACGTACAGCTACGATGGAGATCCTGAATGCCAGATCGCCCGAAAATCTTCTCGGTGCGGGATTTCTGATTCATCCTGTCAAGCTCTTCACTGCGTTTACGCCCTTCGGCTTCCTGCCATGCCCGCCACTCATCAGCAGTCGAGAATTTCGGCTGCACACTGGCTGGGATAATTCTTTTCAGGCGATCAAGCGCACTGCCAGTACCGATTACGTTTTTCATCGTTACCCCCTGAATCCGGTAGGGATCGAATTATCAGGTTGAGATATTTCGTTTACGTCACGACGCTTTTTGCTCGCAGTTCCCTCAGGAACAAGTAGCCCCCTCCACTCATTTTCCATGGTCAGTTTCACCACGAACTCAGGGCTATGCCCCTGCGTCCTGTATGCTGCGAGTTTATTAATCGAGCCGTTGGCCCCTTGCAGGGTTTTAATTGGCTTACCAAGTTGTTTGCGATAACCCACCCACTCCGCCCAAAGAGTCGGGGATAGCCATTCCGGTAATTCAATCGAAAGCGGATTAAAATTATTTCTATCTCCCCCCGTGGGGGATTTAGGGGGATCTTTTAATTCTTTTAGATCTTTATTCTTATTCTTATTCTTATCTTTATTAGTTGAGTTTCCGTTAGCATTCCGCTCTAACGAACTTTCAACGAGCGTTGAACACACGTTGCTTTCTCGTTCAACTTTCATTGTTTTATTGGCTTTTCTCTTTGCTACTGAGGCCTTTCCTGCGGCAGAACGTTGTTCCAGCTTCGCATGAACAGATGCCAAATCCTGTTCAATACGTTCATGTATCCATTCTTCACCATTGTCGATAAAAAACTCACTTAACGACTCTTCAACGGAAATCCAACGCTCGTTATCAAGTCGTGCAATTTTTGCTAAACGACTTTTCGGAATAGCTCTCCCCGTTTGCCAGTAGTTAAACATCAACAGCAAATAAGCCCCATGCTCCTCTGTAGACAGATGCATGGTATCTGCCAGATAATCAGCTATGTACAATTGCATGTAAGGTAAAGCAGCCATAAAATACCTACAGACCATGGAGTTAAAATGAACAAATTCATAGCAACACCGCACAGACCTGAAATTTCTGTCAGATACGATGAGCATGACAATTCGCTTACAATTTCTATCAATCACTGCCCTAGTGTTAATTCGGAAGAATTGAATATCTGCCGAGAAATTGAGATGCACGTAGGGGAAGTTCCTCGCCTGATCGACGCCCTCACTAAGGCATACGAATGCGCTACTGGAGAGAATCCTTAAGCCACATGGTGAACTTTGCATAGATACCCCTGAATTTAATACGTTGGAGAGTTCGTCTTTTCTGCGTATTTAAAGACAATATCAACGCACTGAAAGACGCATTTCTGGCAGATAGAAACGCCAGCCACTTCAATATTCGTCTTTCCGCAAAAAGAGCATTTGTGGGTTGGCTGGATGTTTACCTCGATACTGGTTACTGACATAATTTCCCCGCAATGAATTCGCAATGAATTGCACCAGAAAGCCGTTGGTGCCCCCTCACCGCGGCTTTCGCCTTTTTAGTTGCTGCCATTTTCAGTCCCACCCCAGCGCATCCGGCCTGGCTCGTTCAGCCTTTAGCCCGGCATCAGCGAGAATCTCTACGGCTGTGAGATAGTTTCTGGATACCAGTACCGCTTCCGGTGGCGCGGCCTGAATCCCAAGAAAAGCCAGCTCTTTCGCCATGTTGCAGAAATATCCCTCAGCTTTACGCCTGCTGACTGTCGACTCGCTGATGCCCATATGCTCGGCGTATGATTTCTGCCCCACTGATGCAAGCCGGTTGAGCAGGACGCTCTCTATCTCAATCGGGTTGATTTCTGGTGGGTCTAACTTTCGTGCAATTGCGTTCTCCATTCGTGATAATCCTCATCATTGCGGAAGGCCGTCAGTTGGATTGGGGTAAAGATCCGGGCGTAACTCATGGGGTGTGACTTTCCACATAAGAGCCCTACTAGCATTGATGACCTCTCTGCCAGCAACCCCGTTTCGAAACCACGCTGAAACAGTTTGTGAGTTTTTGCCTAAGCGGCGGGCTAGCTCGGACTGGCTGCCGCACACCGATAGGATTTTTTTTTGTACTTCTTTGTCCATATGACCTCCTAATTTTGTTATCACATGATTGATAATTTAATTATCAGTGTCAAGTAAATTAACTGGTCACATATGAAATAAAACTTTGTATGCTGATTAGTCAGTAAAATTTGGAATTGATTATGAAATTCGAAGAGCGTCTACAGCAGGCCATAGATGAGGCGGGAATATCACAGTCAGAATTAGGTCGCCGGGTGGGTGTAAACTCTCAATCGGTGAGCGGATGGTGTAACTCAGGCATACTTCCACGTAAAGATAAGCTTGAAATGCTCCCCGCAGCACTGGGGAAGCCGCTGTATTGGTTTTTCATGACCAGTGAAGAAGAATCAGACATGAAGTCTGCCATTGACAGCAAGACTGTGCTTAACGAACGGCAGAAAAAGCTTTTGTTCGTATTTGACCAGCTTCCTGAAGAAGAACAAGACAGGTTCATTAGTTTAGCCGCTACCCGGCTTGATGAGCTTGATCGCTTCATGGCTGAATATCTGAAGCGCAGAAAGATTGAACCTCCACCCGAGTAATACTTTCTTCACAAAACATACCGCCTAAATGGCGGTTTTTTTTCGCCTTAATCCTACCTTTCGCATCACCCTTCTAAAAAATAAAACATCAATGATAATTTATTTATCAATTTTCATTTGACTGTTGATAATTTTATTTGTAGTGTTATCTCATCAAAACGCAGCAACGAGTCATCAAGGCAGGACGCCCACGAAGTAGCCGCCCGGGGCATACGAAGACCGGGATGAGATGGCAAGGTTAACGCGCAGCAGGTGATAAACGTTCCGCTGGCCGGCGATAAGGCAAACGAGGGTGAGAATGATTGATTTCGCACGTAAACCAGCTCGACAGCAGGCTGTCCCGCTCAACCGGATTGAGGTTTTAATCCGCCGCCTCTGCTACCTGCTGGCGCAGAAAGGAGATCCGGATGCTTAAACAATGCGGTTACTGCCGCAAATCCATTGATGAAGGCAAAGAAGTAAAAAACACCCTTCTCTATCGCAACGGCTCGCAACTGGCGCGCAAAGAAAAGGAATATCGTTCCAGGCAGTGCGCTGAATACGACCAGATGGCGCACGAAAGTTAACGTAAAAGCCGCGCAAGGCGGCCCATACGTCCGGTGACACCGACCAAAGTTCCACCGGAAAACTACACAAAAAACCAAAGTTCACCCAATGGGCGCTATCTCTGGCCCGGGGATCTTACATCTAAAAAAGAGGATCTCACATGGAATTTTTCTATGTAGTAAAAGCTACGCAGAAATCCGGAAAGCAAGATGCGACGGTCTGGTTCACTGCAAAATCAGAAGCGCGCGCCAACCTTATGCTGGATGTCGTTCTGGAAGATGCTGAAATTGAAACCGGCCGCGGTAAGGATTATGCAAGGCCGATCCGCACCAATTTTCCGGTAGTCAACGAGCTGCCGCCGGAAGGTGAAATAAGTTTTACCTTCACTAATTATTATCGCCTCGGTGAAGATGGCATGACTTGGGAACAAATCCCCGGCGTCACCCTGCCATCATCTGAAGCCGCCGCCGCGGCGCGCCAGCATATCGTCGACGGTGTTGATACCGAAACAGGCGAAGTGCTGGAAGACCACACCGAAAATTTTGGTAACGAAAGCAACAGCCCTGCCCAGGCAACAGCCCCAGCCCCCGAGCTGACTGTTGTCGCAACTATGCCTCTCCGTCACCGCGTTCTTGCTCAGTACATAGGTGAAGGTGAGTATCTTTATCACGTCGACGCCTCCCAGAAAAAAGAAATTCTGCGTCTCGAAATGGACACCGATAATTCATATGTCCAGAACCTGCTGCTTGCCGCCGAGAATGTTGAAGCGTTCAAGAAAGCCATTGAACATGACATTCACAAAATAGTGAATGCCGTTAAAAAAGTATTCCCTGTCGATGGAAAAACTCCTGAACTGGCGACTGTTATCCAGTTCCTTAAAACATGGTTCGAGACGGAGCATATCGATCGCGGTTTGCTCGTTAAGGAGTGGGCGAAAGGCAACCGTGTATCGGCTATTCAACGCACTGAAAGCGGCGCCAACGCTGGCGGTGGCAATAAGACTGACCGTAACCCTGATTACGAACACACTCTCGATACTCTGGACGTAGAGATTGCAATGGCCACTTTGCCTATGGACTTTAATATCTATGAGCTACCTGGCAGCGTTTACCGTCGCGCAAAAGAAATCGTAAAGAAAAAGGAAAGTCCGTTCAAAGAATGGTCCGCAGCACTTCGCGCAACGCCCGGTATCCTGGATTATTCCCGCGCCGCTATTTTCGCGCTGATCCGAAGCGCACACCCTGAGTTTTATCACTACCCCGGACGCCTTCAGGGGTATATCAACGCCAACTTAACGGAGACTGATCACGAGAACCCCACCGAGGAAGCTCTCACGGCTGCCCGACACACTCCGGAAAAAGACGCGGTAGAAGAAGCCAACCGACAGCTTGCCGCCGCGCGCGGTGAATATGTGGAAGGCATCAGCGACCCGAACGACCCAAAATGGGTGAAGACCGGGACAAGCCAGCCGACCACCGAACCTGAACTGGTTAAAAATGTTGGCAACGGTATTTTCGACGTGTCCGCTTTAATGCAGAACTCATCAACTCATGGCACAGAAACGAATCCGGAGACCACCAGCAATGTGCAGGTTCAAAAAGCTGACAGTGATGAAAAACAGGCTGGTGATGCGGTGCAGGCAGGCGAAGGCGATCTGGGTACTGGTAAAGAAGCAGTTACCGTAGAGAACCAGAATCAGGCTGAGACGCACCAGAACAACGATTCTGTGAGCCAATCTGAACCTGAGGCGCAACAAAACGTACCGGAATCGCAACAAGAAGAGCCAGAAGCAGCCTGGCCGGAATACTTCGAGCCGGGCCGCTATGAAGGTGTACCAAACGAGGTTTACCACGCCGCCAACGGGATCAGCTCAACTCAGGTGAAAGATGCTCGCGTGTCGCTGATGTACTTTAACGCGCGTCACGTAGAGAAGACTATCGTCAAAGAGCGCTCTCCAGTGCTTGATATGGGCAACCTGGTACATGTTCTGGCTCTACAGCCGGAAAACCTCGAAGCGGAGTTCAGCGTAGAGCCGGAGATCCCTGAGGGTGCTTTCACCACCACCGCCACCCTGCGCGAGTTCATCGACGCGCACAACGCCAGCCTGCCAGCGCTGCTGAGTGCTGACGATATCAAAGCGCTGCTGGAAGAGTACAACGCCACCCTGCCGTCGCAGATGCCGCTTGGAGCTTCGGTAGATGAAACCTATGCATCGTATGAGCAGCTTCCCGAAGAATTCCAGCGCATTGAAAACGGCACCAAACATACAGCCACGGCGATGAAAGCCTGCATCAAAGAGTACAACGCCACCCTGCCCGCGCCGGTTAAAACCAGCGGCAGCCGTGACGCGCTGCTGGAGCAACTGGCAATAATCAACCCTGACCTGGTCGCTCAGGAAGCGCAAAAATCGTCGCCGTTGAAAGTCTCTGGCACGAAGGCCGATCTGATTCAGGCCGTGAAATCAGTCAACCCGGCAGCGGTATTCGCCGACGAATTGCTGGATGCGTGGCGGGAGAACACCGAAGGGAAAGTGCTGGTCACCCGCCAACAGCTCAGCACCGCGCTGAACATTCAGAAAGCCCTGCTGGAGCACCCGACCGCCGGCAAATTGCTGACTCACCCAAGCCGCGCTGTCGAGGTTAGCTATTTTGGGATTGATGAGGAAACCGGGTTGGAAGTTCGGGTACGCCCTGACCTTGAGCTCGATATGGGCGGCCTGCGCATTGGCGCCGACCTGAAAACTATTAGCATGTGGAACATCAAGCAGGAAGGCCTGCGTGCGAAGTTGCACCGGGAAATCATCGATCGGGACTATCACCTGAGCGCGGCCATGTACTGCGAAACTGCGGCGCTGGACCAGTTTTTCTGGATTTTCGTCAACAAAGACGAGAACTACCACTGGGTCGCCATCATTGAGGCGTCTACCGAGTTGCTGGAACTTGGCATGCTGGAATACCGCAAAACAATGCGAGAGATAGCAAACGGCTTCGACACTGGTGAATGGTCAGCGCCTATCACAGAAGACTACACCGACGAACTGAACGATTTTGATGTGCGCCGCCTTGAAGCGTTGCGCGTACAGGCATAAGGGGAAAATCATGGAAAACACAAATATTGTTACCACTGAGCAGCAGGCACCAAACACCATTTCTGCCAGTAACGCAATTTTTAACGTTCAGGCACTGGGTCAGTTAACAGCTTTCGCTAACCTGATGGCAGACTCAAAGGTAACGGTACCGGCACACCTTGCAGGGAAACCAGCCGACTGTATGGCTATCGTCATGCAGGCTATGCAATGGGGCATGAACCCTTACGCTGTGGCGCAGAAAACACACCTGGTTAACGGTGTTCTTGGTTACGAGGCACAACTGGTCAACGCAGTAATCGCAAGCTCCAGTGCCATTCATGGCCGTTTTCATTACCGCTATGGGGGTGACTGGGAGTGCTGCACCAGGACACAGGAAATCACACGCGATAAAAACGGTAAAAATGGGAAGTACACCGTCACTGAGCGCGTTCGTGGCTGGACAGATGAGGACGAGATCGGCCTGTTCGTTCAGGTTGGTGCCATTCTGCGAGGTGAATCTGAAATCACCTGGGGAGAACCTCTTTACCTCTCCGGCGTTGTTACCCGCAATTCTCCGCTATGGGTTTCAAACCCTAAACAGCAAATTGCCTATCTGGGCGTTAAATATTGGGCTCGCCTGTACTGCCCGGAAGTGATCCTCGGCGTGTACAGCCCTGATGAGGTTGAGCAACGAGAAGAACGCGAGATTAACCCTGCTCCAGTCCAGCGCATGAGCGTACAGGAAATCACCAGCGAGGTTAGCACCAGGACCAGCGCGCAGGAGTCGGCAGCTAACGTTGATGCTGTTGCCGACGATCTTCGCGAACGCATTGATACAGCAAGTTCCGTTGATCAGGCAAAAGCAATCCGTGCGGATATCGAATCACAGAAAGCGTTGCTGGGTACTGCGCTGTTCACCGAATTAAAAAACAAAGCAGTGAAGCGCTATTACCAGGTCGATGCACAGAACAAAGTCGAGGCAGTGATCAACTCAATTCCAAACCCTGGCGAACCGGAAGCCGCAGAGATGTTTGCTAAAGCTGAAAGCACGCTTGGCGCTGCTAAACGTCATCTTGGCGATGAACTGCACGATAAGTACCGCGTCACCCTGGACGATATGAAACCGGAATACATCGGCTAATTGCATCGGGAGGGGTTACGCCCTCCCGCCTGAGGAGGTTTTATGCGCCTTATAAATCGCAGTAAGCAATCGCCATTGGGCCGTCGCGCATGTGATGTTGCACTGGCGGCGCATCATGAAAAGTTCGGCGATTACGGCAGACAAAAGCACGTTACCAATTACACCGTTGTAGTGGATGGCGTAAAGGTGCCTGTTGAAGTAGTTAACCGGGCCACCAGCTACGTAGCCACCGCAATGATCGGCGTCCGGAAACTTAGAAATCTGCCAGCACAGGCAAACTGAATATTAGCGATGGCCCGCTGCGGGGCCACTGGAGAAAACGATGAGCAACATTATCCAACTGACGCCAAACAAGTGGGTTAGCGAAAAAGTTCTGATTGCGGTTACCGGGCTTAAGCCCGGAACCATTACCCGCGCCAGAAAAGAATCCTGGATGCTGGGCCGCGAGTACCTGCACATTTCACCAGACGGAAATCCGAAGCCTTCGAGCGAATGCATATACAACAGAGAAGCCGTTGATCAGTGGATCGAGGCGCAGAAAAAAAATCAACCAGGTGCGAAGACAACATGAAAAGCAGTACACTCGTCAATGCTCCTGGACGTCAGGAGGGATTAATGGCTAATGCATCATACCCGACAGGCGTCGAAAACCACGGCGGTTCGCTCCGCATCTGGTTTCTGTATAAAGGTAAACGTGTCAGGGAAAACCTTGGTATCCCTGACACTGCAAAAAATCGCAAGATAGCTGGCGAACTGCGTTCTTCGGTTTGTTTTGCGATAAGGATGGGGAATTTTAACTATGTGGAAAAATTCCCAAACTCACCGAACCTTGCCCGGTTCGGTCAGGATAGAAAGGAAATTACTGTGCTGGAGCTTACCGAAAGATGGTCCGAGCTGAAGAGAATGGAGATCAGCTCTAATACCATGAGTAGGTACGAATCTATCATAAAAAACATGCTTCCACTCATCGGCGAAAACAAAATGGTTTCTGCGGTGACTACTGAGGATTTGCTGTATGTCAGGAAGGAGTTGCTGACGGGCTTTCAAGTAATGAAGAAGGATCACCGGACTCAGGTTAAAGGCCGGAAATCGTCCACAGTGAATAATTACATGATGCTGATGGCCGAGATCTTCCAGTTTGGAACAGATAACGGCTATGCAAAGGAAAACCCGTTTAGCGGAATTAACCGTCTCAAGAAAGCGAAAGGGGAACCAGATCCACTCACGACAGACGAGTTCATCAGGTTTATCCAGGCATGCGGACACCAGCAGATGAGAAATCTCTGGTCACTGGCAGTCTATACCGGAATGAGGCATGGGGAGTTGTGCGGTCTGGCCTGGGAAGATATCGATCTGCATGCCGGGACGATCATTGTGAAGCGCAACCTTACCCAGACGGATGAGTTCACCCTGCCAAAAACCGACGCAGGTACTGACAGGGTGATATATCTCATTCAACCAGCTATTGATGCCCTGAGGAATCAGGCCCAGTTGACACGCCTTGGCCGGCAGTTTGAGGTTGAAGTGAAGTTGCGGGAATATGGACAATCTGTCATTCAGCCCTGCACGTTCGTATTCAGCCCTCAATGCGTCAAACGTGGACCTCGCACAGGATATCACTACGCGGTTAATTCCATTAATAAAATTTGGGCCCCGATAATCAAGCGTGCCGGCATTCGTTACCGTAACGCGTATCAGTCACGACATACCTATGCATGCTGGTCATTATCAGCTGGTGCTAACCCAAACTTTATAGCAACGCAGATGGGGCATACCGATGCACAGATGGTTTACAAGGTGTATGGAAAGTGGATGTCAGAGAAGAGCGCAGAACAGGTTTCTCTGCTCAACCAGGCACTTTCCCGCTATGCCCCATCACTGCCCCAAAGCATGGTAGCAGCGCAGTAGAAATCCTTAAATTCAAGGGGTTAGCAGTCGCATCGCTACATTTTTATAACATGGGGCACGAAATGCGCTCGACCCTAAAGACAGCTTATGGTGTGATCGGGGTTCAATAAATCGCTAAACAAGGTATACTCCAGCGGTTTTCTTAGTTGTTTATTGTACTAAACGCTCCCGTGAGAGGACGCTACAGCGCACCTATGACACAATTCGCTTCTCCTGTTCTGCACTCGCTGCTGGATACAGATGCTTATAAGTTGCATATGCAGCAAGCCGTTTTTCACCACTACTATGATGTGCAGGTAGCGGCTGAGTTTCGTTGCCGTGGCGACGACCTGCTGGGTATTTATGCCGATGCTATTCGCGAGCAGGTGGACGCGATGCAGCACCTGCGCCTCCAGGAGGACGAGTTCCAGTGGCTCTCCGGCCTGCCCTTTTTTAAACCGGATTATCTGAACTGGTTACGCGAGTTTCGCTATAACCCGGCTCAAGTCTGTGTCACCAACGATAACGGCAAGCTGAATATTCGCTTAACCGGCCCGTGGCGTGAAGTCATTATGTGGGAAGTGCCGCTGCTGGCGGTGATCAGTGAACTGGTTCATCACTATCGCTCGCCAAACGCGGGCGTTAATCAGGCGCTCGACGCGCTGGAAAGTAAGTTGGTTGATTTCACTGCGTTAACCGCCGATCTTGATATGTCCCGCTTCCACCTGATGGACTTCGGCACCCGTCGCCGTTTCTCTCGTGAAGTACAGCAGGCGATAGTTAAACGTCTCCAGCGGGAGTCATGGTTTGTCGGCACCAGCAACTATGATCTCGCGCGTCGCCTGGCGCTGACGCCGATGGGCACTCAGGCGCATGAATGGTTCCAGGCGCATCAACAAATCAGTCCGGACCTGGCGACCAGTCAGCGTGCCGCATTGGCCGCCTGGCTCAACGAATATCCGGACCAGCTTGGTATCGCATTGACAGATTGCATTACAATGGATGCGTTTTTACGCGATTTCGGCGTTGAATTCGCCAGCCGTTATCAGGGGTTACGCCACGACTCAGGAGACCCTGTCGAATGGGGCGAAAAGGCGATTGCCCATTATGAAAAGCTGGGGATTGATCCGCTGACAAAAACGTTGGTCTTTTCAGATAACCTTGATCTGCAAAAGGCGGTCGAGCTCTATCGCCATTTCGCGTCTCGCGTGCAGTTAAGCTTCGGCATAGGTACCCGCCTGACCTGCGATATCCCTCAGGTAAAACCGCTCAATATCGTGATTAAGCTCGTGGAATGTAACGGAAAGCCGGTGGCTAAACTTTCCGACAGCCCCGGTAAAACGATCTGTCATGATAAAGCGTTTGTGCGTGCGCTGCGTAAAGCCTTTGATCTCCCACAGGTCCGCAAAGCCAGTTAATTCTTCCCAGGGAGCCTGCCAGGGCTCCTTTTTCAGGTTTATTTCCGAAATCTTTCCCTTCAGCTGCGATTTCTGCTTGTCTGATTGCAGATGCCAGGTAACATAGGAATCCCCCCATTTCGGGTGGACAAGTGTTTATTTTTTCCGACTATTAACAGAGAGAATATTATGAGCGTTGTGCCTGTAGCCGACGTACTCCAGGGCCGCGTAGCCGTTGACCAAGAAGTCACCGTGCGCGGATGGGTGCGTACCCGCCGAGATTCAAAAGCTGGCATCTCCTTCCTCGCCGTTTATGACGGCTCCTGCTTTGATCCTGTACAGGCTGTAATTAATAATTCTCTGCCCAATTATAATGAAGAAGTATTACACCTGACGACAGGCTGCTCCGTGATAGTAACGGGTAAGGTTGTCGCGTCGCCGGGACAGGGGCAAAGTTTCGAAATTCAGGCCACGAAAGTAGAGGTCGCAGGCTGGGTGGAAGATCCGGATACCTACCCGATGGCGGCAAAACGCCATAGCATTGAGTATCTGCGTGAGGTCGCGCATCTGCGCCCGCGCACCAACCTGATTGGCGCGGTAGCGCGCGTCCGTCATACACTGGCGCAGGCGCTACATCGCTTCTTCGATGAGCAGGGCTTCTTTTGGGTCTCTACCCCGCTGATTACCGCTTCCGATACCGAAGGCGCTGGCGAAATGTTCCGCGTCTCAACGTTAGATCTGGAAAACCTGCCGCGTAACGACCAGGGCAAAGTAGATTTTGACAGAGACTTTTTTGGCAAAGAATCGTTCCTGACCGTCTCCGGCCAGCTCAACGGCGAAACGTATGCCTGCGCGCTGTCCAAAATCTATACTTTTGGGCCGACCTTCCGCGCGGAAAATTCCAATACCAGCCGTCACCTGGCGGAGTTCTGGATGCTGGAGCCGGAAGTGGCGTTCGCCGATCTGGAAGACAACGCCCGTCTGGCGGAAGCCATGCTGAAATATGTCTTCAACGCGGTTCTGAAAGAGCGTGCGGATGACATGAAGTTCTTTGCCGAACGCGTGGATAAAGACGCTATCGCTCGTCTGGAGCGTTTTGTCTCTACCGACTTCGCTCAGGTGGATTACACCGATGCGGTCGCCATTCTGGAAAGCTGTGGTAAGAAATTTGAAAATCCGGTGTTCTGGGGCGTCGACCTCTCTTCCGAACACGAACGCTATCTGGCGGAAGAGCATTTCAAAGCGCCGGTCGTGGTGAAAAACTATCCGAAAGAAATTAAAGCGTTTTACATGCGCCTTAACGAAGACGGCAAAACCGTGGCGGCAATGGATGTGCTGGCACCGGGAATCGGCGAAATCATCGGTGGTTCCCAGCGTGAAGAGCGTCTGGATGTGCTGGATGCCCGCATGGCCGAAATGGGGCTGAATAAAGAGGATTACTGGTGGTATCGCGACTTACGTCGCTACGGTACAGTACCGCATTCCGGCTTTGGTCTGGGCTTTGAACGCCTTATCGCTTACGTCACTGGTGTGCAAAACGTACGCGATGTTATTCCGTTCCCACGAACCCCACGCAACGCCAGCTTCTAATTTTTACGTCACGCTCAAGGCCAGCTATGCTGGCCTTTTTTCCTTCTGAATGTCAGTTTTATTCTCAATAAGTAAATAAATTTAATTGCAACCCGCTGAATTACCGCATCTTGTTACTGTATATTTCACTAAAATATTTACACATAAAAATTAATCCTTATTTTTATTGCGGATTAGACTTTTCTGCTCTAATAGCACAATTTTTCACCATTATTTTAGACATCAAGACACCTAAATGGCTATTTTTATAAAATGGCTTGCCTGCCATTTTTTTCAGACACAATGGCACCACACACCAATAAATATAATAAAATCATACAGATAAAAGAAAAAAGATCAAATCAAAGCGAAAACTCAGGGGAAGTTTGATGTTGTTCACAAAGTTCCGTATAAATAACATTTATTTACATATTTTTTCCTTTTGAAACTAAATCTTTATCTTTGTAGCACTTTCACGGTAGCGAAACGTTAGTTTGAATGGAAAGATGCCTGTCAGACACATAAAGACACCAAACTCTCATCAATGTTTCTGTAAAGTTTTATTGACGAAATTTATTGACGGCAGTGGCAGGTGTCATATAAAAAAACCAATGAGGGTAATAAATAATGATGAAGCGCAAAATCCTGGCAGCGGTGATCCCTGCCCTGCTGGCTGCTGCAACCGCAAACGCAGCAGAAATTTATAATAAAGATGGTAATAAGCTGGATCTGTACGGTAAAGCCGTGGGTCGTCACGTATGGACAACGACCGGCGATAGCAAAAATGCCGACCAGACTTATGCCCAGATTGGTTTTAAAGGGGAAACGCAGATTAACACCGATCTGACCGGTTTCGGTCAGTGGGAATACCGTACTAAAGCAGACCGCGCTGAAGGCGAACAGCAGAATTCGAATCTTGTCCGTCTGGCCTTCGCGGGTTTGAAATATGCGGAAGTGGGTTCAATCGATTATGGCCGTAACTACGGTATCGTTTACGATGTTGAATCCTATACCGATATGGCCCCTTACTTCTCCGGCGAAACCTGGGGCGGCGCCTATACTGATAACTACATGACCAGCCGTGCTGGCGGTTTGCTGACCTACCGTAACTCTGACTTCTTCGGTCTGGTCGACGGTCTCTCTTTCGGTATTCAGTATCAGGGTAAAAATCAGGACAACCACAGCATTAACTCTCAGAATGGCGATGGCGTAGGTTACACCATGGCCTATGAGTTTGACGGCTTTGGCGTCACCGCAGCGTACAGCAACAGCAAGCGTACTAACGATCAGCAGGATCGCGATGGTAATGGCGATCGCGCAGAATCGTGGGCCGTTGGCGCGAAATATGATGCAAACAACGTCTACCTGGCTGCCGTATATGCCGAAACCCGCAATATGAGCATTGTTGAAAATACGGTTACCGATACCGTGGAAATGGCAAACAAAACGCAGAACCTGGAAGTGGTCGCTCAGTACCAGTTTGACTTCGGCCTGCGTCCGGCAATCTCGTATGTGCAGAGTAAAGGTAAGCAGTTGAACGGTGCCGACAGCACGGCCGACCTGGCGAAATACATTCAGGCGGGCGCGACTTACTACTTCAACAAAAACATGAACGTATGGGTTGACTACCGTTTCAACCTGCTGGACGAAAACGACTACAGCTCCAGCTACGTTGGCACCGACGATCAGGCGGCTGTCGGTATTACTTACCAGTTCTGACCAGCAGACCCCTTTGTTTTATGCCTCAAAAACAGGACTTCGGTCCTGTTTTTTTATATCTCTTAGAGAAAACGTGCGTCTTTCAAAAACAGGCGGGCTTTTTAGCGCTAACGGTTGGCATTTTGTAAATCTGCCGTTAACCTGATAGCGGATTTCCCTTCTGTAACTATAATGGAACCTCGTCATGTTTGAGAACATAACCGCCGCTCCTGCCGACCCGATTTTGGGCCTGGCCGATCTGTTTCGCGCCGATGACCGTCCAGGGAAAATTAACCTTGGCATTGGCGTATATAAGGATGAAACCGGCAAAACACCGGTGCTCACCTGCGTTAAAAAAGCCGAGCAGTATTTACTGGAAAATGAAACGACGAAAAACTATCTCGGCATTGACGGGATTCCGGAATTTGCTCGCTGCACCCAGGAGCTGCTGTTCGGCAAAGGCAGCGTGCTGGTTAACGATAAGCGCGCACGCACGGCGCAAACGCCGGGCGGTACCGGTGCGTTACGCGTTGCCGCCGACTTTTTGGCAAAAAATACTCCCGTAAAACGGGTGTGGGTGAGCAACCCCAGTTGGCCGAACCACAAAAGCGTGTTTAACGCCGCCGGACTGGAAGTCCGGGAGTACGCTTACTACGATGCGGAAAATCACACGCTGGACTTTGACGCGCTACAAGCCAGTCTGAGCGAAGCACAGGCCGGCGATGTGGTTCTGTTCCACGGTTGCTGTCATAACCCAACCGGCATTGACCCTACTCTGGAACAGTGGCAGGCTCTGGCTGAGCTTTCCGTTGAAAAAGGTTGGCTGCCGCTATTTGATTTCGCTTACCAGGGCTTTGCCCGCGGCCTGGAAGAAGATGCGGAAGGTCTGCGCGCCTTTGCCGCGCTGCATAAAGAGCTCATTGTCGCCAGCTCCTACTCCAAAAACTTCGGGTTATATAATGAACGCGTCGGCGCCTGCACACTCGTTGCCGCTGATACCGAAACCGTGGATCGCGCTTTTAGCCAGATGAAATCAGCCATTCGCGCTAACTACTCCAACCCGCCGGCGCACGGCGCGTCCATCGTCGCGACTATCCTGAGTAATGATGCCCTGCGCGCCATCTGGGAACAGGAGCTGACGGACATGCGCCAGCGTATTCAGCGTATGCGTCAACTGTTCGTGAATACCTTGCAGGAAAAAGGCGCGAACCGTGACTTCAGCTTTATTATCAAGCAGAACGGGATGTTCTCATTCAGTGGTCTGACCAAAGAGCAGGTACTGCGTCTGCGTGAAGAGTTTGGCGTTTATGCCGTGGCTTCTGGTCGCGTGAACGTGGCGGGCATGACCCCGGATAATATGGCGCCGCTGTGCGAAGCCATTGTCGCGGTACTGTAAAAAGCTGTCGACTGGCGTGAGCGATAAAAAAGCCTGCACATTGCAGGCTTTTTTCATTCTGCTTACCAGACCGGCATCTCATCTTGCAGGAAGGGATTATGCAGACGCTCGTAACCGAGCGTAGAGAGCGGACCGTGGCCAGGAATAAAAGTCACATCATCGCCAAGCGGCAATAGTTTACGCTTAATGGCGTCGATCAGTTGATGGTGATCGCCGCGAGGAAAATCGCTACGCCCGACGCCGCCTTTGAAAATCACATCGCCGGAGATCAGCAGTTGCGACTGTTCATCAAAGAAAACCACATGTCCCGGCGTGTGTCCCGGACAATGTAACACCTGTAACGTCACATTCCCTACGCTGACGCGATCGCCTTCGTTCAGCCAGCGATCAGGCGTCAGCGGCTGGCACTCATCCAGACCAAACATGCGGCTTTGCGCCGGCAGTCCTTGCAGCCAGAACTCATCTTCTTTTTCCGGACCGATAACAGGAACGCCGTAATGCTGCGCCAGTTCACTCGCCGCGCCGACATGATCGAGATGCCCATGCGTGAGTAAAATTTGCATCAATGTCACGCCGCTGGCGTCCACTTCCTGTTTAATTTTTTCAGCGTCGCCGCCCGGATCGACCAGCGCCGCCAGCCGGGTTTGTTCGCACCAGATTAATGAACAGTTCTGGGAGAACGCGGTGACCGGAATAATACGATAGTTCATACTGCTCCTTTGATTAAGCCTCGCTGATTACCAGTGCCGCGCCGGCCCGGTATCAATATGCACAAAGTTACTACGTGGGTAATATCCTACACCACCTGCGCCCATAGATAACGCCGCTTTGCGAATATTGCTCAGCGCCACGCCCTCAATATGAAAATCCATCGCCTGCCCTTTCGTATGGTAGCTTTTTTTCGCTACGCCGCTGCTACGGGCGCGTAATTCATTATTGGTATCAAGAGAGCGGTAGCCCGAGATGAGCTGCACAGGTTTACGCGTCCCTAGCAGCCCCTGAAGTCGGTAAAGTTGGTCAAACAGGCGGGGATCGATTGATCGGACTTTATTCGCGCGATAGTCACGGAAAAAATGGTTTAACTTTGCTAATTCATCCTGAATGTAGGCTCTTCCATCGAAAAACTCCGCCTTGATTGACTCTCCGGTATGGAGATTGTTTAACGTCAAAATACGCGGGCGTGGGGTCGAGAGTGTGGCAAACGCTGGCGCGGGCAGGATGGCGGCGCCGAGAGCGACACCACCAAGCGCCAGCAGCTTGCGGCGATTAGCGTCAAATTTGTCCATGATAATCAGGTCTACAGGTCAATGTTATCGTTAATACACTTCTACCTTTAAGCAGGCATAATACCAGCTGGCACAGGCTTCTGAAGGGCCCGGTCAACTCAAAGGTTGTTGTATATGCACTTCTGGCGCACGAAAGGCACCTTAACTGGCGATAAAGCCCGCGTCAAGATGGCCCTCCCCCAGCAGCGACGGGGTCTACAGCGAAACAATCCCCGTTGAAGCTGAATATTAGGACAACATATTTACCAGAACTTCTTCATTTACCTGATTAATTGTTCAACCTTTGGCACAATTTGTGCGCTGGATCGCGCTGTGAGATCGTAATTGTAAATATCTGTACGATACTGCATACGTCCATCTGCGCCGACAAACGCGGTCAAATAATAAAGATTTACCGGAATGTTCTGCCGGATATTGACATACCGCGTGTCGCCTTGCTTCAGAGCGCCTGAGATGCGCGCATCATTCCAGCCCGCATCCTGCAAAAGCATATTCGCCAGTTCAGAGGCTTTATTGACCCGCACGCAACCGGAACTTAACGCCCTGGCGTCACGCTGAAAGAGGTTATGGTTGGGCGTATCGTGCAGATAGATTGCATCCGAACTCGGCATATTAAATTTATAACGCCCCAGCGAATTGTGCGCGCCCGGCGCCTGCTGGAAGCGGAACGGAAGATTCGATGGCGTAATGGTGGCCCAGTCAACCTGCCACGGATCGATCGCTTCTTTGCTGTTCCAGCCGCGCATCACGGTATAGCCATGGCGCTCCAGATAGCCTGGGTCATTCCACACCTTCGGTAAAATGTCTTTACGCGCAAGCGTGGGCGGAACGTTCCACGGCGGGTTCACCACCACATTATTCAGCGCGCTGCTCATCATCGGCGTTTTCCGATCAGGACGCCCGACGATCACCCTCGAAGCCAGCACCTGGTTGCCATTCTGATAGTAGACCAGCGAATAAGCGGGAATGTTCACCATAATACCGGTAGATAACTCCGCCGGCAGCAGGCGTAAACGTTGGATATTCAGTGCCAGTACGCCTGCGCGTTGCGCGGGGGTCATATTGAGCCAGTTACGCGTCGCCGGGCCAATTACGCCATCCGCCCCCAGACCTTGCCATGCCTGAAAACGCTTTACCGCCTCGACCAGTTCACGATCGTAGGCGGCGCGTACCGCCGGAGTCGGCTTACTACGGCGGGCCGTTTGTTCATCGATCGGCTGCGCCACCGGTGTTTCGACGTCCACGGCGGAGGGGCTGACGACGGCGCTATCAGCAGTGTTATCGCCGGGTAAAGCAATCTTTGGACCGCCATCCAGCATCCCCGTACGCTGTAATATTTCGCGCAGCGCAGACACATCGTTACTCCATTGCCCCGGGCGCAGCGTCGCGGTGTTGGTCAACTGCGGCCACGGGCGAGAGTCCGCCACCAGCTTCAGCAACGCGTCATGCATGGGCGCATACTGTGGATGCTGCGGCGCCAGGCTGGCGACAAACGTCGGCAACTGCCCCTCTTCCAGCGCGATTTGCCACTGGTTAATCACCGAGACTGGCGGCGTCGCCAATGCGTAAGGTTTGTTGCTATATAACCAGCGGTTGCCTTTGACGGGGATATTCGCAATGAAATGGAGATAGCCCATCATGGCGTCTGACAACACAACATCGCGCGCCATCCCGTTTACGGCGGGATCGGTCAACAATGCCACCCAGGCGGTAAACTGCGGCTGGAATCCGGCAATCGCCACCTCCGCCAACTGTTGCTGGAAGGCTTTCACCGCATCGCGATTATCCCACATGGGCTTCATGTCGCGCGCGGCATAAAGCAATGTCAACTGGCTCATATAGACCGGCGTATAGCCGGAAGGGAGCTGCGACTGTAAATCAGCCCGCGCTTTCTCGGCTGAAACGCCCTCCGGCAGCGGCTGAATCCCGGCCAGAATCGCCGTCGCGGCTGATTGCTTCTGCGGCCCAGCCTGACCAGTCGCGGCAACGGCGCTATCGCCAGGTATCATTTCAGGCTCATCGGCCTGCGCATTGAACAGTGGAGCGAATGTTACGGCCAGGCATAAACTGATTGCCGACAGACGACCACACATCTTGTTAAGCAACATCCCTTGCCCCCTGTTTTCGTTATCATACTCCGCATGACTGTGCTACCCGCGGCGCGAGTCAATCCCAACCAATGCTTCTGTTTAGTATGACGAGTCAGCCTGCTCACTCGTCAGGCTTACCTCCAGTATATAAAGTTCGTTACGTTTTTGCCTAACCTAATGTAAAGAAGTTTAAAGAAAATGCACTACCCGGAGAAATTTTTCAGATAAAGAAAAAGGCGGCTTTCGCCGCCCCAGACTAATGATAACGCAGAACTTATTGTGCCGGATGGCGGCGTAACCGACTTATCCGGCCTACGTTGGCAATAATTTCAACGCGTCAGGAAATCATCCATGCCTGATAAGCGAGGCGCCATCAGGCACCTCATCGTTTCTGCCGTGTTTAACTCGCCTCTGAAGGCGTATCTTCCGTCTGCGTACCGGGAAGCGTTTCCGGAAGCTGCGGCGCAAAGCCACGCAGCCCGACAACATGAACATGCTCAGTATTCTGAAACACTTTACGCACCAGTTTATACGTCGTGCCCTTCTCCGGACTGATGTTTTCCGGCGCTGCGATGATGAGCTGCATCTGCAAACGTTCGCATAGTTCAAACAGAGTGGCGATAGAACGCGCATCCAGACGCGCCGCTTCATCGAGGAACAGCAGGCGACATGGCGAAATATCTTTCCCGCGCAATCTGCGCGCTTCGTCTTCCCAGCTTTGCACCACCATCACCAGAATTGACATCCCGGTCCCGATAGCTTCACCCGTTGATAGCGCGCCGGATTCCGCACGTAGCCAGCCGTCAGACCCGCGGTTAACTTCAACTTCCATTTCCAGATAGTTACGATAGTCCAGCAACTCCTCGCCGATGGTCTGCGGCGTGCGTTGACCCATATCGATCTGCGGATTCAGGCGCTGGTACAGTTTCGCCAGCGCTTCGGAGAAGGTCAGACGATTGCTGTTAAACAGATCCTGGTGCTGCTCCTGCTGTTCTGAAAGCACGTCCAGCAGGGTGGCATGCGTTTCACGCACGTTGACGTTTAACCGCACGCTATTCACCTGCCCAAACGAGACGCTTTGCAACCCCTGGTTCAGCATTCGGATACGATTCTGCTCACGCTGGATAGTCTTGCGGATGATGTTTGCCACGCTGCGGGAACTGATCGCCAGCTTTTGCTCACGCGATGTCAGCTCTTCCGTCAGACGGCTCAGTTCAATCTCCATCTGTTCAATGGCTTCAACCGGATCGTCGGTACGAATAATATCCTGACGAATACGTTCGCGCAGATGCTGGTAAACGGCTACAAAGAACTGGATTTTACGTTCCGGGCGTTTCGGATCTTCCGACAGACGCAACACGTCGCGCAGATGTTCGTTATCCGCGACCGCCAGGCGCAGCGCGCCCAACGCCTTATCTGACATGGAGCGCAGTTCATCCGCCGACAGATAAGCCAGCTCACGACGGTGCAGACGGCGTTCCACGCCATTGTCTTTAACCATCCGCATGACTGCGCACCAGCCGGCTTTCGCGGTCACAACCTGCTCACGCATTTCATGATAATCACGCTCCAGCTTGCGCAGCTTACGGGTCAGGTTATCCATCTCCGCTTCGCAGAAGGTGAGCGCTTTCTCAAGCTGATTGCGACGCGAACGGTTATTGCTCAACTGGGCGTGCAGTTCATCCCGACGCTGGCGGGCGCGTTCTTCCGCCCCGCTGTCGGCGCGAACGCCAATATCCTGTAATTCGCGCTGCAAATCGTTAAGCAGCTCTTTTTTCGTGTCGTAAGAGCTTTTTAGCGAGGCCAGAACCTGGCTGTACTGACTTAGCTGCGCGGCATGGCTGCGCAGCGCTTCGCGGGCGCGGGTACGCTCGGCTTCCGCCTGCTCCAGCCGCTGGCGCAGCTTCTCGTTGAGATCGCTGTTGCCGCTCAGCATTTCCGCCGAGTCGGAATAGCTGAAATGCGCCCGACGTTCGACGACTTCAGCCAGCGCAAAAGCCTGCTGGCGCGCGTCGCGCTGCATTTGTTGCGACCATGCATAGTCTTCTTTTAATTGCTCAAACTGTTCCGGATCGCTTTGCAAAACGGAAACCACTGGCTCCAGTTTGGCTAACTGGTTGCCATATTGCTGTACAAATCGCGCCGCTTCCTGCGCCTCATCCAGCCGCTCCTGAATTTCATCGACCCGATCGGCCAGCGTTTCATCGGCCAATAAATTCAGCCGCGGCAGCAAGCGGTTAAGCGCGGATACGCCCTCTTTCGCCTGCTCAAACTGAATGCGCTGCTGCTGGTTATCATTTTCATGCGTCGCCAGCGCGCGCTCCAGCTCGACGCGACGCCCGTTCAGTCGGCGAATTTCCGCTTCCGGATCGTCCTCAAAGGCGACGGAAAGGTGACTGCCGATAAAACGGCTGAACGCCTGGTGCAAACGCTGGGTTTTCTGAACGTCAAACGAGAGCGTGGCAAAGCGCTCGGAAAGCACTTCCCGTTCCGCATGGAGGCTTTCAATACGGTTCTCGCGCGCCGCACGGCCAAAAATAGGCAGCGTCGGGAAACGCGAATAACGCCACTGGCGGTCGGCAATTTTCACTACCACCGCCTTTTCCAGCTCGTCTACGCTGAATACGCTGTCATCAAAAGATTGCGGATCGCCTTCGATCAGGTACAGATCTTCCGGACAATCGGTCAGACCTTCAAGCTGTTCGGCTATTTGCGATAAATCCGGCACGACGATCGCATGGCGCGACGGGCCATACAGAGCGGAAAAGTACGGCGCATCTTCAAGACTGACATCATCGTAGATTTCTGACAGCAGTACCCCGCCAAAACGCTCCGCCAACGCATTCAAACGCTGATCTTCCGCGCCGCCCGGCTGGCTTAAACGTTCGATCTCTTCATCAACCGCATTTTTACGCGCGCCCACTTCGTCGCGTTCGACAATGGCTTCGCGCTCACGCTCCAGTAGCTGTTGCAGGTATTCGGTCACTTCCTGGCTGGACGTAAACTCTTCGCCGCACTGTTCACTAAGCTGGGTAAGGCTGTTTTGCGCCGCCAGCCAGACGGGCGCACGCTGCATTAGATGTTGAATACGCGACTGAAGCTGCTCCTGCTCCTGACGCAAGGTCATACGCTGTTCGCTGGCAGACGACACGCTATCAGACAAGGACGCGATGCGAGCTTCAAGCTCCTGATGCAACGCTTCCAGTTCGTCAATATCAAAATTTTTGCCCTGGCGTTTACAGAACTCCGCCAGCAAACGCTCCGCCTCTTGCTGCTCGCGTAGTCGCTGTTCCAGTTCGCTCAGACGCATCCGCAACGGCTGTACCTGTTCCGCCAGGTGACGCTGGTTCACGCCGTCCCGCAGCAGCTCGCGCGCCACCTCCCAGGCTTCGCTACGCGCCAGCGGGCCGTTGATCGCCGCCACCAGTTGGTAAGCCTGCTCAAACTGGCTGTGCGCGGTTTGCGCCACGCTCATTTTTTGTTCCAGCGACAGCAGTTTTTCCGTCGCTTCCTGCTCTTTTGCCTGGAAAGTATCCAGCCATTCGGCGGCGCTTTCCGGCGTTAGATCCGGCAGATGGCAAAGTTCTTTGGCGCGGGCGAGCGCTGATATCGCCTGGTTATACTGAATCGCGCGCGTTTGCTGTACATCCAGCGCCTGCTGGTAATCCGCAAGCTGGCTTTTGAGTTCATCGACTTCCAGCTCGGCGGCTTCGGCACGCGCTTCATTTTCGTCCTGCATTTCGGCGGCTTCCGCCACCACTTCGTTTTGCTCTTCGAGTCGAATCTGCAGCTCTTCAAGATCCGCTTCGTAACGTTCAATTTTTTCCTGCTGACGCAGCGCGGTTTGCACCAGATTCAGGTGATCGCTCGCCGCCTGGTAATCCGCTTCAAGAGAACCTTCAGCGCCGTTATGTTCGCCCAACTCGCGGGCCATATCGACGTGCTTATACTGCTCCGCCGCCAGTTGCTTGCGCGATGTGTACAGTTCGCGTCGAAACGCCAACGCTTGATCAAGGTGAACCCGACGTTCATTGGCGTGGCGCATATAATCCGCAGCCACATAATCGGTAGCTTCGCTGATCAAATGCTTAAACAGATCGCGATCGGATTGGGTAACGCGGATCGCTTCCAGCGTGAGCCGATTTTCGCGCAACGCCGCTTCCATATCCTGGAACGCCTTGCGCACGCCGCTGTTTTCCGGCAATAAATAGTCGCGTAGCGACCGGGTAATGGCACTGGAGATCCCACCGTACAGCGAGGCTTCTATCAAACGATAGAATTTACTGCGATCCGACGCTGAACGCAGACGACGGGCGATAATTCCCAAGTCAAACATCAGCGAATGATAATCGGTGATGGAGTTAAACTGCTTAAACTGCACACCTTCCATCTCGTCAAGCTTGTCTTTCAGCTCAGCAAGCGACAGTACGCGCGCCTGACGTTCGTTTAATGTCTCCGTTACCAGTTGTGTCGGCTGTACCGACATCGGCAGCCCCTGAATAGCGAACGGTTTGATGTCCACTTTGCGATCGCGCCCGGCGACCTGCTGCAGACGCACGCCCACCACCACCCGCTGATGGCGGGAATTAATGGTGTCGAGCATGGAGTAACAGACGCCCGCCTTCAGCTTACCGTGCAGACCTTTATCGCGCGAACCGCTGGTGGCGCCAGCTTCCGTGGTGTTACGAAAATGCAGTAATGTGAGATCCGGGATCAGCGCCGTGACGAACGCCGCCATTGTCGTGGATTTCCCGGCGCCGTTGCCCCCGGATAACGTCGTGACCAGTTCATCAAGGTCAAAGGTGCGGGCAAAAAAACCGTTCCAGTTAATCAGCGTTAGCGAGCGAAATTTACCGCGTTCAATCATTATTCTTCCTCTCCACTGTCCGGCTGATTCTCTTCGGTCTCATCATTAAGTTGCAGATGGTTTTCGATCGGCATCGCTTCCCCGTCGCGGATGAGACGACGCTGCGCCTCGCGAGGATCGTCGCCGGCGCGTACATCCGCGCCAAAACGGAAGACCGATTCTGTAATGCGGAATTTGCTGCTGTCGTGGCCCATAAACCACACCATGCCCAAACGACGCAGGCGGTTCAAAGAAGAACGCACCTTTTCCTGCAGTTTCTGGCGATCGACGTCTGATCCCGTTGAACGGTTATTCACCAGCTTTAGCAGTTTGGCTTCATCCGCCAGGGTGAGCAACTCGTCGTACAGCTCCTGCTGAGTAAATATCCCTTCGTTTGCCAGACGCTCCGGGCTAAGATAGAGGTAGCAGAGAATTTTACCGACCATCATATCCAGTTCGGATAACACCGAGCGCGGAATAAGCGTGGTGGAACGCGGACGCAGGTAGAAGAACCCCTCCGGCGCGCGAATCAGCTCCACGTTATAACGCGCGTAAAACTCTTCCAGGTATTCCTGAAAATCCATCAGAAAGGCATGATTATCCAGTTCGTCCAGCCCGATGTGGCGGCCCGAACGTAATGCGCTATCCAGCGCCGGAAATAACGGATTCGCCAGCGCCTGCGCCAGCTTAACCGGCATCACTTGTTCAATATTTGTCAATGACATGCGCCTGTACCTTGGCTCCGTAATCATTAATCGGCTGCCATTTAGCTGGCAGTCCGGTGAAATCTGCTTGCGCTACGCCAAGACGTACCGCTTGATCGATAACAATACGCGCCACGTCGAAATGACGCGCGCGCGGGTATTGCGCCAGATACTCGCGCACCACCAGCCCAAGATCCAGTGGCGTTTGTCTGGTTTTGTAGATAGCCAACTGTTCTTCAATGATGGCCGCCAGTTGCTCGCGGATCTCGTTAAACTCTTCATATTCCAGATCCGGCGGCAACTCCCCGGTGACTTCATCGTCACGCAACGCCATCTCTTCATCGCGCATATCCAGCAAACGATCGGCATTCGCATAGGTTAGCGCCCACGGATCGTCGAAATAGGTTTGCACAGACTGACGCAACCGTTGGGCGAAGACACGATTTTTATCCATATCGATCGCGGTGCGGATAAATTTATGCACGTGACGATCGTAGCCGATCCATAAATCGATAGACTGTTGTCCCCAACTGATAATGCGGTCAAGTTTGCTTTGCAGATCAAAGACCAGCCTGTCGACAAAATGCAGATCGTCGTGGGACATCGTGGCATCCTGAATGCGCAGCAGGTTAGCCTGCAGCTTATCGCCCGCCGCCTCCAGCGTATCCTGCAATTCGCGCAGCGTACCGGACGTTTCGGAAAGCAGCAGTTCACAACTCGAAATCGCCGCGCGCCAGTCTTTATTCAGCAGTTGTGCGATATCATCTTTTACCTGCTGCTGCTGCTCATCCATGATGCGCTGGGTCAGATCGATACTGTCGAAAATTTCCGCCACCGAATATTTCAGCGGCGCGTAGACATTACGGTGCCAGTGGAACTCATCGCCGCCCTCTTGTGCCGCGTCTGCCGCGCGTTTCAATTCGCCAGCCACAATCGATAGCTGCATGGAGAGACGTAACGTAGAGAACTCACGCTGGCGAATATAATAATCGGTGATGCCAATTCCCAGCGGCGTTAATCGGTAAATCGCATTGCCTTCCGCCTGCTCGCTGGTAAAGCGGTTCAGCAGACGTTGACGCACCATATCGTTAATCGCGTTATTAGCGCGCACGCCGATGGTTTCGCTGGTTTGCTCAAACGCATCACTCACATGGCGGAATGCATCCACCAGTTCGCCTTCACTCATCTCGCCGTCAAGGCGTTCGCCGTTCAGCGTGGCGACCGCCAGCAGAAAGGAAAGTCTGTCTACCGGCAGCGAGATGGAAAAGTCGTTTTTTCTGGCCCAGGCAACCAGTTCGGGAACTGTCTGGGAAAATTCACTCATAGATTATCCTTGCATCTGCGGCTAGCGCCGGGCTTTTAATCGCGGTGACATGAATATAACGCCCAAGACTAATATACGGCTCCTGGCGACAATAACGCGTTTCCAGTTCGACCAATGTCTCATAACTGTCACGCTGTTGGCGCTTTTCACGCAGATAATCATGAAACACACGGACGCCGGTTTTACCGGTAATCTGCCAACCAATCGCCTCCAGCCACTGGTACACCTGCGCGGGATCGCGCGGGTAGTCAGGCGACAACGTACGCTTCTTACGTTTAGGCATCCCCGCCTGTACGTAGTCAAAATTACCCGCCACCATATTGTGCATCAGCAAACCGTTAGCGTTATAGAACATCAACGACAGTGCGCCGCCAGGACGCAATACTGACCAGAGCATTTCTAATACGCCGACAGGATCGGCCACCCACTCCAGCACAGCATGAAACAATATCAGATCAACCTGGCTTTCCAAATGCGAAGCGACATCCTGAGCCGGGCATTGTATAAAATGCATGTCTTTGCTCACACCTTTTGCCTCGGCCGCCTGCTGCGCGCGGGCGATCATTTCACCAGACAGATCGCATAATGTCACCTGATGGCCGCGCTCCGCCATCTTAATCGCCGTTTGCCCTTCTCCGCCGCCGGCATCGAGCACCCGCAGTTTTCGCCCGTTGAAGCCTTCCAGCACGCGATCCAGGTCTTGCCACAGAATAGCTTGCCGCAGTTGCCCTTTGGTCGTTCCGTAAATGTTACGGGAAAACTTTTCTGCAATGTCATCAAAATTGCGATCCTGCATCGGACTCTCCACAGGCTGGCTCAGGCGTTATCTGATAAAACCGCTATTTTGTCACAGCCACGGCGAGAATGAACCTGTCTGGTGTAATATCACCGTTAATCCTCTGCTATATGGTTAAAAAAGGAACCAAAAAGGATGCTTTTTACGCTAAAGAAAGTGATTGGCGGTATGTTGCTGCCGCTCCCGCTGATGTTGCTGATGATTGGCGTCGGCCTGGCGCTGGTCTGGTTTAGCCGCTTTCAGAAGACCGGAAAGGTAGTTATCAGCATGGGTTGGCTGGCGTTATTACTGTTAAGTTTGCAACCCGTCGCCGACCGTCTGCTACGTCCGATAGAAGACAATTATCCCACCTGGCAGGGCTCGCAAAAGGTGGCGTATATTGTGGTTCTCGGCGGCGGTTATACCTGGAACCCGCAGTGGGCGCCGAGCTCTAATTTAATTAACAACAGCTTGCCGCGACTGGCGGAAGGCATTCGGCTGTGGCGAGCGAATCCGGGAGCAAAGCTGATTTTTACCGGCGGCGTAGCAAAAACCAATACAGTAAGCACAGCGGAAGTCGGCGCACGGGTGGCGCAGTCGCTGGGCGTACCGCGTAGCGATATTATTACGCTGGATAAGCCAAAAGATACGGAAGAAGAAGCCGCCGCCGTTAAACAGGCTATCGGCGACGCCCCCTTCCTGCTGGTGACATCCGCCTCGCATTTGCCGCGCGCGATGATTTTCTTTCAACATGCCGGGCTTCATCCGCTTCCCGCGCCGGCCAATCAGTTGGCGATCGATTCGCCTTTAAATCCCTGGGAACGGGCAATTCCATCTCCAGTCTGGCTGATGCACAGCGATCGCGCCGGGTATGAAACATTAGGCCAAATCTGGCAATGGCTGAAAGGCGCATCAGGCAAGCCAGGGGAGTAATGACTTCGCCGCCAGATCAAAATTGGTACGGTTAAAACGCCCGGTATTCACCAACTGCGAAACCTCGTCCCACAGCACATAGAGCCAACGCCGCCAGATAAATGACTCCGCCACTGGCGCGCGTTGCAGATAATGCCAGAGCAATCCCTCCGCCAGGGGATTATCCATCAGGCGAAACAGTTCGAACTCTCTTGGCGCCCACAGCATCAGCCCTGGGCCGACCATCGCCAGAAGCTGATCGCTACGGGCGTCTTTAAGCATACTGCGCAGACAGAAGTTGCCATGCACCAGCACGCAGTTATCGTTAAACCCTTCAAATAACGAAGGGAGACATTCTCTGGTACGAAACAGAATGCGTTTGTCCTGCATCGTCAGGCCGGTATTGCTGAACTGATTTAGCGTCGTCCACAGCACCTCCACCCGCTGACGATACCAGGAAGGCCAGACATTCTCCTGAGTATGGTCTACGGCGCCAACGCAACCGCGGCTGTCCTGTCGATGCCAGGCTAATAATCCTTCGACAATCTGATCTTTTAGCTGTTCCCAGCGTTCCGGTGTGCGTGCCGGCGCCTCCGCCGGCACGCCGCGCAGTCGCTCCAACAGCAGCACATCCGGACCAGGATGCTCTTCATGCGTCAATACGCCATAGATTACCGGCATCCTCACCGTACCGCTACGCGCCAGCATTGAGGTTTTCCATGCCAGTTGCTGCGCAACGCCGGGAGTTGTAAAGCTTCGCGCCATCAACGGCATCGGATTTCCCTGGCTGTCATATAATGACCACAATGCGGAATCCGTTTTCTCATTCACGCACTCTATACGACTAAGTTTTTCACCCAACAAATGGCTGAGCTCGGCCCGCAACTGTTCCATTCCAGATTCCCCCCATTCGTGCTACTGCTTTAATAATGAGCGTCGTATGGACAGATGTCACCCATATCAGATCAAGGGAAGAAAAGAAAAATGAGGAAAATCGTAACGGTACGAGAGAGCAGTCACTGGTGAGCAGACGTGAGTATTCATCTTTGCGCTATCATACAGCGCTGTTCATGACCGTCTAAGACGATCATGAACAGGGTCATGTTAACGCATTTCAGCACGAACACGTTCCAGGTCGTCGGCGGTGTCTACGCCCGTACCAGGCACCGCTTTAGCGACGGCGACATGAATTTTTTCGCCGTACCACAGCACACGGAGTTGCTCCAGCATTTCAATATGTTCAAGCGGGCTGGGTTGCCAGCTCACGTAACGGCGAATAAAACCCGCGCGATAGCCGTAAATCCCCAGGTGGCGCAGGCAAGTATCCCCTACCGTTTCCAGGCTTTTTGCAAAACGGTCGCGATCCCAGGGAATCGTCGCCCGGGAGAAGTAGAGCGCATAGCCTTCGGCATCCAGCACGACTTTCACCGCATTTGGGTTAAACGCCTCCTCGGCGCTGTGAATCGGTGCCGCCAGCGTCGCCATTCCGACCTGGCGCTGCGCCAGATTTTCCGCGACCTGGCGAATAATAACCGCCGGAATCATCGGCTCATCGCCCTGGACATTCACAATAATGGTATCGTCGCTAAATCCGCACTTCTCTACCACTTCCGCCAGTCGTTCGGTGCCGGACTGGTGATCGGCGCGCGTCATGCACACTTCGCCGCCAGCCGCTTCTACCGCACTGGCCACGTCTTCATGATCGGTCGCGACAATAATGCGTTCCGCGCCAGATTCGCGCGCCCGCTCCAGGACATGAACAATCATGGGCTTACCATTAATATCCAGCAATGGTTTGCCTGGTAGTCGGGTAGATGAAAAACGGGCCGGAATGATAACGACGAAATTCATGATTTACGCTCATCAGATGTCAGGGGACGAGCTTCATTTTCCAGCAATACAGGAATACCGTCAATTAACGGGAAAGCAAGATTATCCAGTTTGCAAATTAATTCTTGCTTTTCCTGGTTGTACCAGAGTTTGCCGTTACATACCGGGCAGGCGATGATTTCAAGCAGACGATGATCCATAGTTCCTCCAGATGGACCGGATTGTGAATCCTTCAATATTAACATAATCGGTTATGGTACAGGGTCTATTTCCCAGCCGCGACGCATGGCACTAAACAGGCCTGGCGGACATTGTCGCAACGTCACGCGCGATGCCCGTTGCCAGGCAGCAAACGCGCTAATGGCCTGCCAGATTCCTTTTTGCAGACTAACGCCAGGGCGGATATCGTCCTCCAGATACAGCGAGATAACCTCAAGCACCCCCGTTTTACGGTGCATTTTAGCGTCCATTCGCCCAACTAAACGGCCCTGGCATAGTAGCGGCAGCACAAAATAACCGTACTGGCGCTTCGCCGCGGGCGTGTAACACTCCAGCCGGTAGTTGAATGCGAAGAGCTGCGCTGCCCGCTTGCGATCCCATACCACGGGGTCGAAAGGCGACAGCACTGCGCTATGGGTCGCTTTTAAGGCGTTATTCAGCGCCGGTTCAAGCTGCGAAAGAAGGTCGGCATGAAGCCACAGACGCCCCAACGTTTCCACCTCGACTGGAATAATCTGCTGCTGTTCCGCCCGACTCTCCCGCCATCCCTTCAGGTCAGGACGTTTCAGGCGGTAGTAATCCGCCAGCCACTGTTCACGGAAAATCCCCAGACTGCGCGCGCTATTATCCAGCATCAGGCTTTCCGCCTGCGGCTGTAACAGTCCATCGCGCTCATCATCCCAGTGCGGCATCACACGGTGTGTTAAATCATATACGCGTTGAAAATTACGCCGCTCAACAACCATGACTTTTCCGGCGGTAAATAAACCCTCAAGGTGGCGTTTATGCGGTTTTCATTCCCACCAGCCACTGACGCCTTTCTGCGAATGTTCAAAATCGGCAGAACGCACCGGACCATGATCCTGAATATGCCGCACTAGCTGTTCTATTTCTTCCGCGTGGTCATGCATCCATGTCGCGCGATATTTCCAGCCCATCTTTTCCGGCGATAGCATACGGTGACGGATAAGTTTAAAGTCGCGGCGTGGTAAGAAACAGGCCTCATGCGCCCAGTACTCCATCAGTTCGCCGCGTAGCAGCGCCTCATCCAGCCAGGCCTGCGGGTATGAGCCAAGACGGCTAAACAGCACCAGATAGGGGCTACGCGCGACAACATTGATAGTATCGATTTGCAGCAACGCCATGCGTGAAATGGCGGCAAGAATATCGCCAGGCATCGCGTTACGGCGCGGCTTTTTTAATAGCCCTTGCGCAGCGAGATGGAGGCAACGAGCCTGGGAAAGAGAGAGATACGGCAATGACATTCACAGGCCCCATAAATTCATCACTGCCGCCGCATGGAAATACGCTAGCGAACCAGCGAGGTAATACGCTCAAGTAACTTATCAGGCTTCTCACCGAACAAACGCGCGTCAACCGGTAAAAACCACCAGTTATCTTCGGCAAAAGCACGGCATTTCACCGCGTCTTTTTCCGTCATTACCAGGTGCTGTCCTTCACTAACCAACGCCCGAACGTCAGCAGGGGCAAGCATCTGATGATCCGCCAGCGGGACGCTCTTTTGCGGATGCGCGCCGCAGGATGCCAGCGTCGCGAAAAAGCGCGGCGGATGACCGATGCCCGCCATCGCTACAATATTGCTCAGTTGCGCCACGTCGCAACGCGCTCCCGTACGTAAGTTCACCGCCAGTCCAGGCGCTAGCTGCATGGGTATTTCGCCCGTCCGGGCGACGCCGCCATTCACGATGGCGGCGTCCACGGTTTTCAGGCGACTGGCGCGTTCGCGCATAGGACCGGCAGGAAGCCACCAGCCGTTGCCAAATCGACGCTCGCCGTCAATCACCACAATTTCGATATCCCGCGCCAGTCGGTAATGTTGCAACCCATCGTCGGTGATAATAATCTGCACATTATGCGCCGCCAGAATCGCTTTCACCGCCGCGGCGCGTTCAGGCGCAACCGCGACAGGCGCGCCGGTCCGTTGATAAATCAATACCGGTTCATCTCCCGCTTCTGCGGTTGTCGTCTCCGGCGTCAGGAGCAGCGGATAAGCAGCGGCTTTACCGCCGTAGCCGCGGGAAACGACCCCCACGCGCACGCCACGCCGTTGCAGCTGTTCCACCAGCCAAATAACTACGGGGGTTTTACCGTTACCGCCAGCCGTGAGATTCCCTACCACGACCACCGGTACCGGCGCTCGCCAGGCGCGTTTAAGACCAAGCTTATAGCTCAGACGAATCGCCCCGCTCACCAGGCCATACAACCAGGAGAGCGGCAGCAGTAACCGCCATAGCGGGGATTCACCCGACCAGATACGCGCAATCATTGGCCAAATTGCATCTTATGTAGCTGGGCGTAAACGCCGTGTTGCGCCAGCAGCTCGCGATGAGTGCCACGTTCAACAATAATGCCGTCTTCAACCACGATAATCTCATCCGCCTGTTCAATGGTGGAGAGACGGTGCGCAATCACCAAAGAGGTGCGGTTTTTCTGCAGTTCATCCAGCGCCGCCTGAATCGCGCGTTCAGACTCGGTATCCAGCGCGGACGTGGCCTCATCAAGAATCAGAATCGGGCTGTCGCGCAGTAAGGCGCGGGCAATTGCGATACGCTGGCGCTGACCGCCGGAAAGCAGGACGCCGTTTTCGCCGATGATGGTATCCAGGCCATTATCCATCTTGTTGATAAAGTCCATGGCATAGGCCATGCGCGCCGCCTCTTCAATCTGCTCGCGGCTGTATTCTTCCGTCCGGGCATAAGCAATGTTATTGGCGACCGTGTCGTTAAACAGATGCACGTTTTGCGAAACCAGGGCCACCTGATTACGTAGAGAGGCCAGAGTGTATTCGCGTAGATCGTGACCATCCATCAGGATGTGTCCTTCATCAATATCGTAGAAACGGGTGATCAGACTGGCGATTGTTGATTTACCCGATCCGGAGCGCCCCACCAGCGCCACGGTTTTTCCGGCAGGAATGTTCAAATTAATGTTACGCAATGCCGGCACTTCACGGCCCGGGTAAGTAAAAGTTACATTGCGGAACTCGAGATCGCCGGTCGCGCGGTCAATGACTCGTTTACCTTCATCTTTCTCCTGCTCGCTATCCAGAATCGCAAACAACGTCTGGCAAGCCGCCATCCCACGCTGGAACTGCGCGTTAACGTTTGTCAGCGATTTTAATGGACGCATCAGCGCGATCATGGAGGAGAACACCACGGTGATGGTCCCAGCCGTCAGGCTATCCATGACGCTTGGGAAGCTCGCGGCATAGAGGACAAACGCCAGCGCCAGCGAGGCAATGAGCTGAATGATAGGGTCGGAAATCGACGAGGCAGAGACCATTTTCATGCCCTGCAGTCGCATCTTATTGCTAACTTTATCAAAACGTTTAGTTTCGACTTCCTGACCGCCGAAAATCAGCACCTCTTTGTGTCCTTTCAACATTTGTTCGGCGCTGGTGGTCACTTGTCCCATCGTGTTCTGCATATTTTTGCTGATACTGCGGAATCGTTTAGAGACAACGCGGATCGCAATCGACACAATTGGCGCTAAAACAACCAAAATGATCGACAACTGCCAACTGTAATAGAACATCATGATAAACAATCCGATGATCGATGCCCCTTCACGCACTACGGTAATCAGCGCGCCTGATGAAGAGGAGGCAACCTGTTCTGAATCGTAAGTAATACGCGACAGCAGCGTACCAGTAGACTGTTTATCAAAGAAGGCGACGGGCATTCCCATCATATGACCAAACAGGCGACGGCGCATGGTCATGACCACCTTACCAGACACCCACGAAATACAGTAGCTGGAGACATAGCTGGTGATGCCTCGCAATACCATCAGCCCAATAACTACCAGCGGCATCCACAGCAACACTGAGCGATCCGTTTTACCGAAACCATCATCCAGTAATGGCTTGAGGAGCGATAACATGAAGGTATCGCTGGCTGCGTTGAGAATTAACGCTACGCCCGCCACGATCAGACCTGCTTTAAAAGGCGCTATGGTTGGCCACAGTCGGCGGAAGGTCTGCCACGTAGAGAGATCTTTATCGTTATGCATTCAAAAAACCAGCATTTGTTGAAATAGCCGCATATTCTACCCGTTATCCTCGGACACGCCAAACCACTGATGATACCAACGAGGTAAAATTTGATCCCGTAAGCCTTGTATACGCCAGCCCTGCGGAGAAAACCGCAGCGAAATTTGCCCCTGGTGAGGTGTATCAAACCACTGATACGCCTGTTGTCGGTAGCGCTGTTTTACCTTGCGGGACGGCAACCGCCATGCATTATAACGCGATGCGGACGCCAGCGCCGCTTCCCCATGTACCCGCTGAATAAGCGGTAGCGAGGACGACGTATTACTGCCATGATGCGGCACCTGGATAAGCGTCGCCGCAAGATGTCGCCAGTAACGACTTAGCATTTTTTGTTCAGCGCCCGCCTCAATATCGCCCGTGAGTAGAATGCTATGTATGCCGTCATCCACTTTGATCACACAGGAGCGGTTATTTCCCCGATCGGTACTTTCGCGTAACGGCCAGTGCGCATGAAACGTTAACCCCTGCCATTGCCACTGCTCGCCACGAAAACAGGGCTGATGTCCCTGCCAGCCTAACGGGCTGCGAATCCACATTGACGGCCAGACCCGCTGTAACGAACGCAGTCCGCCCCGATGATCCAGATGCTCATGGCTCAAAATAACCCCCTCCGGCGTCAGATTATGCCAGCGCAGCCAGGGAATAATAACCTGTTGCCCGCTATCGCCATCCGGCCATGCTCTGCCAGTATCGTAAAGTATTACTTTATCGCCTCTGACGATCGCTATCGCCAGCCCCTGGCCGACATCCAGCATATGCACCTGCCATTCGCTGGCGTTTATTGGCCGCCAGAGTGGCCAACTCATTAACAATAGTCCGGAGAAACAAACCGCCGGCCAGGTACGCCAGAGGTTTAATCGCCACGCGATAAGCATTAGCCAGGGCAATAGCGTCAGCCACTGCCAGCGCTGATCAATATTTACCCAGCCCGGCGGTAAAGTATTTAACAGGTAAAATAGCGCGGCTAACGCACGATCGGCCAGGCACCACACCCACTCTTCAAGAAAAAACGCCCCGGTTAAATGCAGAATCATTCCCGTCAGGATGAGCGGAACCGTCACGAATGTGACCCAGGGTACGGCAAAAAGATTCGCCAGCATTGCGGTGACGCTTATGCCATGAAAAAGGGCCACCTGAAGAGGCAAAAGCAGAAGTGTAATGCCAACCTGTAGGTGAAGCAGGTTAAGTAACCAGCGCACGCTCCGTGGAAAATTTTCGCCTGGCGCAGGAAACCACTGATACCAAAATAACAGACCGGCCACCGCAAACGCAGACAGCCAAAGACTTTGTGATATAACCGCCACAGGATCGGCGAAAATAATCGCAGCCAGACAGCTAAACCAGACTTGCCAGCCGCTCCATTGTCGTCCGCTTAATTTTAATCCACCCCAGACGCTCAGCGCCACCACCGTGCGCAGTGCGGGCGGTTGTAAGCCGGTAAGCCAGGCATAAAACATCGCGCAAACAATGCCGCTAAGCAATGGCGTCTGCCAACGAATCCATCTGACTGGCAGAAAAAATTGCCCGCCGCGGACTAGCCCGGCAGCGAATAACGCGGCAAAAGCGATATGCAGACCGGAAATCGCTATCAAATGGGTTGTTCCCGTATCGCGCATAACGTCCTTCACCTCCTGCGACACTGCCCCCCGCTCCCCCATCCCCAACGCCAGGATAACCTGTTGCCACGGATAAGGCTCAAGCGTAGCGCGAAGCGAAGCAAGATAACGCGCACGTAAGCTACACTCTGGATTAATCGCTTTAGCCTGCAGGAAACGCCCGGTCAATGGTTGATGCTGTGCCAGCGCATAACGTTGGCTATCAAAACCGCCCTCGTTAAGCTGGCCGTGTACCGCTCTGACCTTCAGCGTCATCGCCCACCGTTGCCCGGCACACACTTCCGTAGGTAAATACTGACCATGCAGGACAATCCCTACAGCAGGAAAGAGCAGCTTTCCGCGCAAATGGGTGATTCGCCCATAATGAGTGGTCATATGATCGGTGGCAGTAATAACGACGGTCGCCTCCTGCGTCGCGGCGGGCAGGACGTTTCCCGGCCAGATGGCCTGCCTGGCGGCCAATATCCCCCACAGAAAAAAGAGCAAGGTTAATGCCGCGTAGCGCGCGTAGTGATGGGGTATGAGGCAAAGTAAACATGCCAGACAAAACAACGCCGCGAGAATCCACGTGTCAGGTAATACGGGTAATATTGTGAGTGGAAGTATGCCGCCTACTACGCATACGCTGACCGTCGTTATCTTCATAGACACCTCCCTGTGCAGGAAAGTGTGCAGGTTCAGGACGCCATTGTCTGGTGGGGATTTTGTGCTATACAGCGCGAATTCCAGGTTTTTTACCTGATAAATGTAAGACGCAGCAAAAAATGCGAAACGCTTTCCAGTTTTCGATCGAATAGCGTTTGCGCCTGACGGCGCATAAATGAAAAAAGCACCCTGGAGGTGCTTTTTTCGGGGTCACGTTTTGCGCTAAAACTTAACCGTAAATATTGGCGCGATCGCGCAGTTCTTTACCCGGTTTAAAGTGAGGAACGTATTTTCCTTCCAGTTCTACTTTATCGCCAGTCTTAGGATTACGTCCGGTACGAGGTGCGCGGTAGTGCAAAGAAAAACTGCCGAAACCGCGGATTTCAATACGCTCGCCCTGCGCAAGAGTCGAGGCCATATGCTCCAGCATCTCTTTCACTGCATCTTCAACCGCCTTAGCGGGAATGTGAGATTGCTGGGTTGCAAGTCTTTCAATCAATTCTGACTTGGTCATGATTCCTCCGGTTTCTTAAAGGCAAATTGGCTGCAGCCGTGAGATTGATTAAGGGCGGCCGTAGCCGCCCTTAGTGCTTGATTACAGGACGAATCCTGCAATCTGTCAAGTAAACTCGTTATACTTCAGGCTAAAATACCCGAAGTTTCAGAGAATTACTCGCCTTTAGCTGCTTTGAATGCTTCAGCCATTGCGTTGTTAGAGAAGTTTGCATCTTCCTGTTTGTTAACAGTTGCGATAGCATCTTTCTCGTCAGCTTCGTCTTTCGCACGAACAGACAGGCTGATTGCGCGGTTTTTACGATCAACGCCGGTGAATTTTGCTTCAACGTCGTCGCCAACGCTCAGAACCAGAGTGGCATCTTCAACGCGGTCACGGGATGCTTCAGAAGCACGCAGATAACCTTCAACGCCATCAGCCAGTTCTACGGTTGCGCCTTTAGCGTCAACTGCAGTTACTTTACCGGTTACGATAGCGCCTTTCTTGTTCAGAGCAACCCAGTTGTTGAACGGATCTTCTGCGAGCTGTTTAACGCCCAGGGAGATGCGTTCACGCTCTGCGTCAACCTGCAGAACAACAGCTGCGATTTCGTCGCCTTTTTTGTATTCACGAACGGCTTCTTCGCCCGCAACGTTCCAGGAGATGTCAGACAGGTGAACCAGGCCGTCGATGCCGCCGTCCAGGCCGATGAAGATACCGAAGTCAGTGATAGACTTGATTTTACCTTCAACGCGGTCGCCCTTGTTGTGGGTTTCTGCGAACTGCTGCCATGGGTTAGATTTGCACTGCTTCAGACCCAGGGAGATACGACGACGTTCTTCGTCGATATCCAGAACCATCACTTCCACTACATCGCCAACGTTAACCACTTTGGATGGATGGATGTTTTTGTTGGTCCAGTCCATTTCGGAAACGTGAACCAGGCCTTCAACGCCTTCTTCGATTTCAACGAAGCAGCCGTAGTCGGTCAGGTTAGTCACGCGACCAGTCAGTTTGGTACCTTCCGGATAACGTTTAGCGATAGCTACCCACGGATCTTCGCCCAGCTGTTTCAGGCCCAGGGATACACGGGTGCGTTCGCGGTCGAACTTCAGCACTTTCACGTTGATTTCGTCGCCAACGTTCACGATTTCGCTCGGATGCTTAACGCGTTTCCAGGCCATGTCAGTGATATGCAGCAGGCCGTCAACGCCGCCCAGATCAACGAATGCACCGTAGTCAGTGAGGTTCTTAACGATACCTTTAACTTCCATGCCTTCCTGCAGGTTTTCCAGCAGCTGATCGCGTTCTGCGCTGTTTTCGGATTCAATAACGGCACGACGAGAAACCACAACGTTGTTACGTTTCTGGTCCAGCTTGATTACTTTGAATTCAAGCTCTTTGCCTTCCAGGTGCAGAGTGTCACGCACCGGACGAACGTCTACCAGAGAACCCGGCAGGAACGCGCGAATACCGTTCAGCTCAACAGTGAAGCCACCCTTAACTTTGCCGTTGATAACACCGGTAACAGTTTCAGCATCTTCGTAAGCTTTTTCCAGCGTGATCCATGCTTCGTGACGTTTAGCTTTCTCACGAGAGAGCAGAGTTTCACCGAAGCCATCTTCTACTGCATCCAGAGCAACGTCAACTTCGTCACCCACCTGGATTTCCAGCTCGCCCTGGGCGTTTTTGAACTGCTCAGCCGGAATGGCAGATTCAGATTTCAGACCAGCGTCAACCAGTACGATATCTTTATCAATAGCAACAACAACACCACGAACGATGGAACCCGGGCGGGTTTCGATTTCTTTTAAGGATTCTTCAAAGAGTTGAGCAAAAGATTCAGTCATGTTTAATCTTCAGGTTTCATATTTAACGTCCACCTGGCTCCGTGCCGGATGGGGTTGTTTAACATACCCGCTGTCATTCCTTTGCAGCGGGGGTACTGCAAATTCGGTCGCATTTAAGCGAGAGCCAATTTTTGGCGCGCGTATTGTAACGCTTTTTCAATCACTTGCTCAATGCTTAATCGGGTAGAATCCAAAACTAATGCATCAGCAGCAGGAACTAACGGCGCTACAGCGCGATTACGATCGCGATCGTCGCGTTCCTTGATCTCGGCCAAAAGGCGTTCAAAGTTAACACTAAAGCCCTTCTCCTGCAACTGTAGCATACGTCGATGCGCACGTTCCTCCGAGGAGGCGTCAAGGAAAATTTTTACCGGCGCATCCGGGAAGACCACAGTCCCCATATCGCGTCCATCGGCGATTAAACCAGGCGCTTCGCGGAATGCGCGTTGGCGGCGAAGAAGCGCTTCACGCACACGTGGGAATGCCGCCACCTGGGATGCCGCGTTCGCGACTTCCTGCGTACGAATTTCGCCGCTAACGTCCTCGCCTTCCAGGATAACCTCCAGGTTGCCGTCCGTTGAGACGAAACGCACGTCCAGATGGGACGCCAGCGGCACCAGCGCATCTTCAGAGGCGAGATCGACATGGTGATGCAATGCCGCCAGCGCCAGTACGCGGTATATCGCGCCGGAATCCAGCAGATGCCATTGCAATGCTTCCGCCATTGCTTTGCACAAGGTGCCTTTACCTGCACCGCTTGGGCCATCAATGGTTATTACCGGGGCAATTGCCGTCATCTTTATCTCCTTAAACAGGCGTACCGTTAACGTAAACGCCGCGCATTATACGCGCCAACGCTCGCGACCGTTAACGTTGCATGCAAAAACCAGTTTTGTCTGTAATCAGATGCGGAATAATTGCGCAATTATAGCGGGCCGGCGAGAAACCAGCCCGAAAGATGACAATGATTTACTTTTTATCTTCGGCAATTCTGTCGCGCATATGCTGCGCGCGATCGGCTGAGGCCGGGTGGGAGTCCATCAATGATTTTGCATGACCTGCGTCCATTGTGGCGAATTTATCGAACGCCGTGACTAAGCCCTGGGTGTTAATCCCGCGTTTTTTCAGCAGACCGTAAGAGAAATCATCCGCATCCGACTCCTGACTGCGAGAAAACGCCGAATTGATGACGCCTTCCGCCAGATCGCCCAATTGAGACTGGGAAAGCTGCGCTGCGACGCCGCTGGTGGCGGAAAGCGCATCGCGAGCCGCCAGCGTGGCATAGGCGGTCTGCATTGCCTTGCGGGAGTGCCCTAAAGAGACATGGCCCAGTTCATGGCCCAGTACGCCTTCAATTTCATTATCGGTCATCAGATCCATCAGGCCGGAGTATACGCGAACGCAACCGTTCGCCATCGCCCATGCGTTGATATCGCTGGTCATATAGACTTTATAGTTAACCGGCGTACCGTCAATGTTGTTACCCAGCGCTTTGGCGATTTTGCTCAGACGTTTGGTGTATTTGCTTTTCGAACCTGCCAGTTGATTCTCGCTGTCCATTTGTTTACAGGCATTATTAGATAATGCTTTAACATCCGCATCGGACAGTGTGGCGGCTTTGTAGGCTGACATGCCGGAACTGGCGATTAAATCGCCATTCACGCCATTTTTACATCCTGCCAGTAGCGTAGCGGAAATCGCCACCACCAGTAATAATGATTTATTTTTCATACTAATCTTCCGTTGATAACTATTATAAAAAACACATAAATCAATGTGTTAAATCATCAACAAATTAGCATTAGTCATAATTATAAAAATAGTGCGAATACGGACCTCGGCGCGCCAGCCTGTCGGCTGGCGCAACAGAAGGATTAGGCCGGCGTACTCATCCGCGCCAGTTGTTCGAAATAATCAGGGAACGTTTTTGCGGTACATTGAGGGTCCAGGATCGTGACTGGCGTATCGGACAGTGCGACCAGTGAGAAGCACATCGCCATACGGTGGTCGTTGTACGTGCCAATATCCGCGTGATGGAGCTTTGCCGGCGGCGTGATACGAATATAATCGCGCCCTTCTTCGACTTCAGCGCCCACTTTACGTAGCTCGGTCGCCATCGCGAACAGGCGATCGGTTTCTTTCACTCGCCAGTTATAAATATTGCGCAACGTCGTGGTTCCTTTCGCAAACAGCGCCGTGGTGGCAATCGTCATCGCCGCATCCGGAATATGGTTCATATCCATATCTATGGCGTGCAATTCGCCGCGCGTGCAGGCAATAAAATCATCGCCCCAGGTAATGGTCGCGCCCATTTTCTCCAGCACATCGGCAAAACGAATATCGCCCTGCATACTTTTGCGGCCAATCCCGGTCACTTTTACCGTGCCGCCTTTTATCGCCCCGGCGGCGAGAAAATAGGACGCTGACGAGGCATCGCCCTCGACCAGATAGCGACCCGGAGAGTGATACTGTTGACCGCCCTTCACGACAAATTGTTGGTAGTGATGATTCGCTATCTCCACGCCAAAGGTTTTCATTAAATTTAGCGTGATATCGATGTAAGGTTTTGATACCAGTTCGCCTTTAACGCGAATAATTGTGTCTTCAGGCGCCAGCGGCGCCGTCATCAGCAGAGCGGTCAGGAACTGGCTGGAAACGCTACCATCAACCTCAATGTCGCCGCCGGTAAAACCGCCGCGCAGACGCAGAGGCGGATAGTTTTCCTGCTCCAGGTAATCAATATTAGCCCCGCCCTGACGCAGCGCATCGACCAGATGGCCTATCGGACGCTCTTTCATACGCGGTTCGCCGGTTAACACTATCTCATTTTGTCCCAGACATAGCGCTGCCGCTAACGGACGCATCGCGGTTCCGGCATTACCGAGAAACAGTTCCAGAGCGCCTGGCGCGCGTAATGGGCCGCCATTACCCGTGATATCACAGCGGGTGCGATCGGCAGAAAGGGTGTAATTGATCCCCAACGCGCTCAGGGCATTGAGCATATGGCGGACGTCATCGCTATCCAGCAGATTCGTCAGAACGGTTTTACCACAAGCTAAAGCCGCCAGGAGCAAAGCACGGTTTGAAACACTTTTGGAGCCAGGTAAATTAATGGCGCCATCGACCCGCGCGATGGGTTGTAACGTCAGGGATTCCATGAAACTCAACTCTCAAAAAACAGAAATAAAAACCCCACAGACTGGCCGTGGGGATGAAAAAAAAGAAACGCATTAGCCGTGGCGACGCTCAAAATCGATCATGAAATCGGTCAGCGCTTTCACCCCTTCAATCGGCATGGCGTTATAGATAGAGGCACGCATACCGCCAACAACACGGTGCCCTTTTAAGGCGTGCAGACCGGCGGCGAAAGACTCTTCCAGAAAGACCTTGTCCAGCACATTGTCCGCTAACTGGAACGGAACGTTCATCCGCGAACGGTTGGCCTGTGCGACATCGTTACGGTAGAAGTCGCTGTTATCAATCACACCGTACAGCAACTCCGCTTTTTGCTGATTGATTTTATGCATCGCCGCCACGCCGCCCTGCGCTTTCAACCATTTGAACACCAGACCGGAAAGATACCAGGCGAAAGTCGGCGGCGTATTAAACATCGAGTCGTTATCATTCAGGACGGTGTAGTCGAGGATGGACGGGCAGCTCTCATGCGCCTTACCTAACAGATCCTCCCGGACGATAACCAGCGTCAGTCCTGCCGGACCGATATTCTTCTGCGCGCCAGCATAAATCACGCCATAGCGAGAGACATCCAGCGGCGCAGAAAGGATGGTAGAAGAGAAATCCGCCGTGACGACCACCTCCGGGCCAAAATCAGGCGTTTCATCGATGGCGATGCCGTCAATGGTTTCATTCGGGCAATAGTGTAAATAAGCGGCATTATTGGAAAGCTGCCATTCACGCATCGGTTTCACGGCGCGTTTGCCGTCAACGGTGATTTTGGCGTCGATAATCTGCGGCGCACAGTATTTTTTGGCTTCTTTAATGGCACTCGCCGCCCAGTAACCGGCATCGACATAATCCGCCGTGGTTTTATCGCCCAGCAGATTTAGCGGCACGCCAGCAAACTGCCCGCGACCGCCGCCGTGACAAAATAAAACTTTATAGTTGGAGGGGATATTAAGGAGATCGCGAAAATCCTGCTCCGCCTCCTCAGCGACCTGGATAAACTCTTTGCCTCGATGGCTAATTTCCATTACCGACGTACCAAGACCGTGCCAGTCACGCAGTTCCTGTTGCGCCAGTTTAAGTACTTCCGCCGGTAGCATCGCCGGACCTGAACTAAAATTAAAGACCTGAGCCATTTCCCCTCACCACGCTGCATTGTTGCCTGCCTGACAGACATCAGGCAAACGTTATTCATGTGGATATCGGTTTTATCATTCAGTGACACGCGCCGCAATGGGTAAAACAATACGCGGGGAAAATGTGGCGTGCGTCACACAACAGAATCTTTCGAATTAACCGTATAAATCCGATATTTTCACTGTTAAACAACGCGTTTAGCCCGGCTTGCCTTCGTCCATTCTGGATTTGCGCAGCGCGGACATAATTGTTTTTCTCCGACGCTCATTCGTACCACTTCACTGCAACGTACGCAGGCATAGTCGCCGGCCTCCGGCGCCACCGTAAAGCGTGGCGTACAGTGTTCAGGAAGAATGCTTAATCCCGGCTTCACGTCTTTATCTTCAAAAAAATAGACGCTAATTTGTCCATTCGTCTCAAGGATGGCCAGCCTGACCTGCCCCAGTTGTTCAACGCCATTCAAACGAAGCTCCATAAAAAATTCAAACTCCGTCATATTCGAGCGCTGCAGTTTTTCCCACGCCAGTTCGCCATCTTCAACAACGACCACTGACTTGCCTTCCAGCAGATCCTCCAACTTTTCACTATGCGCCATCAGCCACATGACCAGGCGATAGAGCAGCGCCAGGGTGATGAATACCACCAGAACAGGGAGCATCGGAACGTCATCATAAAACGCGACGTCGCCTGCCGCCGACCCCAATGTCAAAATGATCAACACTTCAAAAAGCGACATTTGCCGCACGCCGCGGCGTCCTGTCACCTTTAAGAAAAGAAACACCAGAACAAAGGTGTAAAAGCTACGTAGCGCCACTTCCCCCAAAAACGCTACCGGCACGTTATCCAGCGCCATTCGTTGCAAATCAAATGCCTTCATTTTTTATACTCTTCCTGTGAATTCCTGTGTAAAAGGATAGCCAATACTTTTATTTCCGCCGATGTCCCGGCGAGATAGCGCCCGTCACATAAAACCCGTATCATTGCGCGCTTTCCGTACGACAAAAGTGATTTTCATGACGCAAACATTTATTCCCGGCAAAGACGCCGCGCTGGAAGACTCCATCGCCCGCTTCCAGCAAAAGTTACTCGACCTCGGCTTTCACATCGAAGAGGCCTCCTGGCTGAACCCGGTGCCAAACGTCTGGTCAGTGCATATTCGCGATAAAGAGTGCGCGTTATGCTTTACCAACGGAAAAGGCGCGACCAAAAAAGCGGCGCTGGCCTCGGCGCTGGGCGAATACTTCGAGCGTCTGTCAACCAACTACTTTTTTGCTGATTTCTGGCTTGGCGAAACGGTCGCTAACGGGCCATTCGTACATTACCCGAACGAAAAGTGGTTCCCGCTGACTGAAAATGACGACGTGCCGGAAGGCTTGCTTGATGCCCGTCTGCGCGCGTTTTACGATCCGGAAAATGAACTCACCGGAAGCCAGTTAATTGATCTTCAGTCCGGCAATGAAGTACGCGGCGTCTGTGGCTTGCCATTTACCCGTCAGTCCGATAACCAGACCGTCTATATTCCAATGAATATCATCGGCAACCTGTACGTCTCTAACGGGATGTCCGCCGGCAATACGCGTAATGAAGCCCGCGTTCAGGGACTGTCGGAAGTCTTCGAGCGCTATGTGAAAAATCGCATTATTGCGGAAAGTATCAGTCTGCCGGAGATTCCCGCAGAGGTGATGGCGCGTTATCCGGCGGTAATGGAGTCAATCGCCACGCTGGAAGCCGAGGGTTTCCCGATTTTCGCCTATGACGGCTCGCTGGGCGGTAAGTATCCGGTTATCTGCGTCGTGCTGTTCAACCCGGCTAACGGTACCTGCTTTGCTTCTTTTGGCGCGCATCCTGACTTTGGCGTTGCGCTGGAACGTACAGTGACCGAGCTACTCCAGGGACGCGGTCTGAAAGATCTTGATGTCTTCAACCCGCCAACGTTCGATGATGAAGAAGTCGCGGAGCACACGAATCTGGAGACCCACTTCATCGACTCCAGCGGCCTGATCTCCTGGGATCTGTTCAAACAGGACGCCGATTACCCGTTCGCAGACTGGAGTTTCTCCGGCACTACCGAAGAAGAATTCTCCACGCTGATGGCCATCTTCGCTGCTGAAGATAAAGAAGTTTACATTGCTGATTACGAGCATCTCGGCGTATACGCCTGTCGTATTATCGTACCGGGAATGTCTGATATTTATCCTGCCGAAGATCTATGGCTGGCCAACAACAATATGGGTAGCCATCTTCGTGAGATTCTGCTTTCTCTGCCGGGTAGCGCCTGGAATAAAGAAGACTATCTCAATCTGATTGAACAATTGGATGACGAAGGTTTTGACGATTTCACCCGCGTGCGTGAACTGCTGGGTCTGGCGACCGGAGCGGACAATGGCTGGCATACACTGCGTGTCGGCGAATTAAAAGCAATGCTGGCGTTAGCGGGCGGCGATTTGGAGCAGGCGCTGATCTGGACAGAATGGACGATGGAGTTCAATTCGTCGGTCTTTAGTCCGACACGCGCAAACTATTACCGTTGCCTGCAAACGCTACTGCTCCTGTCGCAAGAAGATGCGCGTCAGCCGCTGCAATATCTCAATGCTTTTATAAAAATGTATGGCGCAGAGGCTGTAGAAGCCGCCAGCGGCGCGCTTAGCGGCGAAGCGGCTTTTTATGGGCTACCGGCTGTCGACCACGATCTACAAGCGTTCCCGGCTCATCAGTCCTTGTTAAAAGCGTATGATAAATTACAGCGCGCGAAAGCGGCATACTGGTTAAAATAAGGCCATATGAGTGACTTAGAGTAGGTTTATACTATCGGCTGCGTTATATTACGGGGCGCCTTTACGGCCCCGTTTTATTTATTTTCGATAAACGGCAAAAAATGTAATAACAAGGTTAAATATTGGTTGTTGATATTAAATTAATTAACATAGTGATGTTAATTTATTTGTTGATTACTCCATATTAATTAACCGCGTAACAGGAGGATTAAGGAAAAAATTCAACTCGCTTTATAATTTTTAAAATTTATTTTTATTTGGATAATCAAAAAGTTACACCGTAATTGCATAAAAACCATGCGACTTACGGGCCTATAAGCCAGGCGAGATATGATCTATATCAAATTCTCATCTATAATGCTTTGTTAGTATCTCGTCGCCGACTTAATAAAGAGAGAGTTAGTGTGAAAGCTGACAACCCTTTTGACCTTTTACTCCCTGCAGCAATGGCCAAAGTGGCTGAAGAAGCAGGCGTCTATAAAGCAACGAAACATCCGCTTAAGACTTTCTATCTGGCGATTACCGCCGGTGTATTCATCTCAATTGCCTTTGTTTTTTATATTACTGCGACAACCGGTACTGGCGCGATGCCTTATGGCATGGCGAAACTTGTCGGGGGCATCTGTTTCTCTTTGGGACTGATTCTCTGTGTTATTTGCGGCGCTGATCTTTTCACCTCTACTGTTCTGATCGTTGTAGCTAAAGCCAGCGGTCGCATCACTTGGGGGCAACTGGCTAAAAACTGGTTAAACGTCTATTTTGGTAACCTGATTGGCGCTCTGCTTTTCGTGTTACTGATGTGGCTTTCCGGCGAGTATATGACTGCCAACGGTCTATGGGGACTGAACGTCCTGCAAACCGCCGACCACAAAATGCACCACACTTTTATTGAAGCTGTCTGCCTCGGTATTCTGGCGAACCTGATGGTTTGTCTGGCCGTGTGGATGAGCTATTCAGGTCGCAGCCTGATGGACAAAGCGTTCATCATGGTACTGCCCGTCGCCATGTTTGTCGCCAGTGGTTTTGAGCACAGTATCGCAAACATGTTTATGATCCCTATGAGTATTGTAATACGCGATTTCGCTACACCGGAGTTTTGGACCGCGGTCGGTTCGTCTCCGGAAAGTTTTTCTCACCTGACCGTGATGAGCTTCATCACTGATAACCTGATTCCGGTCACGATCGGTAACATTATCGGCGGCGGTTTGCTGGTTGGGTTGACATACTGGGTCATTTATCTGCGTGGCAACGATCATCACTAATCTGATGTTCGCTATACGCAGTAAATAAAAAATCCACTTAAGAAGGTAGGTGTTACATGTCCGAGCTTAATGAAAAGTTAGCCACAGCCTGGGAAGGTTTTACCAAAGGTGACTGGCAGAATGAAGTAAACGTCCGTGACTTCATCCAGAAAAACTACACGCCCTATGAGGGTGACGAATCCTTCCTCGCTGGCGCTACTGAAGCCACTACCACTCTGTGGGACAGCGTAATGGAAGGCGTTAAACAGGAAAACCGCACTCATGCGCCTGTTGACTTTGACACCTCTGTGGCTTCTACCATCACTTCTCACGACGCGGGTTACATCAACAAAGCGTTGGAAAAAATTGTTGGTCTGCAGACTGAAGCCCCGCTGAAACGTGCGATTATCCCGTTCGGCGGTATCAAAATGGTTGAAGGTTCCTGCAAAGCGTACAATCGCGAGCTGGACCCGACTATCAAAAAAATCTTCACCGAATACCGTAAGACCCACAACCAGGGCGTATTCGACGTTTATACTCCGGACATCCTGCGTTGCCGTAAATCCGGCGTATTGACCGGTCTGCCGGATGCGTATGGCCGTGGCCGTATCATCGGCGACTACCGTCGCGTAGCGCTGTACGGTATCGACTACCTGATGAAAGACAAATTCGCGCAGTTTACTTCCCTGCAATCCGATCTGGAAAACGGCGTAAATCTGGAAGCGACTATCCGTCTGCGTGAAGAAATCGCTGAACAACACCGCGCTCTGGGTCAGATCAAAGAAATGGCGGCTAAATACGGCTGCGATATCTCAGGTCCGGCGACTAACGCTCAGGAAGCTATCCAGTGGACTTACTTCGGCTACCTGGCTGCGGTTAAATCTCAGAACGGCGCGGCAATGTCCTTCGGCCGCGTATCCACCTTCCTGGATGCGTACATCGAACGTGACCTGAAAGCCGGCAAAATCACCGAGCAAGACGCTCAGGAAATGATTGACCACCTGGTCATGAAACTGCGTATGGTTCGCTTCCTGCGTACCCCTGAATATGATGAACTGTTCTCCGGCGACCCGATTTGGGCAACCGAATCTATCGGTGGTATGGGCGTTGACGGCCGTACTCTGGTCACCAAAAACAGCTTCCGCTTCCTGAACACCTTGTACACCATGGGGCCGTCTCCGGAGCCGAACATCACCGTTCTGTGGTCTGAAAAACTGCCGCTGAACTTCAAGAAATTCGCCGCTAAAGTATCCATCGATACCTCTTCTCTGCAGTACGAGAACGATGACCTGATGCGTCCGGACTTCAACAACGATGACTACGCTATCGCGTGCTGCGTAAGCCCGATGATCGTTGGTAAACAAATGCAGTTCTTCGGCGCGCGTGCAAACCTGGCGAAAACCATGCTGTACGCTATCAACGGCGGCGTTGATGAAAAACTGAAAATGCAGGTGGGTCCGAAATCTGAACCGATCAAAGGCGATGTTCTGAACTTCGACGAAGTGATGGACCGCATGGACCACTTCATGGACTGGCTGGCTAAACAGTACGTCACCGCACTGAACGTCATTCATTACATGCACGACAAGTACAGCTACGAAGCCTCTCTGATGGCTCTGCACGACCGTGACGTTATCCGCACCATGGCGTGTGGTATTGCAGGTCTGTCCGTTGCTGCTGACTCCCTGTCTGCTATCAAATATGCGAAAGTTAAACCGATTCGTGACGAAGATGGTCTGGCTATCGACTTCGAAATCGAAGGCGAATACCCACAATTTGGTAACAACGACGCTCGTGTAGATGACATGGCGGTTGACCTGGTAGAACGTTTCATGAAGAAAATTCAGAAACTGACCACCTACCGTGGCGCTATCCCGACGCAGTCTGTTCTGACCATCACCTCTAACGTTGTGTATGGTAAGAAAACCGGCAACACCCCAGATGGTCGTCGCGCTGGCGCGCCGTTCGGACCGGGCGCTAACCCGATGCACGGTCGTGACCAGAAAGGCGCTGTCGCCTCTCTGACCTCCGTTGCTAAACTGCCGTTTGCTTACGCTAAAGATGGTATCTCTTATACCTTCTCTATCGTTCCGAACGCACTGGGTAAAGACGACGAAGTTCGTAAGACTAACCTGGCAGGTCTGATGGATGGTTACTTCCACCACGAAGCGTCCATCGAAGGCGGTCAGCACCTGAACGTGAACGTTATGAACCGTGAAATGCTGCTGGACGCGATGGAACATCCGGAAAAATATCCGCAACTGACCATCCGTGTATCGGGTTACGCCGTACGTTTTAACTCCCTGACGAAAGAACAACAACAGGACGTTATTACCCGTACTTTCACTCAAACCATGTGATGGTTTTTGCCTAAAATTACGCCATAAAAAGCGTACAAAAAAGGCTCCATGTCAGTGGGGCCTTTTTAATTGTTTTTATATAAGCATATTACGACAACTAGAATTTTCACTTATAAATAAAGTGTTATTATGTGATCTATATATTTTTTCGAGAATACCATCAATTTCTCTTTTATTATTGTGATAATCATCATCATCCTTTTTTAATACATCAGATAACAGCATGGTGTTAGCTTCTGTAAAATCTAATGACAATGATGGTGTATATCCTTGTAGCAGATAGAGAAGTGTTGGATGAAACATATCAAACTGGACCTCCCCCTCTAATTCCCAATAACCTATTTTAAAAAATTGAGTAGAAACACCAAAAGACCCCATTTGAAGACAGAGTAGTTTATCTCTCTCATCCGGAGTAAGCGTACCATGCCATTCAACACATGCCATTTTTCGATCTTCTCCAGATCGCATAAGTTTATAAACTTCATCCTTAATTTCATCATCATCATGAACTGCCTCTCTAAGTTTAAAAGCAAAGTTTTGTAATAATTCTGGATAGCGAAAAATTTTTTCTCCATACTTAATACATATTTTAAAAAACAACTCTTCTTCATCTTCTTCCATCACTTTAAAAAGACAGTCTTCTGAAACGTTGAGGAGACGATACAAATTACATTTATCAATAACCTTGCCATCAATCTCAAATAAAACTTGTGTCTGTCTGAGATCAAACCGCATAACAAAGCGGTCTTGTTGCGATGGATTAGCATATTGTTTTAATTGTTCAAAGGCATGAATCTTATCCATGCCGGCTATATCAACATTAAGTTCAGCTTGATTTTCACGTTCACATCCATGGATGAGTGTATATAATACCTCCAGTGCCTCTTTTTTTTTGTGTGTTCTGAAATATTCCTTACATCGATCCCATGGCCCCATGTATAGCGCTTCTTCTTTATCAGGACTCATCAAGCGGACTAGCCGTGAATGATTAACTTCATAACCATGACGATTACCAAAACTTAACGTAACTGGCATAATAACTCTCTTGTATTTAAATAACGAAAGCAAATTCCAATCCCGTTGCTCTCATTTTCTAATTTTCGCAAACTCTATTAAAAATATTGAATCAGTCCAGGTTTAGAAAGGACATCAGATTAATACCTGATAACACGTTAAATGTGACTTCTGACTGGATCAGATATAATGATTTTTGGATTATGTTGCGAATTTATTTTCGTTCCGGCCAGAATAGACCCGACCTCCTTGAAACAGGATAACGTGAAAACTAACCAGACAGGGATGGTACGCTTGCAACATGCATGGTGATTCGGGCGTTAAACAGAAGTTCAGCACAGGTTAATGAGCCAGAATGGCCCTGCAAACTGGCGATGTAAGTTATACAGCATACATTTGCCGTATATTTTATACTAAATAGAGGTAAAATAGCGCCATTGCAGTACATTCTGGAACAGTCACACATTTTGTAGTCCAAAATTTACGCTCGCAGTACCGCTGTTTTTACAGGATGCAGCCTCCTTAATATGGTGCTCAAAATGCCCGGAATGTGTCCATGAACCCCACGTTATTTAGAGCTAGCCGAAGCGATATGAGCAACTTAACTGATTGTATTAAAAAAGAAAACACTGCAGCAGCCGCTGAGAAGAAGCCGATTATTGGCCGTATTCACTCCTTTGAGTCCTGTGGCACCGTTGATGGCCCAGGCATCCGCTTTATTACTTTTTTCCAGGGCTGCCTGATGCGCTGCCTGTATTGCCATAATCGCGACACATGGGATACACATGGCGGTAAAGAAGTTACCGTTGAAGATTTAATGAAAGAGGTTGTGACCTATCGTCATTTTATGAATGCTTCCGGCGGCGGCGTAACGGCATCCGGCGGCGAGGCCATTTTACAGGCGGAGTTCGTTCGCGACTGGTTCCGTGCCTGTAAGACAGAAGGTATTCACACCTGCCTCGACACTAATGGTTTTGTGCGACGTTATGACCCGGTGATTGATGAACTGCTGGAGGTCACCGACCTGGTGATGCTCGATCTCAAACAGATGAATGATGAGATCCACCAAAATCTGGTTGGCGTATCCAATCACCGGACGCTGGAGTTCGCTCAGTACTTATCAAAGAAAAATGTGAAGGTCTGGATCCGTTACGTTGTGGTTCCCGGCTGGTCTGACGATGACGACTCTGCGCATCGCCTGGGCGAGTTTACTCGCGATATGGGCAATGTCGAAAAAATCGAACTACTGCCCTATCATGAGTTGGGCAAACATAAATGGGTGGCAATGGGCGAAGAATACAAGCTAGATGGCGTGAAGCCGCCGAAGAAAGAGACCATGGAACGCGTAAAAGGCATCCTTGAGCAGTATGGACATAAAGTGATGTACTAAACGCCAACGATATTATCAGCTTTTGGGCGGATACTCATAAAGGTCGCCGTTAACTTGCTGACGACCCCATATTTTACGTTTAAATTAACGTCCTGACTTTTTAGTCAGGACTGCGTCAGCACATAAGAAACCTGGATACCCCAGGTTTCTTATTATGTTACTACGCAGCTATACCAGCCTGTTTATCAGCGAGTATCAAGAGGTACGCTAATAGTTCCGACCTCGTGTTCCAGCGTTGACGGACATACAACGGTAACGGTGGTTTTGGCTTCCAGTGGTGGTTCTCCACCGGGGGCGTCAGTCCATGCCAGGTTATCCGGATTGATAAACTCGATAGGTTTTCCGGACGCAATATCATCTGCCGTCACGGTATAATCCGTATCCCAGGTGTAAGGAAGGGGGATAATTGATGCGTCAGGATCCAGCGGCGTAGAGAGCGTGCCGGTGATTTCATAATGCAGATGAAGGGTATCTCCTGCCTGGATATTGCGATACGAAAGCACCAGTGTCTTAAGCCCCCCGGTAACGGTATTCCGGTTAATGATCACATTATTGTACAGGTTTTCGTATTGTGCGGTAATGGGGGTCGACAAACGTCGCCGTCGCCTGTCCCTGCGCGCCATTGGCTGAAGCATTTACGGCTACGCTTTCCGCGACGCTGTCGCGCAGGGACAGCGTCGCTACGCCATCCTCATTGGTATTGACGGTGACAGCCGAAGTCGCCTTCGCGCTTCCCCCCACGCTCCAGGAAACCGCGGTGTAACGAGAAAATTAAGCCCAAACCAACCAGCACAAAAAGCGTCACAATGTTCAACGTAAGCTGGAATGTCCACTCCGGCGTGAACGCCTCCATTTTGGGGAAAATACCGGTAAGGCAGGCAAAAGCGGTGAAGGCAAAGTACCAAATCGCCTCGGTTAAGTCAGCAAATAGCCGGTAACTAAATAGCTGCGCGGAATAGTAGATCACGTTGAGGGAACTTGTATCTTTCCTAGTGTGGTGATTAGCTACCATCACATGAAACAGAGTGAGCTTCATAGAGGGAACATCAAAGATCAACTTTGTGGCTGAGTTAAAGCCCTCTGTTTCACCTTTCACACCAGCATAAACATTGAACGGTTACCAAGAGCATCAACTCTGCATGTACAAGTGAAACGGGCGTGATGGTTACGGTGAAAGGAGAAGATTATGCACTACGTTGGTATTGATGTCAGTAAGCGCTCTCTCGATGTTTGCCTTCTCGCTGAGGGCAGCAAAGGTAGTCGTAAGACCAAAACTTTATCAAACGGTCAGGATTCCGCACAGAACCTGGCTAAATGGCTAATACTCCAGAAGTGTGAACTCAGTCAGACCCACGTAATTATGGAGGCCACCGGTATTTATCATGAATATCTCGCCTGTGGCCTTCATCAAATGGGGATTCTGACATCCGTGATAAACCCCTGCCGCAGTCGCGAATTTGCTAAAGCAATGGGGATCTTTACAAAAACAGATGCGGTAGACGCTTATGTCCTGGCATTTTATGGTTGCCTGAAGCAACCGGAGGCCTGGACGCCCCCTGAGGAAGAGGTCCGGAAGCTGAGAGCATTGCTGCAACACAGAGATAGTCTGCTAAATGATAAACTACGAATTGATAATCGCCTGAATACATTGAAATCTACAGAAGCAGTTCAGGAGGTCATGGATTCATTGTCGTTAGTTAATCAATACCTGAAAAGCGAAGTTGCCAGAATAGAACGTCTGATATCCAGCCATATAGCGCAACATCCAGGATTAAAACGTGACCTTAAACTTCTCATGTCTATTGATGGGATAGGGAAACAAATTGGCTGGAACATGCTGGCTGTATTGCGAGGAAATAATTTTAAGAGCGCAGAACAACTGGCCGCTTATCTCGGCGTTGTTCCGGTCGAACGCCGCTCAGGGACCTCCGTTCATGGGCGAGCCCGGCTATCAAAGATAGGCTCATCAAATATCAGAGCAAAATTGTACATGGGAGCACTGACAGCAATCAGTAAAAATAGCCATATTAAAGCGCTCTATGAACGTCTGTTAGCAAAGGGAAAAATGAAGATGTCTGCATTAGGTGCGGCAATGAGAAAGCTGGTGCATCTCTGTTATGGTGTACTGCATACGCAGCAACCTTACGATGAAAAATATAAAGCAAAAATAATTAACTTCAGCTCTTGACGTCTAAGACGGTTACTCAGCCCGGATTGTGCGATCTGATCAATCGCCAAATCAAAACAAATCACCAACCGGACCGAGCGATGCCGATCATAGCACCAATTCCCCGTGACGAACGACGCCTGATGCAGAAAGCAATCCATAAAACGCACGATAAAAATTATGCCCGCAGGCTGACTGCCATGCTGATGTTACATCGGGGCGACCGTGTCAGCGACGTTGCCAGAACGCTCTGCTGTGCCCGTTCCTCCGTCGGACGCTGGATTAACTGGTTCACGCTGTCGGGTGTTGCAGGACTGAAATCATTACCTGCCGGACGAACCCGTCGCTGGCCTTTTGAGCATATCTGCACGTTATTACGTGAGCTGGTAAAACATGCTCCCGGCGATTTTGGCTACCAGCGCTCACGCTGGAGTACAGAACGTCTGGCAATAAAAATCAATGAGATAACCGGCTGCCAGTTACATGCCGGAACCGTTCGCCGCGGGTTGCCGTCTGCGGGGCTTGTGTGGCGAAGGGCCGCGCCAACTCTGCGTATCCGTGACCCGCATAAGGACGAAAAGATGACGGCAATCCACAAAGCACTGGACGAATGCAGGGCAAAGCATCCGGTATTTTATGAAGAAATACTATCTGGCCGGAGCACTGCACTGCGGAACGGGCAAAGTCAGCTACGTGGGCGGCAACAGCAAAAGTCCGGCGCTGTTCATCAGCCTGCTGAAGCGGCTTAAAGCGACGTACCGGCGGGCGAAAACCATCACGCTGATCGTGGACAACTACATTATCCACAAAAGCCGGGAAACAGAGCGCTGGCTGAAGGAGAACCCGAAGTTCAGGGTCATTTATCAGCCGGTTTACTCGCCACGGGTGAATCATGTGGAACGGCTATGGCAGGCACTTCACGACACAATAACGCGCAATCATCAGTGCCGCTCAATGTGGCAACTGTTGAAAAAAGTTCGCCATTTTATGGAAACCGTCAGCCCATTCCCCGGAGGCAAACATGGGCTGGCAAAAGTGTAGCGGTATTAGGCGCAACTATTTAGCATACCTGAAGCATTACATGCCTATTACTATAAATGAGGCAGGATATTATGCGCGGTAAAGACGAGGAGAGAAAATAGAGGAACGCAAAATTATAACCTTCGGCACATTTTATTTTTCAGCAAAGCAAGAAAATTATGCAGGTCAATTAGTTTACGTAAAACATAAACAAAGAGTATGCAAGACTCACGTCCTGCATACGATTCAGAGAACAGTTAGATGTGGGCGACAGGATTGGACGTCTGGCCGGCGTTACGTAACAGCATCAGCAGATAAATAAACGATACGCTGGCGATCATAATAAACAGCAGATTATCTGAATAATTCTGCATTAACATCGCAGTAAAAGACGGCCCCAACAGGCTCCCTACCGTATAACTTAACAACAGAGCCTGGTTCATTGCCACAAGCTGGTGGTGTTCGACTTTTTCACAGGCCCAGGCCATCGCGACCGGATAAAGCGTAAAACCTGCCGCCCCCAGAATAAACAGAGCTGGCGCCATCGCCGCCTGGGTTAACATGGCAATACTGCCGAGTATCACAACGAACACCTGTACGCGTAACACCAGCAAGCGACCAAATTTGTCCGCCAGACGTCCCATTGGCCATTGCCCCAAAATACCGGCACTAACCAGCACCGCCATCCAGAAACCGATGCTGGCGTTAGCCATTCCCTGATGCTTCAGATATAACGGCATCAGGCCATATAATGAACCAAGAACAATGCCGGAGATAATACAACCATTCACGCCAAGACGCGCCTGGCGTAACTTCAGCATAGCGCTAATAGAAGTAGAATAACGCGCCTCCGTTTGCTGATTTACAATCCGGGTAAAGAGTAGCGGTAGAATTCCCGCCAGAATCATACCCGTAACCCAGGGAAGGACGTGCAGCAATTCACCAGACACTTTACTGACCAGTAATTGTCCCAAAAAGGTCCCCACGTAATAGACCATCATATAGGCGGCAAGCAGGCGCCCGCGATTATGCGAGGTTCCGCTGCACATCAACGCGCTTTCGACAACAACCCAAATCATGGCGCAGCCGATGCCGGCAATAAAACGCCAGCTCATCCAGCTCCAGAACCCCACCATCACGCCCAATCCGACACAACCCGCGGCGAAGATCAGCGAGGCAAGATAATAGCTACGGTTAAACCCAATGCGTTTAATTAAATACCCGGTAAATAACGTCCCGACCAGATTGCCGGTAAAATAAGACGAACTGACCATCCCCACCTGCCAGGTAGGAAGGTTTGCCTGAGCAAGCCACAGAGGAACAAGCGTATTCAGTACCGCAATGGCCAGAGTCAACAAAAGTAGCCCGCACAGCAAAAGCATGACGGGACGGGTATAGGTGGACATGAATAAAAACCGTGAGGAAGTTCAAATTTCATGCGCATCATGCCACCGCCAAAAACATTGTCAATCGGCTCCGCATGGGCGATCCGCGAGTTTTGAGACTATCGATTTGATTTACTGATTCTGAACGTGAATATATTGAAAGACTAAAAATTCATCCCCTTGTTTTTATTGATCTCACCCGCAAAATCGGCGTTTTGTTCAGTCGAAAAATTTCATGGTTCCTGCAGACGCGTTTTTCCAGTCTATGCTTTCAGGGAAAGACTATATCACAAGGCTTTTGCTACCCCACTCCCCTTCCAATGGAGAAGATAATGGCCAGACCTTATGTTCGTCTCGATAAAAATGATGCCGCCGTGCTGCTGGTTGATCATCAGGCCGGTTTGCTTTCGCTGGTTCGGGATATCGAACCGGATAAGTTTAAGAATAATGTGCTCGCTCTCGGCGATTTAGCAAAATACTTCAACCTGCCAACCATTCTGACCACCAGTTTTGAAACCGGGCCTAACGGGCCGCTGGTTCCGGAGTTAAAAGCACAGTTTCCGGATGCCCCTTATATCGCACGCCCCGGGAATATTAATGCCTGGGATAATGAAGATTTCGTCAATGCAGTCAAAGCAACCGGTAAAAAGCAATTAATTATTGCGGGCGTCGTCACCGAGGTATGCGTGGCATTTCCCGCGCTGTCGGCCATTGAGGAGGGTTTTGAGGTCTTTGTTGTGACCGATGCTTCGGGCACATTTAATGAAATTACCCGCCATTCCGCGTGGGATCGTATGTCTCAGGCTGGCGCTCAACTGATGACGTGGTTTGGCATCGCGTGTGAATTACACCGGGACTGGCGAAACGATATTGCAGGTCTGGCTACGTTGTTTTCCAATCACATTCCGGATTATCGCAATTTGATGACCAGCTATGATACGTTGACGAAACAGAAATAGAACACCGGGGCGAAAGCCCCGGTTGTATTCCACTGCCAAATAAGCGGTAGTATATTAACTGGCTACCGCCATACCCACGGTCATATGCAGACCATAGAATACGCCGCGACCAATCAACTCCCCCGCCAGCATCAGAATGAAGGCGACAGAGAGCAACGGTACCGCAGGTTGATACCCTTTTAACTGTGGCACAATCCAGCAGCACAACGCCGCCGCCAGCAGCACCATACGCCAGGCCATCAGCGAACCATAATCCGGCACCAGAGCAGACGCCTGCTGGATGGAACTGTGAATCGTCGCCAGTTCCGCGCCCTGCATGGCCGCCATAATAGCGATAACCACCAGCGCCAGCACCGAAACCGCAGGCAACAGACGCATCGCCCAACCGTTCACGCCCGCGATGCGCAGCAGCAGATAACCCAGTAGCGGGCCACCCATAAAGAGCGTCAGGAAGAAGCCCAGCGGCGTCCAGATGCTATACCAGGTCGGTACTGTATCGATGCTGTTATACACGCGTACCATCATCCAGACGAAGACTACGCCCAGTACCATCGTGATAATCAGCCAGAGTGTGCGCAATGCCGACGGCAGCTTTTTCAGTACCGCCAGCAGCCAGCCAATCCCGCCGACCGCAAAAAACACCGAGCCGCTGGCAATTTCATTGCTCAGTGCGGAAGCGCCCACGCGGTTAAGCGAGTTAAATGCACGCATCGGCGAGCCCAGATGCAGCATCGAGGCGATAAAGCCAATCCCCATCAGCACCCACAGACCAAACATACAGGCGATCACCCGCTGCTGCGTTTCCGCGCGCAGATCGCCTTTCATCAGCGCCAGAGCCAGAACAATAAAACCACCGGCCACGCACTGACCAAAGACCGTGAATATCATCAACGGCCATTCATGCCATCCACTTCCCATCTTATACCTCCTTCGGATTGGCCAGATAACCGGTGGTGTCTCCGGTCGGGCGGCTGTTGGCGTTGGGTTTAATCACAATATTCGGCTTCGTGAAGTGCGCGCGCGGCAGCGGCGCGACGGCAGCCAGCTCACCGTGTTTTTTACGCAGCTCGTCTATCGGGCCGAAATCCAGCGCCCGCAGCGGGCAGGATTCCACGCAAATCGGTTTCTTGCCTTCCGCCACCCGGTCATAACACCCGTCGCACTTGGTCATATGACCTTTGGCCGCGTTGTATTGTGGCGCACCGTACGGGCAGGCCATGTGGCAGTAGCGGCAGCCGATACAGACCTCTTCGTTCACCACCACAAAACCGTCATCGCGCTTGTGCATCGCGCCGCTCGGGCAGACTTTGGTACAGGCCGGGTCTTCACAGTGGTTGCACGAAATGGAGAGATAATAGGCAAAGACGTTCTGGCGCCAGACGCCGTTATCTTCCTGCCAGTCGCCGCCTGCATACTCATAAATGCGGCGGAAGCTGACATCCGGGGTCAAATCTTTGTAGTCCTTGCAGGCCAGTTCGCAGGTTTTGCAACCGGTGCAACGTCTGGAATCAATAAAAAATCCATACTGGGTTGTCATCGGTTACTCCTTACGCCTTTTCAACCTGAACAAGGTTCGTATGTGACGGGTTCCCCTTCGCAAGCGGGGAAGGACGTTGGGTCGTCAGTACGTTAATACATCCGCCCTGATCCACACGTTTTGCATCCGGGTCGTACCATGCGCCTTCTCCCAGGGCGACTACGCCCGGCATCATGCGCGGCGTCACTTTAGCCTCGATATGTACTTCGCCGCGATCGTTGAAGATGCGGACTTTATCGCCATTGTTGATACCGCGTTTCTGTGCGTCCACTGGGTTAATCCACATCTCCTGGCGACAGGCGGCTTTCAGTACGTCTACGTTGCCATACGTGGAATGCACACGCGCTTTATAGTGGAAACCCGTCAACTGCAGCGGGAATTTATCCGTTAGCGGATCGTTATAGTTTTCAAAACCTGGCGTGTAGATCGGTAATGGATCGATCACGTCGCCTTCCGGCAGTTCCCAGGTAGCGGCGATATCCGCCAACGCCTGTGAATAGATTTCAATCTTGCCCGATGGCGTTGTCAGTGGATTCGCTTGCGGATCTTCGCGGAAGTCTTTATAGGCGACATGATGGCCTTCGGGGTCGCGCTGTTTGAAGATGCCTTGCTTACGGAACTCCTCAAAGGTGGGCAGATTTGGAATGGATTTACGCGACTGTTCGTAAAGATGACGCATCCACTCTTCTTGCGTCCGCCCTTCGGTAAACTGTTGCTCCACGCCAAGACGTTTCGCCAGTTCGCTGGTCATCTCATAAATCGTCTTACACTCGAAGCGCGGTTTAATCGCCTGGTCAGTAAAGATAACGTAAGACATGTTCCCGCAGGAGGCATCCAGCGCAAAGTCCATCTGCTCAGAAGCAGTGCAATCTGGCAACAGAATATCGGCGTATTTTGCCGACGAGGTCATATGACAGTCGATAACGACGATCATTTCGCATTTCTTGTCATCCTGCAGGATTTCGTGGGTACGGTTAATCTCAGAGTGCTGATTAATCAAACAGTTGCCAGCATAGTTCCAGATCATTTTGATCGGCATGTCCAGCTTATCTTTACCCCGCACGCCATCACGCAGCGCCGTCATTTCCGGGCCGCGCTCAATGGCATCGGTCCACATAAACATGGAGATGCTGGTTTCAACCGGGTTTTCCAACGTGGGCATACGTTCAAATGGTAGGTCATAAGACCCTTCGCGCGCGCCGCTGTTACCGCCGTTAATCCCAACATTACCCGTCAGGATCGCCAGCATCGAGATAGCGCGCGTGGCGATTTCTCCATTGGCGTGACGCTGTGGTCCCCACCCCTGGCAAATATAGGCGGGTTTAGCGCTACCGATTTCTCGTGCCAGCTTAATAATGCGATCCGCCGGAATACCGGTAATTTGCGCCGCCCACTCCGGCGTCTTCGCGATACCGTCTTTACCCTGGCCCAGAATATAGGCTTTGTAGTGACCGTTTTTCGGCGCGCTGGCAGGCAAGGTTTTTTCGTCATAACCGACGCAATATTTATCCAGGAACGGCTGATCGACCATATTCTCGGTGATTAAGACATATGCCAGGCCATTGACCAGCGCCGCATCGGTACCCGGACGAATCGGAATCCACTCATCTTCGCGACCAGCGCCAGTGTCGGTGTAACGAGGATCGATAATGATCATCCGCGCGTTTGATTTCTGCCGCGCCTGTTCAAGATAATACGTTACACCGCCCCCGCTCATGCGGGTTTCGCCAGGGTTATTGCCAAACAACACCACCAGCTTACTGTTTTCAATGTCGGATGGACTATTGCCATCCGCCCAGCCGCCATAGGTGTAGTTCAGACCCGCTGCGATTTGCGCGGAAGAGTAATCACCGTAGTGGTTAAGATAACCGCCGCAGCAGTTCATCAGACGGGCGACCAGCGTTTTTCCCGGCGGCCATGAACGTGTCAAAGTACCGCCCAGCGTTCCCGTGCCATAGTTCAGATAGATGGACTCGTTGCCATACTCTTTGATAAGACGCTGCATATTGGTGGCAATGATATCGTAGGCTTCGTCCCAGCTAATACGCTCAAATTTACCTTCGCCGCGCGCGCCAACGCGCTTCATCGGATACTTGAGCCGATCCGGGTTATAGACGCGACGGCGCATAGAACGACCGCGCAAGCAGGCGCGAACCTGATGCAGGCCATCGTAATCATCGTTTCCGGTATTATCTGTTTCTACATATTTAATTTCGCCATCCACAACATGCATACGTAGCGGACAACGGCTGCCACAGTTTACCGTACAGGCGCTCCAGACGACTTTCTCGCCTGTTTTTGCCGGGCTTATCGCCTCTGCGGCGTTAGCGATGCGGGTAAATGGCAGGGTAAATGCGCTACTGGCCATCGCCAGGCCGCCTATCGCGGTGGTTTTGACTAAACCACGACGGCTCACCTCGGCTGCCAGCACGGCATCAGGGATCTTAGTTTTCATAAGGGCTCACTCTGCTGCTCACAATAAAAAATAATAAATCGATGTATAGCTTTTTATATAGCGATAACGTCGTTATAAAGTCTGATATATATCGAAAAAGTAGAAAAATAGCGTTAAAAACTGACCTTCATTCGAAATCAGTATTACCCCTAATAGAGTAGGGATTATTGTCCGGTATCAAACTGGCATAAAAAAAGCGCCCGAAGGCGCTTTTTAGAAGAGGAGAAAGCGAGGATTAGCCGATATATTCCAGTCCGTTCATATACGGACGTAATACTTCCGGCACTTCAATGCGACCATCAGCCTGCTGATAGTTTTCCATCACGGCCACCAGGGTACGGCCTACCGCCAGACCAGACCCATTCAGGGTATGGACCAGGCGGGTCTTTTTGTCGGACTTACTGCGACAGCGTGCCTGCATACGACGCGCCTGGAAGTCCCAGATGTTAGAGCAAGAAGAGATCTCGCGGTAGGTATTCTGCGCCGGAACCCAGACTTCGAGGTCATAGGTTTTGCAGGCGCCGAAGCCCATATCACCGGTGCACAGGATGATTTTACGGTACGGCAGTCGCAGTAGCTGGAGTACTTTTTCCGCGTGGCCGGTCATCTCTTCCAGCGCCGCCATGGAATCTTCCGGGCGAACGATCTGCACCATCTCAACTTTGTCAAACTGATGCATACGAATCAGACCACGGGTATCACGACCATAAGAACCCGCTTCAGAGCGGAAACAGGGCGTATGCGCCGTCATTTTAATCGGCAGCTGATCTTCGTCGATGATTTCATCGCGTACCAGGTTGGTCAGCGGAACCTCCGCCGTCGGGATCAAAGCATAGTTGCTGCTGTCGGCTTCTTCTTCCAGCGGACGGGTATGGAACAGATCGCCTGCGAATTTCGGCAGTTGACCGGTGCCATACAGCGTGTCGTGGTTAACCAGATACGGCACGTAGTTTTCGCTATAGCCGTGCTGTTCCGTATGCAGATCCAACATGAACTGCGACAATGCGCGATGCATACGCGCAATCTGTCCTTTCATCACCACAAAACGGGAGCCGGTCAGCTTAACCGCAGCGGCAAAGTCGAGGCCGGAGTGCATTTCCCCTAAGGTGACGTGATCGCGGATTTCAAAATCAAACTCACGCGGCGTACCCCAGCGGCTGACTTCAACGTTGTCGTTTTCATCTTTGCCTACCGGCACTTCATCCGCAGGCAGATTTGGAATGGTTAGCGCGATATCGCGGATCTCCGCCAGCAAGGTATCCAGCTCGGCTTTCGCCGCATCCAGCTCTTCGCCCAGTTTATTCACTTCCCGGCGTAAAGGCTCAATATCTTCCCCGCGCGCTTTCGCCTGGCCGATGGATTTCGATCGAGAATTACGCTCTGCCTGCAGGTTTTCCGTGTTGACCTGCAAAACCTTACGACGCTCTTCAAGAGCGCGCAGCTTATCTACATCCAGCTTAAAGCCCCGGCGTGCCAGTTTTTCAGCGACTGCGTCTGGCTCATTACGCAGCAGATTGGGATCGAGCATGCTTATCCTGTGCTTATCGAATAATAAAAGGAAACGCGATCAATTGATGATCGCATCTGATTGTATTGATGAACGTAAAACCCGTTTACGTCATAGCGACGTTTTCGCCTTACCTGACCGACGACAGCAACAACGCATCCATTGCGCCATACCCGCGGACCTCATAAGCAACGCGCTATCAGGCATAACGAGATTCATCATCAACGCCATGATACCTGGAGCATCATATTTAGGATAACCTTACCGCAACGTTTACACTAGCGGTAGCGTTTTGTGGGGCTATTTTGATCCTGTTCAGCCAGCCAGGCGAGCTTTTCGCCAATCTTGCCTTCCAGACCACGATTTGTCGGATGATAATAGCGCGTTTGCGCGATTTCCGGCGGGAAGTACACTTCACCCGCAGCATAAGCATTGGGCTCATCGTGAGCATAGCGGTACTCCTGGCCATAGCCCATCTCTTTCATCAGCTTGGTTGGCGCATTGCGCAGATGGACAGGAACGTCATAATCAGGACGTTCGCGCGCGTCGGCCAGCGCAGCCTTAAAGGCGGTATAGACGGCGTTGCTCTTCGGCGCGCAGGCGAGATAAACGATAGCCTGCGCGATCGCCCTTTCGCCTTCAGCCGGGCCAACGCGGGTGAAACAATCCCAGGCGGCAATGGCGACCTGCATCGCGCGCGGATCGGCATTACCAACATCTTCCGAGGCAATCGCCAGGCAGCGACGCGCCACGTACAGCGGATCGCCTCCTGCGGTAATAATACGGGCATACCAATAGAGGGCGGCATCCGGCGCGCTGCCGCGCACTGATTTATGTAAGGCGGAAATAAGATCGTAGAAGCGATCGCCTTTGTTATCAAAACGCGCGCTGCGCTCGCCGGCGATTTCGGTTAATAAGGCGGGCAATAAAACGCGTGTGCCGCTGTCATCCGCCTCCGCCATATCGGCCATCATTTCCAGCGTATTTAAGGCGCGTCGCGCGTCGCCATTGACCAGCTCTGCTATCGCTCGCCGTGTCTCATTCGGCAACACGATATCCTGATCGCCGTAACCACGCGTTTTGTCCTGCATCGCCTGGTCCAGTACTTGCTCAATATCGTCAGGGGTCAACGATTTCAGCAGATAGACCCGCGCTCGCGACAATAGCGCCGAGTTCAGCTCAAAAGAGGGATTTTCCGTGGTCGCGCCGATAAAGGTAATGGTGCCATCTTCGATATGCGGTAAAAAGGCGTCCTGCTGGCTTTTGTTAAAGCGATGCACTTCATCGACAAACAGGATGGTACGGCGTCCGGCATTACGACTCTGGCGGGCGCGCTCGATAGCTTCGCGAATCTCTTTCACCCCGGAAGTGACGGCGGAAATACGCTCGACATCGGCGCTGGCGTAGCGGGCGATAACTTCGGCGAGCGTGGTTTTCCCCGTCCCTGGCGGTCCCCATAAAATCATAGAATGCAGATGCCCGGCTTCAATAGCGCGAGGCAACGGTTTACCTGCGGCCAGCAAATGCTGCTGACCGATATACTGCGCTAAATTTTCCGGCCGCATTCGCGCGGCCAGCGGTTGAAAGGTATTATCAGAAAAATCGAGCGACAGATTGCTCACTCATCGCCTCTACTTACGTTGGTCGTCTATCGTTACCCCTTGCGGCGGAGTAAACGTAAATTTTGATGGATCAACCGCGCCGTTTTGCTGGGATTTTAGCTGATAGGCGCTACGCTGATCGTCTTGTTCTACAGCGCTAAACTGGTGGATAGTCCCGTCGCGTCCCACATTAATGGTGAACTGTTTCAGATTGCCGTTGCTGGCTTTCGGCGTCAGCACAAAATTATCGCCATCCTGCTTAATATTATACTGCTGCCAGTCGCTGGCCTGGTTGCGGGCAATCAGCATAAACGGCGTATTTCCGGTAGCATCTTTCAACCACGTGGCGGTAGCCTGTTCTACAAACGGGTTATAGAACCATAACGTTTTACCGTCAGAAACCAGAATACTCTCGTCGGGTTGCGTCATATGCCAGTTGAATAAATTTGGCCGCTTAACCCATAAATCACCCTGCCCCTCCTGCACCGCAGCGCCGCTGCCATCGGTGACTTTTTGAGTAAAGCTGGCGTGAAAGCTGCTCACTTTATCCAGACGGCTTTTCAGGGAGCTGGCGGCGTCAGCCCATACGCTGCTGGCTACAACGCTTGAAAGTAATGCACAGGCGATTGCCATTTTTTTCATCATTATTCCTCAAGTTTCGACACTCCCGACCAGGAGCGCCTTTTGCTTTCTATTCCAGGCCAAAAATCAGCATGAGGAAAGAAGAAAATACTGAATTTTGTTGCCGGATGGCAGCCTGAGCGGCGCCATCCGGCTTACAGGTTTACTCAAAAGGCGGCGGTGCCAGCACTTCACGATTACCGTTATGCCCCTGAGCGCTGACAATACCCTGCGCTTCCATCTGTTCGATAATACGCGCCGCACGGTTATAGCCAATGCGGAACTGACGCTGAACGCCGGAAATGGACGCTTTACGCTTCTGGGTGACGAAATTAACGGCCTGATCGAATAGCGCATCTAATTCTTCTCCGCCGTCAAAACCGCCGCCACCTTCGCTTTCACTGTCGGAGGTAATGCCATCCACATATTGCGGACGACCGCGCGCTTTCCAGTCCTGGACCACCGCATGGACTTCCTGGTCACGCACAAACGCCCCATGGACACGTACCGGCATGGTGGAGTTTGGTCCGGAGTAGAGCATGTCCCCCATCCCCAATAGCGACTCAGCGCCACCCTGATCAAGAATGGTACGGGAGTCAATTTTGCTGGATACGGTAAAAGCAATACGGGTTGGAATGTTGGCTTTAATTAAACCAGTAATCACATCGACCGACGGACGCTGCGTCGCCAGTACCAGGTGAATCCCCGCGGCGCGCGCTTTCTGCGCCAGACGCGCAATCAGCTCTTCAACTTTTTTACCGACGGTCATCATCAGGTCAGCAAATTCATCGACCAGTACCACGATATACGGTAGTTTTTCCAGCACCGGATGCTGAACATCCATACTGTCGCCCGGCTTCCAGTACGGGTCCGGAATCGGACGTCCCATGCGAGCTGCTTCAGCGATTTTCTCGTTGTAACCGGCCAGATTACGCACGCCGAGCGCGGACATTAGCTTATAGCGACGCTCCATTTCATTGACGCTCCAGCGTAACGCGTTAGCCGCGTCTTTCATGTCGGTGACAACTTCGGTCAACAGATGCGGAATACCTTCATAGACCGAAAGTTCCAACATTTTCGGGTCGATCATGATAAAGCGAACATCTTCCGGCTGCGCTTTATACAGCATACTGAGGATCATGGCGTTAACCCCGACCGACTTACCGGAACCGGTCGTACCAGCCACCAGCAGGTGAGGCATTTTCGCCAGATCCGCCACTACCGGATCGCCCGCGATATCCTTACCTAACACCACGGTAAGCGGTGACGGATTCTCGCGGAATTTGGCGTTATCCAACACTTCGCGTAGATAAACGGTTTGCCGTTTCTTGTTCGGCAATTCCAACCCTACGTAAGGTTTGCCTGGAATGACTTCTACAACGCGTACGGCTACGGTTGACAATGAGCGCGCCAGATCCCGGGAAAGATTGGAGATACGCGCCGCTTTAACGCCCGGGGCCAGATTCAGTTCAAAGCGAGTAATGACCGGGCCTGGCGAATAGTTCACCACATCAGCTTTAATGCGGAAATCCGCCAGGCGCGCTTCAACCAGACGCGCCATTTGTTCCAGCGCAAAGGTATCTACCGGTTCAACTTCGCTCGGCGGCGGCGTCAGAAGATCTAACGAAGGCAGCGGCGTCGTCGGACGCTGTAATGGACGACTGTCGCCGTTACGCATCAACAGCGGGTGGATCAGGCTGTCTTGCGGCGCTACCGGTTGTTGCGGCTGCTGATACTGCGGCTGCGGCGCTACCGGCTGTTGCGGCTGCTGATACTGCGGCTGCGGCGCTACCGGCTGTTGCGGCTGCTGATACTGCGGCTGCGGCGCTACCGGCTGCTGAACAGGCGCAGTCTCCGGCATTACGCCCGGCGTGAACAGCGGTTCGTGCGGGCCTTCATCAACCAATACTTTCATTGGCGAGAAATCAAGATCGTCCAGTGAGAACGGCTGCGCGCCAGCGGGTTGCTCGCCGGAATAGCGCTGCTGTTGCGAAGCGGCAAACTGGCGGGCTAATTCAGCTTCCGCGGCGGTATCGTCATCTTCTGCCTGCTGAGTATCGTGCTGATACGCCTCACCATAACGATGCTGCTGCGACTGCGCAAACTGACGGGCTAACTCGTCCTGATGCATTGCATCTATTTCTTCATCTGTTAGCTGCGCGCCCGTCTCGTACTGATTGCGCTCCGCCTCGCGGGCTTTTTCTTCTGCAATCCTCTGTGACGGCAGCTTAATGCCGTACGACGCCAGTTCCCGGCGGGTCGGCACGCGAACACGGTTCGGACGCGGCAGTTGCGGACCTATCCCCTCTTTCACCTGCGGACGCGCCGCGCCGCCGGTAGCCAGACCAAATGCAGGCGCAGCGGCCGCGGCGCCTGCTGCCAGAGCGCTACTCTTGATACCTGCGGCAAGCGGCGCGGCGGCAGCTACTGCTTCTACTGGCGGTATGGATGGCGCGACAGATACCGTAGGTTTGACCGGCGCGCTCTCTTTTACCGGCTCCGGAATCGGTTGATACCATGCCGCCAGTTGTTCGCGCTCACGGGCGCGTTTCTCTTCCACCTCTTCAAAGTAGTAAAGCGGGGGACGGGCGGGTCTGGTCTCTTCTATGCCAGGTTCAGGCTCGGTGGCAACCGGCTGTTCGATAACCGGCGGCGTCATATGGGAAGGTTCAGCCGCTATGGGCTCCGGCTGATGGGTCGGCTCCAACTGCCAGCGTTGTTCGGCATCCGACGCCTGCCAGTGCGGCTGTGTTTCCTGCGGCGCAAGAGATTCATATTCTGCTGTAGTCGCTGGCGGCGCGGCGTATTGCGGCGCGGAAGCGACAGGCACAGGTTGCTGCCACGGCGCACTCTGTACCGCCTGCGGTTGAACATATTGCGGATGCGGCGGATACCCCTCCGGCGCAGGCGCGATAACCGGTTCGCCGGTTTGCGGCCCCGGTACGGGCTGCCACTCCACGGCGGGTTGCGCGACAACCGGCTCCGCCCCCGGCATGGAGGACATTTGCATGATGGGATCGGCGGACGCCGCCCACGTTTGAGTGGCTGCGGTTGCGGCCGCGGCGGCGACGACAGGTTCAGTCACAGAGTGACCGTTTAACAGAGGATCATAGTCATCATATTCCGGCTGCGTCGCACGGTTGCCCGAAAACAGAACATCGTCGGGATCGGCAGCAACACCGCGCGCGCTATACTGAATATCATCGTCATCATCCATTCGTTTGCCGGAAAAGAGCGCGGCATCGGTCTGGCGACCCCGTGGATTGCTGAATTTTTCAGCCAGTCGTTTACGACGCGCCAACGCGCCGCGCAAAATACGCGCCCGGCGAGATTCACGCTGCACGCCGTCTGTTTCTTCATCGTATTCGTCGTCATACTCTTCGTCGTCAACCCACGTATCATCACGCCGGGTACGGTTGCTGGCGAAGGTCAGTATATTAAGCAGCCAGCCGCCTAATTTTTCGGCGATACTAACCCAGGACCAGCCGGTAAAGAGCGTCAGCCCGGCAGCCCAAATACAGAGAAGCGTTATTGTTCCGCCGCTACTATGCAACAACGGCTGCAGCGTGGTGCTTAACAGGCTGCCAATTACGCCGCCGGAGGCAAAATACCAGATATCGTCGGCATTAATAGCCGCCAGACCGCAGGAGGTGAGAATCAGCGCCAGCACGCCGATAAGGCGTAGCGACACAGCAAAATAGTCGATGTAATCATCCGTAGACTGATGACGCCACGCAAACCAGCACCCGCCGACAATAATGACAGGGATGGTGTAGGCCATTACGCCAAAAATAAAGAACAGTGTATCGGCCAGCCACGCGCCCGGCGCGCCGCCTAAATTATGGATGGGTTCATGCCAGGCGGTTTGCGACCAACTGGGGTCCGAAGGGTTAAAGCTCAACAAGGCCGCCATCAACCAGACGGCAAAAAGGGCAATAAGTATCAACAACGCTTCCAGAAGTCGGCGCCCGCTGCTTAACTTCGTCAATGTGACGTCTTTGTCTTCAGTATATTCCTGGCTCAAAAAAGGCTCTCCAGGTTCCGGGCTTTTCCCACCCGATGCTAAAACGGACAACAGCACCGGGTTGCCCCGGCACTGTTGCTGTATGGATTAACAGGAGTGTAATCAAACTACGGCGATTTTGCACCTGTTCCGTGTTAGCGTGTCTTAATAACCAGACGATTACTCTGTTTTACCTCTTCCATCACTACGTAAGTTCGGGTGTCGTTCACACCTGGCAAGCGCAGCAACGTCTCTCCCAATAGTTTTCGATACGCTGACATATCCGGTACACGGGTTTTCAACAGGTAGTCGAAATCGCCGGAAACCAAATGACACTCCTGAATCTCTTCAAGCTTTTGCACAGCGGCATTAAACTGTTCAAACACATCCGGCGCGCCGCGATTTAAGGTAATCTCAACGAATACCAGAAGTGACGCATCCAGATAATGCGGGTTCAGCAGCGCCGTATAGCCCTGGATAAACCCCTGTCGCTCCAACCGACGCACACGCTCAAGGCAAGGTGTCGGCGAAAGTCCTACTCGTTTAGAAAGCTCGACGTTGGAAATACGCCCATCCTTTTGCAGTTCATTAAGAATGTTACGATCGATACGGTCGAGATCTTTGCCAGGGCGCTTCTTGCTATCTACCATTATTATTGTCTCTCTGTATTCCTTCCCTACTCCTGCCTGACTCTACTCACATCACTGTTCAGAGTCGCTGCCCATCACAATAGACCGAAACCCAGAGGGATTAACGGCGCGCAATGCCTGGGTCTATGGTGAGAAGACCGTTGCCTCGCGGCAGCTATCGACATCACGAATGGCGTCTGTCCACGCCATGCGTAGATTTCACTAGCCCGGTAAACATGGTATTTACATGCATGATTATGCAGCACATACATAACACAGTTTTTTTCTTCCTCGAATGTTTTCGCAAAACAGCAGGTGATTGTCAAAGCAAAACATCGATTTTTAGTACAACATGCCAGTTATTCATTAGAGAGGACGGTAAACTGTCATTTTGTCACCTTATAAGTCACCGATTTTAAGTAAAATTTGTGATAATCACATCGCTGTAGCGGTCGTTCATCGGTTCATGCTATTACACATATTGTTAACAAAATCGTTATGCTCTTTTTTTACGTCTGTAAATTCCCTACAATTCTGCCCATTGTCTGCCAACAACTATGGGGATCTCATGGGCACGACCAAACACAGTAAGCTGCTTATTCTGGGCTCAGGACCGGCGGGATATACCGCGGCGGTGTATGCCGCGCGCGCAAATTTACAGCCGGTACTTATTACCGGTATGGAAAAAGGCGGTCAACTGACTACCACGACGGAAGTGGAAAACTGGCCCGGCGATCCAAACGATTTGACCGGCCCTCTGCTGATGGAACGCATGCATGAACATGCGACAAAATTTGAAACCGAGATAATCTTTGATCACATCAACAAAGTGGATCTGCAAAATCGTCCGTTCCGTCTGACAGGTGACAGCGCAGAGTACACGTGTGATGCGTTGATCATTGCGACCGGCGCTTCCGCGCGCTATCTGGGGCTACCGTCTGAAGAAGCCTTTAAAGGGCGTGGCGTTTCCGCCTGCGCAACTTGCGACGGTTTCTTCTACCGCAATCAGAAGGTGGCGGTGATCGGCGGCGGCAACACGGCGGTTGAAGAAGCGCTTTATCTGTCCAATATCGCTTCGGAGGTGCACCTTATCCATCGCCGTGACGGTTTCCGCGCTGAAAAAATCCTGATTAAGCGCCTGATGGATAAAGTCGAAAATGGCAATATCATCTTGCACACTAACCGGACGCTGGAAGAAGTGACTGGCGATCAGATGGGCGTCACTGGTCTGCGTCTTCGCGATACGCAGCAGAGCGATAATATAGAGACGCTGGACGTCGCTGGGCTTTTCGTGGCCATCGGTCATAGCCCAAACACGGCGATCTTCGAAGGCCAGCTTGAGCTGGAAAATGGTTATATCAAAGTGCAGTCCGGCACCCACGGCAACGCCACGCAAACCAGTATCCCTGGCGTATTCGCGGCGGGTGACGTCATGGATCATATTTACCGTCAGGCGATCACCTCTGCAGGTACGGGCTGTATGGCGGCGCTGGACGCCGAACGCTATCTTGATGGTCTGGCCGACGCGAGCAAATAGTTTTTACAAATCAGTAACAAAAGTAAAAAAGGCGACTATAAGTCGCCTTTATTTTTGCGTCGTTGTAACATTGCCTCTGCCTGAAATTCCAATAACTCACCTGCTAAGCGTGCAATGAATAAAACCCGTCAAAAAGAGCTGACCCGCTGGTTAAAACAGCAAAGCGTAATCTCCCAACGGTGGTTGAATATTTCCCGCCTGTTGGGGTTCATGAGTGGCGTATTAATTGTCGCTCAGGCCTGGATCATGGCGCGTATCCTGCAACATATGATCATGGAGAACATTCCACGGGAAGCGCTGTTGCTCCCTTTTATCCTGCTGATACTGGTCTTTGTCCTCCGCGCCTGGGTGGTGTGGTTGCGCGAGCGCGTCGGTTTTCATGCCGGGCAACATATTCGCTTTGAGATCCGCCGTCAGGTGTTGGATCGTCTGCAGCAGGCCGGCCCCGCCTGGATTCAGGGCAAGCCCGCCGGTAGCTGGGCAACGCTGGTGTTGGAACAGATTGACGATATGCATGACTATTATGCGCGCTATCTGCCGCAAATGGCGCTTGCCGTTTGCGTACCGCTCTTAATCGTGGCGGCGATTTTCCCGTCAAATTGGGCGGCGGCGCTGATTCTGCTGGGCACTGCCCCGCTCATTCCCCTATTTATGGCGATGGTGGGGATGGGCGCGGCTGATGCCAACCGCCGCAATTTTCTGGCGCTTGCCCGGTTAAGCGGCCATTTTCTTGACCGTCTGCGCGGGATGGAAACGCTGCGAATTTTCGGTCGCGGAGAAGCGGAAACCGAAAGCATTCGCGCAGCATCGCAGGATTTTCGTCAGCGCACGATGGAAGTACTGCGCCTCGCCTTTTTATCTTCCGGCGTGCTGGAATTTTTCACCTCGCTTTCTATTGCGCTGGTCGCCGTTTATTTTGGCTTCTCTTACCTGGGCGAGCTGAACTTTGGTCATTACGGTACCGGCGTGACGCTCGCCGCCGGGTTCCTCGCCTTGATTCTCGCGCCGGAGTTTTTCCAGCCGTTACGCGACCTCGGCACGTTTTATCATGCTAAGGCGCAGGCGGTTGGCGCGGCGGATAGTCTGAAGACTTTTCTGGAAACCCCCCTCGCCCACCCGGCACGCGGCGAAGTTGAGTTGGCGGAAAACGAACCTGTAACCATTGACGCAGTCAATCTTATTATCACCTCGCCAGAAGGCAAAACGCTTGCCGGGCCGCTGACTTTCTCGTTAGCGGCAGGAGAACGCGCCGTCCTGGTAGGACGCAGCGGTTCCGGTAAAAGCTCTCTGCTGAATGTACTATCCGGTTTTCTCTCCTATCAGGGATCTTTGCGTATCAACGGTGTCGAGCTTCGCGATCTCTCACCGGAATCCTGGCGCCAGCGTCTCTCCTGGGTCGGACAAAACCCGCAATTACCTGCGGCGACGCTACGCGAAAATGTATTACTGGCGCGCCCGGACGCCAGCGAGCAGGAACTTCACGCCGCGCTTGACGCCGCATGGGTAAGCGAGTTTTTACCGCTGCTGCCGCAGGGAGTAGATACCCCGCTCGGCAATCATGCCAACAGACTTTCCGTCGGCCAGGCGCAGCGTGTAGCGGTCGCCCGCGCGCTACTTAATCCCTGTCAACTGCTGTTGCTGGATGAACCGGCGGCAAGCCTGGATGCTCACAGCGAGCAGCGCGTCATGCAGGCGTTAAAAGCGGCGTCAAAACGCCAGACCACATTAATGGTGACGCATCAACTGGAAGATCTCGCCGACTGGGACGCTATCTGGGTTATGCAAGATGGCGCGATTGTCGAACAAGGCAGTTATGCCGAACTCAGCGCCGCCAACGGCGCTTTTGCGACGTTATTGGCTCACCGTCAGGAGGATATTTAAATGCGCGCGCTACTCCCTTATCTGACGCTTTATAAACGCCACAAATGGATGCTAACGCTGGGAATTGCGCTGGCAATCCTGACCCTGCTTGCCAGTATCGGGCTGCTGACGCTTTCCGGCTGGTTCCTGTCCGCGTCCGCTATCGCAGGCTTCGCGGGAATTTACAGTTTTAACTATATGCTCCCGGCGGCAGGCGTGCGCGGCGCGGCCATTACCCGTACCGCCGGTCGTTATTTTGAACGTCTGGTAAGTCATGACGCCACGTTCCGCGTGCTGCAACATCTGCGTATTTATACCTTCAGCAAACTTTTACCGCTCTCTCCCGCGGGTCTGGCGCGTTATCAGCAAGGTGAACTGCTGAACCGCATCGTTGCCGACGTCGACACGCTGGACCATCTCTATTTGCGCGTCATCTCCCCGCTGGTCGGCGCTTTTGTGGTGATTATGATTGTCACCCTGGGGCTCAGCGTTCTCGACATTACGCTGGCGATCACGCTGGGCGGCGTTATGCTGTTGACGCTGTTTATTATGCCGCCAGTGTTTTATCGCGCCGGCAAAAATACCGGCCAAAATCTGACGCATCTACGTGGTCAGTATCGCCAGCAGCTCACGTCATGGTTACAGGGCCAGGCGGAACTCACCATTTTTGGCGCCAGCAAACGCTATCGGGCGCAAATGGAAGCGACCGAATTACAATGGCATGAGGCCCAACGCCGACAGTCTGAGCTGACCGCCTTATCGCAGGCGTTGATGCTGCTGATTGGCGCGCTGGCGGTGATGTTAATGTTGTGGATGGCCTCCGGCGGCGTTGGCGGCAATACGCAGCCCGGCGCGCTCATCGCGCTGTTTGTCTTCTGCGCGCTGGCGGCTTTCGAGGCGCTTGCGCCCGTTACCGGCGCATTCCAGCATCTGGGACAGGTTATCGCCTCCGCGCTTCGTATCACTGAACTAACGGAGCAAAAACCGGAGGTGACCTTTCCGCAGGCAGAAACTCTCGCGCCGGAAAAAGTCACACTCACACTGCGGGACGTTTCGTTTCGTTATCCCGACCAGCCGATTAATGCGCTCAATGCCCTTTCATTACAGGCTAACCCTGGCGAGCATGTCGCTATTCTGGGACGTACCGGCTGCGGAAAATCAACGCTGTTGCAGCTGCTCACCCGCGCCTGGGACCCGCAACAAGGCGAAATTCTACTCAACGATCTTCCGCTATCCTCGCTGAGCGAATCCGCCTTACGCCGGACTATCAGCGTGGTGCCGCAGCGTGTCCACCTGTTCAGCGCCACGCTGCGTGATAATTTATTACTGGCGGCGCCCAATGCCAGCGACGAAGCCCTTTCCGACATGCTGCGTCGCGTCGGCCTCGAAAAACTGCTCGAAGATGGTGGGCTTAATAGCTGGCTCGGCGAAGGCGGTCGCCTGCTATCCGGCGGCGAACTTCGTCGTCTGGCCATCGCCCGCGCGCTGTTGCACAATGCCCCGTTAATGCTGTTGGATGAGCCTACTGAGGGACTGGATGCAACCACCGAGAGCGAAATGCTGGAATTACTTGCCGATGTGATGCGCGAGAAAACCGTCCTGATGGTGACTCACCGTTTGCGCGGTCTGGCCCGTTTTGATCAAATTATCGTCATGGACGACGGGCGCATCATTGAGCGAGGCACTCATGCAGAATTGTTAGCCGGACAAGGGCGCTATTATCAGTTTAAACAACGTCTGTAAGCTATTATTGAACGATCCGACTTGCGTACTGGAGTTTCGCCGTCATGCGTCTGGTTCAGCTTTCCCGACATTCTATCGCCTTCCCTTCGCCGGAAGGCGCTTTACGCGAGCCTAACGGTTTACTGGCGCTGGGCGGCGATCTCAGCCCTGCCCGGTTGTTAATGGCCTACCAGCACGGGATTTTCCCGTGGTTTTCGCCGGGCGACCCGATTCTGTGGTGGTCGCCCGATCCGCGCGCCGTATTGTGGCCTGAAAAGTTTCACCTCAGTCGCAGCATGAAACGCTTTCACAACGCATCCCCTTACCACGTAACGCTCAATTACGCTTTCGACCGGGTCATTGATGGATGCGCTAATCACCGTGACGAAGGCACCTGGATAACGCGCGGCATTGAAGAGGCCTATCGCCGATTACATGAATTAGGCCACGCGCACTCCGTTGAAGTGTGGCGCGATCAGGAATTGGTCGGCGGGATGTATGGCGTCTCGCAGGGGGCGCTGTTTTGCGGCGAATCGATGTTTAGCCGCCAGGAGAACGCCTCTAAAACCGCACTGCTGGTTTTTTGCGCTGAATTTACTCGTCATGGCGGCAAACTTATTGATTGTCAGGTTCTTAATAGTCATACCGCCTCGCTCGGCGCCATTGAAATTCCACGTCGCGACTACCTCGATCACCTCGCGGGCTTACGCCGACAGCCGCTGGCCTCCCGTTTTTGGGTACCACGGACATTATTTTTGCCCCGGAAGTGAATGTTTTCGGCACATTTTTTATTGGGGTGTTATAATTGCTGCCGCAGAATTGGTTTAGCTCATTATCCCGCAGCCCGTTGTCAGGTAACGCCCATCGTTTATTTCACCGTTCCCTTATATGTTGCGCTTATGTCGATACATCAGGCGGTAGTATCAGGGAAAAGGTGTATAACGCGGCGCTGTCGTGTGTCGTGGAATCATGCGCTAAACCTGGTTTGCTGTGTTTTAAACGCACAAATCTTTACTTATCAAAAGAACTTCGGCATTATCTTGCCGGTTCAAATTATGGTAGTGATACCCCAGAGGATTAGATGGCCAAAGAAGACAATATTGAAATGCAAGGTACCGTTCTCGAAACGTTACCTAATACCATGTTCCGCGTAGAGTTAGAAAACGGTCACGTGGTTACTGCACACATCTCCGGTAAAATGCGTAAGAACTACATCCGCATCCTGACGGGCGACAAAGTGACCGTTGAGCTGACCCCGTACGACCTGAGCAAAGGCCGCATTGTCTTCCGTAGTCGCTAATTGTCCCCTCACGCCCTGAAGGGCGGCTGGATAAAAGGTCGGTTTAACCGGCCTTTTTTGCGTCCATTAGGAGATGAATGACGAGCAGGCTACTCTTCCACCATGCGCGCATACTCTTCCGTCAAAAAATCGACCAACGCGCGTACGGAAGGTAATAATCCTCGCCGGGATGGGAACACAGCATGAATGACCTCCCGCCGGGGCTCCCACTCTTCCAGCACCGCGGCCAGTTCACCGGCGGCCAGTTGTTCTTTCACCATTAAGACAGGTAGCTGCACAAGTCCCACGCCCGCCATCGCCGCCTCGCGTAGCGCCAGCATGTCAGTGGTAATCATACGCGGGGTGAAATGGACTTCCGCGCGCGCGCCCTGCGGGCCATAAAGTTCCCAGCGGTGGATATGCTTACCTGATGCAAGACTTAGCCCTGGCCAATGGCTCAACTCCGCCGGCGCAGAAGGGCTTCCCATTCGGGCGATGAGATCCGGGCTGGCAAACAGACGATGCCCTCTGTCGGCCAGGACGCGCATCACCAGATCGCTATCTTCAAACGGGCGCGGCCTGACGCGAATCGCCACATCCACCCCTTCCCCTACGACATCCACCCGACGATTGGTCGCTTCAAGCTGTAGCGAAACATCAGGATAGCGCGCCATAAACTTCGCCAGCATTGGGCCGATGTGTACATGCAGCAGCGTCACCGGGCAGGTCAGCTTCACGATACCGCGAGGTTCTACCTGCAATGCGGCAATGGCATCCTGCGCCGCCTGAGCTTCCACCAGCATCGCTTTACAGTGCTCATAGAATGTTTGCCCCACTTCGGTAACGTTAAACTGCCGCGTGGTTCGCTGAATCAATCGCACGCCCAGCCGCTCCTCCAGTTGCGCAATACGCCGACTCAGTTTTGATTTTGGTTCATCAAGCGCCCGCCCCGCCGCGGCAAACCCACCCTCTTCGACCACATGCACAAACCACGCAAAATCATTGAGATCCGTTTTTATCATTACATTGTCCTATTAATGGAACAGTATGAGCCATTTTAGCCACTACCCAACCTTTTGTCATGAATATAAGCTTATTCACATCAAGACAACGCCACCGAGGAGAACACAATGAAACAGATTACAGGCGTCTATACCGCACCTCGCCCGCACTGGGTTGGCGATGGTTTTCCGGTTCGCTCACTCTTTTCTTATCAGTCACATGCGCAGCAGTTGAGTCCGTTCCTGCTGCTGGATTATGCCGGGCCGCACACATTTACGCCGGGTAATGAAAAACGCGGCGTTGGAGAGCATCCACACCGCAGTTTCGAGACCGTGACGATTGTTTATAGCGGCGAAGTCGAGCACCGGGACTCTACCGGTCGCGGAGGCGTTATCGGCCCGGGCGACGTTCAGTGGATGACCGCAGGCGCAGGCATTTTGCATGAAGAGTTCCACTCTGACGCGTTTACCCGTCAGGGCGGCGAACTGGAAATGGTGCAGTTGTGGGTTAACCTCCCAATGAAGGACAAAATGACCACCCCGGGTTATCAAAGCATTACCCACGATGTTATCCCGACCGTTACGCTGCCGGATGACGCCGGAACCGTGCGGGTCATCGCAGGGCGTTATGAAGAGACAAAAGGCCCGGCGCACACTTTCTCGCCGCTCAATGTCTGGGATATGCGCTTGCAACGCAATCGCCAGCTTACATTGGCACAGCCGGAAGGATGGAGCACCGCGCTGGTGGTACTGAAAGGCAATATCACGGTGAACGGCACGACGCCGGTCAACGAAGCGCAACTGGTGGTGTTGAGCCAGCAAGGGAAAGCGCTGCACCTTGAGGCCAGCAGCGACGCCAGCGTATTGCTGTTATCAGGCGAGCCGCTGAATGAACCGATTGTGGGTTACGGCCCATTTGTGATGAACACGAAACAAGAGATCGCAGAAGCAGTCCGCGATTTCAACTCCGGCCGTTTTGGTCAAATCTGAAAACATGAAGGAGAACACGATGTCCAGTCCTGCTAATTTTAATGGTTTGCGCCCGGTAATTGATGTTAACGATTCCGTGATGCTTTTAATCGATCATCAAAGCGGTCTTTTCCAGACCGTAGGCGATATGCCAATGCCGGAATTACGCGCTCGCGCCGCGGCGTTGGCGAAGATGGCGACGTTAGCGAAAATGCCGGTCATTACCACGGCATCCGTACCGCAGGGTCCGAACGGCCCGCTGATCCCGGAGATCCACGCTAATGCGCCACATGCGCAGTACATTGCGCGCAAAGGTGAAATTAACGCCTGGGATAACGAAGATTTCGTTAACGCGGTAAAAGCGACCGGTCGTAAGACGCTGATCATTGCCGGGACGATTACCAGCGTATGCATGGCATTCCCGGCCATTAGCGCGGTAGCGGAAGGTTATAAAGTATTTGCCGTGATCGACGCATCCGGCACCTACAGCAAGATGGCGCAGGAGATCACCCTGGCGCGTATCGTACAGGCTGGCGTCGTACCGATGGATACCGCGGCGGTCGCCTCTGAGCTGCAAGGTACCTGGAACCGTGAAGACGCCGCTGCGTGGGCCGACGTTTATACTCAGGTATTCCCGGCCTATCAACTGCTGATCGAAAGCTACAGCAAAGCGCAGGATGTGGTGAAAAACAACGAGATGTTGGATTCACAGCGCTAATTTGCCTCCCCGCGCCAGCTTGGGCGGGGATTATGTCTATTGCATGAGCAAACGACAGTGAATATGTAAATTCTGCTTGACCGTTTTAGCGCAACTCCCTATAGTAGCGCCCCGTTGCCCCCCAAGCGGTCAGGCAGCAATACAATATGGTGAGGTGTCCGAGTGGCTGAAGGAGCACGCCTGGAAAGTGTGTATACGGCAACGTATCGGGGGTTCGAATCCCCCCCTCACCGCCATATTCAAGAAAGAGCTCGTACGAAAGTACGGGCTTTTTTTTCGTGTTAAGCCCCCGTCCATTGCCGGATGATGGCGCAATTTACAAGCGCCTTATCCGCCTACCGCGGGCACAGCACCATCAGGCTAACTATTATTCGGCATAAAAAAACCGGGCGCTAAGGCCCGGTTTGTACGACAGTGGAACGAAGATTAATGCGCGGCTTCCGGCTTGTGCTTTTGCGCACTCTGAAAGCCATACGTCAACGCACTTTTCTCTTTATCCAGCGCGACGGTGACCTGTCCGCCGTCAACCAGCGATCCAAACAGTAGCTCATTGGCCAGCGGTTTTTTCAGGTTATCCTGAATCACACGCGCCATAGGTCGTGCGCCCATCGCCCGGTCATAGCCCTTTTCTGCCAGCCAGTCGCGCGCTTCCTGACTGACTTCCAGGGAGACGCCTTTCGGATCCAACTGAGCCTGCAACTCGACGATAAACTTATCGACAACCTGATGAATCACCTCTCCAGACAAATGTTCGAACCAAATAATGTTGTCGAGACGGTTACGGAACTCCGGCGTAAATACTTTCTTGATCTCACCCATCGCATCGGTACTGTTGTCCTGATGAATAAGACCAATAGATTTACGTTCGGTTTCTCGCACGCCGGCGTTGGTGGTCATCACCAGCACCACATTGCGGAAGTCCGCTTTACGGCCGTTGTTATCGGTCAGCGTACCGTTATCCATCACCTGCAGCAGCAGGTTAAAGACATCCGGGTGCGCTTTTTCGATCTCATCCAGCAACAGCACCGCATGAGGATGCTTAATCACCGCATCCGTCAGCAGCCCGCCCTGGTCGAAACCGACGTATCCCGGAGGCGCGCCGATCAGACGGCTCACCGTATGACGTTCCATATATTCGGACATATCAAAACGCAACAGCTCAATACCCAGCGCTTTTGAAAGCTGTACCGTCACTTCGGTTTTACCTACGCCAGTTGGCCCGGCGAACAAGAATGAGCCGACAGGTTTATGCTCATGACCCAGCCCCGCACGACTCATCTTAATCGCTTCGGTCAGCGCCTCAATCGCGTTATCCTGGCCGAAGACCAGCATTTTCAGACGATCGCCCAGGTTCTTCAGCGTATCGCGATCGCTCTGCGAGACGCTCTTTTCAGGAATTCGCGCAATGCGCGCCACGACGGACTCAATATCCGCCACGTTGACCGTTTTCTTACGTTTGCTCACCGGCATCAGACGCGCCCGAGCGCCCGCTTCGTCAATCACGTCAATGGCTTTATCCGGCAGATGGCGGTCATTGATATATTTTACCGCCAGCTCAACCGCCGCACGTACCGCTTTCGCGGTATAACGCACGTCGTGGTGCGCTTCGTACTTAGGCTTCAGGCCGTTGATAATTTGCACCGTCTCTTCCACCGAAGGCTCGGTAATATCAATTTTCTGGAAACGGCGCGCTAATGCGCGGTCTTTCTCAAAGATATTGCTGAATTCCTGATAGGTCGTTGAGCCGATCACCCGGATCTTGCCGCTGGAAAGCAGCGGTTTAATCAGATTTGCCGCATCCACCTGTCCGCCCGACGCCGCGCCAGCGCCGATAATGGTATGGATTTCATCGATAAACAGGATGCTGTTGGTATCCTGCTCAAGCTGTTTCAGCAACGCCTTAAACCGTTTTTCAAAATCGCCGCGGTATTTGGTGCCCGCCAGCAGCGAACCGATATCCAGCGAGTAGAGGGTACAATCGGCCATCACTTCCGGCACATCGCCCTGCACGATACGCCAGGCCAGCCCTTCGGCAATCGCCGTTTTGCCGACGCCGGATTCCCCCACCAGCAACGGGTTATTTTTACGGCGACGACACAAGACCTGGATCGCGCGTTCCAGTTCTTTTTCACGACCAATCAGCGGATCGATGCCGCCCACGCGAGCAAGTTGGTTAAGATTCGTCGTGAAGTTTTCCATACGTTCCTCCCCGCCAGCTTGTTCGTCACTAGTTGGCTGATTGCCGAGATCGGAAGATTGGCTCGGTTCGTCTTTTCGCGTCCCGTGAGAAATAAAGTTCACGACATCCAGACGGCTCACTTCATGCTTACGCAGCAGATAAGCCGCCTGTGATTCCTGTTCGCTAAAGATAGCCACCAGCACATTCGCGCCAGTCACTTCACTACGCCCGGAAGACTGAACATGGAAGACGGCGCGTTGCAGGACACGCTGGAAACTTAACGTCGGCTGCGTATCACGCTCTTCTTCACTGGCAGGCAGTACGGGTGTGGTTTGTTCAATGAAGGCTTCGAGTTCCTGACGGAGCGCCACCAGATCCACGGAGCATGCTTCCAGCGCTTCGCGAGCCGATGGGTTGCTGAGCAATGCCAGCAACAGATGCTCGACGGTCATAAACTCATGACGGTGCTCGCGCGCTCTGGCGAAAGCCATGTTTAAACTGAGTTCCAGTTCTTGATTGAGCATAGGCACCTCCCCCAATTTTTATACCTGCATTCAGGCTTTTTCCAGCGTACACAGCAACGGATGCTCGTTCTCCCTTGCATACTTGTTCACCATCGCCACTTTGGTTTCCGCCACCTCGGCGGTAAACACGCCGCAGATAGCTTTGCCTTGATAGTGAACTGCAAGCATCAATTGCGTTGCACGTTCTACATCATAAGAAAAGAATTTTTGTAACACGTCAATAACAAACTCCATCGGAGTGTAATCATCATTGACTAATATCACTTTATACATAGATGGCGGTTTTAGCGCGTCGCGCACGCTATCTTCCACCAACGGGTCAAAATCCAGCCAATCGTTCGTCTTACCCATTGTCAGTCGTCATTATCGGTTACGGTTGCCGGCAGGAAAATCTGCCGCTGACCAGAGTCTATGCACACAATCAATCTACCTCAATTGATAGATAACTAACATCTATCAGTACCATCCGCGACATCTGTCACATTCCCGGCAATAGCGTTAACTGCTTCAAATTTTTGATTCATTTTTACCCGATCCCCCCTGCCTGATGCTTGACGCCTCGCCTGATTTCTCTAAATTGTAGTGTCGAGAGTTGGTGAGGTTTTGAACAGCCCCCACTCCGTCACCGGTTCATTCCATCTTACTTATATAAGATTTACGAAGGATGTCGAAGCATGGAAACGGGTACTGTAAAGTGGTTCAACAATGCCAAAGGGTTTGGTTTCATCTGCCCTGAAGGCGGCGGCGAGGATATTTTCGCCCATTACTCCACCATTCAGATGGATGGTTACAGAACGCTTAAAGCCGGGCAGTCTGTCCGGTTTGATGTCCACCAGGGGCCAAAAGGCAATCACGCCAGCGTCATCGTGCCCATCGAAGCAGAGGCCGTTGCATAGCTCCTCTGTCTCATTGTGTACATCCAGGAGGCAAAATGCCAGCCCGATCGGCTGGCATTTTTATTTCTGGCTGATAACGCCATTGCCTGATGGCGACACTGTTGCATCTTATCAGGCCGACAAATGACGTCAGCAAGATTACTCCCTTGCCAGCGCATCCACCGGGTCCAGTCGCGCCGCGTTTCTCGCCGGTAGCCAGCCAAACAGGATCCCAGTAAACGTCGAACATAAAAACGCGCTCGCCAGCGCAGTCAGTGAAAAACCGATCTCCCAGCCGGGCAGGAAAAGCTGTAGCATAAATGCGATTAACATCGACAAGCTAATTCCCAGCGCCCCCCCAACCAGACAGACCAGCACCGCTTCAATAAGAAACTGCTGTAGCACATCACTGGCACGTGCGCCTACCGCCATACGGATGCCGATTTCACGCGTTCGCTCGGTGACGGAAACCAGCATAATATTCATAACGCCGATGCCGCCGACAACCAGCGAAATGACGGCCACCAGCGTCAGAAATAACTGAAGGGTATAGGTGGTTTTTTCAGCAGTTTTCAGGACGCTGTCCATATTCCAGGTGAAGAAGTCTTTTTTACCGTGGCGTAAGGTGAGCAGGCGGGTAAGCTGCTGTTCAGCCTGATTGCTATTAACGCCATCTTTCACACGAACGGTGATCGAGTTAAGCCATGACTGACCCATTATGCGATCTGACATCGTGCTGTAGGGCAACCAAATCTGCAACAGATTGCTATTGCCGTACATGGACTGTTTCTCTTCCGCCACGCCAATAACAATAACGGGCATATTTCCCACCAGCACCACTTCCCCTATGACATTCGCTTTATTTGGAAATAGCTGGCGTCGCGTGTTGGCATCCAGCACCACCACCTGCGCGCGATCCCGTTGCTGTACCGCATTGAAGGTGTTCCCCTCGCTAAAGGAGATGCCATAAACGTTAAAATAATCGCCACTAACGCCACTAGCGTTTACCGCGATATCAATATTGCCATAGCGAAGACGTAAGCTCTTTGAAACGCTGGGCGTCGCAGAGTTAACCCACGGCTGTTTCTGAATAGCAACCAGATCGTCATATTTCAGCACCTGTCGATACTGCGGGTTGTCGTCGCCGAAATCTTTGCCCGGGTGAATATCAATCGTGTTAGTGCCCATAGCGCGGATATCCGCCAGTACCATCTGTTTTGCGGCGTCGCCGACCACCACAATCGACACCACCGACGCAATACCGATAATAATTCCCAGCATGGTCAGTAAAGTCCGCATTTTGTTAGCAGCCATCGCTAACCACGCCATCGACAGCGCTTCGCGAAAGCTGCTGGCAAATTGACGCCAGCCGGAAGCCGTACTAACTGCGGCAGCGGCAACGTCTTGTTCGCGTTTCTTTTCCTGCGCAGGCGGATTATGGACAATCTTGCCATCGTGAATTTCAATAATCCGCTCCGCCTGGGCGGCAACCAGCGGATCGTGCGTCACAATGATCACCGTATGTCCGCGATCGCGCAGTTGGCGCAAAATCGCCATCACCTCTTCGCCGGAGTGGCTATCCAGCGCGCCGGTCGGCTCATCCGCCAGAATCACTTGTCCGCCGTTCATCAGCGCGCGGGCAATACTGACGCGCTGCTGCTGTCCACCAGAAAGCTGCGAAGGTGGGTAATCGACGCGATCGCTTAGTCCCAGCCGCAGAAGCAACTCTCTGGCGCGCGCCTGTCGTTTTTTGCGTTCAATGCCGGCGTAGACGGCGGGGACTTCAACATTTTGCGCTGCCGTTAAATGCGACAATAGATGATAGCGCTGAAAGATAAAGCCAAAATGCTCGCGCCGCAGCTGCGCCAGCGCATCCGGGTCCAGCGTCGAAACGTCCCGCCCTGCCACCCGATAAGTGCCGCTGGTCGGTTTATCCAGGCATCCGAGGATATTCATCAGCGTTGATTTTCCAGAACCGGAAACGCCGACAATCGCTACCATCTCCCCGGCATGGATTTGCAGAGAGATATCTTTCAACACCGCCACCTGCTCTTCTCCGGAGGGGTAGCTGCGGCTCACATTACGCAGTTCAAGCAATGCCGTCATGGCGTCGCTCCTGGCCTGCTCTCGCTGATGATCACCTCATCGCCCGCTTCCAGACCTTTCACCACTTCCACGTCTGTATCGTTACGCTCGCCAATGACCACTTCGCGCTCACGTTTTTCACCGTTACGCAACAGCGCCACTTTATAACGATTGTCGCCCACCGGTTCGCCAAGCGCGGCGAGAGGAATAATCAGCACATTTTTGACATCCATGAGTTCAATATAAACCTGCGCGGTCATATCAAGACGCAAGATTCTTTTCGGGTTCGGCACTTCAAACCGGGCGTAATAAAAAATAGCGTCGTTGATCTTTTCCGGCGTCGGCAGAATATCTTTTAAAACGCCTTCATAGCGCGTTTGCGGATCGCCTGCAATGGTGAACCATGCTTTCTGCCCCGCCCGAAGATGGATCACGTCCGCTTCCGAGACCTGCGCTTTTACCAGCATGGTGCTCATATCCGCCAGCGTCAGAATATTGGGCGCCTGCTGAGCTGCAATCACCGTTTGTCCTTGCAGGGTAGTGATTTGCGTCACTTCCCCCGCCATGGGGGCAACAATACGGGTATATTCCAGGTTGGTTTTCGCGGTGTCCAAAGAGGCCCGATTACGTTTGATCTGCGCATCAATAGTGCCAATACGCGCCTGTTTAACCGCCATCTCCGTCGCCGCGGTATCCAGATCCTGTTGCGATACCGCCTGAGTCTTAGCTAACTGCTGCTGGCGCGTCAGCGTAACCCGCGCCAGCTTTAACTCAGCGGCTGCCTGCTGACGCTCCGCGTTCAGCTCCATCAGGGTGGCCTCGACCTCTTTTATCTGGTTCTCCGCCTGCTCGGGATCAATCACGCCGAGTAGCTGATCTTTTTTGACGTTATCGCCAATGGAGACCAGCAGCGTTTTCAACTGGCCGCTCACCTGCGCGCCAACATCCACTTTACGCAACGCGTCCAGTTTTCCAGTCGCCAGTACACTCTGTTCAAGATCGCCTGGCCGCACGATTAATGTCTGATAAGTTGGCAGCGGCGCATTTAGCATTCGCCAGCTAGCCATCCCCCCCACTAAAAGAATTAAAATAATGATCAGATAACGCTTTTTAAATTTCTTTCCCTTAGCACGCATAGAAATCCTGACGGCAAAATTTTAACCAGAAAGTAAACCATATCTAAACAAACATGACGCAATAAAGATAGCGCCGGCTGTATTGACGATTGGTTAATGTTTCCTGTGGTTCAATCTCGATAATCTTATGTCGCGGATTACGATCATGACACAGCTTACAGATAATACCTGGTACACTTCAGATTACATCTCTCCTTTACAATTATTTATTCGTCTGACGCGCGGGCAATTACAGCCAGGGAAATTCTGGCGTAAAGCCAGCTTTCGTCGCAAATTTTTAATCCGCTCATTAGTCATGCCGCGTGCGACCAGCCAATTACTGACGAATCTCACCCAATGGCCGGAGTTAAATACTTTACTTGCTCGTCAGCCGCGTTTGCCTATTCGGCTACATCGTCCTTATATGGCTGTAAATATTAAACGCGATTTCGCCTTAGATGCTCTGTGTTTTCATTATCAACAGATGCGCCAGTTTTTATCGCGGGAACAACAAGTTAGCTATTTAAGTCAGTATGGCCTGAACTTTGCTAAATTTGAAACTAAAACCGGCGAATTGTTTCAACTTGATTTAGTCAGTCTGGTCTCACTGGATAAAGAAGGTGAAAGCACTATTGTTGTTCGCGATGCACAGTTACGTATTCTGGCAGAGATCACATTTACCCTGTGTCGCTTTAATCAACAATGCACACTATTTATCGGCGGATTGCAGGGCGCGGCAAACGACGTCCCTCACGAGGTTATCCAGCAGGCGACCAAAGCCTGCCATGGTCTTTTTCCCAAACGCATCGTGATGGAGGCTCTCTGTCAGTTTGCGCAAGTTTTTCAGGCAGAACAAATTATAGCCGTGAGTAACGATGCGCACGTTTACCGTAGCTGGCGATACATGGATAAAAAGACGCAAATGCATGCCGACTATGACGCGTTTTGGGAATCGTTAGGCGGTGAAAGAATTAAAGGGAATTACTATGCGCTGCCGCTGGCGATCGCCCGAAAAAGCGAAGCGGAGATCGCCAGTAAAAAACGGGCCGAGTATCGCCGCCGCTATGCTTTACTCGATAGCATCGTCGAGCAGGTTCCGGCCACATTCAAACGCTAATCCGCCCGGCCCCGCGCCAGCCAAACCACGCGCGAGAACATCTTTCTGAACAGCGGCGGCACGGCGTCAATTCCCCGCCGCCCGGCTTCCATCGCGACTTCAATTGCCAAATCCGGCTTTGACGAGCGGTGGATAGCTTTAGTGATAATTTTCCGGGTATTCATCGGCACATTAGGCGGAAGCTGCGCAACCCGGTGAAAAACATCGGCAAAGCCCTGACGATACATAAAATGTTCCATATCCAGCGCAGGCAGCGCCGTGAGATGTTCGCGTTCTTCTTCCCGATCGTTATTAAGCAGGCTGCGGACCGTCGCGGCATATTTTTTCCCCGCTTCGTCGCCATCTACCAGGACATGCCACTCAATTCCCATACGGCGGGCGAACTTCACCAGCGGTTTCAGGCCGGACTGGGCAAACTCAATGACTTTAATGCCCTCCGCATCAAAATGATGTCCACACTGACGCGCCAGCTCATTAATAACCCAGGTTTCCGTCTCACCTTCCACCAGCAGCCAGCAACGCGCAAACAGCGACGACGCGCGATTAAAGCGGATATGAAAGGCGATGCGCCGTCCATCTTCCGCGCTTAACCCGCCCGGGCCCAGACGCCAGGCGGCGACGCGGGAAGATTCGCGCACCAGCCGTACGACATGCTCCACCGGCGTTAACGAGAGCAGCTCGCCTGAGTTGGTTGTCGCTATCCGCTGTAGCGGTAACAGATTGAGCAATTGCCAGGCGACCGAGAGCATAATGGGATGTAAACGGGTTTCCGGATCTTCCACCAGCAATAACGGTCGCGCGTCTTTATGTAACCGCAGCGTCCCTTTCGCCTGTAACAACGTGGAGAAAAGCCCCAGCAGGATCACCCGATGCGACCGGCTGCCCGGTTTGTCGATCATCCGATTAATAATATCCAGATAGCGCCAACTGCGCTGCTCATTTTGCGAACGCCGGCGCATGAGTCGGTGACGCGCCTGTCCTGCGCCCTGCTCCGAAAAATAGTGCTCAAGTAGTTGCACCATCGCGGACAGTCCCTGACGAATCTGCCCGTCGGTTAAATTTTGCGGTCGGGTCGCCAGCTCACGCGCCAGAAAATCTAACTGTCGGGCCGTGACTTCAACATCCGGCACATTGGGCACCGTACCGTTGCGAATACGTCGCATAAAGCGCGCATCGCGCAAACGTAGCACTGGCATCAAACGAACCAGGTGGCGCACCTGATCGTTAATATTCTCCACCGGCAATGGCTGCCCATCGCTATTAAGAAAACTGCGCAATGTCATCACGCTGCCATCAGCGCCGCATTCGCCCTCTAGCCGATAAAAAATACGGTGAAAATCATCCTGGCAAGGCGACCAGCATGCTTCCAGCGCCCGATAACGACGTACCCGATGCCGCCCTGGCTGCGTTTCGCGAAAAGTCAGAATAATATGCAGGTGATGCTCGCGTCCTTTTATGTCGCCAGGCGGAAACCAGAAATCCTCACGGGCAAAATGGTAGAGATCGAGTTCCGGCGACAATAACAGAGTCAGCGCATCCAGCAAGCTGGATTTGCCCCAGGCGTTCTCCCCAATCAGCACGTTGTTTTGCTCCAGCATCAACGACAGCCGGTTGATACCGCGAAATCCCACTATTTCAACGCGTTCGAGAATCATGCTTCCTCCAGAAAAGCGTCACCACTCCAGTAAACTCACCGCAGTATAACGACAAATGCTTCCGCCTGGCGCGATATTCCCCCCTTTGCCCGAGGCAACTGTCTGATAAATGTACGGCTGACGGTGTCGCTTTACTGATAGTCTGGAATTCGGTAGTGTCATGTACGCTATTCAAACAATAAAAAAGGGCCCGGCTGTTCATGTTTTCAGGACTTTTAATCATTCTGGTTCCACTGATTGTGGGCTATCTCATTCCACTGCGACATAAAGCCGCATTACAACTCATTAACCGGCTGCTGAGCTGGATCGTGTATCTTATTCTCTTTTTTATGGGAATAAGCCTGGCGTTTTTGGATAACCTCGCCAGTAATCTGGTCGCGATTTTTCATTATTCCGCTGTCAGTATTACGATTATTTTATTGTGTAATATCGCCGCCTTATTGTGGCTGGAACGTACCCTCCCGTGGCGTCACCATCATCAGCAGGAAAAACTGCCTTCGCGTATTGCTATGGCGCTGGAGTCGCTGCAACTGTGCGGCGTAGTGGTATTGGGATTTGTTATCGGCCTGAGCGGACTCTCTGTTTTACAGCACGCCACGGAAGCCAGTGAATATACGCTGATCTTTTTATTGTTCCTGGTGGGGATTCAGCTACGAAATAGCGGCATGACCTTAAAGCAAATTATGCTTAACCGCCGGGGAATGATTGTCGCGGTCGTTGTCGTGGCAAGCTCATTACTGGGCGGCGTGATTAATGCGTTTATCCTGGACTTACCGCTAAAAACCGCCCTAGCGATGGCATCAGGTTTCGGCTGGTACTCTCTTTCCGGTATTTTGCTGACGGAATCGTTTGGACCGGTTATCGGCAGCGCGGCATTTTTTAACGATCTGGCCCGCGAACTTTTGGCCATTATGCTTATTCCCGGTCTGGTTCGCCGCAGCCGTTCAACGGCGTTGGGCCTGTGCGGAGCGACCTCAATGGACTTTACGTTACCGGTATTACAGCGTTCCGGCGGCGTAGAGATTGTTCCGGCGGCCATCGTTCATGGCTTTATCCTCAGCCTGTTGGTGCCACTCTTAATGGCGTTCTTCTCGGCCTGATACCTCTCTGGCGGTAGGCATCTGCCGCCAAAATTGCGCTAAATCAATCTCCCTGCAAATTATGGCAGAAATCCCTTTTATCTCTTTGTTCACAGGCATAATCTTAAACATGTATATTAAATATAACTTTAAAGGGTGTGACCATGTTTTGTGTGCAATGTGAACAAACCATCCGTACGCCAGCCGGAAACGGCTGCTCCTACGCGCAGGGAATGTGCGGTAAAACGGCTGAAACGTCCGATCTGCAGGATCTGCTGATTGCGGCCTTGCAAGGTTTGTCTGCCTGGGCTGCAAAATCCCGTGAATATGGCATCATTAATCACGACGTTGATAACTTTGCGCCGCGCGCGTTTTTCTCTACGCTGACCAACGTTAACTTCGACTCTCCGCGTATCGTCGGCTATGCCCGTGACGCTATCGCCATGCGTGAAGCGTTGAAAGCCCAGTGCCTGAGCGTGGATGCCAATGCGCATTGCGACAATCCGATGGCCGAACTGCAACTGGTCAGCGACGATCTGGGCGAGCTGCAACGTCAGGCGGCGGAATTTACCCCGAATAAAGATAAAGCCGCCATTGGTGAGAACATCCTCGGCCTGCGTCTGCTGTGCCTGTACGGTCTGAAAGGCGCGGCGGCTTATATGGAACACGCCCACGTTCTCGGGAAGTCAGACAACGACATCTACGCCCAGTACCATAAAATTATGGCCTGGCTCGGCACCAGGCCTGCTGATATGAACGCTCTGCTAGAGTGCGCAATGGAAATCGGCCAGATGAACTTTAAAGTGATGAGCATTCTGGATGCCGGTGAAACCACTCAATACGGTCACCCAACGCCGACTCAGGTCAACGTCAAAGCGACTGAAGGCAAGTGCATTCTGATCTCCGGTCACGATCTGAAAGATCTCTACAACTTACTGGAGCAGACCGAAGGCACCGGCGTTAACGTCTACACTCACGGTGAAATGCTGCCCGCACATGGCTATCCGGAACTGCGTAAATTCAAGCATCTGGTTGGTAACTACGGCAGCGGCTGGCAGAATCAGCAGGTCGAGTTCGCCCGCTTCCCTGGTCCAATCGTGATGACCTCTAACTGCATCATCGACCCGACTGTGGGTAATTATGACGATCGTATCTGGACCCGCAGCATTGTAGGCTGGCCGGGTGTAAGCCACCTTGAAGGCGACGACTTCGGGCCGGTTATCGCCCAGGCGCAGCAGATGGCGGGCTTCCCGTATAGCGAAATCCCGCATCTCATCACCGTCGGTTTTGGCCGTCAGACCTTGCTCGGCGCTGCCGATACGCTAATCGATCTGGTCAGTCGTGAAAAACTGCGCCACATCTTCCTGGTCGGCGGCTGTGACGGCGCGCGCGGCGAGCGCAACTACTTTACCGATTTCGCCACCAGCGTACCGGATGACTGCCTGATCCTGACTCTGGCGTGCGGTAAATACCGTTTCAACAAACTGGAGTTCGGCGACATCGAAGGGCTGCCGCGTCTGGTCGATGCCGGTCAGTGTAACGATGCTTACTCCGCGATTATCCTGGCGGTGACGCTGGCGGAAAAACTGGGCTGCGGCGTAAACGATCTGCCGCTATCGCTGGTGCTCTCATGGTTTGAGCAGAAAGCGATCGTTATTCTGCTGACGCTGCTGTCATTAGGCGTGAAAAATATTGTCACCGGGCCGACCGCGCCGGGTTTCTTCACGCCGGATCTGCTGGCTATCCTCAACGAGAAGTTCGGTCTTCGTTCCGTGACCACCGTTGAAGAAGACATGAAGCAATTGCTGAGCGCGTAAGGAGATCAATGATGACGATGCCAACCTCACAATGTCCCTGGCGAATGCAGGTGCATCACATCCGCCAGGAGACGCCGGATGTATGGACAATTGCGCTATTATGCCATGACTACTACCCTTACCGCGCCGGGCAGTATGCGCTGGTGAGCGTGCGCAATTCGCCTGAAACGCTGCGTGCTTACACGATTTCCTCTACGCCGGGCGTCAGTGAATATATTACGCTGACCGTTCGTCGGATTGAAGATGGCACGGGTTCACAGTGGTTGACTCATGACATCAAGCGCGGTGATTACATCTGGCTGTCTGATGCAATGGGCGATTTTACCTGTGACGATAAAACAGAAGATAAGTTTCTGCTGCTCGCCGCCGGTTGTGGCGTAACGCCAATCATGTCGATGCGTCGCTGGCTGGCGAAATACCGTCCGCAGGCCGACGTGCAGGTCATCTTTAACGTCCGCTCGCCGGAAGATGTGATTTTTGCCGACGAGTGGCGACAGTACCCGGTCACGCTGGTGGCGGAAAATCATGCCACGGAAGGTTTTGTCACAGGCCGGCTGACCACGGAATTGTTACAGCGCGTACCGGATTTGGCGTCGCGCACCATCATGACCTGCGGCCCGGCGCCCTATATGGATTTCGTCGAACAGGAAGTGAAAGCGCTTGGCGTAACGCGCTTCTTTAAAGAGAAGTTCTTCACGCCGGTGGCGGAAACGGCAACCAGCGGCCTGAAATTCACCAAACTGCAGCCGGCGCAGGAATTTTATGCCCCGATCGGTACTACTCTGTTGGAGGCGCTGGAGAGTAATAAAGTACCGGTTGCCGCCGCTTGTCGGGCGGGTGTTTGCGGCTGCTGTAAAACCAAAGTCATTTCCGGCGACTATACGGTGAGCAGCACCATGACGCTGACCGAGGCAGAAATCGCCGACGGTTATGTACTGGCCTGCTCCTGCCACCCGCAGGGCGATCTGGTCCTTGCGTAATCACGCCTTGCCGGATAGCGCTGCGCTATCCGGCCTTTTCCTTCCCCCGTTTCTTTCAAAGAAAAACGTCATCGTCATCTTCATCTAAACTTGTAAGTCGTATTACATTTAAGGAGATCGACAGCCATGAAACAAACCGTTGCCGCTTTTATCGCCAAAACGCTGGAACAGGCTGGCGTAAAACGAATCTGGGGCGTCACTGGCGACTCCCTGAACGGCCTGAGCGATAGTCTTAATCGTATGGGAACCATTGAATGGATGCCAACCCGCCACGAAGAGGTCGCCGCTTTCGCCGCCGGCGCGGAAGCGCAGCTTACCGGCGAGCTGGCGGTGTGCGCCGGTTCATGCGGACCGGGCAACCTGCACCTGATCAATGGCCTGTTTGATTGCCACCGTAACCACGTCCCTGTTCTGGCGATCGCCGCCCATATTCCGTCCAGTGAAATCGGCAGCGGTTATTTCCAGGAGACCCACCCGCAGGAGTTGTTCCGTGAATGCAGCCACTATTGCGAGTTGGTTTCCAGCCCGGAGCAGATCCCGCAGGTGCTCGCCATCGCCATGCGCAAAGCGGTACTAAACCGCGGCGTCTCCGTAGTAGTACTTCCGGGCGATGTGGCGCTGAAACCCGCGCCTGAAAACGCCGTCACCCATTGGTATCATGCGCCGCTCCCCGTCGTCACGCCGGCGGAGGAAGAGCTGAAAAAACTGGCGCAACTGCTGCGCTACTCCAGCAATATCGCATTGATGTGCGGTAGCGGCTGCGCGGGCGCGCATGAAGAGTTGGTCGCGTTGGCGGCAAAACTAAAAGCGCCAATCGTTCATGCTCTGCGCGGCAAAGAGCACGTTGAGTACGATAACCCTTATGATGTGGGAATGACCGGCCTGATTGGCTTCTCTTCTGGCTTCCACACCATGATGAACGCCGATACGCTCATCCTGCTCGGTACCCAGTTTCCCTATCGCGCCTTTTATCCGAGCGATGCCAAAATCATTCAGATTGACATCAACCCAGGCAGTATTGGCGCACACAGCAAAGTCGACATGGCGCTGGTGGGCGATATTAAAGCCACGCTTCGCGCCCTGCTACCGCTGATGGAAGAGAAAAGCGATCGTAAATTCCTCGATAAAGCTCTGGAGCACTATCGGGACGCCCGTAAAGGGCTTGATGACTTAGCCAAACTCAGCGATAAAGCCATCCACCCGCAGTATCTGGCGCAACAAATTAGCCATTTCGCCGCTGACGACGCCATTTTTACCTGCGATGTCGGCACGCCGACCGTCTGGGCGGCCCGCTACCTAAAAATGAACGGCAAGCGCCGCCTGCTGGGCTCGTTTAACCATGGGTCAATGGCCAACGCCATGCCGCAGGCGCTCGGCGCTCAGGCCACCGCGCATGGCCGTCAGGTTATCGCGATGTGCGGTGATGGCGGCTTCAGTATGCTGATGGGCGATTTTCTCTCCGTGGTACAGATGAAGCTGCCGGTAAAAATCATAGTCTTTAATAACAGCGTGCTGGGCTTTGTGGCGATGGAAATGAAAGCCGGCGGCTACCTTACCGACGGCACTGAACTGCACGACACCAATTTCGCGCGTATCGCCGAAGCCTGCGGCATTACCGGTATTCGCGTGGAAAAAGCCGCGGATGTGGACGGTGCGCTACAGCGCGCGTTTTCCATCGACGGCCCGGTACTGGTTGACGTGGTCGTGGCAAAAGAAGAGCTGGCGATCCCGCCGCAGATCAAACTGGAACAAGCTAAAGGATTTAGCCTGTACATGCTACGCGCCATTATTAGCGGCCGCGGCGATGAAGTGATCGAACTGGCGAAAACGAACTGGCTAAGGTAAAACAGTGCGCATCACCTTTTAAAATCCAGGGATGTGCCATGATTGATTTACGCAGTGATACCGTTACCCGACCGAGCCGCGCCATGCTCGAGGCTATGATGACCGCCCCGGTCGGGGACGACGTCTACGGCGATGACCCTACCGTTAACGCCCTTCAGCACTACGCCGCCGACCTTTCAGGCAAAGAAGCGGCGCTTTTTTTACCCACCGGCACCCAGGCCAATCTGGTCGCTCTGCTTAGCCATTGTGAACGCGGCGAAGAGTATATCGTCGGTCAGGGCGCGCATAATTATCTCTATGAAGCTGGCGGCGCTGCGGTACTCGGCAGCATTCAGCCGCAGCCCATTGATGCCGCCGCGGACGGTACGCTGCCGCTGGAGAACGTGGCGGCGAAGATTAAAGCGGATGATATCCACTTCGCGCGCACGCGCTTGCTCAGTCTGGAAAATACGCATAACGGGAAAGTGCTGCCGCGCGCGTATCTGAAAGACGCCTGGACGTTTACCCGCGAACGTGGGCTGGCGCTGCACGTTGACGGCGCCCGAATTTTTAACGCCGTGGTCGCCTACGGCTGTGAGTTAAAAGAGATTACGCAGTATTGCGACTCTTTTACCATCTGCCTGTCAAAAGGTCTCGGGACGCCGGTCGGTTCGCTGTTGGTCGGCAACCGCGACTACATTAAACGCGCGACGCGCTGGCGTAAAATGGCCGGCGGCGGAATGCGTCAGGCCGGGGTTCTGGCCGCGGCCGGACTGTATGCGCTGAAGCATAACGTGGCGCGTCTGCAAGAGGATCATGATAACGCTGCCTGGCTGGCGCAGCAGCTTCGCGAGGCGGGCGCGGAGGTGATGCGCCACGAAACGAATATGCTGTTTGTGCGCGTTGGCGAAGGACAGGCCGCCGCGCTTGGCGACTATTTACGGGAACGGAATATCCTGATTAACGCCGCGCCGATTGTGCGTCTGGTGACGCATCTGGATGTCTCTCGCGAACAGCTTGCCGATGTCGCCACCCACTGGCGCGCCTTTTTAGCCCGCTAAGGAGAGCAACGTGCCGCAACGCATTTTGGTTCTCGGCGCCAGCGGCTATATCGGCCAGCACCTGGTCTTTGCGCTAAGTCAGCAAGGACATCAGGTGCGCGCGGCGGCGCGGCGCGTCGAACGTCTGGAAAAACAGAGCCTCGCCAACGTCAGTTGTTATCAGGTCGATCTGCACTGGCCGGAGAATTTACCCGCGCTGCTTCGCGATATTGATACCGTTTACTATCTGGTACATGGTATGGGCGAAGGCGGCGATTTTATCGCTCATGAGCGTCAGGCGGCGCTCAATGTACGCGACGCGCTGCGCCAGACGCCGGTTAAGCAGATTATTTTCCTCAGTTCATTGCAGGTGTCGGAACATGAGCAATCCGATCACCTGCGCGCCCGCCAGCTTACGGCTGACACGCTGCGCGACGCTGGCGTACCGGTGACGGAATTACGCGCTGGGATCATCGTCGGCGCAGGCTCCGCCGCCTTCGAAGTCATGCGCGATATGGTTTACAACTTGCCAATACTCACGCCGCCGCGCTGGGTACGTTCGCGCACTACGCCCATCGCCCTGGAAAATTTACTCTACTACCTGGTCGGCTTACTGGGCCACCCTGCGCGCGAGCATCGTATTCTGGAAGCCGCCGGGCCGCAGGTATTAAGCTATCAGCAGCAGTTTGAACGTTTTATGGCAGTCAGCGGTAAACGGCGTCCGCTGATCCCGGTTCCTTTTCCGACCCGCTGGATTTCGGTCTGGTTTTTAAATGTGATTACTTCCGTACCGCCAACGACCGCAAAAGCGTTAATCCAGGGGTTAAGGCACGATTTACTGGCCGATGACGCCGCGTTAAAAAAGTTGATCCCCCAAACGCTCATCACCTTTGACGACGCCGTTCGCCGCACGCTGAAAGAAGAAGAAAAACTGGTGAACTCCAGCGACTGGGGCTATGACGCGCTGGCCTTCGCCCGCTGGCGTCCCGAATACGGCTATTTTCCAAAGCAGGCGGGCTTTACCGCACAGACCCCGGCCAGCCTATCGGCGCTGTGGCAGGTCGTAAACCGGCTGGGTGGCAAAGAGGGCTATTTTTTCGGCAATATATTGTGGAAGACGCGCGCCGCGATGGACCGTCTGATGGGGCATAAACTGGCGAAAGGCCGCCCGTCGCATACCTTACTCAAGCCTGGCGATACGGTAGATAGCTGGAAAGTGATTATTGTCGAACCCGAAAAACAGCTCACGCTCTTGTTTGGCATGAAAGCGCCGGGTCTGGGGCGGCTCAGTTTCACGCTGCACGATAAAGGCCGCTATCGCGAAATTGACGTGCGCGCCTGGTGGCATCCACACGGTATGCCGGGCCTGATTTACTGGCTACTGATGATCCCGGCGCACCTGTTTATTTTCCGCGGAATGGCAAAGCGTATTGCCAGACTTGCAGAACAAATCACAGAAAAATGAGAAAAACTTGCTGTATTCTTTCATGTTTCCCATTGCATACAGACGTAATTCACGGAAGAATGCGCACGACGGTTTATTAAACACAGTGGATTGATATGAAGGTACTGGTTACCGGCGCCACCAGCGGCTTAGGTCGAAACGCGGTTGAATTTTTGCGCAATAAGGGCATCAGCGTCAGAGCGACGGGTCGCAATGAAGCGATGGGCAAGCTGCTTGAAAAAATGGGTGCGGAGTTCGTCCATGCGGATTTAACCGAACTGGTCTCCTCGCAGGCGAAAGTAATGCTCGCCGGGATCGACACGTTATGGCACTGCTCCAGCTTTACCTCGCCCTGGGGAACCCAACACGCTTTCGATCTGGCGAATGTTCGCGCCACCCGCCGTCTGGGAGAATGGGCGGTCGCCCGGGGGGTGCGTAATTTTATTCATATCTCCTCTCCCTCGCTCTATTTTGATTACCACCATCACCGTGATATCAAAGAAGATTTCCGTCCACATCGCTTTGCCAATGAGTTCGCCCGCAGTAAAGCCGCCGGCGAAGAGGTGATTAATCTGCTGGCGCAGGCCAATCCGCAAACACGTTTTACGGTATTGCGTCCGCAAAGCCTGTTTGGCCCTCACGATAAAGTATTTATCCCACGTCTGGCGCATATGATGCACCATTACGGTAGCGTCTTATTACCGCACGGGGGCAGCGCGCTGGTCGATATGACCTATTATGAAAATGCGATCCACGCCATGTGGCTGGCCAGCCAGCCGGGCTGCGAGCATCTGCCTTCTGGCCGCGCTTATAACATCACTAACGGCGAAAACCGCACCTTACGCAGCATCGTACAAAAGTTAATTGATGAACTGACGATCGACTGCCGCATTCGCTCTGTGCCTTACCCGATGCTGGATATGATCGCCCGCAGTATGGAGCGCTTCGGCAAAAAATCTGCCAAAGAGCCCCCGCTAACGCATTACGGCGTGTCGAAACTGAATTTTGACTTTACGCTCGATACGACTCGCGCGCAGGACGAGCTGGGCTACCAGCCCATCGTCACGCTGGACGAAGGCATTGAGCGCACCGCCGCCTGGCTGCGCGATCACGGAAATTTACCGCGTTAATCCTGGCCGTACTTCTCCAGTAATGCTTCGGCAATCGCCTGCGTTTCGGCATCCGCAATGCCGTTCCATTGCGCCGGACGGAAGTGCATCTGGAACGCCATAATCACCCGCTGCTGCTCGCGCGCCGTCATATCGGCTTTGACTTCATAGCCATAGCGCGAGAGTAACGCAAGCACCGTTGCGGTATCGACTGGCGTATACGGCGCGCGTCCGGCCAGATAAAACGCCACACGCTGGGCATCAGGCCAGGCGCCAATCCCCTGCGCCGCCAATTCGCGCCACGGGAAGCGCGGGCCGGGATCATCTTTACGCTGCGGCGCGATATCCGCATGAGCCACCACATTCTGCGGCTTAATGTCATAGCGCGCGATAATGTCCTTCGCTAACGGAATCAATGCCTGAATTTGCGCAGATTCAAACGGCGCGAAAGATTTCACCCCGCCGGACATTCGCCAGCCGCGATTTTCCAGCTCAATGCCAACAGACGTATCATTGAGACGCGTGGCGCCTCGCCAGAAACTGACGCCCGCATGCCAGGCCAGCTCCTGTTCCGGCACCAGTTGCCAGATGCGCGGCTTGCCGTTATATAATGGCGGGATCGCGGGAATCAGGTAATGCGAGCTGACATTGCGCCCCGTTAACGTCGCCAGCGAAACGGCAAAATTTTCCGCCGTATAGTGAATCACCAGAACGTTAATACGCGGATAGGCCGCCTGTGCCCGATGACGGGTATCAAGCTGATATCCGTTTTTGTCGATAATCCCTTTTTCGCTCGCGCAGCCCGTTAAGAGCAACGCGAGACCGACCAGCCACAATAGCGCTCTCATCGACGCGTTTTCACCGCCGTTCCGCTGACGCTGACCATCAGCATACTGCTATCCTTGCCGACGGTTTCGTAATCAATATCGATGCCCACAACCGCATCGGCGCCCAACGCTTTAGCCTGCTCGCCAAGTTCCTGAAAAGCGATTTCACGCGCTTTACGCAGCTCTTTCTCATACGCGCCGGAACGTCCGCCGACGATATCCCGAATGCCGGCGAAAAAATCGCGGAAGATATTAGCGCCTAAAATGGCTTCGCCCGTGACCACACCGCAATACTCTACGATGCTTTGTCCTTCCAGCGTTGGGGTAGTTGAAAACTGCATAGTGAATCTCCCGAGTTAGCTAAGCACACGATCTCAAACGCATTATCAAGCTGATACGCTATTATTGAAAGGACGTGATTGTGTAATTTTTAAAATCACTAAAGATCGTCCAAGAGCATATGGTTTTTCAGCGACTTACGAAGGTTTCATTTCGTTACTATATGAAATTTACCGAATTTTATACGTTCTTTTTGCCCCAAAAGCCCCCTTTTTATCCCAATAGCGCCCCAGACATTTCTCTTTTTAACATTGAAACGGTACAAACAACGAGATAAAAATAACTGTATAGTTATCCAGCATACAAGATTTATTTGTTCGTTGAACTGGTTTATGACAAGAGAAACGTTGAAGGGTTGCCCGGCGCAAGAAACATCATTCTTAACGAGCTGACCATGCGGGTACACCGGAGCTTTCCCGATGCAGATGTGAGGGTGAAACTGATGCAGGCGAGTAGCCTGAATAGCAATGCCAGCAAAAGCGATTGGGAAAAGCTGAACCGTCTACTGGAGGACATGTTTGAAGAGACTGATATGTGGCTGGTTTCAGATTAAATATTCATGCCACTTTTTACCGGCCATTTTCAGGTGAGGAAAAATTCTTTGCCAGATACATTCTACCACACCACAAATAATAATGATTTTTATTCTCACTCATAAGAGAGGGATATATTGATACGTTTCAGATTATGGCAAATTTTTTTATTATATTTCCAGCAGGTGGCATCACAGGCTATTTTACAAGACGCCTTGAATTAAGTACCTTTTACCAGACGCTATTAACAGCATTTGTCTCTATTCTGCTCATGTTTATTTTCTCATTTTTAAATAAAAGCAATTACTGTGATTGAAGTAAGTACAAGTGTTCTGTCCTGTGTCTCCGGAGCTGGCGACATTAACTGGGTCCAGGCTGTTACAGCAGGGCTGCAATAGCAGGAGGCTCTTTTGAAGCCGGACTTGCAGGACCTGTTGGAGCAGCAGTAGCAGGTACTGCTGCCGGAGCATTATACGATGCTGCGGGTAACCCACCCAGTAAGTCTGAAAATATACCCTCAGATGCCTGGAATTATGCCGAAGGACGATTGTGTGAATGAAGTGATCTGAATTTTAACGACGTCTGTAAATAACAGACTGATTTGCTTAGTAATATCATAGAGATGTAAAATAGTATAATATACTAATATCATGAAAATGGTCCCAACTGGAAAGAACCTGAGTTGATAACCGAAAAAATACAGTATCGAATAGGTTATCATTAAAGAGCAATGCCACATATTTTGGTGACATTACTCTTTTTAACCATATACTGTACAAAGTATGGTTGCTGTTTTCCTCGCCTTATTTAATAATCTCGCCTACCGCGTGCCCAGGTATATCATTCTCTTTATATCCAGGCTTGCCAGGTAAAAACGGAGCATCACCCGTAGTCGGTGCCTCTGTGCCCGGTAAAGGCACAAGCACATCATCAGAGCCTGCTCCACTGACAACCGACATTTCCTGATATGCTATTTCTTTCATAGAACCTCCATTTAACCGTACAAAATATAATGGATAACAAATCTTACTAATGCCGTATTGCAGCTCCTATGCAAATAAGAACAATCTCAATAACATGCCTTATATAATAATCGTCATTATTGTACCAAAAAGCCGAATAATTAAGCAGATTTAACCGAGTTGCCCAACACTGAATAATCACGCTATGTTACTTCATGATGTACTACATAGATAGTACGCCATGAAGGTGTTCGATTTTATGCCCGCCCATTGGCGGGTTCTTTTTTGTGAACCGACTTATTCCATTACATTCTGTTCTGCTCTGAATATCCCCTCCTGTCCAAACCAAACAACCATACCGTCAGGTACACAATAAGACGCCTCCATTTCCGTACATTCATCCAGGAATAGTCAGTCTGAGATATCCATTAGTAAGACACCGCCCAAGGCGGTCTTTATCCGCTCCCTTTAATGCAATCTATCTACACTAATCGGCTCTTCTGATCATTATGACCAACCATTCATTATCACGCTATTTATATAAACGAACATAATGTCACAAGCAATAGAACAAAAAAGAAGCAACTATTCACTATGTGCAATTATTCACATTGAAATTACAATTACAATACTTAAATAACAATGCCTTATAAGCTTTGATATTCTCTGATAAACTGAGCAGCAATACCACAATAATCAGGATACGCTTCTTATTATAACAATGGAAACGCTTGTTCTACCTTACTCTATCAGGAGACAGAAACCCGTGACATCAACAGGCCTGCTGATTATTCTTTATCTGGCATTAATTATAATTTTAGGTATATTTTTATACCATCTTTTAATATTGCTCATGAAATTATAAAAAAATACCAAGTTATAATCCAGTTAACGTTATCTGACAACTTTTTCAGCCAATTCCTAATGCACCACATCGTTCCATTACTATATCACTTATCATAACTACAGTATTATTTTTCATTTTAAAATACAGGAGTTATTTTTTGAATATTCAATATGTAAAACGAACATTTACCCACTGGGAAACATCCTCTTTTTCCACCTACAGAGATACCTTCGAACAATATGGTGGTAGCGTTAACATGCATCCTGATGTCGTGGAATATTTCATGAAACACCATAACTGGAAGTTTTCATTTTTTCACTACAAAAAATATGGCGAGATTAAAGGGGCATATTTTGTATGTAACAACCAAAACATTGGAATACTGATGCGCAGAACATTTCCGCTTTCATCTGATGAGGTACTTATTCCTCTTGACCCTGAACTACGATGCTTCCTTCCTGAACGTACTAATAAGCTTTCTGTATACCACAGGTCACAAATTATTAATGCTACATGGCGTCTCGCCAGAAAGAAACAGAACTGTCTGATAAAAGACACTTTTTCTTCTAAATTTGGGAAAAACCGTCGTAACGAATACCAAAAATTTCTCCGGAATGGTGGAAGCGTCAAAAGTCTGGATCATTTCTCAGGTGATGAACTGGCGCAGATTTACCAGTCGTTATTCCGCTCACGGTTTGGTGACACTCTCCCGTGTTACCCGTCAGGCAACCTGATCGACTTTTTTTCCCATCTTCGCCACCTCCTGTACGGTTGTGTGCTCTACGTTGAAAACGCACCATGCGCTTTTGATATTGTGTTAAAAGCAGAGAGCCGCCTTAATGTATATTTTGATGTTCCAAACGGTGGTGTAAGAAAAGAATGTATGAATCTTAGCCCCGGAAGTATACTCATGTGGCTTAATGTTAATAATGCAAAGAGTTATTGCCAGGCAAAAAATAAGAAGTTTATTTTTTCTATCGGTGCCCTCAGACCGGAATGGGAGTACAAGCTACGCTGGGCTGACCCATTTTTTACCGGAAAATCTTTTTGTTAATATACCAGGAGCAACGATCTTACCCAGCAATAGTGGACACGCGACCAAGTGAGTAGACCCTCAACCAGAGGTGACTCACATGACAAAACCAGCATCAACCACTAAAAACCACGCGAGCAGCACACACCTGAATTTCGCCACGAAGCCCTGAAACTGGCTGAACGTATTGGTGTGGCTGCCGCCCGCGAACTTAACCTGTATGAATCACAGCTCTATCACTGGCGAAGCAAACAACAAAATCAGCTCTCTTCTTCTGAACGCGAACAGGTGATATCCGCTGAGAGCGCCCGTCTGAAGCGTCAACTGACAGAACGGGATGAGGAACTGACCATTTTCCAGAAGGCCGCGACATACTTTGCGAAACGCCTGATGGAACCGGAAGTCACCGCGGCGGCCAGCCATCGCCGGTAGAGAGGACGGGTAAAGGCGGCAATAACGCTGTCCTGGAGAATGCTGTACCCTTCCTGCGCCTCCACCAGCTCGATCACTGCGTCATATTCCCGTTTGACAGCGTGTTTATCGCTTCACTGTATCGAGCTTCTTCTACAATACTTCCAGGCATTGCGGCGTCAGCTCCGGCTGTTTTGCTTCTGACGGAAGCGGCAAGAGCTGCGGCGTCCAGGCGAGTGGCAAGTTTTGTTGCTTCGGTGCGCAGCTGCTTAACAATGGCGGACAGACCAGCAGCAGTTGCAGCAGATGTAGCGGCTTATGCTTGTGCATCTTTTACAGCCTCATCACGAGCAATAATGTGGCCCTGTTCAATAATACGGGCGGCGGTCTGGGTGTTGACCTCCTGAGAGGACTCAGTACTGTCACGTTCCGCCCATTTCTTTTGCCAGCCCCTGTCACTCCAGACATTACCGACGATAAATGCGCCTGCCATCAGCAAAATAAACACCAGTTGCAACCAGTATCTTTTCAGCAATGCAAGTAACAGATTCATACCAGCACCGATTTTGCTTTTTCAAAACGTGCCCGCCTGTCACAGATGCCGTTCTGCCCTGCGTTGATAGTCTGCGTAACGCGTACCAGATCGTCGGAGTATTTCAGACATCCTTTAATTGCGAAGAACCACGCTGCGCTACGGGCAGCATACGTATCCTGTGCCAGTAGATCCGGATGAGCAACGAGCTCAGTTCTTAGCCCATTACCACAATCGCGGTATTTGTTCAGGCCAGTGATCTGGATAAGGCCGCGCCCGCAGTAATTCCAGCCATCCCCAGGCCCGTTATTACCCATTCGCTTACTGTATACCAGATTAGCGATTGCACGCTGTCGCTCCAGTGGAAGCGCCTTCTCACAGGCTTTGCGTCCAAGAGTGCTGGCCTGGTCTGGAGGGATTCTCCCGGCGCGGATGAACCCGGTCAGCCCGGCGATACTGTAGTTGAAGTTCTCCACCAGCCTTGTAAAACCAGAGCTTTCATGCCCGGCTTGCGCAATAAACATGGCCTGATCCAGTGGTACAGTAATACCGAATTCGCTCATTGCCGCAGTAATATGTGGATATCAGCGTACAGTTAACCCGGCGCTTATACCAGCCGCCTGCTGAAATTGTGACTTATTCATGATTAAACCTGTGGGGGATGGATTGCCACCGCCAAAGCGGTTACTGAAATACGTTGAAATGATGGTGCTAATTTTCTTCACGCCGATAAATCCAATAGTGCCGCCAATGGCTATTGTCAGACTTTTCGGCACATCAAAGTCATCCAGCGCAGAAACTGTCATCAAAGTCAGGGAACCACACAACACCCCTTCAAACAGCGTTTATTTCCAGCTCCTGCCGTTATAGACCATGCGAAGAAGCGCAACAACGATAGCTATTACCACACTGCCGACTGGAACATCGCTCCGTCACTAGCTTTAAAAAAGTTCGATCCAACTGTCCCACGAATGAGGATCAAAGTGCATTTTCATGACCTCCCCCTGTCCAGGAGACTGATTACCCCGGTATCGGGCGAGTGGAAAAAGAAAAGGCTACCGAAGTAGCCTTTGATTTAAATAATGAGTGAGTATTGCAGTGCCGGTCGCTACCCGGAAGGGCTTTGGTTGATCGGCCATGATCCGCGATGGTGTCTGCTGCGATATTGGTTAACAAAAGTATATGATCAGTTTCACCCCGCGCTAACGGGATTCACTGCAACATCTGCATAATAACATTGTAATTTACATGGGTTATTAGGATTTATCTGTTTAACTTAACTATAAAAATCAGGCAAGGTTAGAAAACTGCACGATCACGCTCCTGTCAATTGTGCGGTTCTTGCTAAAAGCGATGATATATTTTCTTTCTTAATCAGATTCAGTATTTACTGCCCGCCTCGTCCCTTCGGCGGTTTTTTTCTGCATGGTATATATGCCCTGTAACGATGGGCCACCGCCGCCGCCGCCGCGTGACCAGCGGAGCTACACAGGGTATATGGTCCGCCATCGGCGAGTTGAGCCCCGTACCTACAGCTTAGAGGTCTACTACTCTGTCCAGATGAGCCAGTGGCGGTTGATTGTTGCAGTGCCGGGTGCCTCCCGGTGAGCCTTTGGCTGGCTATACCATGACTCGCGTGACAAATAAACAGCTATTTCCATTGATAACCAATTACACCCCACCGCACAGGGGGATTCACCGCAACCACAATAACATAACAGGATAATTTACCAGGTTTATTATTTTAAGAATTATCTGCTCATCCCAGACAGTAATGACATATAAATTGTAAGGTGTTACACGGTCTCCATCAGTCAGTTTCTTGCAGATTTCTACTGATGGGTTGGTTTACCCGTGTAACTGCAGGAACGAGGTCCCTTTACCTTCAGTATTTACTGCCCGCTTACTTTTTTGAGCGGGATTTTTTTATAAGCAATAAGTAAAAAAGCACGCTGTATCACTATCAGGAGAACAGAAATGCCTGGATATTATAAAATCAGTCACAGTTGGGAGTACAGGAGACACACACACTGGAATGATGTCCTTCTGGAAGCCGTTGTCACTTCAGATACAAATCTGACTGCAGAGGAAACACTGACTCAATGGCTGCATGATAAAAAACAGGGAACAGTTACCGTCGATTATAAAAATATCACATGCTGGCACTACAGTGGAGTATGGCTACATTACGCTATTAACAACAATGCTCTGTCTTTATATATGCACTCAAGTGGTGAGGATGCTTTTGATTCACTCAATTACTGCGCCTATGCAATAGCAAAAAAATTTATACACATCACCCGGACATTAATATCCAATGGATTGAACATCCCCATAAATGTAATAACTTCAGACAAACATCAATAAACAGTGAGTTATAAAAAGCCCCGATAACTGACAAGATATCGATATTTAAGGGGTGTTTCACATATTATTCCGTTAGTGTTTTTTCGCGAAGATAAAAATGTCCTGGATTGAACTGACCTCATTGCTGGTATTCATTGTTGCACTTCCGGTCCTTGTTTGGTTGCTGACCGGTTGGTTCAGGCGCTGAGGATTCGACATGCATTTTATACAAGTACAACTCTCCATACTCAGAAGCGTACAAGACAGTTTTATGCAAAGTCAAGTTTAGATAAAGTATTATTGTTGTCCTTGTTAACAAGCTCAGAACAAGTCTGTTTTCGCCCCTTATGAATATTGCATTACGCTTCTCCACCCGACCATTATACGGATGTGTTTATGCCGCGTCACAGACATAAAAAAAGCCGCAAAGTTATCAGACATGGAGGAGTGCTTAAATTGCATGACACGACCATTACGAGACAATCCCTGCGACTTTTCAAACAAATATCGTTACCCGGACTTGCGTTTTTTGAATAAGAAGAACCCAACTATAGCCATTAACAAAAACGAAACAATATCAATAACTATTTGATTATGAATATATATAGGCAAGATGTTTTTTGATACGTACATAACTATAAAAATACATAATAGTTTAAAACAAACTGGAAAAATAGATTTTAGTATCAATTTTACTGCTTCTATCTCATTTACTTTTTCCATAGTGTCACCAGTGATTTCCGGTTCCGATCCCTGCAGGTGTATGCGAAACACTTGGTGCTTCGTGCATGTGCTCACCAATCCTTCCGCCAATTTCACTACCAACACGATTACCTACAGCTGCACCAAGCCCTCCACCTAATTCACCTCCAATCAAGCCTCCCGCAAATCCCCCAATCGTGGATCCAGCGGCATGTCCCAGACTATTATGCCCTCCGTTCCCAGAGCCTCCATGAGATGAGCCAGTACCATTATGGGAACTGGAGTGATTAGTACCATGCCCTCCACCATTATTTCCCCCATTACTTCCGGTACCAGATACCATGAACAAAATATCATTATCTATTGTTTTCATATGACTACCTTTTAATCGATTTAGTTAACTACCGAAAGTAATTAAAGACTGATATTTACATTAAAGATACCTAAAAGTAAAAACAACAAGTAAACAGATGTAAATTAATAAGTCAGAAAAATAATGCATAATTACTTTATTACACCTTGAAAATAAAACATTTTTTAAAATAGCCACATTATTTTTTAAAGAATCAATTTATTTTATATTAATATGGTTTGATTTATGTCAAAAAACACAATTTTACACTTATAAATATTTACATGTTAAATAAGTTCATTGTTAGTATTCAGTCGTCACAAATGGAAGTGGTAGCAAGTCATGAATCGCCACAGATTTAACAGACACCTCAGTGGACTGCTCCCCGCCGTAAACGGCGAAGCTTCCCACTTCTCAGGCCGCAACCGTCTGTGTGACGGATTTACGCTGGCCTCCATGGGCAGAGACGACGAGACCCGCCGCCTGTAATTCCAGTATGCCCTTCTGCCGGATATTGATGGCCGCATTGATATCGCGGTCATGCTCAACTCCGCATTCAGGGCATTGCCAGATACGTTTATTCAGCGGCATTTCCGGCATTTTGTGACCACAGCAGTGACAGGTTTTCGAACTGGCGAACCATTGATCCAGCTTCACCACATGAACACCTTTTTCTGCTGCTTTGTATTCCAGCTTTGAGATAAAACCACTCCATCCGGCATCGCCTATCGCTCGTGCCAGATGGTGGTTCTTCATCATGTTTGCTGATTTCAGCGTCTCTACAATTACCGCTTGGTTTTCGTCAACAATTGTACGTGAGAGTTTATGCTGAAAATCAGCACGGGCATTGGCTACCCGTTCGTGTACGCCAGCAAGATGTATGCGGGCTTTCCGGAGATTTGCACTACCTTTTTTCTTGCGTGACAAGGCTTTCTGTTTGCGCCGTAAATTCCGGCTGGCGTTGATAAGGTGACGTGGGTTAGCAACTTTATCGCCATCCGATTTTATGGCGTAGTGGGATCACCCCATGTCCAGACCGGTGATTGTGCTTACCAATGTTGGCTTCTCTGGCGCTTCGATTCCATCATCACAGAGTAGCGCTGCGTAATATTTCCCCGTTGCGCTGCGGGTTATTGTGATGCTTTTTAACGTGCCAGTAATTTCACGATGCAATTGTGCTTCAATCGCCGGGATTTTCGGGATTCTGACCGCACCATCCAGCACTTTCACCCCAACAGCTTGCCGTGTTTGCGCTTGAACATTAGGGAAGCGGGCTTTTAGCTTCGGATTGAAGAAGTTGGAAAAGGCAACATCGAGATTGATCACCGCCTGTTGCAACGCAATAGAGTCATATTCCTTTAGCCATGCGTATTTACGGAATTTTTTCGCTACAGCCAGAAGCGGTTTAATGTCTTTACGCGGGTTTAACCTTACGCCGTGTCGTTGATAAGCGTGTTTCTTGATATGCAGAGATTTGCTGTACACAAAACGGACTGCACCGAACTGGGCGTTAAAGTGCTCCGCCTGTTCCGGTGTCGGATATATGCGTACTTTCGTGGCTCTTAACATATTCAGCGCTCATTAATATATTGTATTTATTTTAACATGTTAAGTGAAAAATTCAATTGAGTAATCACCACGAATCACTGGAAGGCTTTCTTCGTAAACGGCATAGTGTAAGTAAGCTGGTTGTGCATTTAATCTTTACGACAAAATACCGCTGCAAGCTGTTTTGTAAGTATCCCGCATAATCGTGCCATTCATATTTAGAGATCATCCGGCATAATCAATCTTCCAACGAAGGAGATCGCGATGCGTAAAGCCCGTTTTACTGAGAATCAGATCATCGCTGTGATTAAGTCGGTTGAAGCCGGACGAACCGTTAAAGATGTCTGCCGGGAGGCTGGTATCTCTGAAGCCACCTACTACATCTATGGACTACCTCCGTTTTGCAAGTACTGAATCTGGTTTTGGGTTGTTGCTTACATCTATCCGGCATCAGGAAAATCTGTGCCCAAATGGGTAATCCGCACACAATCGCCTCAACAACTGGACGGCCTCTGAGGCCAGTATAAAAATCAGGTTCCGATTGTGCAGGTGCAACCTGTCATCATTTCTCAGTACGCTGCAACTTTTGCTGGCAGGGGATTAATTTCACACTACCTGATACTCGGTATCATTTCTCAGCATCGACCAGATTATTCTCGCGTTTTTGTTAGCGACCGCCACGGTCGTTTTATTAAATCCGCGCCGTTCCTTTAACTGGTTAACCCACTGATTCATATGACCATCATTGTTATTCGTGGCAACCCTGACGACAGCGCGGGCACCATGAATAAAAAGTGTCCGCAGATGCTTGTCGCCTTTTTTCGTCATATTCATCAGCACCTGCCTGTCGCCACTCGAATGCTGGCGTGGAACCAGACCCAGCCATGCAGCAAAGTGGCGACCATTCTTAAATTCAGTTCCTTTGCCAATAGCAGCAACAACGGCCGTGGCCGTTTTAGGACCAATGCCTTTAACTTTGGCGATACGCTGACAGGCTTCTGATTGCCTGAATACTGTTTCAATTTCCTTATCAAAAAAATGGATCCGACGCTCGAGATCGTTAAAGAGATCATAGAGTTCGGCAATTGTTCTGCGCATACGGGAACTTAGACCGTTTTCTGCATCTTCAAGGATAAGAGGAATAGCACGGCGAGCTCTGGAGACAGCACTGCCAATGGGGATCCCCCGGTCAAGTAACAGCCCTCTTATTTGACAGACTGTAGCAGTGCGGTGATTGACAATACGCTGCCTTGCCCGGTGTAAAGCCTGGATATCCTGCTGTTCGGGGCTTTTTGGCGGCACGAACTGCATTGTCGGTTGCATCAGAGCCACTGCGATGGCCTGTGCATCATTACCATCATTTTTTTGCCCGCGGACAAAGGGTTTTACATACTGAGGACTGATGACCTTTACTTTGTGCCCCAGTTTCTCAAACTCACGCTGCCAGTAAAATGCCCCGGTGGACGCTTCGATCCCAATCAGACATGCAGGAATATTTGCCAGCGTCTGGAGCAATTCTTTTCGGCCAGTGCGTTTCGTATAAACCGGTTTGCCGGCCTGGTTTAACCCGCAGAGCTGAAAAACATTTTTAGCCAGATCAATACCCAGAAATACGATATTCATGGTGATTCTCCTGGTGAGCACATTTCGTACAGTTAACCGCAGCGGGAGGAGGTAGTCCATCCCATTAACTGGAAGTCCAGATACGGCGGCATGGAGGTTTCTGATATTAAAAAGATCAAGGACCTTGAGGACGAGAACCGGCGTCTCAAACAGATGTTTGCCGACCTGAGCCTTGAGAACCGGGCGCTGAAAGACGTTATTGAAAAAAAGCTTTAAAACCAGCCTTTAAGCGTGAGCTGGTCACTCATCTGATAACGACATTTGGACTCAGTATCCGTCAGGCCTGCCGGAGTCTGAACCTGAGCAGAACGGTTTACCATTACCGTCCGGATACCACGCGTGACGAACCTGTTATTGTCGCGTTGCAGGCAGTGGCAGAGCGATACCCACGATACGGTTTTCCAAAACTTTTCCAGGTTTTGCGGCGGCAAGGATACCCGTGGAATCACAAAAGGATCCATCGTATTTATTGTCTGCTGAAGCTGAATTTTCGTCGTAAAGGCAAACAGCGGTTGCCGGTGCGTAATCCCTCGCCACTCGCCACTCCGGAAGCGCTGAACCAGAGCTGGTCTGTCGACTTTATGCATGATGCCCTGGTCTGTGGACGTCGTTTTCGCACGTTCAATGTCGTTGATGACTTTAACCGTGAGGCGTTGTCGATTGAAATCGATCTGAATCTGCCAGCTCTGCGCGTGGTTCGTGTGCTTGACAGGATCGCGGCAAATCGCGGCTATCCTGTCATGCTACGCATGGATAATGGTCCGGAATTTATCTCACTTGCACTGGCTGAATGGGCAGAGCAACATGCAGTAAAACTGGAGTTTATCCAGCCGGGTAAGCCGACACAGAACGCTTTTATTGAGCGCTTTAACCGAACATACCGTACAGAAATACTCGATTTTTATCTGTTCAGAACGCTGAATGAAGTGCGGGAAATCACGGAAAGATGGGCGTCAGAATATAACTGTGAACGCCCTCATGAATCACTGAACAATATGACACCGGAGGAATACCGACAGCACCATTATTTGGCCGGGATCTAAAAAAATGCATGGAACTAAAACGGGTCTATTTACAGTTTGACGGGCAGATTATCGCTCAGTTACGTGATGCTTTTGGTTCGGCTGCGGCAAAGTTGGAGTGCGAAATTATCGAGATGGACGGTGAACAAGATCACGTCCATCTGCTGATAGCGTATCCGCTAAAACTGGGGGTCAGCGTGATGGTAAATAATTTAAAGTCGGTATCGTCGCGGCTTCTCCGTCAGCAGAATACCCACTTGCGGATGCAGAGCAAAACCGGGCTGCTGTGGTCTCGTTCTTACTTTGCCTGTAGCGCCGGTGGTGCCACGATAGAAACGCTTAAAGCATACGTGCTCAGCCAGAATACGCCGGAGTAGCCTGCCCTAAAGCCCTTCGGGCTTTTCGCCTTATATCCCCGCCCGCATTGGGCGAGGGTTTACGGCGGATCTTGCTAAGGTCCTCTATTAACTTACCATTCATAAAATGAATATTTAAAAAGTTATCAATCGTGTTTTTCATCATAAGCCCTGACATAAAATTTCCCTGATGATGGGAAGTGTTTTTTTATTTCTTGTAAGCTAGGAAGTATGTTGGATGTTTTCCAAGAATCAATGAATTGTACATATGGTTTTTTATCATATTCACAGATAACCACAGCGTTGAAATCATGTGCACATTCGCCAATTATTGGAACTATATAGTTCTCTGCTCTAATGATAAAAGAACTTTCCCTCTTAATGTCATAACGGTTTAATATTTCTTTTTCCACCTCATCGATGGAATTTAAACAATATGACTGGTTAAGCTCATGACCAAAAATGATTTTATCAACAATGGCGCAGTCTAATCCCACTGTAGGAGAGGCAGTGTTCTTCGAACTTAATATATCCTGTCGGTGATGTATGTTATAATGTAAACACGCTGATAATAAAACGCAGTTCCCAGAGTAATGGACGTATGTGTTATTTACATATCTAGCCATTTGTTTTAAATTATCTCGACTCAAATTTTGTGGATACAAAATTCCCTCTTTTGATTCAATACAAAGCGCATCTTTAATTCTCTTGACTTCATTTGAATCATTATTATTGATATTTTTTGAATTTATACGTGATATCATATCTTGGGATGACGCACTACCAGAAACTCTCATAGTTACACTACCTCAATAAAATGCATATTATAAAACATTAAATATAATATTTTTTCAAAAAACGCTCTTACTTATGTAATTTTCACCATTACAGTGCGGACATATCAATATGCATGAGCGTTATTCCTTTACGGTGCCGGAATCCGTCAGCAAGGGGGGGAGCTTTCAATGAAAATTTGTAATTTATTGATTAATAAATTAATGAGTATTTAAAATAGCTGTTTAACGGCGTTTACTGTTCCGTTGCTCCCCAACCCCCTACTTACTCTGTCATCAAACGATAAAACGGTTCCTCACGTAAAGCCTGTCTCTGCATTTCACCACCATCACGCCCACTTCGTAGTTCATTACGATAACTGAGATATTTCCAATTTTCAGGATGAACGTCTGACTCAGGACACTGTCCTGAAATAACCCCATTTTCGGATAGTCTGGATTCCAGACACTCTATAAATTGCCGTGTCTTGTGGAGAAACGACGCACTGTACTGCGAATTTTCCTGGTCTGGTTTTATATACAACGTGAACTGAGCGCCCAAGCTAACACGGGCTTGTTGATCGACCTTCTCCATATCGGTCACTTTCCACTTATCTATCGGACTATCCTCTGAAAACAGCAATCCGGACAGCGCTTGAAATGCTTGTGGCACCATATCCCTGAGCACACTGATGTGGAACTTGTCACCGGCAAATTTGCCCTGAGACTGAGGTGATTCTCGACGAGCATGGATGAAAACATCGTAACCATGGTTATTCAGCTGAAAACCTTGGCTCATAGCAAAGAAACCACTCTGGCGCATCCCTGAATAGTCAGGCACATCCAGCGCCTCTTTAAAGTGGGATACCGGCATCTTCCGCATTTGGTTGTGCAAGGAGTTGAAATTATTTTTCAGGTGCTTATTTGTAGATGGTATTTCCGCCCCATCATAAGCAGCTACAATATTCAAAGGAGGGATGTTTAGATTTAGATTAGGCCTATTTATGGGCATGGGAAATCTCCTTTGCGATATGGATATATCGCCATATTATTAGATATAAATTCTCAGTTTTTTAATAAAACGATTAGTTATCCAGAAAACCTCATTTTTTATCAGGCGAAAAAAATGATATTTCGGTCCGTTCCGAGCAGAAAGTTAAAGAAGGGTAATGGCAAAAGTTTAAATGCACTACTTTGCGGGCCTAGGGTGACGGAAAAATCTGGGGTTCCGGAGTATAACCCCTTATAGAGCTAGGCCGCTCATACCACTTCTGGGATAGATTCTTAGTATCTATGAGTTGAGTACCCTCATGTTTATTATTCTTTTTATCCTGTTTGTGTCAGCAGTTGCATCATCACTTAATCTCAGCTTACTAAGCTGGCTTGCAAAGTCTTGGGATCCACAATTTACAATGCTTTCGATTTTGAGTTTAGTATTTGGAGGGAAAAGCATCTCTGCCTCCCCCTTAAAATGTGCAACATCTCCGAGTATTCTACCTTTATGTCCTTTTTCTAGGTATATGTTGAGAATAGTGTCATTTATCCATGCCTTATCTGGCGATGTACTCATAAAAGCTTTATCTATTATTATATTACCTACAGTAGTGTATTCCTTCAGCACATCCGATAATGCGGGCTTATCAAGCTTCAGGCCCCGGTATACGACTCTGTGATCTGTTTCGGGAAGTGAACTTAATCCCTCCGCAATATCATTTATATAAACTGACATAGCATTTTTAAACTCCTCATCACTGGGTTCATTTGTGGAAAGATAGTCTCTGGAGAGCAGAGTTTCTTTTGCCTGTGTTTCAGGATAATCATCCCCACGTAAATATTTATTAATCACACTGTACCCTTGAGCTGAATAGTACCTCAGAGCTTGAATCTGCTTTGATTCCTCTACAATCGCCCATTTTGATTTTGGTCGAGATGAATTACTTCCCATCATCGGAGGAGGCGGTGGCGGTGGCGGTGGCATCATATTGTTGACAGGAGCTCTTCTATAACCGTCGCCTTCATAGGCCAGCGTCCGAGCAGCGCTAAGCTGTGTCAGTATCGGATTTTCGTCATACTCCAGCAGCAGACGAGAAACCAGCGTATCGGCTTCACCCAGTTCATCAGGAAAGTGGTGGAACATCAGGACTTGGCGGCACAGGCGATGGAGGCGGATCTCAAAGCCGTAGTCATACAGGGAGAAGGGATCCTGGCGGGCGAGCCAGCTGTTCTGAGCAGTGAATGCAGGCGGTACCTGTGGATCTACGCCACGTTCGCCGTAGTCAAACACCAGGGTGAACAGCCACTGTACCGCGGGTGTAGCGCTAGTCCAGAGGTACAGATCGGCGGCGGGGTTCGCGTTGCCATACTGTACCTTGCTGAGATAGCGCATGGCGCTGCGATCGCGTCCGGCCTCGTTCCCACTGAGGTCCACATTGTCACCGTTCTCCGCCAGGTAGGAGTAATAGATATGCTCGCCGGCAGGGGTCACCGACTCCTCAACCAGCCATTGCGCCGTATGAGAGGCGGCCTGCGGATCGCTGAGGCGTGCTGCGGCGGTTTTCCCCAGCAGGTGCAGGATGCCGTTACTGTCATGCAGTAGCCAGAAATCATCGCCGTTGCTGTTGCCCACCCAGTACTCCAGGCGATAAAAACTGCTCTCCGTGCGGGGCTGATAGCGGGTCACCGTGTAGCTTTGCGGGAACGATACGTCACCGTACGCGAAGCAGGTGACGGGATTGGGGGCATCACCGGTGCTGAGCGTTTGAACCAGCACTTCTCCGTCCGGCCCCAGAAACTCATCGCTGTCGTTATACTGCGGCACGCCATGGCTGGTGCGGCGGGCAATGCTCATTGTCGCGCAGGACCAGCCCACGCCGAAGGGGCCATTGCCGCCACCGCTGCTGTAGTGCAGCGCCAGCGCAGGCGCAAAGCCGCGTTCGGCGCTGATGGGCAGAGGCAGCGTTATACTGGCTAGGCCGTCAGGGCCTGACTGACTCAGCGCCTTGCCCCCTTTTGGCAGGAAAGGGGGAGTGATCAGCGCTAAAGTGGCAGATGAAAAACCATTTAGTATCAACATACACTATCTCCTAAAACTGGCCGTCTGACGATGGCTAGGTATATTTTCTGCTTACAGCGTCAATAATGATGACTCCTGAAAATGAACAGAATGAAATCCTGAAGACTGATAATGTCTGCAGAGGAATTATTTTGTATTGCCAGAAAATGAGTGGCTTATATTGAGTTTATTCATGTGCTATTTTTCCGCTGTGCGGAATCGCGGTTCCCGGTGTGCAAAGATGGCACAACAAATTAACTCAGGAATAAACAACGTTCAGCGCTCCGGCGTCGGGTCAGGCCGGGAACAACCTGACCGCTGGCGTGGTCCCATTTCAGGAATTCATTCGCTGCGCCGTCATAGTCACCGTTATTCAGTTTCTTCAGTAAAGTAGCGTGAGCCAGCGCGTTAATGCCCATGTTTTAGGTAATCCACCAGAGCATCAAACTGATTCTGTGTCAGATTGACGGCGACCAGCCGGTTTACTCCATGCTCCGCGGTGAACTACCGCTATGGAGGATGGGGATTGCTGACAATCTGAATCTGGCAAATGCCGTGAATACAGGTGTTGCGGCCCTTACGCTGCATAAGGTCAGAAGGTGGACTGTTTCAGCTCCTGCTGTATCAGTTTTATAGCTTTACGATAATCTGGTGTCTCCCGTTTCTTGGTCGGGTAATACAAGGAGGTACAGAGCGCTACGCCTTTGATGTGCAGTGCGTGCTCTGTTGATAATCCCAGAGCCCGACAGACTCTGACGGGGATGAGTAACATCGCCAGCCCTTGTTGTAACCGGTACAGTGAACTGAACAAATCGACGTTATCAAAACTGAATGCAGGGTTGGTAATACCTAGTGTCTGTTCAAAAAAATGGTATATGGTGTCCAGATTAAAATTTTTAGCCCCCTCATGAAGAAGTACAGGTGTTCCGGCCAGCCTGTTGATATCAGGTTTGCCGCAGAGAAAGAATTTTTTAGGAATAAATAACATGACCCCACCCTCCACTGATGTCCGGCAGACAAGCGATTCCCGATGAAAATAATTTCTGGCAGAAATAACAATGCAGTTGTTTGTCTGACACAGTTCTTCTATTATTTGGCTGTTAACGGCTCTCCCCATTATATTTGTTTTCTGGCCGGAAATGGTCAGTGCTGAAATGATCAGATTTTTTAAACTTTCCGGATAAATTTCGTCAAATATTATTTCTAGTTGTTTCGTTTTACCCGTGGGTCCGATTTCCTGCTCCAGTGCATGTAAGAAAATATAATGGGATTTTACTTTTCGATAAATAGTTTGTGCAAATTCGGTTGGGATAAGAGTGCCATTCTTCCGTATAAAGAGTCTTTGTTTCAGCTCTCTTTCCAGGTCTGAAATAACCCTGCTCAGCGGGGTTCGGGTGATATACAGTACTGATGTTGCGATACTGAAGGAACCTGTTTCCATCAGTGTTATGAAAATTTTTAATTTTTTATTAATCAAGAAATCCATAATATCTCCTTTTTTTTTCCAGAATAATCCTGAAAAAATGTTTTGATGTGCAAAAACAGGATAGCGGTGACCTGTTTTTGCACAGACTGATTAGTTCTTACTAATCATGGTGTTACTGGATAAGATTATGGGCGATAGATTTTATGCATACCCTGACTTTATTTCTGAGTGGATTTAATTGACCTGTTATGATGTATAGCTGGATAACAACGATGTATACCCATGATCAATGAAGATGCTTGGTTTCAAAAATAATCAGGAGCATGCTGATGGCTATGAATGTTGAGTTGACCGCAGAACAAAAAATCGCTCTTGAAGCATTACAACGAAAAAGTCGCGATCCCATAAATGAACAGAACTGATGTACGACCGGGCCGGAATTAAACGGGAGGCGTTATTAGGCCTGGCGCACTACAGGACAGAATACGGAGCCTTTTTATAGGGGGGCTGATGTTCAGTCGAACGAAAACTCACGCCAGGCGAGAAAGGCTGTCTGAAAAATCGATTAGTGTGCACTGGTGTCCGTTAAATGCCATTTTCCGATTAAAAAGACACCATTTTCCGCGCATTTTTCACTGTCCATAATATTTTGATTTATCGAACAAAATAGGCTTAACGTGTGAAACCGTTCCGTTGAGCGTCAAACCCCGTAAACGGGCTACCCGGATAAGGGATCGATAACTGCTCTCCCATTTTATCCTCTTCAAGCTGGTGCTTTATGTATTCCTGTATCTTCGCTGTGTTCTTACCCACCGTATCAACGTAGTATCCGCGGCACCAGAACTCCCTGTTCCTGTATTTGAATTTCAAATCCCCAAACTGCTCATAAAGCATCAGGCTACTTTTACCCTTCAGATATCCCATGAAGCTCGACACACTCATCTTCGGCGGGATCTCCAGAAGCATGTGGATATGATCTGTACAGCATTCTGCTTCCAGAATTCGTACATTTTTCCACTCACACAACTTTCTTAATATGCTGCCTACTGCTCTACGCTTCTCTCCGTAGAACGTCTGCCTTCGGTACTTCGGGGCAAAAACTATATGATATTTACAGTTCCATCGGGTGTGCGCTAAGCTCTTTTCGTCCCCCATCGGGACCCCCTTTTGATTTCTTGTTGAACTTTTGCAGTTGCCAGACCGCAAGGTGTTTTAACAAATCAAAAGGGGTTTTGATAACCGACTCAAAGCTGAAAGCTTTACGGAACCCCCAGCCTAGCTGGGGGTTTTCCATAGACAAAAAAATGCGCCACCAGAGTGACGCATCTGTTTTAATCGATAGCCCGCTATATCAATCCACGCTCCGGATGTTGAATAAGGCTGACATAATCCTTCAGGGCATCCTGACGGGCGACAAGATGTTTACAGACTTTCGCATATTTATCCCCCATATCCGCCGCCTGCCAGGACAGCCAGTTCATTATCATCAACGTTGCAATAATTCCGGCAGCATCTGCACTGACTTCTGATTCAAAATAATTACCGGGGATAGACATGTTATAACGTTGTTCACCTGCTGGTGTGATATACCCGGTTTGAGTTGTGGTGAAGATAATTCTGTTCGGTGCGACATTTCCACCGACACCCTGCGGAATGATCCAGTAACTCCAGAAACCGCCATCATAATCTGAATGCTGCCGTAACCAGCTGGCGATCATATTGTCAGCAGATGGTGTGAAAAAGAGGGCAGGGATGAAATCAAGTCGTTCATCACCATCAGTTACACAATAGCGCTGGAATTTATCTGTTATAAATTGTTCGGCTGACTCACGAGTGGCGGTTTTGACGTTAATGGCATGCATTCTGGTTCTCTCCTTATCGGTTTATTAAATCGTCCGACTTCATCACTGAGCGGCAAAGGGCAATGAGCAACTGACAGGAATAAATAAAGGGGCGCGCAGCGTTTATATACCCTTTTATTTATTCCTGGCTGATGCTAAAAGCAGCCCTCCGCGAATTGATGAAATCGGGCAATATACACTCCGGGAGAATGCACACAATCCGGAACGGAAAACCGGCGTGAGACGGTTTTCCGGCTCCGTTCACGACAGCCGTGTCCCGTCAGGGACGACGCCCGGACTGATATTTATTATCTTCAGTACAACAGATAAGTACTGAAAAATACAAACAGCAGGATATCGGATGATAAATAACAGCCCGGAATCAATAATAATGATAAGACAACCACGCGGCGGAGTAATACGGGCAGCGCGTAGCGTAGCAGGTATTACCCTGCGCCGCAGGCGCGCAGCCTTTTATTGTGGCCGGAAAAAATCCTCCAGCCCTTCATTTTTAAATTTGCTGGATTTTAAAATGTACGCCACAGGCTCTGGCATAACGTACCAGCGTATCGATACTCATCCGGGAGGCGTTCTTCTCCATGCGAGAGATAGTGGGCGCTTTAATACCCATTCGTTCTGCAACCTGTGCCGACGTCAACCCGGCTTCTTTTCGCCATGAGGCTAATGTCTCCCGAAGCTGCTCTGAGGCTTCTTCTGCCTCGTATGCTGCACGATATTCAGGATCAATCATCGCTTCAGTATGTACCTGACTAAGTGTTTTGTATTTCATTCTGCATCTCCACAAGTCTACGAAATGCCAGCTCTATCTCTGTCGGTGGGGTTTTAGGCGATTTTTTAATGAAAATTCTCAACAAAAAAATACGCTCACCGCTTTGATATACCCACAATCCTCGTGCGATATCGGTGCCCATTGTCCGGACTTCAAACAATCCATTGCCCAAGGGTTTAGTATCAGGCTCGCGTAGCTGACGGGGGTTGGCTTCCAGCTTTGCGAGTATGCGCGACATCTTGGCACGAATTGTAGCAGGCAGAGCAACGAATTCTTTTTCAGCCTCATCATGAAAAATGACGGTAAACATTCAATCTGCTCCCTGATTAAGTCCATCTATATTAGCCCAAAAGATAACTTAGCTCAAGAGCTAATATTAACTCATTTTTCATCCTGCCGGAGGAAAGGAATCTCCACAGCCCTACTGAATGCTTAAGGGCGTCAGGTAATATCCGCAACCCGACTGCACATACTCAGTGACATGAAAATCGCCTGTAATGCCGTCCCCGAAGGGACGGCAGGTTTCACATCACGCGAGGCCGAGGCCAGCGTATACTACGGTCATGAACTGCTGCCAGTACTCCAGTTTTAAAGCCGGAACACGGGCGCGTTTACCACTGCGTAAGCCATTTACAAACGCGTTCGTCTGTGCGACGATTTGCGGGTCAAATGGCATGGTTTAATCTCCATGTTGGTTTTACGTATGCCGGATGCAAACTTTTGCGGGTGTGTCATCCGGCGTGGAATGAGCAGGCGTATGCCTGCTTTTTTCATTTCTGGCGCTGCATTTCCTCCTTAACGCGGGCCAGAATCGCCGCATGGTCAAGGTTGCTGTAGTCACGCATCCGGTAATAATGAATACCGATCCGCGCATAGATTTCGGTCACGTTGCCGCAGACCATTTCCGCCAGCATGAAGGTTTCGCACTCACCGTTTTCACTACAGCGCCAGTTCAGCGGGTACATCAGCCCCAGCGCATCATGGAAAGCGTGTACGTCGATTTCAGCAGGGGCTTTCACCGCTGCCTGCTCACGGCTCAGCCAGTAAGCCCGCTCTGCCTCAGCGGTGTTCTGCATCCCCGGCACAGCGGAGGATTCAGTCAGGTGTAAATGCATGGTGTTCTCCTTCTTTTGTAGATGGCGACATCCCCGGCCGCCGAGGGTGACGCTGATTAACACACGTCAACGTCCAGCATGGCCTGGGCAAAATTAATGTTGTTACGAAGGTCATTACGGGCAATTTCCCACGCCTCACGCCCGATCACCCCATATAAGCAGATGGAATGAGCTTTAGCCTGTAACCACGGCTGCACGACATGAAACGAAACCAGCGGATATGAACGTTCCCAGCACAGCACGCCTTCCTTGTGAACGTTGTCGCTCAACAGGCTGAGAAGGCGCAGGACTTCCTCTTATTGTTCTGCGATAACACAGTCCAGACGCGCTACCGGGTCTGGCCCCCATCTTCCGCCAGACTGTTGAGCAGCGGTGTTTATGCTGGCGTTTTGTGTGTTCATTATTGCTTCCCTCTGTTTTGCTTTTAAAAAACCATCACCCGTTGAGTTGCCGGGGCCGCGGTTTTGACGTTTTGCGGGGACCTGCTGAACGCGCCCGCTGGTTGTTACCTTCACCCGTTTGAGAGCCGTTCGCCGCAGGGGCGTAAACCAGCGCGGGCGCGAAACGGCGTTGCGCCTTACAGCCCGGCGTCAGTTTGCCGGGGTGCGGAAAGCGCAGGATACGGCGCGTAAAAGGGGCGGCGCATCCGGAACGGATGCTGCAAGCCCTGGTGTTGCGTCATAGTATGGAAGCCCGAAGGGCGGAGACGGTTTACCGGCTCCGTTCACGACAGCCCGCCCGGACGCCCGCAGTGAAAACGGGAGCGGGCAGAAAACAGAAAATGGGGGATAAGAATGGATTACATACTGCTAAAGAGATGGCTGACAATTATCCGGCGTGATGCCAGCCGGGAAAATCAGGAGCGGAAATGTTTTTCTTTTCTGTACTGCACAACGCTGTACCAGGCCGAAGCGAGGAAAGCAAAAACGGTGATCAGCACTCTTAATTCGTCACCCGGCTCTTTCCCCTTCAGCATCAACGTTATGATGATGCCGGCAACGATAATCCATGCAACGCCACTCCGGAGATGCAGTTTATCCGCCACGATATTCATCAGGATAAAAGCAACGGCCAGAATTGTCCCCCACAGAACGGGTACAGGCTGAAACGGAACAAAGAACAGGTTAATACCGATTAAAAGGAGCCACTGCAGCAAACATCAGAGACATACATATAGATTTCCCTCCCTGGACATGACTACCAGGGAGCCTGTCCGTAATTCTGTGTAACTGCCATCGTATTAAAGGTGATCGCTCAGGCGGTCACCGAACTCGATAATAAAACGACTCATCGCCAGTCGCCAGTTCTGGATTGGCATACTCCATTTTTTTGAGGCATCTTTGATCGCCAGATAAACAACCTTCCGAACCGAGTCGTCCGTCGGGAACACTTTGCGTTTCTTTATCGCCGCACGGATCACTCTGTTCAACGATTCTATGGCATTCGTGGTGTAGATGGCCTTGCGGATATCCGGCGGGTAGCCGAAGAACGTGTTCAGATTTTCCCAGTGCGCATGCCAGCTTTTGCTGATTTGCGGGTATGGGGGAATCAGCGATGAGGCGAGCCGGTTTACGATACAGAAAAGTGTATCACTCCCGACACACTTATACCTGCTGGTCACTCGCCGCTGGCGCTAATCCCAATTTTATTGCCGCACAAATGGGGCATGCAACTGCTCAGATGGTCTATACAGTATATGGTGCATGGATGGCCGACAATAACCAGTCACAGGTTGATATACTGAATCAGAGACTGGCGGTCACTGCCCCAAGGGTGCCCTAAACAGGGTTGTTAAAAAATTTAATTTAGAAATAACAAGACGTTAATCGGTTATACAATCATTGAAAGGATATAATTGATTATCGTAGATCGTTTTTTGCTCGATCGCCTATAAGGAAATCATCATGCGCTATTCTAAACTCTCTTTGCTCATCCCGTGCGCGCTTCTGCTTAGCGCCTGTACGACCGTCACTCCCGCCTACAAAGATAATGGCCCGCGTATTGGCGCGTGCGTGAAAGGTGGCCCGGACAGCGTGGCTCAACAATTTTACGACTACCGTATTCAACACCACAGTAATGATATCGCCGCGCTTCGCCCCTACCTGAGTGATAACCTGGCAAAATTGTTGACCGACGCCAGCCGCGATACGGAACACCGCCAGTTGATGAGCAGCGATCCGTTCTCCAGCCGCGCTACGCTGCCGGATAGCGCCAACGTCGCCAGCGCATCAACCATTCCGAACCGAGATGCGCGTAATATTCCTTTGCGGGTGGCGTTAAAACAAGGCGATCAAAGCTGGCAAGATGAAGTGCTTATGATTCACGAAGGCTCATGCTGGGTGATTGACGACGTTCGCTATCTGGGCGGAGATGTCCATGCTCCTGCCGGTACGCTGCGTCAGTCAATAGAAAACCGTTAACAGGCGCCCCTTCTTTTGCAATCCTAATCCCCGTAAATTGTCTGGCATTCTGTACGGAATGCCGACAATTCTTCTTAGCGTCTATTCCTCCTGCTATTTTGTGCTATGTTTAGGGAAGAATATAGGATATATTTAACTTTTAACGCATAAATATTGCATAACTATTCTGTCAAAGGTACTATCTGCGGCTTCAATAGCTATCAGACTGCCAGTATACGAGTGTCAATGAGTATTCAATTAAACGGCATTAATTGCTTTTACGGCGCGCATCAGGCGCTGTTCGATATCACGCTGGATTGCCCCGAAGGCGAAACGCTGGTGTTGCTTGGCCCAAGCGGGGCGGGTAAAAGTTCGCTGCTGCGTGTACTCAATCTGCTTGAGATGCCGCGCTCCGGCACTCTGACTATCGCCGGGAACTATTTTGACTTTACGAAAACGCCGTCCGATAAGGCGATTCGTGAGCTGCGTCAAAATGTCGGAATGGTCTTTCAGCAATATAATCTTTGGCCGCATCTCACCGTTGTGCAGAATCTGATTGAAGCGCCCTGCCGCGTACTGGGTCTGACTAAAGATCAGGCGCTGGCGCGCGCAGAAAAGCTGCTGGAGCGTCTGCGTCTGAAACCCTATAGCGATCGTTATCCATTGCACCTTTCCGGCGGTCAGCAGCAGCGCGTCGCAATTGCCCGCGCGCTGATGATGGAACCGCAGGTACTGCTGTTTGATGAACCGACCGCCGCGCTGGACCCGGAAATTACCGCTCAAATTGTCAGTATTATTCATGAGCTGGCGGAAACGAACATTACTCAGGTGATCGTTACGCATGAAGTCGAAGTGGCACGTAAGACCGCCAGTCGTGTGATTTATATGGAAAATGGTCACATCGTCGAGCACGGTGATGCGGGTTGCTTTGCCCACCCTCAGACCGAAGCGTTCAAAAACTATCTCTCTCACTAAGATTCGGGACAATGACAATGAAAAAAGTTCTGATTGCCGCGCTAATTGCAGGCTTTAGCCTTTCCGCTACAGCAGCCCAGACCATTCGTTTTGCGACCGAAGCGTCCTATCCTCCGTTCGAATCGATGGATGCTAATAACAAGATTGTCGGCTTTGACGTCGACCTGGCTAACGCGCTCTGTAAAGAGATCGACGCCACCTGTACCTTTACCAATCAGGCGTTCGACAGCCTGATCCCCAGCCTGAAATTCCGCCGCTTCGACGCTGTAATGGCGGGAATGGATATCACGCCGGAACGTGAAAAGCAGGTGCTGTTTACCACGCCATATTACGACAACTCCGCGCTGTTCGTGGGTCAGCAGGGCAAATACACCAGCGTCGATCAACTGAAAGGCAAGAAAGTCGGCGTACAGAACGGTACGACGCACCAGAAATTCATCATGGATAAACATCCGGAAATCACCACCGTACCGTATGACAGCTATCAGAACGCGAAGCTGGATCTACAAAATGGCCGTATCGACGCCGTTTTCGGCGACACGGCGGTGGTGACCGAATGGCTGAAAGCAAATCCTAAGCTGGCGCCGGTCGGCGATAAAGTCACCGATAAAGATTATTTCGGCACCGGCCTGGGTATCGCGGTACGCCAGGGCAACACCGAGCTGCAGCAGAAATTCAATACTGCGCTGGAAAAAGTGAAGAAAGATGGGACTTACGAGACCATCTATAACAAATGGTTCCAGAAGTAATCTTTGATGAACGAATTTTTTCCTTTAGCAAGCGCCGCCGGGATGACCGTCGGCCTTGCCGTCTGCGCGCTGATCATTGGCCTCGCGTTAGCCATGTTCTTTGCCGTCTGGGAGTCCGTAAAATGGCGCCCAATTGCCTGGATGGGTTCCGCGCTGGTCACTATTTTGCGCGGCCTGCCGGAGATACTGGTGGTGCTGTTTATCTATTTCGGCTCCTCGCAGCTCCTGCTTACGCTGTCTGACGGGTTTACCCTCCACCTCGGCTTTGCACAGATCCCGGTGCAAATGGAGATTGAGAACTTTGACGTCAGTCCGTTCCTGTGTGGCGTGATTGCGTTGTCCCTGCTGTATGCGGCTTATGCGTCGCAGACGCTACGCGGCGCGTTGAAAGCCGTTCCGTCGGGTCAGTGGGAGTCGGGTCAGGCACTGGGATTATCAAAGACGGCGATTTTTTTCCGTCTGGTGATGCCGCAGATGTGGCGTCACGCCCTGCCTGGGCTGGGTAATCAGTGGCTGGTGTTGTTAAAAGATACGGCACTGGTCAGTCTTATCAGCGTTAACGATCTGATGTTACAGACAAAAAGTATTGCCACCCGCACCCAGGAGCCGTTTAACTGGTACATTATTGCGGCGGCGATTTACCTGGTCATTACGCTGATCAGTCAGTACATTCTCAAACGCATAGACCTGCGCGCGACACGTTTTGAGCGGAGGCCGGACTAATGCTTGAGTATTTACCTGAACTGCTAAAAGGGCTACACACCAGCCTGACGTTGACCGTGGCTTCTATTGCCGTCGCTCTGGTGCTGGCGTTAGTTTTTACCATCATCCTGACGCTAAAAACGCCGTTCGTGGTGTGGCTGGTGCGCGGCTATATCACGTTGTTTACCGGCACGCCATTGTTGGTGCAAATTTTCCTGATTTACTACGGACCTGGCCAATTCCCGACGCTGCAAGAGTATCCGCTACTCTGGCATCTCCTGTCTGAACCGTGGCTGTGCGCGCTGATCGCGTTGTCGCTAAACAGCGCCGCTTACACCACGCAGCTATTTTATGGCGCGATTCGCGCGATTCCGGAAGGCCAGTGGCAGTCCTGCGGCGCACTGGGGATGAGTAAAAAAGATACGCTGGCGATTTTGTTGCCTTACGCGTTTAAACGCGCCCTCTCCTCTTACTCTAATGAGGTGGTACTGGTTTTCAAAAGTACCTCGCTGGCCTATACCATCACCTTAATGGAAGTCATGGGCTACAGTCAGTTGCTCTATGGTCGTACCTACGATGTGATGGTATTTGGCGCGGCAGGCGTAATTTACCTGGTCGTCAACGGTCTATTGACGCTGATGATGCGTTTGATTGAGCGTAAAGCCCTGGCGTTTGAGCGGCGCAATTAACCAGGCAAGATAAGACATTCTCGCCGCCGTTCGACAATTGTCTGATGGCGCTGCGCTTATCAAGTCTACGATGCATAATATTGAATAAATCTGACGGACAAGTTATTAACCTGTCCGTCTTTTTTTATTCATGACAAAATATTTACTCATTTTTATTGCATATAAATTCAATTAATGGCATTGTAAATCTATGCCGCAGACACGGCGCATAATCATAAGATTACGGGAGTGACATCATGAAAAAGTTAGTTCTGGCCGCATTACTCGCCTCTTTCGCCACTGGCAGCATCGCCGCTGAAAAAGTCAATTTCGGCGTTTCCGCCACCTATCCACCGTTTGAATCCCTGGATGCGAGCAATAAAATTGTGGGCTTCGATATCGATCTGGCAACCGCATTATGCAAACAAATGCAGGCAGAATGTACTTTTACTAATCATGCTTTCGATAGTCTTATCCCCGCGCTGAAATTCAGAAAATATGATGCCGTAATTTCCGGAATGGACATTACCCCGGAGCGCAGCAAACAGGTCGCCTTTAGCAACCCCTATTACGCGAACTCCGCGCTGGTGATTGCGAAAAAAGAGACATATAAAACCTTTGCCGATCTAAAAGGTAAGCGTATCGGTATGGAAAATGGCACCACGCATCAGAAATATCTCCAGGATAAACATCCGGAGGTCAAAACCGTGGCCTACGACAGCTACCAGAATGCGATTATCGACCTGAAAAATGGCCGTATTGACGGCGTCTTTGGCGATACCGCGGTGGTCAATGAGTGGCTGAAAACGAATCCGCAACTGGGTCCGGCAACAGAGAAAGTGACGGACCCGCAATACTTCGGTACCGGACTTGGCATCGCGGTGCGCCCGGACAATAAGGCGTTGCTGGAAAAACTGAATAACGCGTTGACCGCCATTAAAGCGGATGGCACTTACCAGAAAATCAGCGATCAATGGTTCCCGCAGTAAGCGGTATTTTATTAGACCACGATTTCGCCAAATCGCAGTATAAATGTCTTCTTCGGCCCACGAGTCGCAAAGTCAGGAAATCATCCTGGTCTGATAAGCGGAGTGTCATCAGACATTCCAAATGTTGTCATCAGTCTCAATCGCCTGTATCAACAGGCGATTCGTACTAGTACCTGCCGGGTGACACTAACGTGTACCCGGCTTACAACATTGGAACGCATTTAGACAACATCCAGACCCAGACGGCGATACTGCTCCGCCGGGGCATCGTTTTCTTTCATCAAACGGGTAAGTAAGTTGATCATCCTTGCTTCGATGACCTCATCATGAACGGGATATTGCTGGCGTGGATCGTCTCTGAGATCAAACAAAAGGTGACCAACGCTATTTACACCTTTATATTTTTCCCTGGCCGGAATACGTAATACCTGAAGCCCTTTAGTAAAGTTAAACGGAGGAGCCAGAGATAATTTTCCCAGTTCATCCACGTCATAGCGCGCATTCATCTTAATCGGCATTAGCGTGTAGTTCGCAATGTCATGCTCACGCCCCGGTAGCGCGGCCCGCATATAAACGTAGCGCCCGTCGGTAACATTGACATGTCCGCTAAACACGCCAAACAGCGCGCTTTCCCTGACAGGTTCATCACTGGCAATGACTTTCGACAACGGTTGACCCTGCATATCTGCGGGAACAGGTTGCTGAAAATAATCCAGTAGCGTTGGCGCCCAGTCAATCATCTGCACCAGCGACTGCCGCCGCACTCCGCATATCGCGCTACGCGGATCCCAGATAAACAGCGGGTTATTCGCCACCTCGTTATAATAGGGCATCTGATTTTTAGCCCACCAACCGTGCTCCCCCAGCAAGAAGCCGTGATCGGTACCGACAATCAGCATCGTATCGCGCCAGAGATCGTGTTCATCCATCAGATCAAGGATACGTCCCAGATTGCGGTCGCACATGGAAACCAGAGCCCGATAACGACAGCGAATATGCGCAATCGCCTCCTTGCTTTCACTGACTTTGCCGCGCGGCCAGTCGTAATGCGGGCCTTGCCACTCATCGTCATAGAGCGATAAATACTCCTCGGTGGTATAAAACGGTTCATGCGGATCGAACGTCTCAACCTGCAATAACCAGTTATCTTCGCCATGATTTTTATGGATAAACGCGCACCCGGCGTCAAAAACTTTCGTCTGGGGAAAATCAGCTTCCTGCTGGATATATTCACGATTTGCCCAGTCGTGACGCCACAGCCCGGAAACGCCGCCTCCGGTTTGTTTTTGCGGAACGCGCAGTACTTCTGGAATGGGCGGCTCGCCAACGCTCGCCTTCCAGTGATCACCCTCCTGACCGCGTACTACGTCCCAGGAGCTATAGCGGTTATGGTAGTTACCGCCGCCGTCTTCCCAGTAATGCAAGTGATCGCTGATAAGATGGGTGTAGATCCCCGCTTTTTTCAATAATTCCGGCATGGAATCATCGAAGGGTTCCAGTGGCCCCCACTCACGATGCAGGAAATTATAGCGCCCGGTGTGCAGTTCCCGACGGGCTGGCATACAGGGCATACTGCCGACATAACTATTGTCAAAGGTGGCGGCGTGTGCCGCCAGGCGTTGAAAGTTAGGCGCTTTCGTTAGCAAATCGCCATAGGGCGGCAAATAGTTTTTATTCAGACTGTCAAACAGTAGAATAATCGCTTTCATGACTCACCCTCATTTGTTGAGCAGGTGCGGAAAATTTTCCTCTACCACGTCGTAAATCTGTTTACCTATTGATTCGCCATCCATGATATTTTCAATGGGAATGAGATATTGTCCGTGTTTAGGATCGAGGCTAACGACATCAAGCAATTTTTTCGAAATCGCATAAATATCTGCCCAGTCGGTAAATCCACCGACCTCTCCCGCTGCCGTATGCTCCATATCAAAAGAGAAGTCATATTTTGCTAACGCTTTTTTAACAACGGTCTGTAACATAACGCTACTGCCTACACCATAACCGCATACGAATAAAATATTTACAGAGTCTTTCATAATAAAATCCTTTATATATAAACCAAATCAATTAAATGGAATAAGGACCAAGATGGAACGTTGAAGCAATAAATTTAAGTAATTCACAAATCGCAGGCCACAAGGTCGCCCAGTCAAATATTCCCGTCCAGCCCACACCTTCTTTTGCCAGCCCGGTTAAAGGAATGGCCCATACCGTACCGAAAGTCTGAATCATCCCTAACAGGAAAGTACAAATAATAACGGAACGATATCCCCCCATTCGGTTGGCTAATACGCCGATTGGGCCGCCGGAGAAGAAGAGCGGAACAAATCCAGGTAATACCATAATAGGGCTATGGGTGAGCAGCAGAATGCCCATGGAAAAAATCGTGCCGAAGGTACAAAAGACGAATCCCAACGTGGCCGCGTTCGGCGAAAAAGGTAATAAGGCAGCAACATCCACAGCCGGTATGGCGTTAGGAATAAAGCGATCCTGCCATCCTTTAAACGAACCGTTAATTTCGCCTACCATCATCCGCACCCCCTGCAGCAAGATGACCATATACATAGAGAATTGCAGGCCCAGATTGATGATATAGATATACCAGGGTTTGCCTTTCGCCATTAATTGTACGTTATCGATCCCTGTCGCCAATAGAAAACCGCCAACGAAGAGCGTCATCACAATGGCGATTGCCGTAACGTTGTGGTTAAAAATGGCTAACCAACCGGGAAGTTTCAGGTTTTCGGCGTCATGCTTTTCCGGATCACCGAATTTATGCGCGAATTTCGAGAAAAACCATAGCCCCAGCATCTGGTTATGCGCGATGGTAAAACCTGCGTTATTGGTCACTTTGGCGATGGGTTTAACAATAAGCGTGGTTGAAAACGCCCAAAAGACCCCGGTTAATACCCCGGCAATCACAATTGATTGTACCCAACCGAACCCCAGCCAGAAGACGATTAACCACAGTACCGCCTGTGAATGAGAGACCCCGGTATTGCCGGTAAGAAATATGCCTTTTGCGCCAGTATAACGGCCAAATAAAACTAATATCAGGTTAGTAAAAAACGCCAGTACAAAAACGTATCCTACATAACCGAAATTATCGCCTAGCGCTATTTGCGTCGCGGCTTTCATTGCGTATGAATCCATTAAGTATCCATGCACGCCATAAGCCTTGCTGACTGCCTCTGCAACCGGTTTAAAAGTGGCTGAAAATTGAAAGCCGCCAAATAACACCATCATCAAACCGACCATCGCGCTGATCATACCGGTGATAATTTTTATAGGCGTCTTTTTATCCAGCGCATAGCCAATACCAACTAATATCCCAATTAATATTGCAGGTTCAGTTAAAAACGTTTGAATAACATCTATAAATTTGGCAAACATCGTCTGAACGCCCTCCATAAGCGTACCTATTCGTTGTCATAGCTGACCCCTTTACTGACGTTACGTATTGCTTCACTGATGCTATTGAAATTTACCCGATAAACCACCTTATTTAATTTTGTCTTATACGCACTATAATAATCAAAAATAGTCATTAAAAGATTTAAGGTGATTATTTGTGATTTAATTTGCAAAAATAGAGCAATATATAAATACAATCAATTAAATTAAATAATCAATTGATTGTATTTATTATTTTTCTGGGATAATTACGGAGTTAAAAATAGATATTGCGAATATATTATGCTGACCTGCGTAATAAAGTTAACACTTCATAATGCGCGGTATGCGGGAACATATCGAAAAGCTGAACGCGTTGAATGCGGTAGTTCGGCAGATGGCGAATATCCTGCGCCATCGTCTGCGCGTTACAGCTGGAATAAATGATAAAACGCGGCGCCATTTGTGCAAGATAATCGCACAACGGCTTGCCAATACCACGACGGGGAGGATTCACCAACACCAGATCGGGCGTTTCGCCTTGTGCAGTGGCGAATTGGGTAGAATCCAGCGCCTGGAAATGAAGGCGGGTTAATCCCAGCTCAGCAGCGGATTGCTTCGCGCAGGCAATCGCCTCCGGCGCGATCTCAATACCGGTTAATTGCATCTGCGGCGTCGCGCAGTGCAGGCCGAATCCGCCCACTCCGCAAAAGAGATCCCACATATGGCGTACCGGCAGTTGCCCTACCCAGTCGCGCGCCGTCGCATATAATCGGCTGGCGACCGTAGGGTTGGTCTGAAAGAAACTTTGCGGGCGGATCCACAGCGGCACATCGTTAAAACGTTCCGCCAGCGCCTGCTGATCCGTCAGGTAGATTTCCATCTCCCCTTCCATAATCGCCATATGTACAGGCTGAATATTCGCGGTGATCACTCTGAGCTGCGGCAGTTGCGCACGCAGCCACGGTAACGCCGCGCGCAGTTGCGTAAGCTTGATTTCTGAACGCAACACGAAGCGTAGCATCATACCGCCATCGAACTGACTTTCCGTCAGCAACAGGTATTTCAGTTCGCCGCGTTTTCGCGCCACATTATAAGGCGTGAGTCCGGCACGGGCGATAAAGGGCTTCAGCGCGCTGAACACGGGGGCAAAGGAGGCGGGATACAGCGGACAGCCGCAAAGATCGACCGGCGTACCGTCGCGATGCAGCATCCCGAAGAGCGGTTTTTCTACACTACCGCTCACAACCATTTTCGCTTTGTTACGGAAACCCTGTGCCGGGCCGCCAATCGGCGCGCACCACTGTTCAACAGGTAGCCCGGCCAGCAAACGATGTAAATCGGCTGTTTTTGCGGAAAGTTGCTCGTTAACCGACTGCGTAATCCATTGACAGGAACGGCAGCGACCCGCGTCATAGAGTGCGCACTGCATACCAAAAAACCTTCATATTATCCGGGTCGACGATTATACACATTATTGCAGCCGGAAGAACCGACGGCTGGGAGCGGGAATAAACAGCAGAAACAGAATTAAAAGATCGGGGAGTTTTTGCATGACCAGGGAATGCAGGATATCACGCTTCGATTCTCCCGCGATGCTAAACAACTCCGGATACCCGTAGCCTAACGAAGCCGCCCACAGATACCCACTCACAATAATTTGTGTCGCCAGGTACACCCAGCGCGCCCAGCTACGGCCTTTTACCAGCGAAAACGCGCAATAAATTTCAATAAAGACCAGCACTAAGCTTGCCAAAAAGACCAGGGTTAAGCTCCACGTCTGTACGCTGCGATGAATAAACTCGCCCATCCCGCGTATGCCGAGGGTATTCATAATCATCAGCACATCGAGACCACGAATCAAAATAATCGCCATAGCCGCAACCTGCACCAGCGTAGGCACATTTAAACGGGCATGTGATGAGGTTGATTGCTTTATAAATCCCAATGAATGTCTTCCCTGAAAATGATGCCACGACCCGCGCGGCAACACATTGCCATAGTGGAAGATTTTAGTGGCTTCAGCCGCGTCTTGCACGCTGGATATCGCGAATCCGCTGTTTTTCCGCTCGCGCCATCAGGTACCAGGCAATAAATCCGACGATTCCTACCACGCCGAGGATTAATGTCGCCAGCGCGTTGATTTCCGGGTTCACACCCATGCGCACGCTGGAGAAAACCAGCATCGGCAGCGTGGTGGCGCCGGGACCGGAAACGAAGCTGGCAATCACCAGATCGTCAAGGGAGAGCGTAAAGGCCAACAGCCAGCCCGAGATCACTGCTGGCATGATCATCGGTAGCGTAATGACAAAAAAGACCTTCAGCGGCGGTGCGCCAAGATCCATCGCCGCCTCTTCAATAGAACGATCCAGTTCGCGTAACCGCGAAGCGATGACCACCGCCACATAGGCGGTACAGAAAGTGACGTGCGCCAGCCAGATGGTCAGCATCCCGCGATCGGAGGGCCAGCCGATAGCATGACCGAGCGCGACAAACAGCAGCAGCAGCGACAGTCCGGTAATCACATCCGGCATCACTAGCGGCGCGGTGATCATAAACGCAAAGCCGTTTGCGCCGCGAAACCGCCCAAATCGCACCATTACCACCGAGGCGATAGTACCGAGCATCACCGCCATCGTCGCCGCGCAGGCAGCAATTGTCAGGCTTAGTCCCACTGCGCTCATCATGGCGGTATCCCGAAATAGCTCGCCATACCAGCGCGTCGACCATCCCGCCCACACCGTCACCAGCTTTGAACTGTTAAACGAGTAAATCACCAGCATTAACATCGGTGCATAGAGAAAAGTAAACCCCAGCACCAGAATCAGAATGCGCCAGGGCGAGCGAACGACCGGTAAGTTATTCATCCGTGCTCTCCCCCACTTTTTTGCTGATGTTTATGGAACCACATGATCGGTACGATCAGCAGCAGCAACATAATAATGGCGACCGCAGAAGCGACCGGCCAGTCGCGGTTATTGAAAAACTCCTGCCACAGGACGCGACCAATCATGATACTGTCCGGCCCGCCAAGCAGTTCCGGGATCACAAACTCGCCCACCGCCGGGATAAAAACCAGCATCGAGCCGGCGATGACTCCGCCTTTGGTGAGCGGGACAATGATGCTAAAAAACGTTTTCAGCGGTCGGGCGCCGAGATCCAGCGACGCCTCCACCAGCGAATAATCAATGCGCGTCAATGCGGTATAAATGGGCAGAACCATAAACGGCAGATAGGCATAAACAATGCCGATATAGACTGCCAGGTTAGTGTGCAGGATCGTCAGCGGCTGATCGATAACCCCGAGCCACAGCAACACATTGTTCAGCACGCCGTTGTTTTTCAAAATGCCCATCCAGGCATAGACGCGAATTAAAAAAGACGTCCACGAGGGCAGAATCACCAACAGCAGTAGGATATTGCGCGTGGAGGGCTTGCTGTGCGCCACCGCCCACGCCAGTGGGTAGCCCAGCAGCAGGCAGCAGATCGTGGAAATACCGGCAATTTGTAACGATTGCAGATAGGCTTCAACATAGAGCGGATCGTCGGTCAGTTGCAAAAAATTGCCGAGATTGAGCGTAATCGACAACTGATCGTCAGCCCATTCCAGCAGGTCGGTATACGGCGGGATCGCCCGCGCCATTTCCGCGAGGCTTATCTTAAAGACGATAAGAAACGGCAGTAAAAACAGCAGAATGAGCCAGATATAGGGTAAAGCAATAACCAGCTTACGCCCATGTTTCATTTGCATTCGCGCCAGCCATAGCGCCGCGCCGCCAGGTTTGCTGATGCGTGCCGGAGGTTCAAGTGTGCTCATGTTTCCCCCTTATACCGTCAGGACCACGCCGCTATCCGCTTCCCAGCACAAACGCACTTCATCGCCCCAGGTCGGTAACCCTTTCCGGTAACGGTGCGCATTCTGCAGTTGAGCGCTGATCATCTGCCCGCTTTTTAGCCGCACATGATAAATAGACAGATCGCCAAGATAGGCAATATGCACTACTTCGCCGACGGCGAAATTATAGCCATCGGCAGGCGGCGCCTCGCATAGCATGATTTTTTCCGGACGTAGCGCCACATATACCGGCACATTATCAATCACAGAGGCATCCGCATCGACTTTTAACGGATGTACCAAACCGGGCGCGTCAATAACCAGACCATCCTCTTCACGCGCTTTCAGTAAACCCTCAAAAACATTTACCGATCCGATAAATTCGGCGCTATAGCGGGTCGTCGGATGCTCGTAAATCTCCTCCGGCTCGCCAATTTGGACAAATTTTCCACGGTTCATGATGGCAATGCGCCCCGCCATCGTCATCGCTTCTTCCTGATCGTGCGTTACCATGACGCAGGTCACGCCGACGCGCTCAAGGATATCAGCCACTTCAAGCTGCATCCGGTCGCGTAATTTTTTATCCAGCGCGCCCATCGGTTCATCCAACAAGAGCAGCCTGGGACGTTTAGCCAGGCTGCGCGCCAGGGCCACGCGCTGGCGCTGACCGCCGGAAAGCTGATGCGGCTTACGTTTCGCAAACTCCTGCATGTGCACCAGACCCAGCATCTCATTGACGCGGCTGGCAATCTCCGCCTTTGGCAGTTTGTCCTGCTTCAGACCAAAAGCAATGTTCTGCTCTACCGTCATATGCGGAAACAACGCATAGGACTGAAACATCATATTAATCGGACGCTGATACGGCGGAACATGCGCCAGATCGACGCCGTCGAGCATAATTTGCCCGCTGCTCGGCGGTTCAAAACCTGCCAGCATCCGTAGCAAGGTTGATTTTCCACAACCTGACGCGCCCAACAGAGCAAAAATCTCGCCTTTATAGATAGTCAGATTGACATCATCAACAGCATGTTGCCCGTCAAATGACTTCGTCAGGTTGCGAATTTCCAGAAGCGGTGTCAGCGCTTTACGGTTTTTCACCTGCGGGCGGTGGGGGGCATCATTCACAAGGAGCTCTCCGGCATAACACAATCAAACGATACAAACGGTGGAATGCCCGATAACGCACGCTTATCAGGCCATACCGTTAATGAATTACTTACCGCTTTTCACTTTCGTCCATGCACGGGTACGGACACGATCAATCTTCGGTTCCTGCACTTTCAGGGTAAACAACTTAGCCCGCACATCCGCTGGCGGATAAATGCCCGGGTTATCGCGCACCTGCTGGCTTACCAGCGCCGTCGCCTCTTTATTCGCATTGGCGTAGAAAACGTGATCGGAAATATGGGCAATCACATCGGGGCGCAGCAGGTAATTAAGAAACTGGTAGGCCTCGTCTTTATTTTTGGCGTCAGCCGGCATGGCGAACACATCAAAAAATGCCATCGCCCCCTCTTTGGGGATCGAGAAAGCGATATTGACGCCATTTTTCGCCTCTTTCGCCCGGTTAGCGGCCTGCCAGACATCGCCCGCCCAGCCGATGGCCACACAGGTATCGCCATTAGCCAGATCGTTAATGTATTGCGAGGAGTGGAAATAGCGAATGTTTGGCCGTAGCTTCAGCAACAGGTCGGTTGCCGGGCCGGTGTAGTCATCCGCTTTGCTGCTATTCGGATCTTTACCCAGATAGTTCAGCACGGTGGCAAAAATTTCTTCCGGCGCATCGAGGAAAGAGACGCCGCAGCTTTTTAGCTTCTCCAGATTTTCCGGCTTGAGGACTAAATCCCAACTATTCACTGGCGCATCATCCCCCAGCACCGCTTTCACTTTATCAACGTTATAGCCAATGCCCGTCGTGGCCCACATATAGGGCATGGCGTATTTGTTGTCAGGATCGTGCTTCGCTACCAGTTTCAGCAGTTCAGGATCGAGGTTTTTCCAGCCGGGAAGTTTGCTTTTATCCAGCGGCTGAAAAACGCCCGCGGTGAGCTGGCGCTCAAGAAAACTGGCCGACGGCACCACCAGATCGAAACCGGTGCTACCTGCCATTAACTTGCCTTCCAGCACTTCGTTAGAGTCAAAGACATCATAGATAACGTTAATCCCGGTCTCTTTTTCAAAGTTCGCCACCGTATCCGGCGCGATATAATCTGACCAGTTATATATGTGCAGCGTTTTTTGTCCAGCAGCGAGCGTGCCGACAGAGACGACCATCAGAGCACCCGCAACCAGACCCGATAGCCATTTTTTATTTAAGGCGGTCATCATCGCTTTCCTTCTGAAATCCGTTAACAAATGAACCCATTAGACGCCGTTTAAAACATGCCTGAAACGTGCATACCTTTTCATTTGATACAAATGAAGAAGAGAGGTCGCCCTCCCTGCCATCAAGCTCGCTATGAAAGCTTCGCAAGAATAACTTTAGCTAAGGTTTGAGGCTATAGCCCAGATTAAAAAACGCCTTTTATCAATTTTTTATGCAGGTTTTGTCTATGTGATAAAGCGAAATGGTCAGAAAGGAGGTGAATAATTCTTTAAATAAAGGTTAATAACAGCATAAAAAAACGTAAACAGCAGCCGCGCTGGCAGCGACTGCCTGATTATCGGGAGGGATCAGTGAAGAAAATGGTCAACCGCGCTGGTTTTTTGCGCGTCTTCTTCCGCGTTAAACAGAAGCTGATGCGCTCCGGCCTCAAGGATCACCATAGAGATCTGCTCTTCACTTTGGCGAACAAACCATTCGAATTGTTCGTAGGTGACACCCTGCATAACGGATAAAGACTGGCACACAACCAGTTTTGGCAGATTATCATCCTGGATATCGAGAAAGGCTTTTACCGTCAACGAACTGGCGTTGATAGCGGAAAGATCGGCCGCCAACGGCAGCAACGCGGAAGGCCTGACCTCCGCCATCGCGGAAAAAAGGATGGTGTTGTCCACCAAATCGATTTTAGCATCGTAGACGCCGTCAAAATTCTGCATATGCGGCAAATGCAGCGCCTGACAGGTATCACATTCGAAGAAATTCATGCCCAGGTCGTCGAGCCATTGACGCAACGTATCCAGAGTGGGAACGACCAGTGATATCATAATAATGTGCTACCTCTTACGATGACGATGAAAAAATTACCGGCACAGCTTACGCAAAAAGCGCGCTTCGTACTACGACGGAAGCCACGATTGCGCTTAGCCGCCGATTTTAAGGCAAAATTCAGGTGTGGCGTGACGTTCTATCCACTGAATCATTCGCCCCGCGATATCCACGCCCGTGGTCTTTTCGATGCCTTCCAGTCCCGGCGAGGCATTCACCTCCATAACCAGCGGTCCGCGCACGGCGCGGAGAATATCGACACCCGCCACATCCAGCCCCAACGTCTGTGCGGCTTTGATGGCGATATCCCGTTCACGGGGCGTGATCGTCGCGATGCTGGCCACCCCGCCGCGATGAAGATTGGAACGAAAATCGCCGGCTTTCGCGCACCGCTCAATCGCCGCCACAACCTCATTGCCGACGACCAGACAACGAATATCGCATCCTTTAGCTTCGGCAATGTATTCCTGAACCAAAATATGGGCATTCAGCCCCCGAAACGCATCAATGACGCTTTCAGCAGCCTGGCGCGTCTCCGCCAATACCACGCCGATCCCTTGTGTGCCTTCTACCAGCTTCACGACCAGCGGCGCCCCGCCGACCATCTCAATGAGATCGCTGGTATCATCCGGCGAATGGGCGATCCCGGTAATGGGAAGATCGATCCCTTGGCGCGCCAGAAGTTGTAGCGATCGCAGCTTATCGCGCGCGCGGGTAATGGCGACGGATTCATTCAGCGGATAGCTGCCCAGCAGCTCAAACTGACGTAGCGCAGCGGTACCATAAAAGGTAATGGCCGAACCAATACGAGGAATAACGGCGTCAAAATGGGGCAGACGCCGTCCCTTGTAATGGATCGACGAAGCGGCCGGGTTAATATTCATATAGCAGGAAAGAGGATCGAGTATCTCTATCAGATGACCGCGCCGCATCGCCGCTTCGCGCAGACGTTTGCAAGAATAGAGCGTTCCATCCCTGGACAATATGGCAATTTTCACCCTGCACCTCGCTGAAGACCCTGAAAAGCCCGCGTATCATACACTGACCTGCAGGTTTTAGCGCGTCGCCCAGCCCTGTTTATGCAAATATTCGAGGATAAATGGGCGATTTTCTTTAATCAGCGTGCGACGGATATGATCGCTCCAGGTATCGCGTCGGGTATTGCTGCCACGGGTCAGATAATACTCAGCCAACTGCTCGTCATAGCGCGCCAGCAGATTTCTATCAAGCGGCTGATACTGGTTCTCATGAACCACAAGCGCGGCAGGCAAGCGCGGTTTCAGATCCGGATTATCCGCAGGCCAGCCCAGGCACAGGCCAAACAGCGGCAATACATGCTTCGGCAATTTCAACAGTTCGGTAACCGATTCAATATTATTCCGGATGCCGCCGATATATACGCCGCCTAACCCCAGCGATTCCGCCGCCGTCAGCGCATTTTGCCCCATCATCGCCGTATCGACTACACCGAGCAGCAGTTGTTCAGCAAGCCCCAACTGCGCGTCAGGACAGATCTGCAAATGACGATTAAAATCGGCGCAAAATACCCAAAACTCGGCGGCCTGCGCCACATGCTTTTGTCCGCCCGTCAGGGGCACTAACGCCTCACGTAGCGTCTTATCGGTAATACGGATAATAGTACTGCACTGTAAAAAGCTGGAACTGGACGTGCTGCGCGCGGCGGCAATAATGGCCTCTCGCTGTGCGTTAGTCACGGGTTCCTCGGTGAAATGGCGAATAGAACGATGGCCACAAAGAAGTTCAATGGTCGGACTCATTATGCTTTTCTCTATCTGAACGGGAAGAAATATCGGGTGAACGTTTCATCAACTGCGGCACCAGTAACTGCGCAATACGCCACATCATCGCCACCGCAGCGGGGAGGATCAACACGACGCCCAGGAAAACCATCAACACGCCAGCCAGCGGCGTATTAAACGGCGTAGGCAGCATAAGGTAATGATTAAGCGATAGCAGAGCGAGCGCCAGCAAAATCATCCCAAGGAATTCCAGTATCAGTACGCTTTTGGGTAACACGCCAATCGTGCGCATATCAAGCCTCCCGGTAAACTGAGTCACAGTGTAGAACGTTCTGGTCCGCCGTGCTTAACAGATATAGCCTTAGGTTATCAAAGGAACAGGCGTAACCTGCTTTTCATCCGCCGTAAATCGCGGCATGATAACGCCTGTTCGCCGTCTGGCTTTATGTTCGAGGAGAGATATGTTTACTGTTATTTTTGGCCGCCCAGGGTGCCCTTATTGCGTGCGTGCAAAAGAGCTGGCGGAAAAACTGAGCAACGAACGCGACGATTTCAACTATCGCTATATTGATATCCATGCCGAAGGCATTACTAAAGCGGATTTGGAAAAAACCGTAGGTAAACCCGTAGAAACCGTACCGCAGATTTTTGTCGATCAAAAACATATCGGCGGCTGTACTGATTTTGAAGCATGGGCAAAAGAAAATCTGAATCTTTTTGCCTGATTACCCGGCCTGCGCCCTCTGTCGGAGGGCGCTATCGGCGTTTTTTTCGCCGTTGACTAAACAGGCTGCTAATAAACAAATAACAGAGTGCGCCTAAAGCACACCAGAATACGGCGCTAAATAGCCACGCCAGTTCTTGCCATAACGATCGGGTAGGCATAAATACAACGCGCATTAACACCAGGCAAAACGGCGCCGCCAACATCGCCCCGATCAGTGGTCGGATCACCTCGCGTCGATGAGAACAAAAACTGGCCACCGCGCCAGGCAACGTAAAAAATAACAACCCAATCTCAGGATGCCCTGCCGCGCGAAAAGCGCCCTGCACATGCAAGGTTAATGAAAGACACACTACAATAAAAAGTACAAAACAGCAGACAACGCCTGCCCACCCGTGTTTATGTTTCAATCGTTCCTCCTGACACTCTCTCTATCGAACACGCTTTCCGCCGTGAGGCATCCAGTCAGATAAAGTCATGTGGCATTCCATGCCAAAAACACATCTGCACGATTCTTATAGCCGTTAGTACGCAATAAGATTAAACTAGCAGTATATATTGCTGTGTTGTTTTTATTTGGATGCTGTATGAATACGATCGCACCCTTAATTGATGATAAAAACAGTAGCGTAAATTACCATTTCTTTCAACAGCTTACTCGTAAACAAGAAGTTAGTCTCCGTGAATATAAACGTCGCAGATTTGTTAAATGGGAATTACATCCTGTTATTATTTGTGGTCCTGGCTCTTGGCCTGTGTCTTGGCAAGTTACGTCTGGGTTCAGTCCAACTTGGTAATTCCATTGGCGTTTTAGTGGTCTCTCTATTATTAGGGCAGCAACACTTTAGTATTAACACCGACGCGCTAAATCTGGGATTTATGCTGTTTATTTTTTGTGTCGGCGTCGAGGCTGGCCCCAACTTTTTTTCAATTTTTTTTCGCGACGGTAAAAATTATCTGATGCTTGCCCTGGTCATGGTCGGTAGCGCTCTGCTAATCGCCTTAGGCCTTGGTAAACTATTCGGCTGGGATATCGGCCTGACGGCCGGTATGCTGGCTGGCTCAATGACATCTACGCCAGTGCTGGTTGGCGCTGGCGATACCCTGCGACATTCCGGCATCGCCAGCACGCCACTCTCCTCCACCCTTGATAATCTGAGCCTGGGCTATGCCCTGACCTATCTGATCGGGCTGGTCAGCCTTATCGTGGGCGCGCGCTACTTGCCTAAACTACAGCATCAGGATTTGCAAACCAGCGCCCAGCAAATTGCTCGCGAGCGCGGCCTTGATACCGATGCCAATCGCAAGGTTTACCTGCCGGTTATCCGCGCCTATCGGGTTGGCCCGGAGCTGGTGGCCTGGACTGACGGCAAAAACCTGCGTGAGCTGGGTATTTACCGCCAGACAGGGTGCTATATCGAACGTATTCGCCGTAACGGTATTCTGGCGAACCCGGATGGCGACGCGGTGCTGCAAATGGGTGATGAGATTGCGCTGGTTGGCTATCCGGACGCGCACGCCCGGCTCGATCCCAGTTTCCGTAATGGTAAGGAAGTGTTTGATCGCGATCTGCTTGATATGCGCATCGTGACGGAAGAGATTGTGGTGAAAAACCATAATGCGGTCGGTCGTCGCCTCGCTCAACTCAAGCTGACCGATCATGGCTGCTTCCTTAACCGCGTCATCCGCAGCCAGATCGAAATGCCGATCGACGATAACGTGGTGCTGAATAAAGGCGACGTCTTGCAGGTGAGCGGTGATGCCAGACGCGTAAAAACCATCGCCGATCGCATCGGTTTTATTTCGATCCATAGCCAGGTGACTGATCTGCTCGCCTTCTGTGCTTTTTTTATCATCGGTTTAATGATCGGGATGGTCACCTTCCAGTTCAGTAATTTTAGTTTCGGCATCGGCAACGCGGCCGGGCTGTTGTTCGCCGGGATCATGCTCGGTTTCCTGCGCGCTAACCATCCTACTTTTGGTTATATTCCGCAGGGCGCGCTTAACATGGTGAAAGAGTTCGGATTAATGGTATTTATGGCAGGCGTCGGTTTAAGCGCTGGCAGCGGTATCAGCAACGGTCTGGGCGCGGTCGGCGGGCAAATGCTGATCGCCGGACTTATCGTCAGCCTGGTGCCGGTGGTGATCTGCTTCCTGTTCGGCGCCTATGTGCTGCGCATGAACCGGGCGCTGCTGTTCGGCGCCATGATGGGTGCGCGTACCTGCGCCCCGGCAATGGAAATCATTAGCGATACGGCGCGCAGCAATATTCCGGCGCTGGGTTATGCAGGGACTTACGCCATCGCCAACGTTCTGCTGACGCTAGCGGGAACGCTCATTGTCATCATCTGGCCAGGATTAGGATAAAACTGAAGTTTGTCTTTTAGAGAAAAATTTTATCGATAAGTAGAACTTTTCGTTAAAGCATCAGTCATACCTATTGCCACTGCTTTTCTTTGATGTCCCCATTTTGTGGAGCCCATCAACCCCGCCATTTCGGTTCAAGGTTGATGGGTTTTTTGTTGTCTGATGCGGAATGAGACGGCATTGCTTCTCCGGCGATTCGCTTTACCATCTGTAAAATCACGTCACGCTTCAGCGGCGTTCGATCCGTCACAAAATGCAGCGTCATCCCCTCGATAAAGGCATCCAGCGCGCGAGCGGTCTGCGCGTCAAACCACTGCGCCAGCGTATCCTGGCTACGCTGCATCCAGTTTTGCATGACTATTTTTAACGCCGGCTTACCGCTGGCATAGGCATATAACTGATACATTAACGCCATATTATCCGCCGTGGTCACCTGCGAGCCGTAAATCATTTCCGTTATCGCCTGGCACGCCCCTTCCGCATCCGTCACCTGCGCAAAAAAGTCCTGGTATTGACGCGACATGTTCTCGGTGAAAAACGTGAAAGCTTCACTTAATAACGCATCCATACCGGCAAAATAGTAGGTCATCGAACCAAGCGGCACCTGAGCGATAGCGGCGATTTTCCGGTGCGTCACGGCATGGACGCCATATATTTTTACCGCGTCCAGTGTGGCCTGAATAATTTTTTCACGTCGCTTAGGGTCATTGGCGCGCCGTACGATATTTTCTTTCATGATGAGTTTCCACCGCTCATTCAGGATGCAGGCGAGAGTAGCCTGCCGCTTACGCTGAAAAAACAGACCGTAAAAACGTCTGCACAGCGAAGTATGACGACGATATGTACAAATGTACACAAGCTTGCTAATGTTAACCTCTCGCTTCTATTTTCTGGCCTGACGCTATGACCGTCCTCTCCTCACGCAACGCCTTAAAACGTCGTACCTGGGCGCTGTTTATGTTCTTCTTTTTACCCGGACTGCTGATGGCTTCCTGGGCAACCCGAACGCCTGCTATCCGGGACATTCTTTCCGTCTCTACCGCAGAAATGGGGGCGGTCTTATTCGGGCTTTCTGTCGGTTCAATGAGCGGTATTCTTTGTTCCGCCTGGCTGGTGAAACGATTTGGCACCCGTAAGGTTATTCGCACGACGATGACCTGCGCAGTGGGCGGGATGGTTATTCTTAGCGTCGCGCTGTGGTGCGCCTCGCCGCTGATTTTTGCCCTTGGATTAGCCGTTTTCGGCGCCAGTTTTGGCGCAGCCGAAGTGGCGATTAATGTCGAAGGCGCGGCGGTCGAACGCGAGCTGAATAAAACCGTTCTGCCGATGATGCATGGTTTTTACAGTTTCGGCACGCTGGCAGGGGCTGGTGTCGGCATGGCGTTAACCGCATTAAGCGTCCCGGCTAACATCCATATCATCCTCGCGGCTGCCGTGGCGATCGCGCCCATTTTTATCGCCATTCGGGCGATCCCTGACGGTACGGGTAAAAACGCATCGGAAGGTTCTCACCTTCAGGAAAAAGGATTACCTTTTTATCGGGACATCCAGCTTTTGCTCATAGGTGTGGTGGTGCTGGCAATGGCATTCGCCGAAGGCTCTGCGAATGACTGGCTGCCGCTACTGATGGTAGACGGACACGGTTTTAGCCCAACCTCCGGCTCTTTGATCTACGCCGGTTTCACGCTTGGTATGACCGTTGGCCGCTTTACCGGCGGCTGGTTTATTGACCGCTATAGCCGTGTGACAGTTGTTCGCGCCAGCGCATTGATGGGAGCGCTCGGCATTGGCCTGATTATTTTTGTTGATAGTGCCTGGGTTGCCGGCGTATCCGTCATTCTTTGGGGCTTAGGCGCCTCGCTCGGCTTCCCGCTGACCATTTCCGCCGCCAGCGATACCGGTCCCGACGCGCCAACGCGCGTGAGCGTTGTCGCCACGACCGGCTATCTGGCGTTTTTGGTTGGGCCGCCGCTGTTGGGCTATCTGGGAGAGCACTATGGATTACGCAGCGCCATGATGGTTGTGCTGGCGCTGGTTATTCTGGCGGCGCTGGTGGCGAAGGCCGTCGCCAAACCTGTATCGACTCCACAACCGGTGATGGAGCATAACGCATGAGTATCAAATTAATCGCCGTCGATATGGACGGCACTTTTCTGAGCGATCAAAAAACCTATAACCGTGACCGGTTTATGGCGCAGTACCAACAAATGAAGCGGCAAGGCATTCGCTTTGTCGTGGCCAGCGGCAACCAGTATTACCAGTTAATCTCCTTCTTTCCGGAAATTGCGCACGAAATCGCGTTTGTCGCGGAAAACGGCGGTTGGGTGGTGAGCGAAGGAGAGGATGTTTTTAACGGCGAGCTGACAAAAGCCGACTTCCAGGCGGTTGTCGAACACCTGCTCTCGCGCGCCGATGTGGAGATTATCGCCTGCGGAAAAAATAGCGCCTACACGCTGAAACAGTACAACGATACGTTAAAAGCCGTTGCAGCAATGTATTACCATCGTCTGGAATTCGTAGATAACTTTAATAATATCAATGATATTTTTTTCAAATTCGGCCTCAATATTACCGATGAGCGGATACCGGAAGTACAGGCTGCGCTGCACGATGCCATTGGCGATATCATGGTCCCGGTTCATACCGGCTATGGCAGCATTGACTTAATTATTCCCGGCGTTCATAAGGCCAACGGCCTGCGTCTGTTACAGCAGCGCTGGGGAATTCATGATAGTGAAGTGGTGGTATTCGGCGACGGCGGCAACGATATTGAGATGCTGCGGCAGGCCGGCTTTAGTTTTGCCATGTCGCACGCCAGCGAAGCGGTCGCGGCGGCGGCGAAATACCGCGCCGGATCGAACAACCAGGAAGGCGTGCTGGATATCATCGACAGAGTATTAAACAACGAGCCGCCGTTCAACGTCTAGCGGATGCCTCTCTATGCCTGATAACAGCACGCTTATCAGGCATAACCGCTCTCTTAACCTGTTTGCGAATCCCCCGTCCGCTTATCTTTTAAGAAGACCAGCATCAGCAGCAGCCAAAGAACGCCGTTTGCCAGATTAAACAGGCTAAATAGCCCATTGCCGCCGCTTAACCAGGCGTGTTTACTTACTTCAATGCCAACGGTAAAAATCAGCATTTGTAGCATTCCCATCGCCGCCGAGACCGTTCCTTTACTCATATCGCTGGAGAAGAGCGTCAGACGCACCAGTCCGGCATTCGCCAGTCCAATGCCAAAAGCGTATACGCTTAATCCCGCCGTCATCCATAAATAAGCATGGGATGAGACCATCGTCGCCGCCGCCGCGATGATCAGCCCCACGACGATAGGCCAGCCGCCCATCACGATCAGCGAGCGAACCGTACGTCGGGAGGTTAAACGCGCCAACACCAGATTACCGGCAATCAGCGCGCCAAAAACGGGCACCTGTAGCAGACCATACTCATAGCTGCTAAGCTGCTCGCCGCTAATGATGATAATCGGCGACTGCGCAATCCAGGCCAACAACGGCAGGCTGACAAATCCCAACGCTAACGCCCCTGCGACAAACCGCCGGTTTTTTATCACCAGCCGATAATCCCGGCCCAGCGCCTTGAACGACAGCGTTTCACCCCGCCGCGTGGCGGTTTTCGGCATTGCGCGCTGTAGCCCGAAAAAGGCGATAGCGGCCAGTGCGGCAAATAAAATAAACATCCCCTCCCACGGCAGGACATGCACCCATGCCGCCCCGACCAGTGGTCCCAGTAGCGGTGCGATTAACGCCACGTTCGCCATCAGCGCGGTAATTTTTATACATACCGCTTCCTCAAAGGATTCCTGAATCGCGGCATACCCTACAGCGCCGATAAAACACAAGCTAATCCCCTGCAAAAAACGCAGGAACGTAAATTGCTCGATGTTTTTCGCCAGTAGCGTCGCCAGGCAGGTGACAATAAACCACACGACGCCCGCCAGCATCACGGGACGACGGCCAATACGGTCGGACAACGGGCCAAGCAGCCACTGTAAGAACATACCGCCCGCCAGATAAGCGGTCATGGACGTCGGAACCCAGTCCAGACTCGCCTGATACTGCTCAACCACCGCCAGCATACCCGGCTGGATCATGTCGTTGCCAATATAAGTAGAAAATTCGTACAGCACCAGACAGAGAGGAAAAAGCAGCGCCTGACGTCCCAGCCTACCGCCTGATTGTAAACGATTATGCATACCATCTCTTCGCCAATAAAAACCGCGCAGAGTGTAATGAAAGTCCGGGAAGTGAGATAGCGAATTATGAGGCTGCAAGGGAAATAGCGCACATTTTTACAGAAAGCCGCTTAGCGCTTACGTACTTTAAGGTTAATTTAAGTTTGCGCCGTTATCATGGATGTTATTTTATGCCATTGTCTTAAATCTCTTCATGTTGCAGCCAAATAAGACAATACCGCTTTTCCTCCCTGTTACGCTGCATTTATGCTCAGTTTGCACGGGGATGAGCTGGCTATCCCTTTTGATTTCATTGCTCTGAGCCTGGATGTTATGCTGGAAAACCTTAACAACTCGCTGTTTTATTTTATTAACGCCACGCCTGATTCTGCGCAGTGGACAATTTCGCTTGCGATCTTTATCGCCAAAGATGTCATCAACATCGTCCCGCTCTTAGCCGTTGTACTCTGGCTGTGGGGTCCCCGCGATCGGGTCTGCGCCCAGCGCCAGTTGATCGTTAAAATAGGCATCGCGCTGATTATCAGTCTGGCGGTCTCCTGGACAATGGGACACCTTTTCCCGCATGACCGTCCTTTTGTCGATCATATCGGCTACAACTTCCTGCATCATGCCGCCGATGACTCTTTCCCCAGCGATCACGGTACAGTGATTTTTACCTTTGCGCTGGCGTTTTTGTTCTGGCACCGCCTCTGGTCAGGCGTCGTGATGATGGCGATAGCCATTACTATCGCCTGGTCGCGTGTCTATCTCGGCGTACACTGGCCGTTAGATATGATTGGCGCGCTACTGGTAGCGATGCTTGGCTGCCTGAGCGCGCAACTGATCTGGCAACGGCACGGCGCGCCGATCTATCAGGCGTTGCAACGTTGTTATCGTTTCTGTTTCGCGCTGCCCATTCGAAAAGGCTGGGTACGTGACTAAACGGCGAAAAAAAGAGTAATATTAAGCGCTCTGTATGGTGCGGAGCGCTTATTTAACTCTCCAGGGGAACTATGGAAACGCGACGCGACGAGCGTATTGGTCAATTGCTGCAGGCCTTAAAACGCAGCGATAAACTCCATCTTAAAGAAGCCGCGACCCTGTTGGGCGTCTCTGAAATGACCATTCGTCGCGACCTGAACCATAAAAGCGCGCCTGTCGTGTTGCTGGGCGGCTATATCGTACTGGAGCCCCGCAGCGCCAGTCATTATCTGTTAAGCGATCAAAAATCCCGTCTGGTGGAAGAAAAACGCCGTGCCGCGCAGTTGGCCGCGGGCCTGATACAGGCGCATCAGACGGTATTTATTGACTGTGGCACCACCACGCCGTGGATCATTGAAGCCATTGATAATGACCTTCCCTTTACGGCGGTGTGCTATTCACTTAATACCTTTCTGGCGTTACAGGACAAACCACATTGCCGCGCGATCCTCAGCGGCGGAGAATTTCACGCCAGCAACGCCATTTTCAAACCGCTTGATTTCCATGAAACGTTAAACAATATTTGTCCGGATATCGCATTTTATTCCGCCGCCGGCGTTCATGTCAGTAAGGGCGCTACCTGTTTTAATCTGGAAGAACTGCCGGTAAAACATTGGGCGATGACGATGGCGCAGTGTCATGTACTGGTGGTGGATCACAGTAAATTCGGCAAGGTACGCCCGGCGCGGATGGGGGAACTATCACGCTTTGATACGATTATCAGCGACCGCCGTCCCGATGATGCCTTTGTAGCTTACGCCAAAGAACAACATATTAACCTGATGTATTAACCGCAGGTTGCCGGATGCGGCGCGCACCCGGCAACGGGGTATTTTACGAGAACCAACTGCCAAACCACTGATGGAATTTCATCAGCACAAAATCCCACATCCGGCTGAAAAATCCGCCTTCGTCGACGTTTTCCATCACCATTAACGGACGTTGCTCAATGGATTTTCCGTTAAGCTGGAAATCGATAGTGCCGACAACCTGCCCTTTCTTCAACGGCGCCGTGAGCTGTGGTTCGTTCAGCGTAAAGCTGGCCTTCAGGTTTTTAAGCTGTCCACGCGGAATCGTCACAGACCCCGCATCGCCCGCCCCCAAATTGACCTCACGCTTATCGCCAAACCAGACCCGTTGCGTCACGAAAGTCGCGTCAGGTTTAATCGGCGTGACCGTTTCAAAGAAGCGGAACCCCCAGGTCAGGAGTTTTTCTGACTCATTAAAACGAATACGATCCGTTTTCGCCCCCAGAACAACAGAGATCAGGCGCATATCGCCCTGGGTGGCGGAGGCGACAAGATTATACCCAGCCCCTGCCGTTGTTCCCGTTTTCATGCCGTCAACATGGAGATTGGTGCTCCACAACAGGCGATTGCGGTTTGGCTGACGAATATTATTAAAGGTAAATTCTTTCTCTTTATGAATGGCGTACTCGTCAGGCACGTCGTGGATCAAGGCCTTGCCGAGCAGCGCCATATCGCGAGCAGTACTAAACTGCCCTGGCGCATCAAGACCATGCACTGTCTGGAAGGTTGTATTCGTTAACCCCAGTCGTTTCGCATAGGCGTTCATCAGGCCGATAAAGGACTCCTGGCTTCCGGCGACGTAGTCAGCAAGCGCGATACAGGCATCGTTACCTGACTGAATGATGATGCCTTTATTAAGATCCGCAACCGATACCTGGTCGCCTGGCTTCAGAAACATCACTGAAGACCCCCGTAGCGCCGGGTTCCCCGTCGCCCAGGCATCTTTACCTACCGTCACCATATCGGTCAGCTTAATTTTCCCTGCCTTCAGCGCCTGCCCCACTACGTAGCTGGTCATAATTTTTGTCAAACTGGCAGGGTCGAGTTTCTCATCGGCGTTGCCTTCCGCCAGCACTTTACCACTGGCGTAATCCATTAAGATCCAGGCTCGCGCATCAACGCCCGGCGGCGCGATCGTTTGTTCCTCTGCCTTTACAGGCGAAGCGAAAAGGAATAAGAGAACCGAACCTGCAGCGAGGCTACGAAGGGAAGAAGCGTATTGCATCATAGTACCACCCGAGTATCCATTCCAAAAACACACGTCATACCACCGTGTAATAAGTGCGGTGAGTAATAACGCACTCACGACGTTAAAGAAACCGTAACTTGGTAAAGATTTTAAAGTTTATGCAATAACATCCCGTTACGCTTCCTCCATAACGATTTTTTTACAGACAGTGGGGTAAATGTTAGGTTTATCTCACTGTGGGCCGATGACTGTCATCATCCTGATAAAACAGAAGGGGTTAATATGATTACGCTGTGGGGCCGGAACAACTCGACTAACGTTAAAAAAGTGTTGTGGACGCTTGAAGAGCTGGAGCTGCCATACGATCAAATTCTGGCAGGCGGAAAATTCGGCGTTAACCAGGACGCCGACTATCTGGCGATGAATCCTAATGGGCTGGTGCCGCTGCTTAAAGATGATGAAACCAACCTATTATTGTGGGAATCCAATGCCATTGTCCGCTATCTGGCGGCGCAATATGGCCAGAACCGGCTATGGGTTGATAACCCGGCGCGGCGTGCGGAGGGCGAAAAATGGATGGACTGGGCGAATCAAACGTTAAGTCCGGCGCACCGCGTGATCCTGATGGGACTGGTCAGAACCCCGCCGGAAAAACGCGATCGGGCGGCAATTGAAGCCAGTATCGAAAAGTGTGATAGCCTGTTCGCGCTTCTTGATGATGCTCTGGTCCACCAGCCGTGGTTCTCCGGAGACAACTTCGGCACCGGCGATATCGCCATTGCGCCTTTCGTCTATAACCTGTTGAACGTGGGTCTGAAATGGACGCCACGTCCGAATCTGGAGCGCTGGTATCAACAGCTCACCGAGCGCCCTGCTTTTCGCAAAGTGGTGATGATCCCAGTCACCTAACGCGTAGCCGCGGCCTCAAGTGAAGGACTTACCTTGAGTAACTGCCCGTCGGACTCATCGGTTAACACATATAAGTAGCCGTCAGGTCCGACACGCACATCGTAGATACGTTGCTTTCTGTCACTCAAAATACAGTCTTCTTCCGTCACCGTATTGCCATTGACGCGCATCATAATAACCTCTTTATCTTTTAGCGCGCCGATAAACAGTTTATGCCGCCACGGCACAAAAACGTCGCTGATATAAAGGCCATCCCGCTAATTGCCGGAGAATCTTTCCAGTAATAAACCGGCTGCTCCGTCCCCGCGACAATTTTACCTTTGGCTTCCGACACTTTCAGACCGCTATAGTTAACGCCCCATGTAGCCAGCGGCCAGCGGCCAGCCATAATTTTTGCCTTTTTTCGGTATGTTAATTTCATCGCCACCGCGCAGACCGTGTTCATGCAGCCATAGCGCGCCGCTCCAGGGATTGACTGCCAGTCCCTGCGGATTACGAATACCGGCATTGTACATGGCAAGATCAACAACCTGCTCTTTCATGCCGGGCTGACAGGCGCGGTATTCATAGTCGACCTGAAAGCTGCGGCAACATGCCTGACAGCGGTAATGCTGGTGCCCTGCACTCCCCGGACCATACTTTTTAACGGATGCCGTTTGCGCGCAAAACGGACATTTCACATCGACTTTAGCCATCATAAATCCTGCGATAAAAGTCGGTATTCGAAACGATAATCACCGATTGAATACATGATCGTTTTCTGGGGATTTCACTGCATGTCATGATGGTTTACTCCTGCGATGAATAAGAGAACGGCGTTTAACCGTAAAATCAACATGCAGCGGGTCGAGAATAAAGATTATTAACGGAGTGATACCGACTTGAATCCGCCGAGTACTTTTTAGAGTATGTTCCATTCTTCGCGCCGGAATCCCTGAGTAATAGCCTGTCTGATCTAAAATGGAGATCAGAAAAATATGACACAAGCTGTTGCATAACATGGATAAAATGGGTAGTCATGCAAGCGAGATAAGACAATGAATGTATTCATTACTGATGCTGGTCGCTTATCGTGGTTACAGTGTGATCCTTTTTGCTCCGCTGGTAGCACTTGGCGCAGTTCTGTTCACCCGTCCAGTGACGGTCGCCCCGGTTTTCAGTGATATATTTATGGATAAGTTGATCGGTTTTGTAAAACTTTATTTTCCTGTCTTTCTGCTGGGTGCAGTATTTGGCAAGCTGATTGAATTTGCCGGTTTTTACTACTCAATTGTCAGTGCTGTGACCTGTATGGTGGGCCAGAACAAAGCCATGCCGATGATTATTCTTGTATGCGCTTTATTGACCTATGGAGGCGTATCATTGCTTATGGTGGCGTTTGCCAATCTGTTCTTTACTTGGCTGATTCCACATATTTACGGTGATCAGTTTATGATAAATCTGCCGGGGCTGAAAAAACCGCTGTAAACGGGTTAACCTGATGACCACGGGGAGCAGGTATTAGCATCTACGTTACAACGGTTCCGACAATATGTCTGACCTGCCCCCCTGTCAGCGGTCACCAGCGTCCTACCAGATCCGCCCCGGATCATGGTAGGGCGGTGACACCGTCAGCCTACATTTTGTAGTTATCTCGACGTGACAGGAATTCGGATAGGCCGAAATACTCAGTCTGACTGAGCCTATAAAAAAGCAGCATACTGTATTATACGTTAATTATGAGTCACAACGATGCACTTTGATATAAAAGATTTAAAATTATTCCTTGCTATCAGTGAAGAAGGGAGCTTAACACGTGGAGCGGAAAAAACTTACATGTCTGCCGCATCTGGTAGCGTGCGTATACGTAATCTTGAACAGAGTATCAATCTGAGATTGCTGTATCGTAGTAGCAAGGGGATAACGTTATCCTCTGCTGGTGAAACATTTAAACACCACGCCAGCCTTATTGTGAATCAAATGGAAATGTTACGTAGCGATATGCAGGAGCATGTTAAAGGCATCAAAGGACATGTCAGAATATTTTCCAGTATAACTGCTATTGCAGAGTATCTCCCCCCATTGTTGAGCCATTTCCTTACACTATATAACGATGTGAATATTGATCTCAGGGAGTATCCAAGTCCGGAAATTGTACGTTCTGTTATTGAGGGGAAAACTGATCTCGGAATTGTTGCTGGTAATATTACAACAGATAATCTTGAAATACTGCCGTTCCGTACTGATAGGCTAGTGCTTATCACCGCGACAGACCATCCCTTTGCTGACAGAAAAAGCGTAACCTTTCAGGAATTAATTCAATATGAACAAATCAGCCTGCCTGAAGGGACAGGAATGTTTGAATTTATCCGAAAAAAGGCAGAACTAGTACCATCTAAACTGAAAATTAGAATACAGGTCGGCAACTTTGAAACATTTTGCCGTATGGTTGAAGCAAAAGTGGGCATTGGTATAATGCCTCACTCTGCTGCATCCCGTTTGCGTCAGTTGCATGAATTTTCGATTATTGATCTTGATGAATTTTGGTCATTAAGAAAATTACAAATCTGCGCCAGAAGCTTTGACAAATTACCCGGCTTCACACAAAAACTGGTTACTATGCTCACAGCTCAGACTGAGTGATAGCGTTACATCCCTGTATAATTTGGTCCGTTGCCACCTTCAGGTGTAGTCCAGGTTATATTTTGTTTAGGATCTTTAATGTCACAAACTTTACAGTGAATACAGTTCTGTGAATTTATTTGCAGACGCATATTTTGTGTTTCACTATCCTGTAAAAATTCATATACTCCGGCAGGGCAATATCGTTCTTCGGGGCCACCATAAATATCCAGATTAATGGATATAGGGATATTCTGATCACTGATTTTCAAATGTACTGGCTGGTCTTCATCATGCCAGGTGTTACTGAGATAGACGGATGACAAAATATCAAACGTCAGTTTACCGTCAGGTTTGTCGTACAGTTTTTTCTGGCTTTTGTTGGCCGGTTGCAGAGTGATATTGTCCGGTCGGTTATTTTTTACACGCCAGGGGATTTTTTTTATACCCATTCGGGGAAGCAGCCAATGCTCAATGCCAGTCATGATAAAACCTATCACACGCCCTTTTTTAAACCAGGGTTTGAAATTACTGCCATTTTCCAGTTCCTGCCAAAGCCAGCTCTGTCGCAGTAATGTTTGATATTCTGTCAGTATGTCGTTTTTCCTGTTGTCCAGCAAAGCATTAAATATAGCGTCAGCCGCTATCATGCCACTTTTGATAGCTGTATGGATGCCCTTGATTCTACTTGCATTGAGCGTACCGGCATTACAACCAATCAGCAGACCACCAGGTAAACAGGGATCAGGCATAGACGCAATCCCGCCGTTATTGATTGCTCTTGCGCCATAACCAATACGCTTACCCCGGTCAATGTATTTGCGTATAGAAGGGTGTGTTTTCAGGCGCTGCATTTCCTGAAAAGGGCTTAACCAGGGATTTGAATAATCAAGTCCCACAACCAAACCTAGTGCAATTTTATTATCATTAAGATGATAGAGAAACCCACCCCCGAACGACTCTTTATCCAGAGGCCAACCTGTGGTGTGAATTACAAGCCCCGGATGGGACTGGTCTGATGGAACCTCCCACAACTCTTTTATGCCTATGCTAAAACTCTGGGGTGCTTTGCCTGTATCAAGATGAAATTTTTTGATCAGTTCTTTAGCCAGACTACCGCGGGCCCCTTCGGCAAAAATTGTATATTTTGCCAGAATTTCTATTCCACTCTGGAACCCATCTTTCTTGCTGCCATCCCGATGACGTCCCATATCACCAGTTACTACACCGATAATGTTAGTATCCTGATCATACAGTATCTCAGTTGCCGAAAAGCCTGCATAAATATCCACGCCTGACGTTTCTGCCTGACCGGCGAGCCATTTAATGAGATTACCGAGGCTTACGATAAAGTTTCCATGGTTGCGAAAATTATCAGGAATCAATGCATCCGGCAAATTAATACATTTTTCATTCGTCAGTAACAGTAATTTATCCTGAGTAACAGGCTGTTTAATGGGTGCGCCTCTTTCCTGCCAATCAGGAATTAGTTCATTCAGCGCTCGGGGATCCATGACTGCCCCACTGAGAATATGAGAACCAGGCTCAGCTCCTTTATCAAGGACGATAATGGACAGTTCTTTTCCTGCGTCATTTGCCTGTAATTTAAGTTTAAGAGCTGCAGATAATCCGGCGGGTCCTGCTCCCACAATAAGAACATCACATTCTATTGTCTCACGTGATTGCTGGGTATTAGAAAGTGTATCGTTCATTATTAACTCCTTAATTTTTCAGCACCGTAGGAACAGCTATATTATGTAAATAAAGTTGCATTCATATTGTAACCAATGAAATAAATATCATAGTGATAAAAACAGATGAAATGGTATAGGAATGTTCAACCTTAGAAAAAGGTGTCTATAAGACTATATAGCCAGTTATCAAATATTAAAAAAATGTCGGTGATGATGAAACATTCCATAACATTTATATTTAGCTTTCTCCCTCAGATGAAAAAGAATATACACAAATCATTTTTAAGCCGTTCATCATAATTGCAGGAAAAGTCCCTATTTTCTTGGCATTCTATTATAGTTACCCGCGAGAAATAATCAGCCAACTATCGGGTACAGAAGGGAGCGGCAATGACATGTTCAATCGAGACTATAATGACTCCGGACAGAGGTAACTGTTTCATAAAATTTTTCCAATTGATTTGAGATCAGAATGAACGTGGCATCTCCAGCACATGCTCAGCGATATAGCTCAGGATCAGGTTGGTAGATATGGGAGCAACCTGATATAAACGTGTTTCTCTAAACTTTCGTTCGATATCATACTCACAGGCAAAACCATATCCACCATGAAATTGCAGGCAGGCATTGGCTGCTTCCCAGCTGGCTTTCGCAGCAAGGTATTTCGCCATATTAGCCTGTGCTCCACAATCAAGATGCTGATCAAAAAGCTCGCAAGCTTTAAAACGCATCAGATTAGCCGCTTCCACTGCAATAAATGCTTGCGCAATAGGAAACTGCACCCCCTGGTTCTGACCAATGGGACGACCAAAAACCTCACGCTCGCAAGTATAGCGGGTAACACGATCCATAAACCAATATCCATCTCCTATACATTCTGCCGCAATCAAAGTGCGCTCTGCATTTAAACCATCAAGTATGTAATGAAAACCCATACCCTCTTCACCAATGAGATTCTCTTCGGGAATTTCCAGGTTGTCAAAAAAGAGCTCGTTGGTTTCATGATTGACCATATTGGGAATAGGTCGTACTGTCATTCCATTTTTCATAGCTTCTTTAATATCAACCATGAAAATAGACATCCCTTCGGATTTACGTTTTACATTTGCAAGCGGAGTAGTTCGAACCAGAAGAATCATCCAGTCTGAATGTTGGACACGTGAAATCCAGACTTTTTGTCCGTTTATCACATACCGGTCTTCTCTTTTTACAGCTGTAGTTTTAATTCTGGTGGTATCTGTACCTGCTGTGGGTTCTGTGACGCCCATCGACTGCAGGCGCCATTCACCAGTAGCTATCCGTGGCAGCCAGAATTCTTTCTGTTTATCGGATCCATGACGTAACAACGTATTCATGTTATACATCTGACCATGGCAGGCTCCAGAGTTTCCACCCGATCTATTGATCTCTTCCATGATAATAGATGCTTCAGTTAAACCAAGCCCTGACCCTCCAAATTCCTCCGGGATGAGCGCAGCCAGCCAACCAGCTTTGGTTAGTTTATTAACAAACTCTTCAGGATAGGCTTTTGCTTCATCTATCTTACGGTGATATTTATCATCAAATTCACTACATAATGAACGAACCGCATCACGAATATCCTGATATTTATCCTTTTCAATACTTTTCATAATTTTTTCCTCAATAAACCAGCGCCAACAGGGGGTAGAAAATGACCTTTTATCGGATGACCATCAGCAGATAGATCTGACTGGCGGTCGACAGGAAGAAAATAGAGCCAGTGCCATAATTCTGGCAGAACGCCCCCCTCTTTAAAGATTTTGATGTCTTTATCCAGAGTGGCGGCCAGCAGCTTAGCGGGACCGGGGTTAAGATAATCGGTGTTGCGCAGAATGCCAGGCTGCCAAATTTGAATATCAGTATATTGCATAAAAGTTACCTTTAAGGAGGAAAAAATATGATTTATAATTTATCGATAAGTTCAGGTACAGCTTTGAAAATATCAGCTACCAAACCATAATCCGCAATAGAAAAGATAGGAGCGTCAGGATCCTTATTAATAGCGACAATGACGCCTGACTCTTTCATCCCGGCAAGATGTTGTATGGCGCCAGAAATTCCCAGAGCAATATAAAGTTGAGGCGCAACGATTTTTCCGGTCTGGCCAATCTGATAATCATTTGGTGCATAACCAGCATCTACAGCAGCCCGGCTTGCCCCCACGGCAGCGCCTAATTTATCTGCCAGGTTATCAACAAGTTCTTTGAATGCCTGTGCACTTCCTACTCCTCGTCCACCTGATACTACAACTCTGGCGGATTGTAAGTCTGGACGGTTACTTTTATTAACATGTTGGCTAATAAATTTTACCTGATCTGAACCAAGAACAACCTCTGTAAATTCAATGGGGGCTTTTCCCTCATCTTCCGCAACCGCAGCCGCAGCCGCAAATGAGGTAGGACGAACAGTTATCACTTTATATTCATCATCACTGTGTACTGTGGCAATAGCGTTACCCGCATAGATTGGACGTTCAAAGGTATGTTGATCAATGACACGCGTAATATCACTAATCTGAGATACATCAAGTTTTGCTGCTAAGCGTGGCGCACAGTTTTTTCCAAAAGAGCTTGCAGGAAAAAGAATGGACTGGTAATGATTTTTCCCACTATTCAAAAAATAGCTGATCTGTTTTTCCACATTCTCTGCCAGAAGGTGTTCGAATAGTGGGCTGTCAGCAACAAATACTGTGGATATCCCCTGAATATGACTGGCTTTAACTGCAATACTTTCTATACCATATCCTAACATAAGTATATCTATATCACTATTAATGGCTTTTGCCGCAGTGATAGTACTGAGTGTTGAAGGTAAAAGAGTATTGCCGTTATGTTCAGCAATAACTAAAGAAGCCATATTTTTCTCCTTAAATTACTTTTTCTTCGTTTTTTAATTTATCTAGCAGCGTGTTAATATCTGGAACAATTATGCCTGCTTTCCTTCTTGCTGGCTCATCAACTTTGATAATAGTCAATCTGGATGACGGGTTAATACCAAGTGAATCGAAATCTATCTCCTTAACAGGTTTCTTTTTGGCTTTAATAACATTCGGCAAGCTGATATTCCTCGGTGTATTCAGACGTAGATCTGTAGTGAGTACTGCAGGCAGGGATAAATTTAACGTTTCTAATCCTCCATCAACCTCACGAACAGCAGTTAATGAATTATCAGAAATAGTAATTTCACTAACATTAGTGGCTTGGGGAAGATCGAGTAATGCTGCCAGCATTTGGCCTACCTGATTACAATCATCGTCAATAGCTTGCTTGCCTAATAATATAATATCGGGTTTTTCATTCCGGGTAATAGCGGTGATAGTTTTGGCCACAATTAGTGGTGTAAGAGAGTTTTTTGTTAATATGTGTATTGCCCTGTCTGCCCCTGCTGCCAGTGCTGTACGCAATACGTCCCCTACACCTGTGTTTCCTATAGACACTACAACAACCTCACTGATTAATCCCCGCTCTTTTAAACGTACTGCTTCTTCAACTGCAATTTCATCAAATGGATTGATACTGAGTTTTGAATCAGAAATATCAACATCAGAATGATCTTGCTTTATTCTAATTCTAACGTTATGATCGACAACTTGTTTTACACAAACTAAAGCTTTCATTGGTGACTCCTTCATATATTTACTAAATGCTATGAGCCAAAATCCTTTTTGCTTTTTCCAGTAACGGTTTATCCACCATTTACCCTTCATGACTGAACGCTTCATGGGGATATTGAGCCAGTCGCATAATCTGGGGAACCCACTCGATTTCTTGTTTTAAATAGCTGAATGCTCTGTTTACATGTGAAATTTGTGAAGGGTGAATACATACCTTGCCACTGAACCCCATTTTACAGGAGTGAATAGCATTTTGTATTGTCAACTCGTTTTTCATAAATTCAGTTGTGATACCGTCAACAGAAGGATATGATCCAGCTAGGCGTGAAGTTATTACAATTTTTGCACGTACAGCAATCAGTACTTTTTCATCATTACTCATGAAATTCAGAGCATTTTCTCTGGCAATTATTTTTTTCTCAGATGACACCGCATTTTCTAAATCAAGGATTACGCTATCAGCACAACTGCTATTTGCTTTTTCAAATCGTTCAGGTTGGTCCCCCGTAACGAAAAGAAAAAACCGTTCTAACGTTTGCATTCTCGTCTCTCATTTGAATGGAGCATCTGATAATTCAATATATCTTAAAAAAATAATTTTCTGAATTAGCTTTTATCTAACCCCCCATTAAAATTGGTTCAGGTTCGCTGATAACAGAAAGAAACATGTAATTTATTGTTACAATAACAAAGATAAAAATAAAATTTAATTATTTGATATAAATAACGTTTCAGAATAGTAAACGGCCGACATTCCGTACCTGTTTCAGGAGTGAATTCGACTATACCGTTCCCTAAGAACATCAACGATTGTCTGGTGAACCGAATTTAGTCACCTTTGGCGGAGAACAGGCTGGCATATAGGAGAGCATGACAACCCGGGTCATTCCCTCCGTGATTTTTTAGTAACACGCTGAAAAAGTATCTGAAACTTCATTCTGCAAGTGAGACTTTCCCCGAAGTCGATCGATACGTTTCATCTTGTGCCTGACCGATGCTACTCCTGACAAATCACGCCCAATACTGAATAAGTGTAAGAGATGCACCGTTAATCACTACACTGGTAGCCTCAATCAGAGATTGACGGCGGTAAAGGTGCAAAGGCTCCAGTATATTTTTAAAGGATTTTTGGCATAATGAACGAGCAGGCATAGTGATGATTTCCTTGAAAGTGTTAGCGCAATCAATTAGATCACATAACACTATGCCTGTCCTGGTTTGCTGGGGATTCCTCAGGAGTCGCCTCCCCTTGTTCAGACCTGTATAAGCGGTGAATGTGCTTTCAGACTCTGAATACTCAGCGTCAAAGTTGTCAGACAGTTTTCAAGTTTATCTGCGTTGACGGCAATAAATGTCGGGCAATCATGATGTCCGCTCATTAAACAAACGGCAGCGGCTGCAAGCGCGCCTTCGACACGGCGCAGCGCGTTCCACTCTTCCTGATCAAGATGCAGTCCCTGCCGTAAGGATTGATCGTGGAGCTCGCGATTCAGTTCAAAAAAATTGTCACGCAGAGAGTCACTTTCGCTGACTGACATATACCCCTTCGCTTTTCGCAATTGCAGATAAGCGGCAAGATCGATACGCGCGTTTATCAGCTTGTTGAGAAGATCGGTTCTCAGTCTGTCAACGACCATATCTTTTTTCCTCCTCTTTTCTACCAGGGTTCAATATAATAGTATGGCCGTTTTTTAGACAAAGGGGTGTTGAAGATCAAGAATTTTCTTAGAATTAACTTTTTTCACCTTTTGCTGATAACAACAGCGGTTGATGCCGCCGTTCCCGATGAGATTGCGATACAATTTTTGTCCGGATATCTGTAGAATCCCTGCCCTGACCATTCCAATAAATGAACACTTTTTACGCTATGAGTAATGTAACCCACCAGCCAAAGATCGGCTTCGTTTCCCTGGGCTGTCCGAAAAACCTCGTTGATTCGGAACGTATCCTGACTGAACTGCGTACTGAAGGCTATGACGTTGTGCCACGCTATGACGATGCGGATATGGTTATCGTCAATACCTGCGGCTTTATTGACAGTGCGGTACAAGAGTCGCTGGAAGCCATTGGCGAAGCGCTAAACGAAAACGGTAAGGTCATCGTCACTGGCTGCCTGGGCGCAAAAGAAGATCAGATTCGCGAAGTGCATCCGAAAGTACTGGAAATCACCGGGCCGCATAGCTATGAGCAAGTTCTGCAGCACGTACATCATTACGTACCGAAACCGAAGCATAATCCCTTTTTAAGCCTCGTACCGGAACAGGGTGTAAAACTGACGCCGCGCCATTATGCGTATCTGAAAATTTCTGAAGGCTGTAATCACCGCTGCACGTTCTGCATCATCCCGTCGATGCGTGGGGATCTGGTCAGCCGTCCGATTGGCGACGTATTAAGCGAAGCGAAACGTCTGGTTGATGCCGGGGTCAAAGAGATTCTGGTGATTTCGCAAGATACCTCCGCCTACGGCGTAGATGTGAAGCACCGCACCGGATTCCATAATGGCGAACCGGTGAAAACCAGTATGGTGAGCCTGTGCGAGCAGTTATCAAAACTAGGCGTCTGGACACGTCTGCACTACGTCTACCCCTACCCACACGTTGATGATGTGATTCCGCTAATGGCGGAAGGCAAAATCCTGCCCTACCTGGACATCCCGCTGCAACATGCCAGCCCGCGGATCCTTAAACTGATGAAACGTCCAGGTTCCGTTGACCGCCAGTTGGCGCGCATTAAGCAGTGGCGCGAAATTTGCCCGGAACTGACCCTACGCTCCACCTTTATTGTCGGCTTCCCCGGCGAAACGGAAGAAGACTTCCAGATGCTGCTCGACTTCCTGAAAGAGGCGCGCCTCGATCGTGTAGGCTGCTTCAAGTACAGCCCGGTGGAAGGCGCAGGCGCGAATGACCTGCCGGATCAGGTGCCGGAAGAGGTGAAAGAAGAGCGCTGGAACCGCTTTATGCAAGTGCAACAGCAAATCTCCGCTGAGCGCTTGCAGGAAAAAGTGGGCCGCGAAATTCTGGTGATCGTCGATGAGGTTGACGAAGAAGGCGCTATTGGGCGTAGTATGGCGGATGCGCCAGAAATTGACGGCGCGGTCTATTTGAACGGCGAAACCAACGTCAAGCCGGGGGATATCGTACGCGTGAAAGTAGAAAACGCCGACGAATATGATTTGTGGGGCAGTCGGGTTTAACGCCTCCTCCTCCGGCGCGAGCGCCGGATGTGTTATCCGGCCTGGCGAGCCCGTTCCAGGCCCGCCAGGCGTCAACGCCACCGGGCTGGCTTACCCCTTAATCTTCGGGTCCAGCGCATCGCGCAGCCCGTCGCCTAACAGGTTAAACGCCAGCACTGTCAGGAAAATCGCCACTGCCGGGAAGAGCGCTACGTGCGGCGCGATGACCATATCCGCCCGCGCTTCATTGAGCATCGCTCCCCACTCCGGCGTTGGCGGCTGCGCGCCTAATCCGAGAAATGACAGGCTTGCCGCGGAAATGATTGACGTACCGATACGCATCGTAAAGAAAACCACAATTGACGAGACCGTTCCCGGCAAGATATGGCTAAACAAAATCGTTGCGTCGCTGGCGCCGATACTACGGGCAGACTCAATAAACGTCTGCTGTTTTAAGACCAGGGTATTTCCGCGCACCAGACGAGCAAACGCCGGAATAGAAAAAATCGCCACCGCAACGATCACATTAGCGATACCGCTGCCTAACACCGCCACAACGGCAATCGCCAGCAAAATGCCGGGGAAGGCAAACAGCACATCGCAAATGCGCATAATGAAACGATCCCACCAGCCTTCATAATATCCCGCCAGCAATCCCAACACCGTACCGATTATCGCGCCGATAAATACCGCGAACACGCCCGCTGCCAGTGAGATCTGCGCCCCAACGAGAACCCGGCTAAAGATGTCTCTTCCCAGCGAGTCGACGCCAAACCAGTGCTGCAAAGAAGGGCCATTGTTCAGGCTATCGTAGTCAAAATAGTTTTCCGCATCGTAGGGCGTCAGCCAACGGGCAAAAATCGCCAACAAAATTAACGCCAGTACGAATACCCCGGCGACCAAGGCGACATGCTGGCGACGAAAACGACGCCAGAACTCCCGCCACGGCGTGCGTATCTGTTCGGGTTTTACCACCGGCATAGCATGTAAAATCGCCTGACGGCGCCAGTTAAATAATCGCATCCTTACTTATACCTGATAGCCGGATTAATGGCGGCATAGAGAACATCCACCACTAAGTTGATAAGAATAAACTCCAGCGAAAACAGCAGCACTTCCGCCTGAATTACGGGGTAGTCGCGCATGTCGACGGAGTCCACCAGTAATCGCCCAAGCCCCGGCCAGTTAAACACTTTTTCGACGACGATCGATCCGCCAAGCAGAAAGCCAAATTGCAGTCCCATCATGGTGACGACCGGGATCATCGCATTGCGCAGGCCATGTTTTAACACCACCCACCTTTCACTGACGCCTTTCGCCCGCGCGGTCCTCATGTAATCTTCGCTCAGGACATCGACAAACGAGGAGCGCGTAAAACGCGCCATGACTGATGCCACCGCCGCGCCAAGCGTCAGGGAGGGCAAAATATAATGTTGCCAGCTATCCGCCCCCACGGTCGGTAGCCAACCCAGCTCCACGGAAAAAATCTGCATTAACAGCATTCCCAGCGCAAAAGCCGGAAAAGAAATGCCGGTCACGGCCAGCGTCATTCCTACCCGGTCAGGCCAGCGATTACGCCACACGGCGGCGGCGATGCCGGTCGCCATGCCAAACAGAACCGCCCATATCATACTGGTTATCGTCAGCCACAGCGTCGGCAAAAAGCGGCTGGCGATCTCTTCAGAAACCGGGCGACGGGAAACCATTGACGTACCGAAATCGCCTTGTAAAACATGGGTGATGTAATGCCAAAACTGGATGTGAAGCGGCCGATCAAGTCCTAGCTGCTGACGAACCAGCGCGATCACCTGCGCGTCGGCCTCCGGTCCGGCTATCAGCCGCGCCGGGTCGCCGGGCAACAAATGAACAAATAAAAACACCAGCACTGCCACAATCAACAGCGTAGGAAGCAATCCCAGCAGGCGCTTGAGAACATAGTTAAGCATCACACAAACCTTTTACCGGATGGCGGACAACGCACGCGCCATCCAGCCCCATCGCATTACTTACTTCAAATCCGCATCATCAAAGCTGAAACCGGTATCCGGCATAATCCAGAAACCGGTCAAATTTTTACTGTGCGCAGAAACCAATTTCTCCACCACCAACGGTATCCAGGGCGACTCTTTCCAGATAATATCCTGCGCCTCTTTGTACAATCGTGTTTTCTCCTGCGGATCGTTGGTCTTTAAGGCCGCCGCCAAATCGCTGTCGACCTGCTTGTTGCGGTAAAAAGCGGTATTAAACTGCGTCGGTGGCCAGTTTGGTGATGCGAAGAGCGGCGATAACGCCCAGTTAGCTTCGCCCGTCGACGCCGACCAGCCGGTATAGAACATTCGTACGCCACTCTCTTTTTGCCCTTTGCCCTCAACTTCCGCGGCGCGCTGGCCAGCGTCCATCGCGGTTATCCGGGCTTTAATGCCAATCTGCGCCAATTGCTGTTGGGTAAACTGCAACACTTTTTGCGCGGTGCTATGGTTATGCGATGACCACAGCGTGGTACTGAAACCGTCTGGATATCCCGCCTCTTTCAACAGTTCGCGCGCTTTAGCCGGATCATAGGGCCACGGCTGATAGCTTTGCGCATAGGCTATCGACGGCGGCACCACCCCCGTCGCCGGCGTGGCGTATCCGGCAAACGCCACTTTAACCAGCGCCTGACGATTGATGGCGTAATTCAACGCCTCACGCACCTTAGGATTATCAAACGGCTTCTGCGTCACATTCATACTGATATAACGCTGCATAATGGACGGGCTGGCGACCAGGTCGAGGTTTTTATTTTTCGCCAGTAATGCGGCCTGCTCGTAGGGGACAGGAAAAGCAAATTGCGCTTCGCCGGTTTGCAGCATCGCCGCGCGGGTATTGTTGTCAGTGACCGGGCGCCAGGTAATAGAATCCAGCTTGGGTAAGCCCTGCTGCCAGTAACCGGCGAACTTTTTCACTTTGACAAAGTCGGTCTGATTCCAGGTTTCAAGCTGGTATGGACCGGTGCCGACCGGATGAAAACCAATATCCTTGCCATATTTTTCCAGCGCTTGCGGCGAGATCATCGCCGTCGCCGGGTGCGCCAGAATATTAATGAAGGCGGAGAACGGCTGTTTCAGGGTAATTTTTACCGTTGCCGGATCGACGACCTCCGTTTTCGCGATATTTTTATACAGGTTATAACGTTTGAGGTGGTTATCCGGATTGCTGGCGCGATCGAGATTCGCTTTCACCGCCGCCGCATCAAAATCCGCACCGTCCTGAAATTTCACCCCCTGCCGTAGGATAATGGTATAGGTCAGGCCGTCATCAGAAACGGTATAGCCTTCCGCCAGTACGTTTTTTACCTTCATGTCTTTATCCAGGCCAAACAGCCCTTGATAAAATGACTTCGCCACCGCCTGCGAAAGCGTATCGTTGGCGTCATACGGATCGAGCGTGGTGAAATTAGACCCTACCGCCACCACCACCTCTTTGGCCGCCAGGGCCGGAAAAGCCGCGATGGATGAGGCGAGTCCCAGCGCCGCCAGCCATGTATGCGTAATAAATTGCGTCATGTTGTTCTCCTGAAACCCTGCCAGTCTAAATGTTATAAGCGCGAGAGCGCATTATCCTGCAGCGTCCGCGCAACATAATGTCCCGGCCCGACCAACTGTAATGAAACGGCGGGCGTCTCTTCGCCACGTTTATGAATATTGCTGGGTATATCATCTGATAGCAGAACGCGCCGCGGCCTGTGTCTGGAGGGATCGGCAACCGGCACCGCCGCCATCAATTTACGTGTATAAGGATGCTGCGGATTTTCAAAAACGGCGCGCCGCGTCCCTATCTCAACAATTTGACCAAGATACATCACCGCCACACGATGGCTAATTCGCTCCACGACCGCCATATCATGCGAAATAAACAGGTAGGCGATCCCCATTTCCCGTTGTAAATCGAGCAGTAAATTAATGATCTGTCCGCGAACGGAAACATCCAGCGCGGAGACCGCTTCATCAGCAATAATTACTTTAGGATTCAATGCCAGCGCGCGAGCAATGCAGATGCGCTGACGTTGACCGCCGGAAAACTCATGTGGATAACGCCAGGCATGTTCAGGACGTAATCCGACACGCTCAAGCAGCCAGGCCACGCGCTTTGCCACAGCGTCACCCTGCCCCAGGCCATGAATCCGTAAAGGTTCCATAATGGAATACCCCACGGTCTGGCGCGGGTCGAGCGAAGCGTAAGGGTCCTGGAAAATACACTGAATATCGCGGCGCAACGGCTGGAGTTTACCCGCAGACAGCGTGTCAATGCGCTGGCCGTTAAAAATAATCTCTCCCTGCCGGGATTCAACCAACCGCAGCAGCGCGCGTCCGGTCGTCGATTTTCCGCTACCGGACTCACCCACCAGCGATAGCGTTTCGCCGGGCCAGAGATCGAAACTGACATTCTCAACGGCATGAACTTCACGCGTAATGCGGTTCAAGAGACCGCTACGCAGCGGGAATCGCGTCACCAGCCCCCGAACCTGGAGAATAGGTTCGCCTTCCACCACCGTGTCTTGCTCAATCTGCGATTCATAAAGGGCCGGTTCGTCAGCGGAAATCAACGGGAAACGGCGTGGCAGCGAGTGGCCGCGCATCGCACCAAGCTGAGGGACGGCGGCCAGCAACGCTTTGGTATATGGATGCGCCGGCGCATGGAAAATCTGCTCTACGCTGCCGGTTTCCACGGCCTCGCCCTGATACATCACCAGCACGCGATCGGCGATATCCGCCACGACGCCCATGTCGTGGGTGATAAAAATCACGCCCATCGACATCTCTTGCTGCAACACTTTAATAAGTTGCAGAATTTGCGCCTGGATAGTGACATCCAGCGCCGTGGTGGGTTCATCGGCAATCAATACCGCCGGACGGCAGGATAGCGCCATCGCGATCATGACTCGCTGGCGCATCCCGCCGGAAAGCTGATGCGGATAACGCGATAAAATCGCCTGCGACTCCGGGATCCGTACCTGATCGAGCATACGTTTCGCTTCCGCCAGCGCCTCTTCGTGGCTGGCGCCCTGATGCAAACGAATAGATTCGGCAATTTGCTCGCCAACGGTAAATACCGGGTTGAGCGAGGTCATCGGCTCCTGGAAAATCATGGCGATATCCGCGCCGCGCACACGCCGCATCTGCGCGTCACTCTGCTCAGACAGATCAATCACCTGACGATTACGCCGACGCAACAGCATTTCGCCGCAGCGCACGTTCGCGCCTGACTGCTCAATCAGCCGCATCAACGCCAGAGCCGTCACCGATTTTCCCGATCCCGACTCGCCGACAATCGCCAGAGTCTCTCCACGCTTCAGGCGTAATGACACATTACGCACGGCGTCTACCTGTTGCCCTTCGTGGTGAAACGCGATATTCAGGCCACTGACGGACAGAACATCGCGGCTATCCAGTTCATCGCTGTGCGGCACCTGCGGCTCCTTATTCCCGGTAAATTCCTGTGGTAGGCGTATCCCCGGCATATCCCCAGGCGCGATACATCCCTTCGCTGTTAAACGGCAACGCGACATTACCTTCATGATCAACGGCGATTAATCCACCGCTACCGCCCAGTGCCGGTAATTTTTCCATCACCACGCGCTCACAGGCATCGGCAAGGCTAAGTCCGCCATATTCTATCAATGCGGCGATATCGTAAGCCGCGAGCGTGCGAATAAAGACCTCTCCTGTTCCGGTACAGGAGACAGCGACGCTGGCGTTGTTGGCATAACAGCCGGCACCAACCAGAGGGCTGTCGCCGACGCGCCCGGGCAATTTATTGGTCATCCCGCCGGTAGACGTTGCCGCCGCCAGATTGCCGAATTTATCCCGCGCCACCGCGCCGACTGTACCCATTTTTTTCGTTTCGTCCAGCGGCGCGCCGCTGTGATCGAGCGCCATTTCGCCCGCCGAACGCGCGGCCAGCAATTGCTCGTAACGCGCCGGGGTGGAAAAGATATCCGGCAAAACGCGCGCCATTCCCTGTGAAAAGGCAAAGTTTTCCGCCCCTTCCCCCACCATGAGTACATGCGGGCTGCGCTCCATCACCAGCCTGGCGGCGAGCACAGGATGGCGAACATGACTAACGCCCGCGACGGCTCCGGCTTTCAAGGTATTGCCATCCATCACGCAGGCATCCAACTCATGAGTCCCGTCTCGGGTATAGACCGCGCCGATACCCGCATTGAAGAGCGGACACGCTTCCAGCAGGCGCACCGCTTCCGTCACTACATCAAGCGCGCTGTCACCCGCTTCAAGCATCTTTTGCCCGCTTTCGACAATCTCTGACAGCGCCTGGATATAGCGTAACTCCTGCTCGTGACTCATTTGCGCGCGAGCAATCGCGCCTGCGCCGCCGTGAATCGCAATCACTGCTTTACTCATTTTTAGGGTCCATTAACGGTGGCACACAACTTTTACTATAACTATCAGAATTGTTGTGAGTTATTCATTCGATTTTTGAATATAGAAAGATGCGTAAGGTATGTAAAGGCGCAAGGCCGTCTCTAAGACCGAGGTAGCATACTGCCCGCCGCTGTTTTCTGACATAATAGCCGGATTCGATTTTGCCTCGCAGGAGTGTGTTCATGGAATTTTCCGCCGGATTGATGCCGCTTGAAACGGCGCTGACTCAGATGCTTTCACGTATTACCCCGCTCACCGCCGTAGAAACGTTGTCGCTGGTGAACTGCTTTGGCCGCATCCTGGCGACCGATATCGTTTCTCCCCTCGATGTCCCCGGCTTTGATAATTCAGCGATGGATGGTTATGCGGTACGTATCGCGGATCTGTCCGCCGATAAGCCGTTGCCCGTCGCCGGCAAAGCGTTTGCCGGTCAGCCTTACCAGGGAGCGTGGCCCGCGGGAACCTGTATTCGCATTATGACCGGCGCCCCGGTGCCGGCAGGTTGCGAGGCGGTAGTCATGCAAGAGCAGACGGAACAAACCGATGATGGCGTGCGTTTTACCGCCGGGGTTCGTTGCGGACAAAACATCCGCCGCCGCGGCGAGGATATTCGTCAGGATGCGGTGGTCTTTCCGGCCGGTACGCGCCTGACTACTGCCGAGCTGCCGGTGCTGGCGTCGCTGGGAATTGCCGATGCGCAGGTAGTACGTAAAGTGCGCGTAGCGCTGTTCTCGACCGGCGACGAACTCCAGCTTCCGGGCCAGCCGCTGGACGCCGGGCAAATTTATGACACTAACCGTTTAACTATACATTTGATGCTGCAACAGCTTGGCTGCGAAGTTATCAATTTAGGCATTATTCCTGACGATCCTTGTAAGCTTCGCGCCGCGTTTATCGACGCCGACAGCCAGGCCGATGTAGTGATAAGCTCTGGCGGCGTCTCGGTCGGTGAAGCGGACTATACCAAAACCATCCTTGAGGAGCTGGGCGAAATCGCCTTCTGGAAGCTGGCTATCAAGCCAGGCAAACCGTTTGCCTTCGGCCAACTCAGTCATAGCTGGTTCTGTGGCCTGCCGGGGAATCCAGTCTCTGCGGCGCTCACTTTTTATCAACTGGTTCAGCCCTTACTGGCGAAGCTTGGCGGCAACACGGCAAGCGCTGTGCCGCCGCGCCAGCGTGTACGCACAGCATCTCGCCTGAAGAAAACGCCAGGGCGTCTCGATTTCCAGCGAGGCATCCTGCAACGTAGCGCCAGCGGCGAACTGGAGGTCACGACCACCGGACACCAGGGGTCACATATTTTTAGCTCGTTTAGTCTGGGCAACTGCTTTATTGTGCTGGAGCGTGAACGCGGCAACGTTGAGCCAGGAGAATGGGTGGAAGTCGAGCCGTTTAATGCGCTGTTCGGAGGCCTGTAATGGCGGAACTGAGCGACCAGGAGATGCTGCGCTATAACCGACAAATTATTCTGCGCGGCTTCGATTTTGAAGGACAGGAAGCGTTAAAAGATGCGCGGGTATTAGTGGTCGGGCTGGGCGGACTCGGCTGCGCGGCAACGCAGTATCTGGCCGGCGCTGGCGTCGGGCAACTGACGTTACTCGATTTTGATACAGTTTCCGTTTCCAATCTCCAGCGTCAGACCCTGCACAGCGATGCGACGGTCGGGCAGCCGAAGGTAGAGTCCGCCCGCGACGCGCTGGCGCGAATCAACCCGCATATTACCATTACGCCAGTTAACGCGCGGCTGGACGACGACGCTATGACCAGCCTGATTGCCGGGCATTCGCTGGTGCTGGACTGTACCGATAACGTTAGCGTACGTAATCAACTTAACGCCGGGTGCTATACCGCGAAAGTGCCGCTCATCTCCGGCGCGGCGATCCGTATGGAAGGACAAGTTACCGTTTTTACGTATCGGGAAAACGAACCCTGTTATCGCTGCCTGAGCCGTCTGTTTGGCGAAAACGCTCTGACCTGCGTAGAGGCCGGGGTGATGGCGCCGCTCATTGGTGTGATCGGTTCGCTACAGGCAATGGAGGCCATTAAGCTGCTGACGCATTACGGTCAGCCCGCCAGCGGCAAAATCGTCATGTATGATGCCATGACCTGTCAGTTCCGCGAAATGAAATTGATGCGCAACCCCGGCTGTGAGGTCTGCGGGCAGTAGTCACTTTACGGATAAACATACCTAAGCACGGTTTATGACCGTGCTGTATCAACAGATCATTAAACAGCGCTTTAAGCTGGCTGTCATTAGCGCAACGCCATGCGGCATAATCTTAAACGCCATACCACAGCCTCAAACCGTGCGTTTAACGCCTCTCTGTCAGAACCTCTCCCTTCATTGATGCACATCAAAACAACTTTCATTCGAAAGTAATTTAATCTTTATATGAAACAAGAGAGGCCGTTTATGATCTTCAATATTCAGCGCTATTCTACCCACGATGGCCCCGGCATCCGTACCGTAGTATTTCTCAAAGGCTGTTCGTTGGGCTGTCGCTGGTGCCAGAACCCGGAAAGCCGCGCCCGCGCTCAGGATCTGTTATACGATGCGCGGCTCTGTCTCGGAGGATGCGACCTGTGCGCGCAAGCCGCGCCGGAAGTCATTGAGCGCGCGCTAAACGGCCTGCTCATCCATCGCGAGAAACTGACCGACGCCCATTTTTCCCCCCTGGCGCATTGCTGCCCCACACAGGCGTTAACCGTGTGCGGCGAAATAAAAAGCGTAGATGAGATCATGGCGACGGTACTGCGCGATAAACCTTTTTACGATCGCAGCGGCGGCGGTCTTACGCTTTCCGGCGGTGAACCGTTTATGCAGCCGGAACTGGCGGCAGAGCTGTTTAAAGCCAGCCATGACGCCGGTATTCATACTGCGGTTGAGACCTGTCTGCATGTCCCATGGAAATACATTGCGCCCTCGCTGCCTTATATCGATCTGTTTCTGGCTGATTTGAAACATGTCGCCGACGGGCCGTTTAAGCAGTGGACCGATGGCAGCGCCTCGCGAGTGCTGGCAAATCTCAGGAAACTCGCCGCTACAGGCAAAAAAATGGTGATTCGCGTCCCGCTGATTCAGGGATTTAATGCCAATGAGGAGGCCATTAAAGCCATTACCGACTTTGCCGCCGACGAACTGCATGTCGGGGAAATTCATTTTCTGCCCTACCACACGCTGGGCATCAATAAATACCACTTACTCAGTCAGCCCTATCATGCCCCGGATAAACCACTGGATGCGCCCGCGTTACTTGATTTTGCCCAGCAGTACGCCCGCCAAAAAGGTTTAACCGCGACCCTACGAGGATAATTATCATGACCCAACTGAAACTGGACACGCTCAGCGACCGCATTAAGGCGCACAAAACCGCGCTGGTACATATCGTGAAACCGCCGGTCTGTACCGAACGCGCCCAGCATTATACCGAAATGTACCAGCAGCATCTGGATAAACCGATTCCGGTACGCCGCGCGCTGGCGCTGGCCCATCACCTGGCGGAACGCACTATCTGGATTAAACATGATGAACTGATCGTCGGCAACCAGGCAAGTGAAGTTCGGGCTGCGCCGATTTTCCCGGAATATACCGTCTCGTGGATTGAAAAAGAGATTGACGCCCTGGCGGACAGGCCCGGCGCGGGTTTTTCCGTAAGTGAAGAAAACAAACGTATTCTGCATGACGTCTGTCCGTGGTGGCGCGGTCAAACCGTCCAGGATCGCTGCTACGGCATGTTTACCGATGAACAAAAAGGGCTTCTGGCGACTGGCATTATCAAAGCCGAAGGCAATATGACCTCCGGCGACGCGCACCTGGCGGTGAACTTCCCGCTGCTGCTGGAAAAAGGCCTTGATGGCCTGCGCGATAAAGTCGCCAAGCGTCGCTCACGCATCAACCTGACTGTGCTGGAAGATCTGCATGGCGAGCAGTTCCTGAAGGCGATTGATATTGTGCTGGACGCGGTAAGCCAGCACATCACGCGCTTTGCCGTGCTGGCGCGCCAGATGGCGGGCGAAGAGACCCGTGAAAGCCGTCGTAAAGAACTGCTCACCATCGCGAAAAACTGCGAGGTGATTGCCCACGAACCGCCGCAGACCTTCTGGCAAGCATTGCAATTGTGCTACTTCATCCAACTGATTCTACAAATTGAGTCTAACGGTCACTCGGTGTCATTTGGTCGTATGGACCAGTATCTCTACCCCTACTATCGTCGCGATGTCGAGCTAAACCAGACGCTGGATCGTGAGCACGCCATTGAACTGCTACACAGTTGCTGGCTGAAACTGCTGGAGGTAAACAAGATCCGTTCCGGTTCGCACTCTAAAGCTTCCGCGGGCAGCCCGCTGTATCAAAACGTCACCATTGGCGGTCAGAATCTCATCAACGGGCAGCCAATGGACGCAGTGAATCCGCTGTCTTACGCCATTCTGGAGTCCTGCGGACGTCTGCGTTCTACCCAGCCAAACCTCAGTGTGCGTTATCACGCCGGAATGAGTAACGATTTCCTCGACGCCTGCGTCCAGGTCATCCGCTGCGGCTTTGGGATGCCGGCGTTTAACAATGATGAAATCGTCATCCCGGAATTTATCAGGCTGGGGATCGAACCGCAGGACGCTTACGATTACGCGGCGATTGGCTGTATCGAAACCGCCGTCGGCGGGAAATGGGGCTATCGCTGCACTGGCATGAGCTTTATTAACTTCGCCCGCGTCATGCTGGCGGCGCTGGAAGGCGGTCGCGACGCCACCAGCGGCAAGGTATTTCTGCCGCAGGAAAAGGCGCTTTCCGCAGGCAACTTCAACCATTTTGATGAAGTGATGGCTGCCTGGGATACCCAAATCCGCTACTATACGCGCAAATCGATCGAAATTGAGTATGTGGTCGATACCATGCTGGAAGAGAATGTCCACGATATTCTCTGCTCGGCGCTGGTAGATGACTGTATTGAGCGCGCGAAGAGTATCAAGCAAGGCGGCGCTAAATATGACTGGGTATCCGGTCTCCAGGTCGGTATCGCCAACCTGGGCAATAGCCTCGCCGCCGTGAAAAAACTGGTCTTCGAACAGGGTGTTATCGGTCAACAGCAGCTTGCCGCCGCGCTGGCCGATGACTTCGACGGGCTGTCCCATGAACAGTTGCGTCACCATCTGATTAACGGCGCGCCGAAGTACGGCAACGACGAAGATAGTGTCGATACCCTGCTGGCGCGCGCTTATCAGACCTATATTGATGAGCTGAAGCAATATCATAATCCGCGCTATGGTCGTGGCCCTGTCGGCGGCAACTATTACGCCGGTACGTCATCTATCTCAGCAAACGTGCCGTTTGGCGCCGCGACCATGGCAACCCCGGATGGTCGCAAAGCACATACGCCGCTGGCGGAAGGCGCAAGCCCTGCATCGGGTACGGATCATCTCGGCCCGACGGCGGTGATGGGTTCCGTAGGCAAATTACCTACCGGTTCAATTCTCGGCGGCGTGCTGCTCAATCAGAAACTGAACCCAACGACGCTGGAAAACGAATCCGACAAACAGAAGCTGATGGTTCTGCTAAGGACGTTCTTTGAGGTGCATAAAGGCTGGCATATTCAGTACAACATCGTGTCACGCGAAACGCTGCTGGATGCGAAAAAACATCCGGACCAGTACCGCGATCTGGTCGTGCGTGTGGCAGGCTACTCCGCCTTCTTCACCGCGCTGTCGCCGGATGCGCAGGACGATATCATCGCCCGTACCGAACATATGCTGTAATTTCCCCTGGCGCCATCGGGCAATATGTCCGAACTGCCTGATGGCGCTACGCTTAACAGGCCTACGCAGGCCTGTTAATCAGAAGGGAGCGGTGCCGTCAAGCACGGCCTGAATGACGTTGAGCGCGCCTTGATGGTTATTATCATCAGTGTGATAACGTGCAAGCGCTTTGATATTGCCAGCGGCATTGCCCATGGCAAAAGAGTAATGCGCCATTTTCAACATTTCCGCATCATTACCGCTGTCGCCAATGGCGACGACATGCTGTGGCGACCTGTTCCAGCGCTTTAAGAGACGACTGATACCATTCGCTTTATGCAGTCCCGGGATAATCAGGTCGATAAAACCGAAGCCGCTGGTGACGGGCTTCATGATGCCATCCAGAGATACGTGCAGTTTGTCGATAACCAGCGGAATTTGTTCATCGGGCAAATTCAGGGAAAACTTAAACAGGATATCGTCAATGTCGTGATAATCGTTTACCGGCTGCAGGCGGTGATAATGTTTAGCCATCAGCGCCACGAAAGTATCGGGAGCATTTTCGCTGACATAAGCGCTTTTCAGACCACAGGCGACGAAGTTAAGCGGCTTATCTTTCAGCAGTTCGCCAATCACAATACGTGATTCATGCCGGGTTAGCTCCCCGTGAAACAACTGTTTGCCATGCTCATACACCAGCGCGCCGTTTTCTGCGACGAAGGAAATTTCGTCTTTCAGTTCGGGGAAGAAGGAGATCAACTGGTAGTACTGATTACCGCTGGCGACCACAAATTCGATATTACGTTTTTTCAGTTCCTGATACTGCGCCATGAAGCGTACACGATCGTACTGCTTGGCATCGTCGAGAAAAGTGCCGTCCATATCGGTAACGACAACGTTAACGGTCATACTTAAGCTCCTGGCTGTAACTGCGACCAGAAACATTTTAATAACAGTGTGAGCAGAACCACAAATTTATTTCAAATGAAAAGTGGCTGAACGCAAGGAGTAGCCGCATAAGGCATTAAAGCGTCCGCCCCTCCTTACGTTTTCATCTCGCTCTCCTCCTTGTGATCCCCTGCAATATTTTAAACTTGCATTAACTTTATTTTAACTTAAAGTGTCATATGTAACTAATTTTACTTTCTAACGAAAGTTAGTGAGGTTGATATGACGATGTCTTTTACCCACGAAACGCTGCCCACCGACTCAAAAGCGGCCATTCGTCAGATGAAGCAGGCGCTACGCGCGCAAATCGGCGACGTGCAGGCGGTGTTTAACCGTTTGAGCGCCACCATCGCAGCCCGGGTGGCGGAAATTAACGATCTGAAGGCGCAGGGACAGCCAGTATGGCCGATGATCCCTTTTAGCGAACTGGCGATGGGCAACATTAGCGATGCCACCCGCGCCGAGGTTAAGCGCCGCGGGTGCGCGGTGATTAAAGGTCATTTTCCACGCGAACGTGCGCTGGCATGGGACCAGTCGATGCTCGACTATCTGGACAAGAATCATTTTGACGAGGTGTATAAAGGACCGGGGGATAATTTTTTCGGCACGCTGAGCGCCTCCCGGCCTGAAATCTATCCTGTCTACTGGTCGCAGGCGCAAATGCAGGCCCGCCAAAGTGAAGAAATGGCGCTGGCGCAGTCGTTCCTCAACCGCCTGTGGCAGGTAGAGAGCGATGGCAAGCGGTGGTTTAATCCTGATATCAGCATCATTTATCCGGATCGCATCCGCCGCCGCCCGCCGGGCACCACGTCCAAAGGGTTGGGAGCGCATACCGACTCCGGCGCGCTGGAACGCTGGCTGCTGCCTGCCTATCAGCAGGTATTCGCCAGCGTGTTTAACGGCAACGTCGAACAGTACGATCCATGGAACGCGGCGCACCGTACTGAAGTTGAAGAATATACGGTGGATAACACCACAAAATGCTCGGTATTTCGCACCTTCCAGGGCTGGACCGCGCTCTCTGATATGCTGCCCGGTCAGGGCTTACTTCATGTCGTCCCTATCCCGGAAGCGATGGCGTATATTCTGCTGCGCCCGCTACTGGATGATGTCCCGGAAGATGAATTATGCGGCGTCGCGCCGGGCCGGGTGCTACCGATTTCTGAACAGTGGCATCCTTTACTGATGGCGGCATTAACCAGCATTCCACCGCTGGAAGCCGGGGATTCCGTATGGTGGCATTGCGATGTTATCCATTCCGTCGCCCCCGTCGAAAATCAGCAGGGTTGGGGCAATGTGATGTACATTCCTGCGGCCCCCCTGTGCGAGAAGAATCTGGCCTATGCCCGCAAAGTGAAAACCGCGCTGGAGACAGGCGCGTCGCCGGGCGATTTCCCACGCGAAGACTATGAAACAACCTGGGAAGGGCGCTTCACGCTGCACGATCTGAATATTCACGGCAAGCGGGCATTAGGTATGGACATTTAACTATCATACAGCCCCTCATCTGTGACGACGGTGTGCCCTTTCCCCGGGCGCACCCGTCGTACCGACTCCCGTACCGCCAGACGCCCATGCAACAATAGCGAGCCGATGGGCGCATCGGGGCGAATTAGGCGCTGTTGCAGCATCTGCACCGCCTCCGCGCCCAGCTCGTCGCGTGGCACGTGCACCGCCGTAAGTGGAACATCTTCTATCGCCGCCAGATTAAACGCGTCAATACTCATAATTGAAACATCCTGCGGCACGCGCAGGCCGCGAAGACGTAACGCATTAATAGCGCCTGCCGCCATAAAATCACCGCCGACCAGCAAGGCGGTCGGTAACCGCCTCCCATCAGCTACATCCAGCCAGGCGCCAATCTTGTCTTCCGTTTCTTTAGCGCTGAAGTTGCTGATACTCAGTAAATCTCGCTCGTCCAGAAAATCCAGGTTGTGCTGCCGCCATGACTCTTTAATACCCGCCAGACGCTGTTCCATCGTGTAGCGGCGTAGGCACATAACGTTCATCACCTCCCGATGTCCCATTTCAAAGAGATAGCGGGCGGCAAAAGCGCCAATCAGACGATGGTCTGGCGCAATTAAAGGCAGCCGCATCCGATCATCGCGACAATTGATCAGTACGCACGGTTTAGCGAGATCCGCCGCCAGATCGTGAATGTGCGGATCGTCAATGCCAATCAGGATCGCCGCCTGGGTCTCCGCGTCATTCATTCTGGCCAGAAACAGCGCCGGGTCACTGTCGTTCTCTTCCAGCGCGCAGTAGCGCAGGCGTACTTCATGCGGCGCGAGCGCTTTACTGATGCTCTGGATTACGCGGTAGTAAAAAATGTCCAGTCGCTCATCAAACGCCCGCGGCGGCGCGAAAACAAGCAAATTGTTAAGCAACAGGCGGCCTGCGGCCATACCTTCCATGACTCCCAACTCGCGGGCGCAGGTCAGAACCTCTTTACGCGCGTGGACGCTGGTATTTGATTTCCCAGCCAGCACGCGCGACACCGTACTGGCAGACAGCCCGGTGCGCGCGGCAATTTCTGCGATTTTCAGCTTCTTTTCCATTTTGTGATCCACTTCAAATTCAGAAATGAAAGAAATTTCATAGCCAAAAAAACCCGGCTTGCCTGACCTGAAAAAGGTATTTGTACCCTAGCGTAGCGTGCGATGAAAAAACGTGCACAAAACCCGCTTTTCGGCGCTTTTTCACTCTCTTATTGTGAACTGGTAGAACAACCTCCCGCCAGAAACGGTGGAAGGTTTAAGAAATAAATCAATAAAAATCAAAAAATTAAACAATGTGGTGTGACAGTTTTATCAATAACTGTTCCACCGCGCCTTATACCATTCCGTGGAGACCCTTATGAGCCAGGGCATCAATAATGATATGGCCGCCAACAAGCCCCGCCGCGTAGTAAAAAATCTGCGCTGGTGGATGCTGATCCTCTTTTTGCTTGGCGTCACCGTTAATTACATCACTCGCAATTCGCTGGGCATTCTGGCGCCGGAGCTGAAAAGCAGTCTGGGGATCACCACCGAGCAGTATTCGTGGATTGTCGGCGCGTTCCAGCTAGCCTATACCTTGTTCCAGCCGCTGTGCGGTTGGCTAATTGACGTGATCGGCCTCAAACTGGGCTTTATGATCTGCGCCGGATTGTGGGCGCTGGCCTGCTTACTTCATGCCGGCGCTGGTAGCTGGTTACAGCTTGCTATTCTGCGTTTTTTTATGGGCGGCGCGGAGGCGGCTGCGACCCCGGCCAATGCTAAAACCATTGGCGAATGGTTCCCGAAATCCGAACGCCCTATCGCGTCGGGTTGGGCGGGCGTTGGCTTCTCGATCGGCGCAATGTTGGCGCCGCCCATCATTTACATTGCCCATGCATCTTTTGGCTGGCAGGGCGCGTTTATGTTTACCGGCGTACTGGCGATGCTGTGGGTCGTACTGTGGTGGATATTCTATAACACGCCGGATAACCACCCTAACCTGAGCCAGAGTGAACTGGACTATATTCACCAGGATAAGGAAGCCCCGGCGATAAAATTACCGTTCCTCGCTGCGCTGAAAACGGTCGCCAGGAATAAACGTTTCTATGGGATCGCCATCCCGGCTTTTATGGCAGAGCCTGCCTGGGCGGTGCTGAGCTTCTGGGTGCCGCTGTATCTGTCAAAAGAGCTGGGTATGGATCTCAAGCAAATCGCCATGTTCGCCTGGCTGCCATTCCTCGCCGCCGATCTCGGTAGCGTTGCCAGTGGTTATCTGACCAGGCTCTATACCCGTATTTTCGGTTGTACCCGTATCAATTCGGTCGTCGCGAGCTCCGTTACCGGCGCATTTCTGATGATTTCACTGGCGATAGTCGCCTTCACCAAAAGCCCCTATATCACCATCATTCTGATCTCCATCGGCGGCTTCGGCCATCAGATCATCTCCTGCATGTTAAGCGCGCTGGTCGTGGAGTCGTTCGATAAGGGACAAATGGCGACTGTTAACGGTATGCGCGGTTCTGCCGCATGGATCGCGAGCTTCCTGTTTTCCCTGATGATCGGGGTGACGGCCGACAAAATCGGCTTCAACCCACTGTTTATCGCCATGGGCTTCTTCGATCTGATTGGCGCCTTCTTCCTGGTTACTTTTATTGCTGAACGTCGCGCACAACGCGCCTGAGAGTGAATGTAGATATGAAAACACTGAAGAACTGGATATTACAAAAACAGTTACCCCACCACGTTGAACTGCTGGTCGACGGCCAGCATACGCTGTGTCTTTACGTGCTGGAGGAAAATCTGTTTCGTGTGCTGATAAAACGTAAAGGCGAACTGGCGCTGGACCGCACCTGGAGTATCGCTCCTGCGCAGGATGTACCGTGGGAAGGCCGCAAGCGAGAAGACCTCAGCGGCTTTACCCTGCCCGCCTGGACACTACGCAAGCAGGACGGCACGCTGATTGTCGCTACCGAATCGCTGCGCGCTACCGTCCACCAGCCGCTGTGGATTGAGTGGCAGTACCGCAATAACGAAGGCAAGTGGCAGCCACTGGTTAACGACCGCCCGACCAGCGCCTATCTGCTGAACGCCCACGGCGACGGCGTGGCCCACTATCAACACCGCCGTAAGGACGAGCGTTTTTATGGTTTGGGCGATAAAGCGGGCGACCTGCAGCGTACCGGAAAACGCTATGAGATGCGCAATCTTGACGCTATGGGTTACAACGCAGTCAGCACCGATCCGCTGTATAAACATATTCCGTTTACCATTACCCGCCGCGATGACGTTAGCTTCGGGCTATTTTATGACAACCTCAGTAGCTGCTGGCTGGATCTGGGCAACGAAATTGATAACTACCACGCCGCCTACCGTCGCTGGCAGGCGGAAGCGGGCGATATCGACTACTACCTGTTTACCGGCGAGCGTGTGCTTGACGTCACCAAAGCCTTTGTTCGCCTGACCGGGAAAACGCTGTTCGGGCCGAAGTGGAGCCTGGGCTACAGCGGTTCGACTATGCATTACACCGATGCGCCGGATGCGCAAAACCAGTTGATGAATTTTATTCGCCTGTGCGACGAACACGCCATTCCGTGTGATGCCTTCCAACTCTCTTCAGGTTATACCTCGATTAACGGCAAGCGCTACGTGTTCAACTGGAACTACGACAAGGTGCCGCAACCGAAGGTGATGAGTCAGGCATTCCACGACGCGGGGCTACATCTGGCGGCTAACATCAAACCGTGCCTGTTGCAGGATCACCCGCGCTATCACGACGTGGCGGAACAAGGGTTATTTATCCGCGACTCCGAAAACGATACGCCGGAACGCTCCAGTTTCTGGGATGATGAAGGTTCCAATCTCGACTTTACTAACCCGCAAACTGTCGCCTGGTGGCAGAACGGCGTGACCACGCAATTGCTGGAGATGGGCATCGATGCCACCTGGAACGATAACAACGAGTTTGAAGTGTGGGACGGCGAAGCGCGTTGCCACGGCTTTGGCAATGAGATAGCCATTAAACATATTCGCCCGGTGATGCCGCTGTTGATGATCCGCGCGTCGATGGAAGCGCAGCAACGCTTTGCGCCGACAAAACGCCCGTATCTGATCTCCCGTTCAGGCTGCGCCGGGATGCAGCGCTACGTACAGACATGGAGTGGCGATAACCGTACCAGTTGGGATACTCTGCGCTACAACATTCGCATGGGTTTGGGGATGAGCCTCTCCGGGCTGTATAACCTGGGCCACGATGTCGGCGGTTTCTCCGGCGATAAACCGGACCCAGAGCTGTTTGTGCGCTGGGTACAGAACGGCGTGATGCACCCGCGCTTTACCATCCATTCGTGGAACGATGACCATACGGTCAACGAACCGTGGATGTATCCGGGCGTCACGCCAGCCATTCGTAGCGCCATTGAGCTACGCTACCGTCTGTTGCCCTACTTCTACACCCTGTTATGGCTGGCGCATGCCGACGACGAGCCGATGCTGCGCCCTACTTTCCTCGACCACGAGCACGACGCGCAGACTTTTGAGGAGTGCGACGACTTCCTGCTGGGACGCGATATTCTGGTCGCAAGTGTCGTCGTACCGGGTGAACGTCAGCGCCGCCTCTGGCTGCCGGACAACCAAACCGGCTGGTATGATTTCTATACCGGCGCGTGGTTCAGCGGCGGGCAGTGGATTATCGTCGACGCGCCGCTGGAAAAACTGCCGCTGCTGGTACGCGCGGGGGCGGGACTGCCGCTGAGCGATCGTATCTCCTACGTGAACGCGGCTAAAGATACCTCGCGTGAGCTAAAACTGTTCCCGGTGAAAGGCGCAGGCGTATCGTCAGGGTTGCTGTTTGAGGATGACGGCGAGTCATGGGGGTATCAGAAAGGTCACGCGCTGTGGCTGGAATGGGAGATGGTCTGTACCGCCACGACGATTGATCTGACGATAAACGCGCGCGGCGATTATCGCCCGGCGTGGCAAACATTGCAGGTATCATTACCGGCAGGAGAAAAACGCAAGCTGCGGATAAATAATGAAGACAGGAGTGAGTGGGCACGGTAGTCAATATTGTCATCTTACCGGACCTACGCGTCAGGATACGTAGGCCCGGTAAGCGCATCAGTTTTTAGCTTTCAATCCCTTTACTACGCAAATAATCGTCGTAGTTGCCGCTGAAGTCCACTACGCGCTCCGGCGTAATTTCAATGACGCGGGTTGCCAGCGAACTGACGAACTCACGGTCGTGTGAAACAAAGATCAGCGTGCCCTGATACAGCTCCAGCGCCACATTCAGCGACTCGATCGACTCCATATCCAGGTGGTTAGTCGGTTCGTCCATGATCAGGATATTCGGCTTTTGCATCATCAATTTGCCGAACAGCATACGGCCCTTCTCGCCACCGGAAAGTACTTTCGCAGGCTTCTTAATATCATCCTGGCTAAATAGCAGGCGGCCCAGAATACTGCGCACTGCCTGCTCGTCGTCGCCTTCCTGCTTCCACTGACTCATCCATTCAAACACCGTCAGGTCATTTTCGAATTCATATTCGTGGTCCTGCGCGTAGTAACCAATACGCGCGTTTTCCGACCATTTGACGGTGCCGTGATCGGCGTCGAGATCGCCGACCAGCGTCTTCAGCAACGTAGATTTACCCACGCCATTGGTGCCGAGTACCGCCAACTTCTCGCCGACTTCGAGCAGCAAATTGACATTTTTAAACAGCGGACCGTTATCAAAACCTTTCGTCAGCGCCTCCACTTCCAGAGCGTTACGGAACAGTTTTTTATCCTGCTCAAAACGGATGAACGGGTTCTGACGGCTGGAGGCTTTCACCTCTTCCAACTTGATTTTATCAATCTGCCGCGCGCGCGACGTTGCCTGACGCGATTTAGAGGCATTGGCGCTAAAACGGCTGACGAAAGATTGCAGCTCGGCAATTTGCGCTTTTTTCTTCGCATTATCGGCCAACAGACGTTCACGCGCCTGAGTCGCCGCCGTCATATACTCATCATAATTACCCGGATAGACGCGCAAATCACCGTAATCCAGATCCGCCATATGCGTACAGACCATGTTCAGGAAGTGACGGTCGTGCGAAATGATGATCATCGTGCTATCGCGCTCGTTCAGCACCTGCTCCAGCCAACGGATAGTATCAATATCCAGGTTGTTGGTCGGTTCGTCGAGCAACAGAATATCCGGGTTAGAGAATAACGCCTGCGCCAGCAGCACACGCAATTTCCAGCCTGGCGCGACTTCACTCATCAGACCGTAATGCTGCTCCAGCGGGATGCCCACCCCAGCAGCAGTTCGCCCGCGCGCGCCTCAGCGGAATAACCGTCCATCTCGCCGTATTTTACTTCCAGATCGGCGACTTTATAACCGTCTTCTTCGCTCATTTCCGGCAAGGCGTAGATACGGTCGCGCTCCTGCTTGACTTCCCACAGTTCACCATGCCCCATAATGACAGTATCAAGTACAGTGAACGCTTCAAAAGCGAACTGGTCCTGACGCAGCTTACCGATGCGCTCATTCGGATCGAGGGAAACATTGCCCAGCGTCGGCTCCAGGTCGCCGCCGAGGATTTTCATAAAAGTGGATTTTCCGCTACCGTTGGCGCCGATCAGGCCGTAACGGTTGCCGCCGCCAAATTTGACGGAAATGTTTTCGAACAGCGGCTTACTGCCGAACTGCATGGTAACGTTGCTGGAAACTAACACAGGCTTATCCTGAAAAAAGATGTGACAAACCGCTTATTATGCCACAAGTCTGAAATAAGATCGCGCCCTGTAACAAAGGGCTACACTGAACCGTACGGGAAAAAAACGTGATTTCGTACACATCTGAATTCCCTGTTTACTGGAATGCACCTATAATGCGCTCCCAACATGACAGAATTCTCAACCCACTAGCCTGCTTGGCACAGAATCTCGCATAACATGAATATGAAATTAACAACGCTTTTCGCGGCGGCTTTCGCTGTAGTTGGTTTTTGTAAAACAGCCTCAGCAGTCACTTACCCGCTGCCTACCGATGGCAGTCGTTTAATTGGGCAAAATCAGGTCATCACCGTTCCGGAGGGCAATACCCAGCCGCTGGAGTATTTTGCCGCGGAGTATCAGATGGGGCTGTCCAACATGCTGGAAGCCAACCCTGGCGTGGATACCTTCCTGCCGAAGGGCGGTACCGTGCTGAACATTCCGCAGCAGTTGATCCTGCCGGATACCGTACACGAAGGCATTATCATCAATAGCGCGGAAATGCGCCTCTATTACTACCCGAAAGGCACGAACACCGTTATCGTCCTGCCGATTGGGATCGGTCAGTTAGGTAAAGATACGCCTATCAACTGGACGACCAAAGTTGAACGTAAAAAAGCCGGTCCGACCTGGACGCCGACGGCAAAAATGCACGCTGAATATGCCGCTGCCGGCGAACCGTTGCCTGCCGTCGTGCCTGCGGGTCCGGATAACCCAATGGGGTTGTACGCGCTGTATATTGGTCGCCTGTATGCTATTCACGGCACCAACGCCAACTTTGGCATCGGGCTTCGCGTGAGCCACGGTTGCGTGCGTCTGCGCAACGACGATATCAAATTCCTGTTTGAAAATGTGCCGGTCGGCACCCGCGTGCAGTTTATCGATGAGCCGGTAAAAGCCACCACCGAGCCGGACGGCAGTCGTTACATTGAGGTGCATAACCCGCTGTCAACGACGGAAGCACAGTTTGAAGGTAAGGAAGCGGTGCCGATCACGCTTAATAAGAGTATCCTGGCTGTCACCAACGAGCCTGACGTTGATCAGACCGTCGTACAACAGGCGGTTCAGGATCGTTCCGGGATGCCGGTTCGTCTGAACTGACAGACTCTGCCTACGAAGCCCGATAGACATTATCGGGCTTCTCTTACGGCATCAGTTGCAATAATCCATATCCCACCAGCGCCGCCCATGCCAGCATCGGCAGCGAATAAAAATGAAATCGCCACCAGATTCGGCGATCGTTCGCCATCCGTAAAGCAATAAGATTTGCCAGCGACCCCGGCAGCAGACCAAACCCGCCGATATTCACCGCCCACGCCAGCAGCGTCGAGGCCGGTACATAGTTCAGCAGGAGGATGGTACTGGGCACATTACTGATAACCTGCGACAGGCCGATAGCGGTTAGCCAAAGTCCCAGGCGAGACAATGCGCCAACCTGGTTGAAAACGCCCTGCAACGCCGGCAATTGCGTTAGCAGATGAACATCAATAAACATCGCCATAAATACCAGCAGCAGCGTCCAATCCACGCTGACTATCACCCTGCGCGCCAGTACAATAAACCCCGCCGCCACCAACACCAGTCCCCATAACTCTTGCCTGAGCTCCAGCGCGGTAAGAAAAACGACATATAATCCCAGGCAACTCCACACCAAACGGGGCTGCCACTGCGGCGAACGCGTACCGGTATGATACTGTAACGCCCTACCCGGAAAACAAAACCAGCACAGGAGCAGTAACGTCAGCATCATCATGGCGGCAAGCGGCGCCATTTGCCCGCTAAATTCAGCAAAGGTTAAGCCGGAGCGTCCCCACAACAGAATATTTTGCGGATTACCGACAGGCGTCAGCAACGAACCGGCGTTCACCGCCAACGCTTCAAAAATAATCAATCGGTTGACTGGAATCGCGCACAGTTTTTTCAACGTTATCGTCAGCGGCACAACGATAAACAGCGCGACATCGTTTGTCAGAAAGGTCGACAGCGCCGCCGCAGCCAGCACCAGGAACATCGCCAGTTGCCGCTCGGTATGAAACCGGCGCGTCATCTTACGCCCCAGCACATCAAAATAGCCGCTCAGCTCAACGCCTTTAGTGAGCAACATTAATCCACTGAGGGTAATAATGGTGTGCCAGTCAATCGCGTCAGGCCAGGCGCGTGGCGCAAAAGGAACAAACAGGCTTAACGCAATCCCCACGATGATCAACAACTGAAAAAAACGGTCACGCCGCAGCGCCCGTAAAAAAGCCAGACTCATTCTGCAGGTGTTCCATGCTGTTGCGTGAAGGCCAAAAAGGCCTCCAATGTTTCCTGGCTGACATGATGTTCCATCCCTTCCGCATCACGACGCGCGATCTCCGGGCTTACGCCTAACACCAGTAAAAAATTTTCTACAATTTGATGCCGCTCGCGGCTTTCCTGCGCCAGCTTCTCCCCTTCCGGCGTCAGAAAAACGCCGCGCCAGGGGATCATTTGAATAAATCCTAACGATGCCAGGCGCTTAAGCATTTTGGCCACAGTCGGCTGGGACACGCCGAGCCGAGCCGCCATATCCACCTGACGCGCTTCCCCTACCTCAATAATTAAATCGGAAATCAGCTCAACGTAGTCGTCTATCAACTCACGGCGATGCGCCTCTCTGACCTGACGAAATCCTTCAACGTGTTCTTCTACGTTCACCAATTGCGTCACTTTTTTTGTTGTTGGCGTACCTGCGCGACGACCCATTTTGCTTCCTCGTTTCTGTGACGCGTTAACGCGTCAGCTGACAGAGCGCTCATTGTAAACCAGAGTTGTCCTGGCACAAAAAATTAACGTTTTAGCAATAGCTATAAAACATAGCCTGTGCTATATCTGTATGTAATGCAGACATCCCTCACGGATCGATGGGATAGACACATCAGGAGGTTTATATGAACGAATTTAAGAGGTGTATACGCGTGTTCAGTCACTCTCCCTTTAACGTCCGGTTAATGCTGCTCTCTATGTTGTGCGATATGATCAACGGCAAACCGGAGCAGGATACCCCTTCCACGAAATAACGCGGCGTCGCGGTACGCCGCCTTATTTTGCATCCTCAATGGGAATGGCGCTCATTTTCCCCTTTTTTTGTGGTTTTGTTATTCTCTTCGCAAAACATTTTCTTTCCAACGGTTGACCTTCTTACCCGCACGCTCTATCTTCTGGCAGCCCTGAATATTTTGCGACTCGCCGTTGCGAACCCAATACATTTTTTACGCATAATCAGGCAGGTAATGGCCCTTCGCGCCAGGGTTAGCACATGGCGTTTTTGCAATAGTGGCATATGAATTCAACCCTTATCGATTCACTTCTGGCCCGTCGTCGGGCGGTAAGCCCGTGGGCGGGCCTCTACTTTTTACAGTCGCTGCTGATTAACCTCGCGCTCGGCTACCCCTTTAGCCTGCTTTATACCGCGGCGTTTACCTGCCTGTTGTTGTTGCTCTGGCGCTACCTGCCCCGCGGACAAAAAGCGCTGCTCGGCATCTGTTCGCTGATAGCCGCTTTCTATTTTCCCTTTGGCCAGGCTTACGGTGCCCCGAACTTTAATACGCTGCTGGCGCTGCACTCCACCAATATGGAAGAGTCGAGCGAAATCCTGACCATCTTCCCGTGGTATAGCTACCTGACCGGGCTTTTTATTTTTGCGCTGGGTATTATTGCGCTTCGCCGCCAAAAAGAAGGGGTCAGGCCGCGCTGGAATAGCCTCGACAGCCTGTGCCTGCTGGTTAGCGTCACGGCATTTTTCGTCGCGCCGGTACAAAATCTGGCCTGGGGCGGCGTTTTTAAGGTTATTGATACCGGCTATCCGGTTTTTCGCTTCGCCAAAGACGTCATCGTCAATAACAACGACGTCATTGAAGAGCAGCACCGTATGGCGCAGCTATCCGGCATAAAAGATAGCTGGACCGTTACTGCGGTGAAACCCAGATATCACCTCTATGTCGTGGTGATTGGTGAAAGCGCGCGACGGGATGCGATGGGCGCTTTCGGCGGCCACTGGGATAATACCCCCTTCGCCAGCCACGTTCATGGCGACTTCTTTATGGATTACATCGCCGCCAGCGGCTCAACGCAAAAATCGCTCGGTTTAACGCTCAATCGCGTGGTGGATAACAAACCGCAGTATCAGGATAACTTCGTCACGCTGGCTAACCGCGCCGGTTTTCAGACATGGTGGTTTTCCAATCAGGGGCAAATCGGCGAATACGACACGGCCATCGCCAGTATCGCCAAACGCGCCGATGAAGCGCATTTCCTGAAAAACGGCGATTTTGAAGCGGATAAAAATACTCGCGATGACGCTCTGTTAACATTGACGGCGCAGGTATTGGCGACAGAGCGTACGCAACCGCAGTTGATTGTGTTGCATTTAATGGGGTCGCATCCCCAGGCCTGCGACCGCACTCAGGGAAAATACGCGACGTTTATCCAGTCGAAAGAGACGTCTTGTTATTTATATACGATGACGCAAACTGACGATTTGCTCCGCCAGCTCTATACTCAGCTTCGTCATAGCGGCGACAGTTTTTCGCTCGTCTATTTCTCCGATCACGGGCTGGCGTTTAAAGAACGCGGCAAAGCGGTACAGTACCTGGCGCATGACGACAAATTCCAGCAAAACTTCCAGGTGCCGTTTATGGTGTTATCCAGCGACAGCAAAGCGCACCGGATCATTAAAGCTCGCCGTTCCGCGAACGATTTCCTGAGTTTTTTCTCGCAATGGACGGGAATTAGCGCTGAAGAGATCAAAAATCGCTATCAATTTATTTCGGAACAGAAAGCCGGGCCCGTTTATATCACCAATTTCAAATTACAGAAAGTGGACTATAACCATCTGGGCACCGATATTTTTTCACTAAAATAATGCACGTTTCAGGCAAAAAAAATCCGCCCCGAAAGGCGGATTTTTCATTTTCACCGAAGTGATTAGAAGCGGTAACCCACGCCAGCAATCCAGGTGCCAACGTCAACGCTACGAATACGGCTCTGCTCGTAAGAGAAGTCCAGCGCAACATTTTCCATCGGGTTGAATTGCAGACCAGCGCCATAGGAGAAGCCATAATCGCTGGTGTCATGTTTGTAGGTGGGGTAGTCGGTAGTCTGGAATTTACCGTAACCCACACCGACTACACCGTAGATGCTCGCCCAATCGTTCAGACGGTAAGCCGGGCCGGCAGTGATGCCGTAGTACTGACCTTTGTTGTAATCGCCCGCACCGTTAGTACGATCTTTTTCGGTGTAGGTGAAGGAACCGATTACGCCCAGCGGGTTGTCATCCTGCTCGTAACGATACTTCAGGTTGAAACCGCTCATTTTATTCGCAACGCCCTGCGCGTCGCTCTGAGCGTAACCACCGGTAACTGTAGAAGTAGCAGCTACTGCAGTACCTGCGGAAAAAGCCAGAACAGCGGCCAGTGCTGAAAGACATGCAATTTTTTTCATAACCACCTCAAATGTGCTTCAAGTAAGTCCTAAGTTTTAAATATATCAAAAATTAATGGGAAACTCTTTGCGATTCACGGTGTCTAAGAGCGCCTTTCATGTAACAGAACGTTTCCATACTGCGCTATCTTATTCAATTGACATCACTTTTCCGGTTGATTGCACCAATAATGCGCGCGCGGCGCGATACATTCATCCAGATTATTCCTAAACTATCAGTCTATTTATCCATCAATTTAAGTTCATTTTATGGAATCCTGGAAATTTTTTTCAACGAAATCCTCAACCGCCGCGGGGAATTTCCATTACACTGCCCCCCTTTACTTGTACTGACATTTTTTGACAGGAGAAAGGATGCCGGGGTCAACACGTAAACTACCAGTCTGGTTGCCCATTTTGGTATTGCTCATTGCTATGTCCTCTATTCAGAGTGGCGCTTCACTGGCGAAATCGTTATTTCCTCTTGTCGGCGCGCCGGGCGTAACGGCGCTTCGTCTGGCGCTGGGAACGCTTATCCTTATTGCCTTTTTCAAACCCTGGCGTTTGCGTTTTGCCAAAGAACAGCGGCTGCCTTTACTGTTTTATGGTCTGTCGCTGGGCGGGATGAACTATCTATTCTATCTGTCGATTCAAACGGTGCCGTTGGGTATTGCGGTCGCGCTGGAATTCACCGGCCCTCTGGCGGTCGCGTTGTTTTCATCCCGGCGGCCGGTAGATTTTATTTGGGTCGTACTGGCGGTGCTTGGACTCTGGTTCCTGCTGCCATTAGGACAAGATGTGTCTCACGTCGATCTTACCGGGGCCGCGTTGGCGCTCGGCGCTGGCGCCTGTTGGGCTGTCTATATACTTACCGGTCAACGGGCAGGCGCGGAACATGGCCCGGCCACGGTAGCGGTGGGCTCGCTGATTGCCGCTCTCATTTTCGTGCCGATTGGCGCAGTTCAGGCTGGCGACGCGCTATGGCACTGGTCGATTCTTCCCTTAGGATTAGCGGTAGCCGTACTTTCTACAGCGCTGCCTTATTCTCTGGAGATGATTGCGCTGACACGGCTGCCAACCCGCACTTTCGGTACGCTGATGAGCATGGAACCCGCGCTTGCCGCCGTTTCCGGTATGGTTTTTCTGGGCGAAGCGCTTACGGGCGTACAAATCATGGCCCTGTGCGCCATCATTGCCGCCTCTATGGGGTCTACCCTAACGATTCGACGCGAACCGCAAATTAAGCAGGTTGATGTAAAATAGTTTCTTATTCTGCATGATGTGCATAATCATGCAGAATATCACCTCGTTATTCACCCGTTATTATCGCTCTATTATTTCGTCATTTTTTGTCATATTTTTCTCATTTTCAAATTAAAATGAGAATTATTACCCATTATAACCACCACTGCGCATAATTAGTTGATTTACAATAAAAATAAATATTAAATCTTGTCTGTACTATTAAAGTGATAGGTAAATTCAGAAAAGCAAAGTGCAAAACCGGTGCTATACTTAGTTTCGTTAATTACCTGGGACACAAACATCAAGAGGATATGAGATTATGAGTACCGCTAAACTGGTAAAAACAAAAGCGTCTAATCTGCTTTATACCCGTAACGATGTATCAGAGAGCGATAAAAAAGCGACGGTTGAGTTGCTTAATCGTCAGGTGATCCAGTTCATTGACCTGTCGCTGATTACGAAACAGGCCCACTGGAACATGCGCGGTGCTAACTTTATTGCCGTACATGAGATGCTGGATGGCTTCCGTACTGCACTGACCGATCATCTGGATACGATGGCCGAGCGCGCCGTACAGCTTGGCGGCGTGGCGTTAGGCACCACGCAAGTTATCAACAGCAAAACGCCGCTGAAGAGTTATCCGCTCGACATCCATAACGTGCAGGATCACTTAAAAGAACTGGCCGATCGCTACGCCGTTGTCGCTAATGATGTTCGCAAAGCTATCGGTGAAGCGAAAGATGAAGACACTGCCGATATCTTTACCGCCGCATCACGCGACCTCGATAAATTCCTGTGGTTTATTGAATCCAACATCGAATAAATCTATCTCTACCCTGAATAATTCGAGTTGCAGGAAGGTACAAACGCAGCGAATCCCCGGGAGCTTGACTTCCATCAGTGACGGGGAGAACGTACCTGCAACTTGATGTATACGGGTATATAAGTAATCCCTATACCCCTGTCTGGCACAGGGGTTTTGCACTTAAATAGTGCACACTTCTTGTACTCCCCTCCGGCAAAAGTGAATTATTTGTAATAATTACCTCACACAATCGTTAACTAAAGATTGTTTTAACAACAATTTTTACGCTAAATAGACCCTGTGTCTCTACGCTGTTATTCATGCACTACATCAGCGCCCCAAAACGGTGCAGGATGCTGGTTTTACCCGACTTATTGTGCACAGGATTGATTCACGCTTCTGTTAAAACAATGGGTTACATAATTGGCATGATTTTTTCATTACGCTAAATGTTCTCGCAGGGGATCGCCCCGTGGATAGAAAAGGAAATGCGATGAAGTCTCTATTAAAAGTTTCACTGGCTGCACTTACCCTGGCTTTTGCGGTGTCCTCGCACGCTGCGGATAAAAAACTCGTTGTGGCAACCGATACGGCGTTCGTTCCGTTTGAATTTAAACAGGGCGACAAATACGTCGGTTTTGATGTTGATCTGTGGGCCGCTATCGCGAAAGAACTGAAGCTGGATTACACCCTGAAACCGATGGATTTCAGCGGCATTATTCCGGCGTTACAAACCAAAAATATCGATCTGGCGCTGGCGGGTATTACGATTACAGACGAACGTAAAAAAGCGATCGACTTTTCCGATGGCTATTACAAAAGCGGTCTGCTCGTGATGGTTAAAGCCAACAATAACGACATTAAAAGCGTTAAAGACCTGGATGGCAAAGTCGTTGCCGTAAAGAGCGGGACCGGGTCGGTGGATTACGCGAAAGCCAATATCAAAACCAAAGACCTGCGTCAGTTCCCGAACATTGATAACGCGTATATGGAATTAGGCACCAACCGCGCAGACGCCGTTCTGCACGATACGCCGAACATCCTGTACTTTATCAAAACCGCAGGCAACGGACAGTTCAAGCCGGTAGGCGAATCGCTGGAAGCGCAGCAATACGGAATTGCCTTCCCGAAAGGCAGCGATGAACTGCGCGAGAAGGTCAACGGCGCGCTGAAAACGCTGCGTGAGAACGGCACCTATAACGAAATCTATAAAAAATGGTTCGGTACAGAACCTAAATAAAACAGCCTGATGTTGGCTTATGGCCCGATAGTGAGGACGTTCACCGGGCCTACCGCTCTTTTCCGTGACGGGTAAGGCACTTTTACTCCATATCCGCGCCGGATTGGGCATTTGACTATTTACACCACGGTAACAGGAACGACATATGCAGTTTGACTGGAGCGCCATCTGGCCCGCCATTCCGCTTTTGCTTGAGGGCGCTAAAATGACCCTGTGGATCTCGGTCCTCGGTCTGGCTGGCGGCCTGGTTATTGGACTGGCGGCAGGTTTTGCCCGTACGTTTGGCGGCTGGTTCGCCAACCACATCGCCCTGGTTTTTATTGAAATTATTCGCGGCACGCCCATCGTTGTCCAGGTCATGTTTATCTACTTTGCCCTGCCGATGGCATTTAATGATTTGCGTATTGATCCGTTCAGCGCAGCGGTCGTGACAATTATGATTAACTCCGGCGCTTATATCGCGGAAATTACTCGCGGCGCAGTACTATCAATTCACAAAGGCTTTCGCGAAGCGGGTCTGGCGCTGGGCCTTTCTCGCCGGGAAACCATCCGCCATGTTATTTTACCGCTTGCTCTGCGCCGTATGCTGCCGCCGCTGGGCAACCAGTGGATCATTAGCATCAAAGACACCTCGTTGTTTATTGTTATCGGCGTAGCCGAGCTGACCCGTCAGGGCCAGGAAATTATTGCCGGTAACTTTCGCGCCCTGGAAATCTGGAGCGCCGTGGCCGTCTTCTATTTGATCATTACGCTGGTGCTGAGCTTTATTTTGCGTCGTCTTGAAAGAAGGATGAAAATCCTGTGATTGAATTTAAAAACGTCTCCAAGCACTTTGGCCCCACCCAGGTGCTGCATAACATTGATTTAAATATCCGTCAGGGCGAAGTGGTTGTGATCATCGGCCCTTCCGGTTCGGGTAAGTCCACGTTATTACGCTGTATCAACAAACTGGAAGAAATCACCTCCGGCGATCTGATTGTCGATGGTCTGAAAGTCAACGATCCTAAAGTAGACGAACGGCTGATTCGCCAGGAAGCCGGCATGGTGTTTCAACAGTTTTATCTGTTCCCGCATCTGACTGCGCTCGAAAACGTTATGTTCGGCCCTTTGCGCGTGCGCGGCGTAAAAAAAGAAGAAGCGGAAAAACAGGCGAAAGCTCTGTTAGCGAAAGTTGGACTGGCGGAACGGGCACACCACTACCCCTCCGAGCTTTCCGGCGGTCAACAACAGCGCGTGGCCATTGCCCGAGCGCTGGCAGTGAAGCCGAAAATGATGCTATTTGACGAGCCAACCTCCGCTCTGGACCCAGAACTGCGCCATGAAGTGCTGAAAGTAATGCAGGATCTGGCGGAAGAAGGCATGACTATGGTCATTGTCACTCACGAAATCGGCTTTGCCGAAAAAGTCGCCTCACGGCTGATTTTTATCGATAAAGGCCGTATTGCCGAAGATGGCAGTCCGCAGGCGTTGATCGAAAACCCGCCAAGCCCACGTTTACAGGAATTTTTACAGCACGTCTCCTGATATATCGCCCTCCTTGCCCTGCGGCAGGGAGGGCGTCATGGAATAGTCCCATTTCATTTTCCCTCCCCTGCGCCATCTATACTTAGTGTTTTGCGTCTCTTTTCTCACTGGAGGAGTCATGCGGTGGACCCTGTTCATCCTTTTTTGTCTACTGGGCGCGCCTGCCCATGCGGTCGCCATACCCGGCGCGATCACAGGGACATCAACCAGCCAGCAAACAGCGACAGTACCGGAGCCTACGCCTGAACAAAAAAAAGCGGCCTATGCAGCCCTGGCTGACGTACTGGAGAACGAGGCTTCACGTAACGAATTGATAGCACAACTACGCGAAGCCTCAACCACGCCGCCGACCGAACCGGCGCCAGCGCTTGCGCCGCCTGCGGCCAAAGATGAGAAAACGGTACTGGAGAACGTCACCACCGTTACCCGTCAGTACGGCGATGCTTTCGCTACCCGTTTCGCTCAGCTTTACCGCAACATCACCGATGCGCCGCACAAGCCGTTTAACTCGCAAACCTTCACCAACGCGTTAACCCACTTTTTATTTCTGGCAGCCGCGGTATTTGGTTTTTATAGCGTGATACGGCTTTGCGCCCTGCCGTTATATCGAAAAATGGGCCTGTGGGCGCGCAAGAAAAACCGTGAACGCAGCAACTGGCTCCAGCTCCCGGCGATGATCGCCGGCGCGTTTATTATCGACCTCCTGCTACTGGCGCTCACATTATTTATCGGTCAGATGCTCAGTGATAATTTCCATGCCGGAAGTCGAACTATCGCTTTTCAGCAAAGCCTGTTCCTGAATGCCTTCGCGCTGATAGAGTTCTTTAAAGCGATCCTGAGGCTTATTTTTTGCCCTAATGTACCAGAATTACGCCCATTCACGATTCAGGACGCGACAGCGCGTTACTGGAATCGCCGTATGAGTTCGCTTAGCAGTTTGATTGGCTACGGGCTAATTGTTGCCGTGCCGATTATTTCCAACCAGGTGAATGTTCAGGTTGGCGCGATGGCTAATGTGGCGATCATGCTCTGCATTACCATCTGGGCGCTGTACCTGATCTTTAAAAACAAAGCTGAGATTACGCAGCATTTATTAAGTCTGGCGGAACGATCGTTAGCCTTTTTTAGCCTGTTTATCCGCGCCTTCGCGCTGGTGTGGCACTGGCTGGCCAGCGCTTACTTTATCGTGCTGTTTTTCTTCTCGTTATTCGACCCAGGCAATAGCCTGAAGTTTATGATGGGCGCGACCGTCCGCAGTCTGGCGATTATCGGCATCGCGGCGTTTATCTCCGGTATGTTTACCCGCTGGATAGCGAAAACCATCACCCTGTCGCCCCATACGCAACGCAATTATCCGGAATTGCAAAAGCGGCTTAACGGCTGGCTCTCCTCGGCGCTAAAAGTCGCACGCGTTCTGACCGTCTGCGTCGCCGTCATGCTGTTGCTCAACGCCTGGGGACTATTCGATTTCTGGCACTGGCTACATTATGGCGCGGGGGAAAAGATGGTCGATATCCTCATCCGTATCGCGTTAATCTTATTCTTCTCCGCCGTGGGATGGACGATTCTCGCCAGTCTGATTGAGAATCGCCTGGCCTCCGATATTCATGGTCGCCCGCTACCCAGCGCCCGCACGCGCACACTGCTGACGCTGTTTCGCAATGCGCTGGCGGTGATTATCAGCACCATAACCATCATGATCGTGTTATCGGAAATCGGCGTCAATATCGCGCCATTGCTGGCTGGCGCGGGGGCGTTAGGTCTGGCGATCTCTTTCGGTTCGCAAACCCTGGTGAAAGATATTATTACCGGCGTCTTTATCCAGTTTGAAAACGGGATGAATACCGGCGACTTAGTCACCATAGGCCCGCTGACGGGGACGGTCGAAAGAATGTCGATTCGTTCCGTCGGCGTGCGGCAGGATACCGGGGCATACCATATTATCCCGTGGTCCTCGATCACCACTTTCGCCAACTTTGTGCGGGGTATCGGTTCTGTTGTCGCCAACTATGACGTGGATCGCCATGAGGATGCGGATAAAGCGAATCAGGCGCTGAAAGACGCGGTAACGGCGCTGATGCAGACGGAGGATATTCGCGGGCTGATTATTGGTGAACCCACGTTCGCCGGTATTGTCGGTTTAACAAACACGGCGTTTACCTTACGCGTATCGTTCACCACCCTACCGCTCAAGCAGTGGACGGTGCGTTTTGCCCTTGATAGCCAGGTGAAAAAGCATTTTGATCTGGCCAATGTTCGCGCGCCGGTGCAAACGTATCAGGTTCTGCCCGCCCCCGTTGGCGACCCGTCGCCTGATTCGCTGCCGCCGCGCGAACCGACGATTTAGCGTTTACGGGTGATAAAACGGCGACGCTGGTCGTCATCCATAAAGGTCCAGGCAATAAAGCGGCTTTGCTTTTGCCCCTGGGCCATCTCTTTTTTCACCACTTTCACCGCGCCAGCGTCCGTCAACGCCCGGTAAAGCGGCGGTAAATTCTCGCCGCGCGATACTAACGTCGTAAACCACAACACCTGACGGCGGAAGGTTTGGCTTTCAGCAATCATTTTTTTAATAAAGGCGACTTCGCCGCCTTCACACCATAGCTCCTGCTGTTGACCGCCAAAGTTCAGCGCATCATCTTTATTCTGCCCCAAATTGCGGCGCTTACGCTCGCTGCCCGCACGGGCTGCGGCGGCGGAGTCGTGAAAAGGCGGGTTACAAAGCGTTGCGTCATAAGATTCATTTTTATGAATGATACCGGTAAAAATGGCCGCCGGATCTTTTTGCCGACGCAGACGAATTGCGCGGCTTAACCCCGTATTTGCCTGAATGATAGCCTGCGCGCTGGACATCGCCGCGTCGCTGACTTCACTACCGGTAAATCGCCAGCCATATTCATGTACGCCGATAAGCGGATAAATACAATTGGCGCCCACGCCCACATCCAGAATGGTTGCCTGCGCCGGAATACTCCCTGTCGTTTCGCCAAGCAGATCCGCCAAGTGATGAATATAATCCGCACGACCAGGCACCGGCGGACATAAAAACCCTTGTGGAATGTCCCAGTGTGTGACGGCATAAAAATGCGCCAGCAACGCCTTATTGAGCGCTTTTACCGCTTGCGGATTAGCAAAATCAACGCTCTGTTCACCTGTGGGCGTGCGGGTAAGAAAAGACGTCAATTCCGGCGTGGTCTGACACAGTGCGGCGAGATCATAACGGTGTTGATGGCGGTTGCGCGGGTGTAACCCCGGTTTCTGGGCGGACATGGCATTCTCCTTTTAGCAGCGGCGTAAGATACCCGTATAACGCCACGGGGTAAATATACCACCGCGAATTCCCTGCCTCGCGCGTTTTATTGGCTACCTGAATGTCATTTGGCTCTGCTCATGGTCTGAAAAGGTCGCGCGATGCGATTTTTTCGCCTGACGGCGCTACACTTAACCGCGGGTACCCTAAAATCAGGAGAGCGTGATGGCATCCGGCTGGGCAAATGACGACGCAGTGAATGAACAAATCAACAATACCATTGAAGATGCCGTTGCCCGCGCTCGCGGCGAACTTCCGCACGGCGAAAGTCGCTATGAATGCGAATCTTGCGGCGACCCTATCCCTGAAGCGCGGCGTAAAGCCGTACCTGGCGTTCGGTTATGCATCGCCTGCCAACAGGAGAAAGATTTACATAACGCAACATTTTCAGGATATAATCGCAGAGGTTCAAAAGACAGCCAGTTACGCTGACTTTCCTTTACCTAAACCGCCAGTATTATCCCTTACTTTACGCTCATGCTTTTTAGCGTTCTGCGTCGCAGAACGTGCCGTTAACCTCGGCTCTGTAAAGCCAGATGACAAGAACGGTAAATTCCACCACTGAATTCCTTCATTATCAATAATTTACTTGTCATTCAAAAATTTTGAGCAAGGCCGTCAATTCTATTCGATTTTATCTTTCGCAAAAAACCGTGATACTCATCACATCGACGAAACAATGTCCCATAAACAGAATAACCTGCGAGAGATAACCCATGAAAACCATTAAATATGCTGTTGCAGCCATCGCGCTTTCCACCCTTTCTTTTGGCGCTTTTGCCGCTGAGCCGGTTAGCGCGTCCCAGACGCAAAACCTGCATAAAATCGGCGTAGTTTCTGCCGACGGCGCCACCACGCTGGATGGCCTGGAGGCTAAACTGGCTGAAAAAGCCGCCGCTGCTGGCGCAAGCGCTTATAACATCACCTCCGCCGTAGGTAATGACAAAATGAGCGGCACTGCGGTGATTTATAAATGATTTACCTACCCGCCAGATTCAGGCTGTAACATCGCTGTTGTTTGGATTCTGACGGGTATTACCCTCGTCTGTTTGCCAACAGACCCACTGCTCCAACCCTCATTAACCCTGTTTGTTACCCTTATTTGCCCGTCCGCCACTGGACGGGCTTTTTTTATCCGCTAAAAGTCTGTTCGACTCGAGCAAGCCCGTCTTTTAACGTCGCCGCCTCTCCCGTCGCAACCAGACAACAGGCCATTTGCGTTTTTAATGATTGCGGCACCGGCTCGCGTCCGGCAAGGCAGCGCTCAATCCAGCGCGCGGTGATTTCAGGAGCTTTATTCGCAGGCAGTGAAAGCGGCTCGTCGTGCGTGTCGCTCTGACGCTCATGTAGTTCCTGCACCCCGCGGCTATCAATCAGGCTGATTTGCGGACAGCGTTGCGGGTTGGCATAGACTTCGCCTTCGGTGCCATGCATCAGCAAAGCCCGCCCGCCAATGCGGCTAAAAAAGGTCGCCACACGCGGTACATATTCAGGATGAGAAACGCTTGATAAACGCAGCGCGGCATCCTCAGCAAATGGCGTCGCCAGTTTGGCCAGTGAATGCGCGCTGTTGCGCACGCCCATCCGCCAGCGCATCGCCAACTGTTTTTCCAGCGGCGGACAGAGCGCGCTCACCGGGATAAACACCGGCTGGTGTCCGTCCAGTTTGGCCTGCGCTTGTCCGCCGTGTAGGGTGGGTACAATCCCCATCAGCTCAAATATAGTTTCTGTCAGTACGCGGGTCGGATCTTCACTGACGCCGTGTACTACGACTGGAAAGCCCAATTTATGCAGCAGGATAGCCAGCAGAGGCGTTAAATTCGCCTGTTTACGCGCGCCGTTATAGCTGGGAATAACGACCGGCAGCGGCTTATCTGCAGGCGGTGTCAGTTTGATGGTATGATTCTGCATGGCTTCATAAAAGCCCAGCATTTCGGCTTCGCCTTCGCCTTTAATACGCAGCGCCATCAATATGCCGCCCATTTCCAGGTCGGGGACGTCGCCATTCAGCATTCGGGTATACAAACCGCGCGCGGTATCCAGATCGAGATCGCGGGCGTGATTTTTACCTCGCCCGATCTCTTTGATGATCTTGCGATAATCCATTGAAAGCTCCTTGAAGTGTGCTCACAGCATTAACGCCGTCGGCGGCGTGCAGGTTTTGCTTTTGGTTTTACTATAACGTCTGGCACGGCAGGCTGCTCTATCGGAAAAACAGGTAAGGCATTCAGTAAACGCTGTCCGTAGTTTTTGGTCAACAAACGCTTATCATAAATGACCACTTCTCCCCGGCAGGCGTGGCTACGGATCAACCGCCCTACCTGCTGAATTAAATTAAAAGACGCGCTTGGTAAGCTTTGTACCTCAAACGGATAACGATTCAGGCTTTTTAGCCATTCGCCTTCGGTGATCACGACCGGGCTGTCGATCGGCGGGAAGGCAATTTTATGGATATGGACCTGCGTCAGCAGCTCGCCTTTAAGATCCAGCCCTTCGGCAAAAGACTGAAGCCCAACCAGCACGCTGCGTTCGCCGCTCTCCACCCGTTTACGGTGCAGCTCCACCAGCCGATAACGCGGCTGATCGCCCTGGACCAGGAGGAGTAAGCGCACATCGGCGACATGCTCCAGAAAACGCTGCATCGCCCGCCCGCTGGCGAATAGCACCAGCATACCATGATGTTTTTTGCTCTCCAGTTGCTCGCGAAAATAGGCCGCCATTTCGGCAATATGCTGCTCTTCGTTATCCATGGTGGGTTCGTAGCGCATTTGAGGAATCACCAGTTTCCCCTGTTCCACATGATTAAACGGTGAATCCAGCGCCACAAAGCGGTCGCCGGCTTTTTCTTTTAAGCCGCTCATTTCCTGCAGGCGCGAAAAGCTATTGAGCGAGCGCAGTGTCGCCGAAGTGACAATAATGTGCGGTACGCTGCGCCATAACAATCTTTCCAGCTGATCGCTGACGCGGATGCCCACACAATGGAACCAGACGTGGAGCTGCCCTTCGCGTATTTCGCGCGTCGCCCATTTGGACACCGGCGCACCTGAAGACTGCGCCATCGAAGCCAGCCGCCATAATTTACTTTGCGCCTCGAACATTCCCAGCGCCCGGTTCATCTGTAAAATCACCCGATGCAAACGCACAATATCGTGCGACCCGGTTTTTTCGCTGAGATCGTTGAGAAAGGACTCCGCCAGCCCACGCAGCGTTTCGGTCAGCTTCGCCAGCCGCTGGCAGATTTCCATGACCTCATCAGGCAACTCGCCCATTGCAAAACGGTGCTCCGCTTCCTGCGCTGCGGGCATATACAGATTAAGAATGGCATTGAGCGAGGCAATCAGTTCGTATACCTCCTCGCAATGGGCGTTAAGTCGCTCAGGATTCGCTAACGGCGGCGTGCTTTTAGGGCGAAATTGCTCCATGCAGGTCGCCACCAGTTTGCTGAACAGATCCAGTTGCAGACGATACCAGGAGGCGGTAATTTCCGCGCTCATCTCCAGCGCGTCGCGAGCGACATCGGGCAGATGATGACCTTCATCCAGTACCAACAGCAGATGCTTCGGTTCCGGCAGTACGGCTTCGCTTTCCATCGCCGCCATTACCAGCGCGTGATTCGCCACCACGACTTCCGCTTCCTGTATTTCACGTCGGGCGACAAAGAATGGACATTCGCGGTAATAGTGACAATTGCGGTTCAGACAACTGGCTTTATCGGTACTTAATCGCCGCCACAGATCGTCGTCAATAGCAATGTCGGTATGATCGCGCAGACCATCCCATTTGTAACCGTCAAGATCCCCTTTCAGTCTGGCGCAGCGCTTTTGCTCTTCCTGGTTATTGGGCGTCAATTCATCATCAAGAAAGGCAAGCAGATCCTGCTGCGTAGGCTCGCTACTGGCGAGCGCCGCCAGGTTTCGCGGACACACGTAACGCCCGCGGCCAAAGGCGGCGGTAAAGCGCAGATCGGGGATGATTTTTCGTAGCAGCGGCAAATCTTTGCTAAAGATCTGATCCTGTAACGCCACGTTAGCGGTACTGACCACCAGCGTTTTTTGCTCTTCCCGGGCAATGGCGATGCCGGGAATAAGATAGGAGAGGGTTTTCCCGACGCCGGTCGGCGCTTCAATAGCCAGATGTCTCCCTTCTTCCCCGGCCAGCGTTCTGGCGACGTCAGCAATCATCTGCCGCTGCGGCGCACGGGGAATAAAGTCGGGAATCTGTTCCTGAAGCGCCTTATACCAGGCGGCGATTTGCGCTTTCAGCGCAGCGGTCAATGCCATGAGAAAACCTGAAGTACTGTATAAACAGCCACTATTGTGTCACATTTCAGGGTCGGGAAGTACCTTTTTTGCCGGTTCTGGAATACGGCTCGCAACGCCGCTTTAATCTGCCGGATAGCGGCGGCAAGCGCCTTATCCGCCTACGCTGCGCAATACGTAGGCCCGGTAAGCGTCGCGCCACCGGGCATGTTGCCGGATAAAATTTACTGAGCGGGCGTGATTCTGCGCGGGCGACGCGGCGGACGTGATTTATCGCCAGCGGGTTTCCCCTCGCCTGTACGCGGTTTTGGTTTCGCCTTCGGCGTCCCGTTATCCTGACGTCGCGGCTGCTGGCTGCGCCCCGCGCCCCCCTGATTTTGACCGCGTCCACGACCACCGCCGCCGCGCTGCTGACGGCCATTCTGAATCGGCTCCGCTTTAATCGACGGGTCCGGCTCATAGCCCGGCGTCGTAATACGTGGGATCTCTTTTTTCAGCAACTTTTCGATATCACGCAACAACTTATGTTCGTCAACACAGACCAGCGACAGCGCCTCGCCGGTTGCCGCCGCGCGACCGGTACGGCCAATACGGTGTACATAATCTTCCGGCACGTTCGGCAGTTCATAGTTGACCACGTGTGGCAGTTCTTCAATATCCAGACCACGCGCCGCGATATCCGTCGCCACCAGCACGCGAATATCGCCGGATTTAAAATCGGCCAGCGCGCGGGTACGTGCGCCCTGCGATTTATTACCGTGGATCGCCGCGCTGCGAATACCGTCTTTATTAAGCTGTTCCGCCAGATGGTTCGCGCCATGCTTGGTGCGGGTGAAGACCAACACCTGCTGCCAGTTGCCCTGGCCAATCATTTGTGACAGCAGTTCGCGCTTACGTTTTTTATCCACAAAGTGGACGTGCTGCGTCACCTGCTCTGAGGCCGTGTTGCGGCGCGCCACTTCGATTTCCAGCGGGTTGTGCAACAGCTTTTCGGCGAGCGCTTTGATGTCGTCGGAGAAAGTGGCGGAGAACAGCAGATTCTGACGCTTCGCTGGCAGTTTCGCCAGTACGCGACGAATATCGTGAATGAAGCCCATATCCAGCATACGGTCGGCTTCATCCAGTACCAGAATCTCAATCTGATCCAGCTTCACGGCATTTTGATGTTCCAGGTCAAGCAGACGTCCCGGCGTCGCCACCAGCACATCCACGCCGCCGCGCAGTTTCATCATCTGCGGATTGATGCTTACGCCGCCAAATACCACCAGTGAGCGAATGTTGAGATATTTACTGTAATCTCTGACGTTTTCGCCAATTTGCGCCGCCAGCTCGCGGGTTGGCGTGAGGATCAACGCACGCACCGGGCGACGACCTTTAGCGTGCGGCTGATGGGTAATCAGATGCTGCAACAATGGCAGGGTAAAGCCCGCCGTTTTACCGGTCCCGGTCTGGGCGCTGGCCATCAGATCGCGGCCTTCCAGCACGGCGGGAATCGCCTGTTGCTGAATAGGGGTAGGTTCACGGTAACCCTGCTCGGCAATGGCGCGCAGGATATCAGGGTTTAATCCCAGGGAATCAAAAGACATAACTACTCCGGACCGCCCCGACCGTTGCCGGTGTCGTTTTCAGGGAGATGCTCAAATTTGGAATGACAAAAACCACAATGTCATGAAGGGGCGGAGTGTAGCAGTTTTTGTGATGCGGCGCATAAATTATCCCGAAAGGTGGCAAAGACAAATTAATCGACCACACTGGACAAGTGCCATTATGAGTCATAATCTTAATCAATCGATTGATTAAGAATTAGGGCGTGTGATGAATATTCCCACCACGACCACCAAGGGCGAGCAGGCGAAAAGCCAGCTCATTGCCGCCGCGCTGGCGCAGTTTGGCGAGTATGGCCTCCATGCCACCACGCGCGATATCGCCGCGCTGGCGGGGCAAAATATTGCCGCCATTACTTACTATTTCGGCTCAAAAGAGGATTTATACCTCGCCTGCGCCCAGTGGATTGCCGATTTTCTTGGCGAAAAATTTCGCCCCCATGCTGAAAAAGCGGAACGTCTGTTTAGCCAGCCTGACCCTGACCGGGACGCCATACGCGAGCTAATTCTGCTCGCCTGCAAGAACATGATTATGCTGCTGACGCAGGAAGACACCGTTAACCTGAGCAAATTTATTTCACGCGAGCAGCTCTCTCCCACGTCGGCCTATCAACTGGTTCATGAACAGGTTATCGATCCATTGCATACCCATTTGACCAGATTGGTTGCCGCTTATACCGGCTGCGATGCCAATGATACGCGCATGATTTTGCATACCCATGCCTTACTGGGCGAAGTGCTGGCGTTTCGTCTCGGCAAAGAAACCATTTTGTTACGTACCGGCTGGCCGCAGTTTGATGAAGAAAAAGCGGAGCTAATTTACCAGACGGTAACCTGCCACATCGATCTTATTCTGCACGGTTTAACGCAAAGGAGTCTGGACTGATGAAAAAACCTGTCGTTATCGGACTGGCAATCGCCGCGATCGTCGCTGTGATTGCCAGTGGAACCTGGTGGTATCAAAGTCGGCAGGACGATGGGCTGACGCTATACGGTAATGTCGATATTCGTACCGTCAATATCAGCTTTCGCGTCGGCGGCAGGCTGGCGTCGCTGAACGTTGATGAAGGCGATACTATCAAAGTTGGACAGGTGCTTGGCGAACTGGATCACGCGCCATACGAAAACGCGCTGATGCAGGCGAAAGCTGGCGTGTCGGTCGCTCAGGCGCAATACGATTTGATGCTGGCAGGCTATCGCGATGAAGAGATAGCCCAGGCCGCCGCCGCTGTCAGACAGGCGCAAGCCGCCTATGACTACGCGCAAAACTTTTATAACCGTCAGCAGGGATTGTGGAAAAGCCGCACCATTTCCGCAAACGATCTGGAAAACGCCCGCTCATCGCGCGATCAGGCGCAGGCGACGCTGAAATCCGCGCAGGATAAACTGAGCCAGTACCGTACCGGTAATCGTGAACAGGATATCGCCCAGGCGAAAGCCAGCCTGGAACAGGCAAAGGCCCAACTGGCGCAGGCGCAGCTTGATTTGCAGGACACCACGCTTATCGCGCCTGCCAACGGGACCTTGCTCACCCGCGCGGTCGAGCCTGGCAGTATGCTGAACGCCGGCAGCACAGTATTAACGCTCTCGCTGACCCGCCCCGTCTGGGTGCGCGCCTATGTCGATGAACGTAACCTCAGTCAGACACAACCGGGGCGCGACATTCTGTTGTATACCGACGGTCGCCCTGACAAACCTTACCATGGCAAGATTGGTTTCGTTTCGCCCACCGCGGAATTTACGCCGAAAACCGTCGAAACGCCGGATCTGCGTACCGATCTCGTCTATCGCCTGCGCATTATCGTCACCGATGCGGACGATGCGTTACGCCAGGGGATGCCGGTCACGGTGAAATTTAATGACGAGGCACGGCATGAGTGAGGCCGTTATTACGCTGCACGGTCTGACGAAGCGCTTTGCGGGAATGGATAAACCCGCCGTCGCGCCGCTCGACTGTACCATTCATTCCGGTTATGTCACAGGGCTGGTAGGGCCGGACGGCGCAGGAAAAACCACGCTGATGCGTATGCTGGCGGGCCTGCTCAAAGCCGATGGCGGCAGCGCGTCCGTATTGGGCTTCGACCCGATACAAAACGACAGCGAGCTGCACGCGGTTCTGGGCTATATGCCGCAGAAATTCGGTCTGTATGAAGATCTTACCGTCATGGAGAACCTTAATCTCTATGCCGATTTGCGCAGCGTTACCGGCGAGATACGGGAAAAGACCTTTGCTCGTTTGTTAGCGTTTACCGCCCTCGGCCCTTTTACTGACCGTCTGGCGGGGAAATTGTCTGGCGGGATGAAGCAAAAACTGGGGCTGGCCTGTACGCTGGTCGGCGAACCGAAAGTGCTGCTGTTGGATGAACCGGGCGTTGGCGTTGACCCGATTTCACGGCGCGAGTTGTGGCAAATGGTCCACGAACTGGCGGGCGACGGGATGCTAATTTTATGGAGCACCTCCTATCTGGATGAAGCCGAACAGTGTCGCGACGTGCTGCTGATGAATGAAGGCGAGCTACTCTATCAGGGCGAACCTAAAGCGCTGACGCAAACGATGGCTGGTCGCAGCTTTCTGATGAGCAGTCCACAGGAAAACAACCGTAAGTTGCTACAGCGAGCGCTCAGACTGCCGCAGGTGAGCGACGGCATGATTCAGGGACGTTCGGTACGCCTGATCCTGAAAAAAGAGGCTACCGCAGCAGAGATTCGTCAGGCCGAAGGGATGCCGGAAATCACCCTCAATGAGACCGCGCCGCGCTTCGAAGATGCGTTTATCGATCTGCTTGGCGGGGCGGGAACTTCGGAGTCTCCGCTGGGTTCCATCCTCCATACGGTTGAAGGCACTCCCGGCGAAACGGTGATTGAAGCGCAGGAACTGACGAAAAAATTTGGCGATTTCGCGGCCACGGACCATGTTAATTTCGTCGTACAGCGCGGCGAGATTTTTGGCCTGCTCGGCCCGAACGGCGCGGGTAAATCAACCACCTTTAAAATGATGTGCGGCCTGCTGGTGCCGACATCCGGCAAGGCGCTGGTACTGGATATGGACCTGAAAGTCAGCTCCGGCAAAGCCCGTCAGCATCTGGGCTATATGGCGCAAAAATTTTCGCTTTACGGCAACCTGACGGTCGAGCAAAACCTGCGTTTTTTCTCCGGCGTCTACGGTTTGCGGGGCCGCGCGCAAAATGAAAAAATTCAGCGCATGAGCGAAGCGTTTGGTCTGAAAAGCATCGCGTCACATCCCACCGATGCGCTGCCGCTGGGCTTTAAACAGCGACTGGCGCTGGCCTGCTCGCTGATGCACGAACCGGATATTTTATTCCTTGATGAACCCACGTCCGGGGTTGATCCCCTCACCCGCCGTGAATTTTGGCTGCATATTAATAGCATGGTGGAAAAAGGAGTCACGGTAATGGTGACGACCCACTTTATGGATGAGGCGGAGTATTGCGATCGCATTGGACTGGTTTATCGCGGGAAGCTTATCGCCAGCGGTACGCCGGACGATCTCAAAGCGCAGGCCGCCGATGAGCAACAGGCCGATCCGACGATGGAGCAGGCATTTATCACTCTCATCAATGACTGGGATAAGGAGCATACGCATGAATAAGTCTCTCTCCTGGCGCCGCGTGCGTGCGCTGTGCGTCAAAGAGACGCGCCAGATCGTTCGCGATCCCAGTAGCTGGCTGATTGCGGTGGTGATCCCGCTGCTGTTGCTGTTTATTTTCGGTTACGGCATTAACCTCGACTCCAGCAAGCTGCGGGTGGGGATTCTGCTTGAACAGCAAAGTCAGGAGGCGTTGGATTTCACTCATGCGATGACCGGTTCACCCTATATCGACGCGACCATTAGCGATAATCGCCATGAATTAATTGAAAAAATGCAGGCCGGACGCATTCGCGGACTGGTGGTAATTCCGGTGGATTTCGCGCAGCAAATGGCGCGCGCCGGTGACAGCGCGCCGATTCAGGTGATTACCGACGGCAGCGAGCCAAATACCGCCAACTTCGTTCAGGGTTATGTTGAAGGCATCTGGCAAATCTGGCAACAACAGCGGGCGGAAGATCGTGGCGACACCTTTGAACCGCTCATCGACGTCCAGACGCGCTATTGGTTTAACCCGGCGGCGATCAGTCAGCATTTTATTATTCCCGGGGCGGTGACCATTATCATGACGGTCATTGGCGCGATCCTCACTTCGCTGGTCGTTGCCCGCGAATGGGAGCGCGGCACAATGGAGGCGCTGCTCTCAACCGAAGTGACGCGTGTTGAACTGCTGCTGTGTAAGCTTATTCCCTATTACTTTCTCGGTATGCTGGCGATGTTGCTCTGTATGCTGGTATCCGTGTTTATTCTCGGCGTGCCGTATCGCGGTTCGCTGGTGATTCTGTTTATCATCACCAGTCTGTTTTTACTGAGTACGTTGGGGATGGGGCTGTTGATTTCCACCATCACTCGCAACCAGTTTAACGCCGCGCAGGTGGCGCTGAACGCCGCCTTTTTGCCCTCGATTATGCTGTCCGGATTTATCTTCCAGATAGACAGTATGCCTGCGGTGATCCGCGCGGTGACCTATATTATTCCGGCGCGTTATTTTGTCAGCACCCTGCAAAGTCTGTTTCTGGCCGGCAATATTCCGGTCGTGTTAGGCATTAACGTACTGTTTTTAATCGCCTCGGCGGTGATGTTTATTGGCCTGACGTGGCTAAAAACCAAACGACGGCTGGACTGATGATTTGCCATCCGGCATTGAGGGCAAGACTATGTTTCATCGTTTATGGACGTTAATTCGCAAAGAACTGCAATCGCTTTTACGCGAACCGCAAACGCGCGCGATCCTGATTCTGCCGGTGCTGATTCAGGTTATCCTGTTTCCATTCGCCGCGACGCTTGAAGTCACTAACGCGACCATCGCCATCTATAACGAAGATAACGGCAAACATTCGGTAGAACTTACCCAGCGCTTTGCGCGTGCGAAAGCGTTTACCCATGTGCTGCTGCTGAACAGTCCGCAGGAGATCCAGCCGACTATCGATACGCAAAAAGCGCTGCTACTGGTGCGCTTCCCGGCGGATTTCTCGCGGAATCTGGATACCTTCCAGCCTGCGCCGATGCAACTCATTCTTGATGGACGTAACTCCAACAGCGCGCAAATCGCCGCCAATTATCTGCAACAGATCGTCAAGGAGTATCAGCAGGCGTTGATGGACGGCAAGCCAAAGCCCAACAATAGCGAACTGGTGGTACGCAACTGGTATAACCCGAATCTGGACTACAAATGGTTTGTGGTGCCCTCGCTGATCGCCATGATCACCACTATCGGCGTGATGATCGTCACTTCGCTGTCCGTCGCCCGCGAGCGTGAACAAGGCACTCTGGATCAACTGTTGGTCTCTCCGCTCACCACCTGGCAGATTTTCGTCGGTAAAGCGGTGCCGGCGCTGATTGTCGCGACCTTCCAGGCCACGATCGTGCTGGCTATCGGCATTTGGGCGTACCAAATCCCCTTCGCCGGTTCGTTAGCGCTATTTTATTTCACGATGGTGATTTACGGGCTGTCGCTGGTAGGCTTTGGCTTGCTGATATCATCGCTTTGCGCCACGCAACAGCAGGCGTTTATCGGCGTCTTTGTCTTTATGATGCCGGCGATTTTGCTCTCGGGTTATGTCTCGCCGGTGGAAAATATGCCGGTCTGGCTGCAAAACCTGACGTGGATAAACCCTATCCGCCACTTTACTGACATTACCAAGCAAATTTATCTTAAGGATGCGAGTCTGGGGATTGTCTGGGGAAGTTTGTGGCCGCTACTGGTGATAGCGGCCACCACGGGTTCAGCGGCGTATGCGATGTTTAGACGCAAAGTGATGTAGTTTTTTATCTTTCGCCAGTAGCGAGACCACGGCGGGTCCGGCCAGGATAGCCAACCCCGCCAGCGCCAGTAAGACATTATTTTGCAATACGCGGGATAGCAGCCAGAGGACAATCAGCGCGGTGCCGAAGTACCAGGTGGTAGTCAGCTCTTCCAGCACATCCGCCACATCGCGCCAGCGTTGCTCATGATGGCGCTGCAACGCCAGCATCAGCAATACCGTCACGCCATAAAGCACACATAATCCCAGGCCGACGCGCACTAATGTGCCGCTCATCCAGCCTGTTACCAGCATCGCCACTACCAGTAAATGCAACATAATCTGCCAACAACCAAGGCCGGTTGCGACACGAACGCGTTGTTGCCACTTCATGGCTTTTCTCCTGAAGCATTTTTCTCTCATTATTCAGAGTACCGAACTTTACGGAAAATTCCGTAAGACCGCATCTTTTTGTGACGACGACTACACTATTTCAATCAGGATAGTGACGCGGACAGGAAGAAAATGACTCAACACACGCGAAATTTTTCATTCAAAGTGCTCACCATTAACACGCACAAAGGTTTTACCGCCTTTAATAAACGCTTCATCCTGCCGGAGCTACGTGACGCCGTCAGAACGGTCGGCGCCGATATCGTCTGTCTGCAAGAAGTGATGGGCGCGCATGAGGTACATCCGCTGCATATCGAAAACTGGCCGGACACCACCCATTATGAATTTTTGGCCGACACCATGTGGAGCGATTTCGCCTATGGCCGCAATGCGGTTTATCCGGAAGGCCATCACGGTAACGCGGTTCTTTCTCGCTATCCCATTGAACATTATGAAAATCGCGACGTCTCGGTCGGCGGCAGCGAAAAACGCGGCGTGCTCTATTGCCGCATTACGCCGCCCATGCTCAACCACCCTATCCACGTCATGTGCGTGCATCTCGGCCTGCGGGAGAGCCATCGCCAGGCGCAGTTAACCATGCTGGCGGGATGGGTGAATGCCTTGCCGAAATCAGAACCGGTGCTGGTGGCCGGAGACTTTAACGACTGGCGGCAAAAGGCGGGCCCGCCGTTAAACGCAGCCGGGCTGGAGGAGATATTCACCCGCGCCCACGGCCGACCGGCGCGCACATTCCCGGTGAGTATGCCGCTGCTGCGACTCGATCGTATTTACGTCAAGAATGCTAACGCCAGTTCTCCTACGGCGCTACCGCTGCGGAACTGGCGACATTTATCAGACCATGCCCCCCTTAGCGCGGAGATCCATCTATGAAATGCGGCTGGCGTGAAGGTAATCAAATTCAGCTACTGGAAAACGGCGACCAGTTCTATCCTGCCGTGTTTGCGGCTATCGCTCAGGCACAGCAAAAAATCATTCTGGAAACCTTTATCTTATTTGAAGATGAGGTGGGCAAAAAACTCCATGCCGCTCTGCTAAAAGCCGCACAGCGCGGCGTAAAAGCCGAAGTATTACTCGACGGTTACGGCTCTCCCGATCTCAGCGATGCGTTTGTCGGTGAGTTAACCGCGGCGGGCGTTATTTTTCGCTATTACGACCCCCGCCCGCGTCTACTGGGGTTGCGAACCAATATCTTCCGCCGAATGCACCGCAAAATCGTGGTGATTGATGATCGTATTGCCTTTGTCGGCGGCATTAACTATTCCGCTGAACATATGTCGGATTACGGCCCGCAGGCGAAACAAGACTACGCGGTACGGGTCGAAGGGCCTGTAGTGGCCGATATCCTGCAATTCGAAGTCGAGAACCTGCCGGGACAAAGTCCTGCGCGTCGCTGGTGGAAACGTCATCACCAGGCTGAAGAAAACCGCCGCCCCGGCGAAGCGCAGGCGCTGTTTGTCTGGCGGGATAACGAAGAGCACCGCGACGATATCGAACGTCATTATCTGAAAATGCTGACCCAGGCAAAGCGTGAAGTGATTATCGCTAACGCCTATTTTTTCCCGGGCTATCGCTTGCTCCACGCAATGCGTAAAGCCGCCCGCCGTGGCGTGAGCGTAAAACTGATTGTCCAGGGGGAACCAGACATGCCTATAGTCAAAGTCGGCGCGCGGTTGCTCTATAACTATCTGGTGAAGGGCGGCGTGCAGGTTTATGAATACCGACGCCGACCACTGCATGGCAAAGTGGCGCTGATGGACGATCACTGGGCCACGGTAGGGTCAAGTAACCTCGATCCGCTCAGCTTGTCGCTTAATCTTGAAGCTAACCTAATCATTCACGATCGTCGTTTTAACCAGACCCTGCGCGACAATTTACAAGGCATCCTCGTGAATGACTGTAAACAGGTCGATGAGTCTATGCTGCCGAAACGCACCTGGTGGAATCTGACCAAAAGCGTGCTGGCATTCCACTTTTTACGCCATTTCCCGGCGCTGGTCGGCTGGCTACCTGCGCATACCCCGCACCTGGCGCAGGTTCCCCCGCCTGCCCAGCCAGAAATGGAAACCCAGGATCGCGTTGATCCAGAAAATACAGGAGTGAAGCCCTAATGGCTAAATCGCATCCGCGCTGGCGGCTGGCTAAAAAAGTGCTGACCTGGCTGTTTTTTATTGCGGTCGTCGTTCTGCTGGTGGTGTATGCCAAAAAGGTCGACTGGGGCGATGTCTGGACCGTCATCCGCGACTATAACCGCACGGCGCTTTTAAGCGCCGTGGGACTGGTGATCGTTAGCTATCTTCTGTACGGCTGCTACGACCTGCTTGGACGGCTTTATTGCGGCCATAAACTGGCGAAGCGGCAGGTTATGCTGGTATCGTTCGTCTGCTACGCCTTTAACCTGACGCTCAGCACCTGGGTCGGCGGGATCGGGATGCGTTACCGATTATACTCTCGCCTCGGTTTGCCCGGTAGTACTATCACGCGCATTTTCTCGCTCAGCATTACCACTAACTGGCTGGGCTATATTCTACTTGGCGGCATCATTTTTACCTTCGGCGTTGTCCAGCTTCCCGACCACTGGTATATCGATGAAGGCACGCTACGTATTCTCGGTATCGTTTTATTGTTGATTATCGCGGTCTATCTGTGGTTTTGCGCCTTTGCGAAGCGGCGGCACATGACGATTAAGGGGCAAAAGCTGGTGCTACCGTCATGGAAGTTCGCGCTGGCGCAGATGGCGATCTCCAGCGCGAACTGGATGGCGATGGGCGCGATAATCTGGCTGCTGATGGGCCAGGATGTAAACTATTTCTTTGTGCTGGGCGTACTGCTGGTGAGCAGTATCGCGGGCGTCATCGTGCATATTCCGGCAGGCATCGGCGTGCTGGAGGCCGTATTCCTCGCGTTGCTGGCGGGCGAACATACGTCGCAAGGCACGATTATCGCCGCCCTGCTCGCTTACCGTGTACTTTACTATTTTATTCCCCTGTTGCTGGCGCTGGTGTGTTATCTGGTCCTGGAGAGCCGGGCGAAAAAGCTGCGGGCGAAAAACGAGCGGGCGATGGCGAAATAATTTGCGGCTATGCATTTGCGGATGGCGTCGGACGGGCCGAATGACGAAATGTCATTCGGCGCAGCGACATTAGCGACGATTACCAAAAATACGCAGTAACATCAGGAACAGGTTAATAAAGTCCAGGTACAGCGTTAACGCGCCGAGAATCGAATACTTACGCAGATTAGCGCTATCGCGGGTATCTATTTGCTCACCGATATTTTTCAGTTTCTGCGTGTCATAGGCAGTCAGACCGACAAACACAACCACCCCAATATAGGTTATCACCCACATCAGCGCTTCACTCTTCAGCCAGAAATTGACCAGAGACGCCAGCACGATACCAATAAGCGCCATAAAAAGCATATTACCGAAACCGCTAAGATCGCGTTTAGTGGTATACCCGTACAGGCTCATGACGCCAAACATTCCCCCCGTCACCACAAACGTACTGGCGATAGAGGAGTAGGTGTAAACGATAAAAATACTGGATAACGTCAATCCGGTTAGCGCCGAATAGAGCATAAACAGCGTAGTCGCCATTCCGGCGCTAAGCTTATGCACCAGTCCCGACAGAACAAACACCAGCGCAAGCTGAGCAATGATTAACCCAAAGAAGGTGATCTTACTGGAAAAGACAAACATCATGACGGCTGGCGTATTAGCCGCGTACCACGCGATAAACGCGGTCAGTAACAGTCCGACCGTCATCCAGCCATACACTTGCGCCATATAGGTCTGCAGGCCGGACCGCGCCTGCACTATTGAATCAGATTGTGGGAATCTGTCCATGATGAACTCCTGTGTGGAAATGATACCCTAAAGCGTATCACATTCTGCTACCAACGTTTTGCCGACTGCTGGTCGCTGTCGCGCGCTTCAACCCAGCGTTCACCTTCCGGCGTAGCTTCACGCTTCCAGAACGGCGCGCGGGTTTTCAGATAATCCATAATGAACTGACCGGCGTCGAACGCGCTACTGCGGTGCGCGCTGGTGACGCCGACAAACACAATCTCATCGCCCGGCCATAATTCGCCAACGCGATGAATCACCGTTACCCGACCCAGCGGCCAGCGGGAACGCGCCTCAGCGACAATCTCCGCCAGAGCTTTCTCAGTCATGCCAGGATAATGCTCCAGCGTCAGCGCCTTAACGCTATCGCCCAGGTTATGATTGCGCACTTTTCCGGTAAAGGTGACGACCGCGCCGTCTTCGTCGCGCGCCGCCAGCCAGGGATACGCCTCCCCAACGCTAAACGGCGCAGGGCCGACTACAATTCGCGTTTCACACATGTTAGCCTCCCGTGACCGGCGGGAAAAAAGCCACTTCATCGCCCGCCGCCAGCGGATGGTCAAAGCTTACCAGTGTCTGATTGACCGCCGCCAACAGCTTGCCGTCTTCCAGCGCCAGCGCCCAACGCTCGCTCTTTGCCGCCAGATGCTGTCGCAGCGACTCAACGGTGGAAAAATCTGCTGGAAGATCCAGTGAGTCAGTTCCTGTAAGCTCACGAACCTGGGCGAAGAAAAGCACCTTAATCATGCGCATCCACCTTAAAATCCCCTGATTTGCCGCCGCTTTTCGCCAGCAGACGCACCGGACCAATTACCATATCTTTTTGTACCGCTTTGCACATGTCGTAGATGGTTAACGCGGCGACGGACGCCGCGGTTAACGCTTCCATTTCGACGCCGGTTTTACCGGTCAGGCGGCACAGAGATTCAATACGCACGCGGTGATGCTCCGGCTCGGCCTGAAGCTGAACCTCCACTTTACTTAGCAGTAACGGATGGCACAGCGGGATCAGCTCCCAGGTCCGTTTGGCGGCCTGAATACCGGCAATACGGGCGGTTGCGAAAACGTCTCCCTTGTGATGTTTGCCGTCAAGAATCATCGCCAGCGTCTCGCTACGCATGGTAACGAATGCTTCCGCCCGCGCTTCACGAACGGTTTCCGCTTTAGCGGAAACGTCCACCATGTGCGCTTCGCCAGCGGCGTTTATATGGGTTAATTGCGACATCGTTATTTCTTTAAATGAGGATGAAAATTACATGGCCGCGTACGGGCATCCAGCTGCGGCGCAATGATATTCTCCCATGCGGTTCTGCACGCTTTTGTTGAGCCCGGCATGGCGAAAATCAAAGTGTTATTCGCCACGCCAGCTACCGCGCGCGACTGCAGGGTTGCGGTGCCTATCTCTTCAAACGAGAGCATTCGAAACACTTCGCCAAATCCTTCCACTTCACGATCGAACAGCGGCAACAGCGCTTCCGGCGCCTGATCGCCTTCGGTCAAACCGGTCCCGCCAGTCATCAATACGACCTGCACCTCATCGCTGGCGATCCAGGCGGAAATCTGGGCGCGAATCGCGTAACGGTTCTCTTTAACGATGGCTTTTGCCACCACTTCATGCCCGGCCTCCTGCGCCGAATCACGCAGATAATGACCGGAGGTATCGTCTTCTTCGCCGCGTCGGCTGGAAACAGTAAGAATAGCGATGCGGGTCGGGATAAATTCAGCGCTGACCTGACTCATCTGAAATCTCCTTATTAAGGATTAACCGCCAATGTAGGATAAGTTTTGCGTAATACCAGTATTGCTCTGGTGAAGAAAATGGGTCTGTTTTTTCTCCCGCAACGCGTCGGAAATACGTTCCTCAAGCGCGTATTGCTGCGCGTCATCCTGTAACAGGTCGCGTAAACTCACGCCGCCGTCGCCAAACAGGCACAAATGCAGCTTACCGACGGACGAAACGCGCAGGCGGTTACAGGTGGCGCAGAAATCTTTTTCATACGGCATAATGAGGCCAATTTCACCGGCGTAATCGGGGTGACAAAAAACCTGCGCCGGGCCATCGCTACGTAGGCGAAGCTGGTGGATCCAGCCGCGCGTAATCAGCTCGTCGCGCAATACCTGACCCGAAATATGATGTTTGCGGAAAAGGTCGCTCCCCTCGCCCGTCTCCATAAGTTCAATGAAGCGTAGCTGAATGGGGCGAGTCTGAATCCAGGCAAGGAAGGTATCCAGTTGATGGTGATTCACATCGCGCATCAGCACGGTATTGACTTTCACCTTTTCGAAACCGGCGTCAAAGGCGGCATCAATACCCGCCATCACCTGACGGAATTTATCCTGACCGGTAATCGCATGGAACTGACGCGCATCCAGACTATCCACGCTAACGTTGACGCCCGTCAGCCCCGCTTCGCGCCAGTTCGCGGCATCGCGCGCCAGTCGATAACCGTTAGTTGTCACCGCGATCTGGCGAATAGCGTCATGTTCACCTACGGCAGCGATGATGTCGGTAAAATCGCGGCGTAATGAAGGCTCGCCGCCGGTAAGACGCACCTTTTCCGTGCCAAGACTGGCAAAAGCGCGCGTAACGCGACGAATTTCATCGACGGTAAGGAAACCATTGTTAGTGACGCCGCCGGGTTTGTAGCCATCCGGCAGACAGTAGGTGCAACGAAAGTTGCACACATCGGTAATCGACAAACGTAAGTAGTAAAACTTACGCGCGAAAGCATCGGTAAGTTGTGAAGCCATGTACACCTTTCCAAATACGGGAGGCGGAGTCATTTCTTCCTGCGCCCTGGTGGCAAACGCTGAACGTTGTCACGGCCAAAACACCGTATCAAAATGACCCAGGTGCAGAGGCTAGAGTGTTTACTGTGGTTATGCCGATACTAGCGTGTAAATGACAATTTCGCCATCCCGCTCACGCTATATAAACATGTATATAGCGTCATGATCGTGCTATTTAACGTCAGAATACGTGAAAATCGCACTTTTACATTGATATACATCATTTAGCGGTGACAACGTCCTCGCTAAAAAGAGGTAGGTAAAAACAATTTATTAATTTTTAGCCTGCTAGCTAATTGCTGAAAACCTGCCATTTGCGCTACTGTAGCGCTGTTTATCTGACTTCAGGAATTTTTATGCGCAATCGTACGCTGGCTGACCTGGATCGTGTCGTCGCCCTCGGCGGAGGGCATGGATTAGGACGCGTCCTCTCCTCGCTTTCTTCATTAGGTTCACGCCTGACCGGTATTGTTACTACCACGGATAACGGAGGGTCAACAGGCCGTATTCGCCGTTCGGAAGGCGGGATCGCCTGGGGCGATATGCGCAACTGTCTGAACCAGTTAATTACCGAACCCAGCGTCGCGTCCGCCATGTTTGAGTATCGTTTTGGCGGTAATGGCGAACTTTCAGGCCATAACCTCGGAAATTTGATGTTAAAGGCGTTAGATCACCTGAGCGTGCGGCCTCTGGAAGCGATCAATCTAATTCGTAATTTGCTTAAAGTGGACGCGCAGCTGATCCCGATGTCGGAATTGCCGGTAGACCTGATGGCGATTGACGCATACGGGCATGAGATTTACGGCGAGGTGAATATCGATCAGTTAGCGACGCCGCCGCAGGAGCTCATGTTAACGCCAAATGTGCCGGCGACGCGGGAAGCGGTACAGGCCATTAATGACGCGGATTTGATTCTGATTGGCCCTGGCAGTTTTTATACCAGCCTGATGCCTGGCCTGCTGCTGGATGAACTGGCGCAGGCGCTGCGGCGCACCCCGGCGCCAATGGTGTACATCGGCAATCTGGGCCGCGAACTGAGTCTGCCCGCCGCCAGTTTAACGCTGGTCGATAAGCTGGCGATGATGGAACAATACATTGGCAAAAAGGTTATTGACGCGGTGGTGGTTGGGCCGAAAGTCAATGTCAGCGCGGTTAACGATCGGGTGGTGATTCAGGAAGTGCTGGAGGCCAGCGATATTCCCTATCGCCACGATCGTCAGTTATTACACAATGCGCTGGAAAAAGCGCTACAGGCGTTGGGTTAAGCCCGTTTACCGACGACGCTGCGCTTATCAAAAGCCTGTTTATAGCCCCTGGCAAACAGGCTCTCCCAAGCCTTCTCCCCTCTGCTAATCGGCCCCTGCCGACTACCAGTATGGAGTCATAAGCGAGTTTATTCCTTGTTTCGTCAACACTTTCTCCGTGAGCTCAGTAAAGAGTGACTGATTAATTTCTTCCATTATTTTTATCCCAATAGCACGCTCCGCATCCATCTGTATCTCAGTAGCACGCTCTGCGTCAGAGTCGTCTGCTATTTTTAAAGCATCCAGTTCAGCGTTGACCCGACTCTGGTACTCATTCGATTCAATATACTCAACCCTTTTATTCATCATTTCCTGCCAGTCGTCCGGCGCTATACGCTCCAGCACTTTATGCCATGGCCCCCAGTGCGAAAACCACTTATTAAAGTAGCTATTTTCGGCAACTTTTATCCGTATTTCCGCAGCGTCCAGATCAGATTCAGTGATACCAGAAACGTTATAGAACCGCATATCCCGGGTCATTGTTGTCAGCGAAAGTGACTCTCGTAACTGGTTCTGAAAACCCAGGAATACTTCGATTTGGTCAATAAAAAACAGTCTTTTTGCCTTTTCTCTCGCCAGAGATTCTATTTTCTCCAGCCGAAAAATTTCACGCCCCGCCATAATCAGTTCCGCTAATTGGCTATCAAAGGCGCCTCGTTCAGCATCATAAACCAACGTCGCTTCCTGCATCTGATGATAGGCATGAGTGGCCCGATCTTCACAGCTTATCGTTGCATCCATCGCTAAAATAAATACTATTTCTCTCAGCGCCTTATCTTCCGCCAGTCTCATCAGCCAGGCGGAGACTTGTTCCTTGAAATCCGGGTGTCGGGTGTTCTGCGTATCGCTAAGACGATCCAGAAACATGCTGAAGGCCGCCGCGTTTACTTCCGCCTCAAACGCCCTCCATTGGTTGACGTCTTCCTCCTCGAGACAGGTTAGCCAACCCTGGACAGCTTCATGCAGTGGTCGAGTTACCCGAACAATTGAAAATTCTCCCATGGCGAAAAATACCTGCGGTCCCTGATAATCTACAGAGGACATCAGCCGCTGCATATTCTGTATTGTTCGTTCTGAAAAAGGATTATGTTCTATGTATATTTCTACAGGTTCGCCCTCGGAATTCCGAAAATGGGGTAACGACTCCGGGAGACGGACCAGGTGATTGCGAGAGGCCTGCATTACTTGTAATGCCGCCGGGAGGTTTTCCGGTAGGTTAATCAATTCGTTACCGGAAACGTCCAGCTTTATTATCGTGGGTGGTAGTGTTTCAGGCAGAACAGTAATCTGATTTTTATTTACATCCAGGACCTGTAATTCTGGTGGTAACGATGCGGGCAGACTGGTTAAGGCATTTTCGCCGGCCTCCAGAGTCTTCAGGCCCGGCGGCAATGTTTCAGGCAGAGCGGTTAACAAATTACTCTCAACACTCAAATGGTTAATCCCTGACGGAAGATGTTCTGGCAGTGTCCTTAAGCAGTTATCATAAACGCACAGGTACTGAAGCCCATCAGGCAGATTGTCCGGTAAATAACTGATTTGATTATTAAAAAAATCCAGAGATTGAAGCGCTGAGGGCAAACGTCCCGGTAATTCAGCAATATGGTTAATACTCAGATCCATTTGTCGGATGGTATCCGGTAACGTGGCGGGTATACTGGTTAGCTCATTACTTCTGGCAAACAGGGCCTGTATGTTTCCATGTAAATTTTCCGGCAAACTTTCCAGTTGATTGTGATCGAGTACCAGAGTAGTTATCTGCTCAGGAATATAGGCGGGTATAGTGGTAAGTCCTAACATTCTCAGACGGAGCTCCGTCTTATTATTTTTCAGGCAGTCACGCATCCGCTGTACGGCTTTTTCACGATTTGCTGCCTCTTTCGCTGGCGCCTCTTTTGCCCACTCAGACCAGATTGACTCATAATTCACAGCATCTTTGGAGCCGGAAGCGCTACTCGCCTGCTCGCTTTCTGTCTCACGGGTATAGGTGACTGACTTTCCCCCTCCCTCAACGGTATAACTATCTGTATTAAAAATTATAGACAGAATTTCCTGACTATTTTCATTCAAAATACAGTATTGGTCCGCTCCCCCCCTACTACACTGAATATTATCCGCATACGCCGGGAAAGCTAACGCCCTCAAACATTCAAACTTGCTTTTGATCTCTTCTGGCGAGGCGGCTTCAGGTGGATGACAAAGATAAGAGATGCAGCTTTGTGCTTCAACCTGATGTTCTGAAGAGAAAAAAGCACTCATTTTATTCCATATCTCTTCTTTTAAAGGCACCTCTGTTGATGCTTCATTGCTAATACTTTGATGCCTGGCAGCAGATTGTGTATTAGTAATATTAAACATATTTTCCCTACCTGATCTGAAAGTAACCTAAAGTAACAGATAAAGATATTCTCAACTTTAAATAAGAGGCCATATTCGTCATTATTTTGGACAAGTCATTCAGGATTTGCAGCGCTTGACTTATAAATGCCCGCGCTTCCATCACCTCTTTTTTTACGTAGTATGATGACAAGGATATCTATACCGATAATACGGGGCGTTTTTTTTCATAGCCGAGGAGAGAGGGAAAATTAGCGTTGGGTTCAGCCTCAACGCTAATTTTCTTCAGTTGTGATTAAACTAGCTAACCCATTGATGTTTTGAGTTTTTCGACAATCTCGTTAGTCAAAGCCTGTCACTGTTTTTCATTCCTGACTGACTCAGCCCTTACTGTTGGACTGAAATTATCAAAAGCAAGCCATGGTAACGATAAATCGCTGACGATCGACACATTGTCAGGACGCCGCGATAAACAACTCGCGTAGCTGGTGCAACTGGTCGCGAATTTGCGCGGCCTCTTCAAACTCCAGATTTTGCGCGTGCTGCATCATTTGCCCTTCCAGTTCATGAATTTTCTGCTGCAACGCTTTCGGCGTCATATCCAGTTCGACAATCCCGGCTTTCGCCGTAGAGCGGCCTTTTCCTTTCCCCTTCGCTTTGGTTTTCGCAATGTTCTGCCCCAGCGCCAGGATATCGACCACTTTCTTGTTCAGCCCCTGCGGAGTAATACCGTGCTCTTCGTTGTACTTCTGCTGCTTCTCGCGGCGACGCTCAGTTTCGCCAATCGCCTTCGCCATCGACGGCGTAATCTTATCGCCGTACAGAATCGCTTTACCGTTAACGTTACGCGCCGCGCGGCCTATGGTCTGAATCAGGGAGCGCTCGGATCGCAGGAAGCCCTCTTTATCGGCGTCCAGAATCGCCACCAGCGACACTTCCGGCATATCCAGCCCTTCGCGCAGCAGGTTAATCCCCACCAGAACGTCAAACTCGCCCAGGCGCAAATCGCGGATGATTTCCATGCGCTCCACGGTATCAATATCTGAGTGCAGGTAGCGCACACGCTCGCCGTGCTCTTCCAGATATTCGGTCAAATCTTCCGCCATCCGTTTGGTCAGCGTAGTTACAAGGACACGCTCATTAATGGCCGCACGCTGACGAATTTCGGACAGCAGATCGTCCACCTGGGTCGCCACCGGACGCACTTCAATGATCGGGTCCAGCAGCCCGGTCGGTCGCACGACCTGGTCCACCACCTCATCACCCGACTTCTCCAGCTCATAGTTGCCAGGCGTGGCGGAAACATAGATGGTTTGCGGCGCCAGGGCTTCAAACTCTTCAAACTTTAGCGGACGGTTATCCAACGCCGATGGCAGACGGAAGCCATACTCGACCAGCGTCTCTTTACGCGCCCGGTCGCCGCGATACATGCCGCCTATCTGCGGGATCGTGACGTGCGACTCATCCACCACCAGCAGTCCATCGGCGGGCAGATAATCGAATAAGGTTGGCGGCGGCTCGCCCGGCCCGCGGCCCGACAGGAAGCGGGAATAGTTTTCAATGCCTGAGCAGTAACCCAGCTCGTTCATCATCTCTAAATCGAACTGCGTGCGCTGGCTTAATCGCTGCTCTTCAAGCAGCTTGTTATTCGCCAGCAAAACCTTACGTCTGTCCGCCAGTTCATCTTTTATCTCTTCCATCGCCTGCAGAATACGCTCGCGCGGCGTCACGTAGTGCGTTTTGGGATAAATGGTATAACGTGGCACCGTTGACTCTACCTGCCCGGTTAACGGGTCAAACAGCGACAGGCGTTCCACTTCTTCATCAAACAGCTCAACGCGTAACGCGATGTCGTCAGATTCGGCCGGGAAGATGTCGATCACTTCGCCGCGCACGCGGAAGGTGCCGCGCTGAAAAGCTTGATCGTTACGGGTGTATTGCAATTCCGCCAGCCGACGCAGAATCGCGCGCTGGTCAATCAGCATTCCGACCGTCAGGTGCAGCATCATTTTCAGGTAGAGATCCGGATCGCCCAGCCCGTAAATCGCAGACACGGAAGCCACCACCACGACATCGCGTCGCTCAAGCAACGCTTTCGTGGCCGACAACCGCATTTGCTCAATATGCGCGTTCACCGAAGCATCTTTTTCGATAAACGTATCCGAACTTGGCACATACGCTTCCGGCTGATAGTAGTCATAGTAGGAGACGAAATACTCCACCGCATTTTCCGGAAAAAATTCTTTCATTTCGCCGTAGAGCTGCGCCGCCAGAGTTTTGTTAGGCGCAAGCACCATCGTTGGCCGCTGCAAGTCCGCAATGACGTTGGCAATGGTGAATGTCTTCCCGGAGCCGGTTACGCCCAATAGCGTCTGATGCGCCAACCCGTCCTCCAGCCCCTCTTCCAGGCGACGGATAGCATCCGGCTGATCGCCAGAAGGTTTAAAAGCGGAATTCAGTTTGAACGGTTTACTCATGAGCGGCTACCTGAAGGAGTGAGCGGGCAGGTGTGTAATTTTACTCGCGACGGTGAATATTGCCAACAAAAAATACTGGATGAAAAAACAGTAACACGTCAGTGTATAATGGCTATCGGCGAATCACTCACGCCGTTGCGCGGTAAAATGTAGACAGTCGCGGGATAAAATTCCAGTAGCATGCGGTTATCCCCAGACCAGATTCTTTTTTAACATTTGTCAAGCTGTCTGATAAAAGTTTTATGTCAATATATCGCCCTTCCTTTACAACCATTGATTTTATATAACTCGCTGTCTAAAAAGGAATATTTTCTTAAGCCGTCTTTCGCGCCAATTTAGTCGCAGGCCGCGTCTCCTCTCGCTTACGTTGTGTTTTCTAACTCTAATACACAAGGTTATCCACAGGAATAGTGGATAACTGCTTCCAGCCCGTATCCCCTGCCGCCTGGCAAAGTCTGCGCTGAACGTTTACGCCGGACATAAAAAAAAAATTATTGTTATTTTTGTTGGATTATTGGCTAACGTGGCGGGAAAAATGGATGCGTACACGCTCACATTTTGCCCATGTTTATCACGGTGACACCAGGAAGATCCGGCGAAAAACAGCAGGATCGTCTGATCCTGCAAAAAGTCGGTTTTAAGCGCGGTTATGCGTGTTCCAGCGGGCTAAGGTCAAGATACTGTCCTGTCGCAGCCTGCTGTGGGGAAACGTCCAGCCACGGAATTTCTCCTAATAGCGGGGCCGGTATAACGCGTCGAAGCGTCGCGAGATAGTCGCCATGGCGCGCGCCCGGCGGCTGTACGTCATTGGCTATCCACCCGGCAAGCGGCAATCCGGCCTGTTTTACCGCCAGCGCCGTCAGCATCGCGTGATTAATACAACCCAGCTTCACCCCGACGACCAGAATCACCGGCAACCGCTCCGCCTGTACCCAGTCGGCAAACGTCAGAGTGGCAGAGAGCGGCGTAAACCAGCCGCCCGCCCCTTCTGTCAACACCCAGTCGGCCTGCGCCTCCAACGCGCGTAATCCCTGTGATAAGACCGCCGCTTCTATCGCCCGGCCTTCGGCGGCGCTAACGATGTGTGGCGAAGTAGGCTCGGCAAAAGTATAAGGGTTGATAGCGGAATAGGCTTGCGGCAGGCTGCTGTTACGCTGCAAAGCCAATGCATCGCTATTGCGTAGCCCGTCGTTTGTCATTTCGCTGCCGGAGGCGACGGGCTTATAGCCTACGGTTTGATAACCTAACCGCGTTGCGGCCTGCAATAAGGCGCAACTGGCAACCGTTTTACCGACTTCGGTATCAGTACCGGTGACGAAATAGCGTTTAGTCACGTTCAATCACTCCCATAAAAAGATGGTACGTCAGCGGATATTTCCCCTGCCGCTGCGGCCATGCCAACTGAATTTGTCTAAGCCGGGCGCGGGTTAGCACATCCGACTCCCGCCCCTCATGAAGATGGGTAGCGCCAATTCCTTTGAGCGAGCGCATCGCGCTCAGGGCATCCTCAAACCACAATGTCATCGCCTGAGTATGACGATACACCCGCCAGCCGCGCAGCGCGTGGTCAATTGCCTCTTGCGGCAAAAAGCTATTCGCATGGGCGCGGTTATCGACGGCCTGCCATGCCTGATGCAGTTCCGGTAACGATCCCTGGCGCAACGTGGTAAACGCTATGGTGCCGCCGGGCCGAACAACCCGGTACAACTCGTTCAATGCGCCGCGTAAATCGCCGCACCACTGGACCGCCAGGTTACTCCAGGCCAGGTCAAAAACACCTGAGTCACAGGGAGTCGCTTCGATATCCGCCAGCAAATAGTGATGCGCCGCCTTACGAGAACGCGCCTGTTGCAGCATCGGCAACGAAAGATCCAGAGCGGTCACTTCGCTCCCCCGTTCTCGCCAGTAACGGCTCATACGTCCAGGGCCGCAGCCTGCGTCCAACACACTGGCAAACTGGCGGCCTGTCAACAGCGTTAGCAGCGCATCCGCGCTGTGTTGCTGCAAAGAGGCGTGCTGTTCATAGTGCGATGCGGCCCGGCCAAACGCCGCCGCAATAGCCTGCTTATTCACCTGCGTCATGCAGCACCTCCAGCAGACGATCGATATCGCACGCTTCATGCGCCTGCGTTAACGTTAAGCGCAGGCGCGCCGTACCGACAGGCACCGTCGGCGGGCGAATCGCCGTCGCCCAGCATCCTTGTTGACGCAGCGCCTCCGCCAGGCGCAATGCACGGCTGTTATCGCCCACCATTAACGGCTGGATGGCGCTATGGGCATTCAGTAGCGTAAACCGGGACGCGTTAACGCCCGCCCGAAAGCGCTGAACCAGAGCGGCGAGTTTTTCGCGCCGTTCACAACCTTCATCGCTACGGATCACCGCCAGCGAAGCGCTTAACGCCTGCGCCTGGGCGGGCGGCATACTGGTGCTATAAACCAGATGACGGGCGAATTGCAGCAGATAATCCGCGACGCTTTCCGAGCAGAGCACCGCTGCGCCGCTAACGCCAAATCCCTTACCGAATGTCACCACCAGCAACTCAGGCTTCACCCCCTGTTGCCAGCAGGTGCCCCGCCCCTCATCGCCAGTCACGCCGACGCCGTGCGCATCATCAACCAACAGCCAGGCATGATGCTTGCGGGCAATGTGCTGGATTTCCGCCAGCGGCGCGCTGTCGCCGTCCATGCTGTACATACCTTCCGTCACGACCAGTTGCTGGCCCGGGCAGGGCGATTGCAGTAAACGCGACAGATGCTGCGTATCGTTGTGGATAAAGCGGCGAAGCTGCGCCGGACTCAGATTAGCGGCCTCCAGCAGCGAAGCATGACTCAGCCTGTCGGCCACAATCCGGTCGTTTTTTTTCATTAATGCGGTAATGACCGCCTGATTCGCCGCAAAGCCAGAGATAAACAGCAGCGCGCGCGGGTATCCTAACCATTGCGCCAGCGCCTCCTCTAACGCCTGGTGCGCCACGGAATAACCACTGATATGACCCGATCCGCCGCTGCCGACGCCAAAACGCGTCGCTGCCTGCTGCCAGGCGCGAATAATCTGCGGATGTTGACTTAATCCGAGGTAATCATTGCTGGAGAAGTTAAGATACTGTCGCCCGTTCGCTACCAGCCAGCGTCCGGCACCCTGCGACACCACATAGCGGCGGCGCAACGTATCCGTCGCCCGACGCGCCGTCAACGCATCGTCGACGCGTTGTTGCCAACTCATAAGGCTGCCGCGTTGTAATAGTCATCGGTGTCTGGCGTCATCAGCGTCTGCTCCAGACGTTGCTGCTGCTCGTTATCGCCCGCCAGCACCCTGGTCTGCTGCGGATTCAGTCCCAGCTTACGGAATAACTGCAGATCCTTGTCCGCTGCCGGATTTGGCGTAGTTAACAATTTGCAACCATAGAAAATCGAGTTCGCCCCGGCCATAAAGCACATCGCCTGGGTCTGTTCGTTCATCTGTTCACGTCCTGCGGAAAGACGCACGTATGAGGTGGGCATCATGATGCGCGCCACGGCGATAGTTCTAATAAAATCAAACGCATCCACATCATCGTTATCCGCAAGTGGCGTGCCTTTCACCTTCACCAGCATGTTGATTGGCACGCTTTCCGGCGGCGTCGGCAGGTTCGCCAGTTGCAACAGCAGTCCGGCGCGATCGTTAACCGTTTCGCCCAGACCGACAATGCCGCCGGAGCACACTTTAATCCCTGCTTCACGGACTTTTTCCAGCGTGTCGAGGCGCTCCTGATAGGTACGGGTAGTGATGATATTGCCGTAAAACTCCGGCGAGGTATCGAGGTTGTGGTTGTAGTAATCCAGTCCGGCGTTAGCCAGACGCTGCGCCTGGCTCTCGTTCAACATGCCGAGCGTCATACAGGTTTCCAGCCCCATCGCTTTAACGCCCTGCACAATCTGCTCCAGATAAGGCATATCGCGTTCATGCGGATTCTTCCAGGCCGCCCCCATACAGAAGCGGGTCGAACCGGCGTTTTTCGCTTTACGGGCGGAGTCCAGTACCTGCTCCACTTCCATTAAACGCTCGGCTTCCAGTCCGGTTTTATAGCGCGAGCTCTGCGGACAGTATTTACAATCCTCCGGGCAGGCGCCGGTTTTGATCGACAGCAACGTGCTGACCTGTACCTGCTGCGGATCGAAATGCTGGCGATGAATTTGCTGCGCTTCAAACAGCAATTCCAGCAGTGGTTTTTCAAATAATTCGGTTACTTGCGACAGTGTCCAGCGTGGGTGGCGAGCCATCGGGCCTCTCCAAAATATGTTGTTTGTTTTTGATATGGTGTAGACTCGTAAACCTAAATCTTTTTAATTTGGTTTACAAGTCGATTATGACAACGGACGATCTAACCTTCGATAAACGCCATATTTGGCATCCTTACACTTCCATGACCTCGCCGCTGCCGGTCTATCCCGTTGCGCGGGCCGAAGGCTGCGAGCTGGTTCTCGCCTCGGGCGAACGCCTGATTGAGGGGATGTCCTCCTGGTGGGCGGCGATTCATGGCTACAACCACCCACAGTTGAACGCGGCGATGAAAACGCAAATTGACGTCATGTCGCATGTGATGTTCGGCGGCATAACCCATACGCCAGCGGTAAATCTGTGCCGCAAACTGGTCGCGATAACGCCTGAGCCGCTGGAGTGCGTCTTTCTGGCCGACTCCGGTTCGGTGTCGGTGGAAGTGGCCATGAAGATGGCGCTGCAATACTGGCGGGCGCGGGGCGAATCGCGTCAGCGTTTTCTGACGTTTCGCAACGGTTATCATGGCGACACGTTCGGCGCGATGTCGGTGTGCGATCCGGATAACTCCATGCACAGCTTGTGGAAAGGCTATCTGCCAGAAAATCTGTTCGCGCCGGCGCCGCAAAGCCGGATGGATGGCGAATGGGATGAAGGCGACATCGCGCCATTTGCCCGCCTGATGGCCGCGCATCGCCATGAAATAGCCGCCGTGATTCTGGAACCCATCGTCCAGGGCGCGGGCGGGATGCGCCTATATCATCCACAATGGCTCAGGCGTATCCGTAGCATGTGCGATCGCGAAGGCATTCTGCTGATTGCCGATGAAATAGCCACCGGGTTTGGCCGTACCGGCAAACTGTTCGCCTGCGAGCACGCCGGGATCGCGCCGGATATTCTGTGTCTTGGCAAAGCGTTAACCGGCGGCACTATGACCCTCTCGGCAACGCTCACGACACGCCAGGTTGCAGAGACTATTAGCAACGGCGAGGCGGGGTGTTTTATGCATGGCCCGACGTTTATGGGGAATCCGCTGGCCTGCGCCGTCGCCTGCGCCAGCCTGACGCTGCTGGAAAGCGGCGAATGGCGTCAGCAGGTGGCCTCCATCGAGTCTCAGTTACGCGCTGAGTTGGCCCCCGCGCAAAGTTCGCCCTGGGTGGCGGATGTGCGGGTGTTGGGCGCGATTGGAGTGGTTGAGACCACGCATCCGGTCAATATGGCGGCGCTTCAACGCTTCTTCGTCGGGCAAGGCGTCTGGATCAGACCGTTCGGCAAGCTAATCTACCTGATGCCGCCCTACATTATTCGTCCGGATCAACTGCGCCGTTTGACCCAGGCGGTCAATGACGCGGTACACAATGAAACATTTTTTAGCCATTAATCAGCGGTAAGCGACGCTGCTTCTGGCTACACTTCTGGTGAGTCAAAAGGAGAGCGCATGAAACTTATCAGCAACGATTTGCGCGATGGGGATAAACTTCCTCATCGCCACGTTTTTAACGGTATGGGCTATGATGGCGATAATATTTCGCCGCATCTGGCCTGGGATGAGGTACCGACGGGTACCAAAAGTTTTGTCGTGACCTGTTACGATCCTGACGCGCCGACCGGCTCCGGCTGGTGGCACTGGGTGGTGGTGAACCTCCCGGCGGATACACGCGTACTGACCCAGGGGTTCGGTTCAGGCCTGGTGGCTGTACCAGACGGCGTCATTCAGACGCGTACCGATTTCGGTAAAGCGGGTTACGGCGGCGCGGCGCCGCCTAAAGGGGAAACGCATCGCTATATCTTTACGGTTCACGCGCTGGACGTTGAGCGTCTTGACGTTGATGAAGACGCCAGCGGCGCGATGGTCGGCTTTAACGTGCATTTCCATTCGCTCGCCAGCGCCTCGATAACGGCGATGTTCAGTTAAACACGGTGCCGGATGGCGGCGTAAACGTCTTCCCCTGCCAACGGGTTGGGTAGGCCGAATAAGCGTCGCACCATCCGGCAGCATTCACAGAAAGTCCGGCACCAGACGCTGTAACGCGCCTTGCGCCAGCAGCGCCGTCGCACACGCAATATCGGGCGCGAAAAAACGATCCTGCGTATAGTGCGTTACCTGCTCGCGCAGTGTCTGCCGCGCCTGTTCCAGTAACGGACTGGAGGTTAACCCGTCCCGTAAATCTATCCCCTGACAGGCAGCCAGCCACTCCACGGCAATGACGCCGCGGGTATTCGCCGCCATTTCCCAGAGTCGCCGTCCTGCCGCCGGAGCCATTGAGACATGATCTTCCTGATTCGCCGAGGTCGGCAGGCTATCCACGCTGTGCGGGTGCGCCAGCGCTTTATTCTCGCTGGCGAGCGCCGCGGCGGTGACCTGGGCAATCATAAAACCGGAATTAACGCCGCCATTTTTCACCAGAAACGGCGGTAGCTGCGACATATGTTTATCCATCATCAGCGCGATGCGCCGTTCCGATAGCGCGCCGATTTCCGCTATCGCCAGCGCCAGATTATCCGCCGCCATGGCAACCGGTTCAGCATGGAAGTTCCCGCCGGAGATCACCTCCCCCGCATCGGCAAAGACTAGCGGATTATCGGACACCGCGTTGGCCTCAGCCAGCAGCACCTCTTTCGTCTGACGTAACTGGGTCAGACAAGCGCCCATTACCTGCGGCTGGCAGCGAAGGGAATACGGGTCCTGAACCTTATTACAGTGGTGATGTGATTCAGCAATAGCGCTGGTATCGGTCAGCAGATGCCGGAACAACCGCGCGGCGTCAATTTGCCCCTGCTGTCCGCGCGCGGCATGAATACGTGCATCAAAAGGGCGACGCGATCCCAGTACGGCTTCGGTGGTTAGCGCGCCGCAGACGACGGCGGAGGCAAATAACTCCTGCGCCTCAAACAAGCCGCGCAGCGCGAAGGCTGTTGACGCCTGGGTGCCGTTAAGCAGCGCCAGTCCCTCTTTGGCCGCCAGCGCGACAGGCTCCAGTCCGGCCTTTTTCAGCGCCATCTGCGCCGGAAGCCATTCGCCCTGCCAGCGCGCTTTTCCTTCGCCAAGCAGCGTCAGCGACAGATGCGCCAGCGGCGCTAAGTCGCCCGACGCGCCAACCGACCCTTTTGCCGGGATCAGCGGATACACTCCGGCATTCACCAGAGCGATGAGCGCTTCTATCACGCTCAACCGAATCCCGGAAAAGCCGCGCGCCAGGCTATTGATTTTCAATACCATGATCAGACGCACCATCGCGTCATCCAGTGGGTCGCCTACGCCCGCTGCGTGAGACAACACCAGCGATCGCTGTAGATTTTGCAAGTCTTCATCGGCGATGCGCGTCTGCGCCAGCAGGCCGAAACCGGTGTTGATGCCGTAGGCGGTACGCCCTTCGGCAACGATATCATTGACGCACGCGACGCTGGCGTTAATGCCGTCAATGGCGCTGGCATCCAGCCGAAGCGGTACCGGATGGCGCCAGATGTCGTGCAGTTGAGAGAGGCTTAATTGCCCCGGAGTGAGGGTCATGATAGTCATCTCAGCGTCTCCTCTGCGTCGTAGCGACCATGGGGAGATGTAAACCTTGCTCAACAGCGCATTCCACCGCGAGATCGTACCCGGCATCGGCATGGCGCATGACGCCCGTCGCTGGATCGTTGTGTAACACGCGGCGAATACGCGCGGCGGCCTCGTCAGTGCCATCACAGACAATCACCATACCGGCGTGTTGCGAAAAACCCATCCCCACCCCGCCGCCATGATGGAGCGATACCCATGTCGCCCCGCTGGCGGTATTAAGCAACGCATTTAACAGCGGCCAGTCGGAAACCGCGTCGGAACCGTCGCGCATCGCTTCGGTTTCACGGTTAGGGCTGGCGACAGAACCGGAATCCAGGTGGTCGCGGCCAATCACAATGGGAGCGGATACCTCGCCGCAACGCACCATTTCGTTGAATGCCAGCCCCAGTTTTTGCCGCCACGCAAGGCCTACCCAGCAGATACGCGCCGGTAGCCCCTGAAAATGAATGCGCTCGCGCGCCATATCCAGCCAGTGGTGCAGATGTTTATCCTCAGCCACTATCTCTTTGACTTTGGCATCGGTTTTATAAATATCCTGCGGATCGCCGGACAGCGCCACCCAGCGAAACGGCCCGATCCCTCGACAAAAAAGCGGACGAATATAGGCTGGCACAAATCCCGGAAAATCAAAGGCGTTTTCCACCCCCATCTCTTTCGCCATCTGACGAATATTGTTGCCATAGTCAAAGGTCGGTACGCCCATTTTACTGAACGCCAGCATCGCCCGAACATGCGCCGCCATTGAACGTTTCGCTGCCTGCATCGTCCTCTGGGGATCGGATAGCGCTTTTTCCTGATACTCTTCCCAGCGCCAGCCGGAGGGCAAATAGCCGTGTAGCGGATCGTGGGCGCTGGTCTGATCGGTTACCAGATCCGGGCGCACGCCGCGATTAACCAGCTCCGGCAGGATATCCGCCGCGTTCGCGCACAGGGCCACGGACACGGCTTTCCCCTCGCGGGTATAACGGGCAATGCGGGCCAGCGCGTCATCCAGCGTGGCGGCCTGCTCATCCACGTAGCGAGTACGCAGACGAAAATCGATACGGCTTTGCTGGCACTCGATAGTTAGCGAACACGCTCCGGCCAGCGTCGCGGCTAGCGGTTGCGCGCCGCCCATGCCGCCCAGTCCGGCGGTAAGCACCCAGCGTCCCGCCAGCGTGCCGTTATAGTGCTGACGTCCCGCCTCGACAAAGGTTTCGTATGTGCCCTGCACGATTCCCTGACTGCCGATATAGATCCAGCTTCCGGCCGTCATTTGACCGTACATCGCCAGCCCTTTCGCATCCAGTTCGTTAAAGTGTTCCCATGTCGCCCAGTGGGGGACCAGGTTGGAGTTAGCGATCAATACCCGCGGCGCATTGTCGTGTGTTTTAAATACGCCGACCGGTTTGCCAGACTGAATAAGCAACGTTTCGTCCGCCTCCAGCCGGGTTAGCGTATCGACGATAGCGTCATAGCATTCCCAGTTGCGCGCGGCGCGACCAATCCCGCCGTAGACCACCAGCTCATGCGGATTTTCCGCCACGTCAGGATCGAGATTATTCATTAACATCCGCAGCGGGGCTTCAGTCAGCCAGCTTTTCGCCGTTAATACCGTGCCTCTGGGGGCGCGGATAGTCTGCTGACGATACTTGCTTTCAGGCATAGCAATGACTCCTCATTATTCTCGGTCTGCCATCGCCGAATAACGCTAAAACGCCACTATCAGGCACCGCCGCAGACCCACAGATAAGAACCAGACATATACTTGTCTATACAAGTAAGCGCAAGAAAAGAGTTAACAAAAATAATACAATTTTGTTATATTGTGTCAGCAATCACGTTTTCCGGCAGCGGCCGCTCAGGAGATAAATCGTCCCTGTAGCCGGTAGCGCGTCCCGGGGAAAAGTAAGCGGGCGTGAGAAACAATCCGCGACGCGGACCAGGTCGTACGACGAATGAGCAGGCAGGGCTCATGCTCTTTGATCGTTAACCACGCGCACTCTTGCGCCGTGGCGCGCACCGCCTCCACAATATGTTCCCCTTCCGTTAGCGGCGCGATCCGCGACAAATAAGCGTGCGGCGTGGTCTGACGGTAATCCTGCGTCAGATAATCCACGGCAATATCCGCATTCACGCAGCGATCTTCAATTTGTACCGGCAGATCGTTTTCATAATGCACCATGATGGAATGGAAAATGACATCGCTCTCATTGACGTTGAGAGCGCTGGCCTGTATGGCGTTTGCTCGCACGCGCTCCAGCGTTAACACCTCACAACGATGCTGATGATGGCGGGCGGCAATCTCCTCGGCGATACTGCGGACTTCAAACAGCGCGGACTGCCCTTTTGGTTCGGCGACAAACGTCCCCACGCCCTGTAAACGCACCAGCCAGCCTTCATCCGTCAGCTCGCGCAGCGCCCGGTTGATGGTCATTCGGCTAAAGCCATACTGGGCGACCAGCTCGGTTTCCGACGGAATGCGATCGTGCGGTTGCCAGACGCCGCCGGCAATTTTTTTACAGATGTCCTGTTTCACCGTTTCGTAAAAAGGGGCAGGCGCAGAACGGGAGCGAGATGAATACATGCGTGAAGCCTTCCTTATGCAGATAGTGTTTTCCGGATGACAAATTAACGCCACCAGTGCGCGATTTGCCAGCCAAGCCGCGCCGCCACGCGTGCCGCTGCGCCATCGTCATCAAAGCGTGGATTAAACTCAACCAGATCCGCCGCCTGTAATTTTCCGCTGCGGCAAACCGGCTCAATTAAACGCAGAACCTGTATCAGCGGCACACCCAGCGCGGCGGGGGCGGAGACGGCCGGCATTTCCCAGACAGGCAATACGTCGAGATCGATAGTCAGATAAATTTTGTCCACCCTGGCGATAAACTGCATCATCTGCGCCAGAGCGTCATGGCAGTCCAGATCCTCCACCACGGTAACATTCCGCCGCGTCGCTTCTCGCCATAGCGCCCGCGTATTCGCCGCACGGCTCACACCGAAACAGGCATAATGAAACGCGCGGCGCTGCGCGTCGCATAGCTGCGCCAGTTGACGAAACGGCGTACCGGACGTCGCCCGGTCAGCCTGACGGAGATCCAGATGCGCATCAAGATTAAGGATCCCTACGTTCTCCTGCGCAAACGCGTCCAGCACGCCCGCGCCGTGTCCAAACGCGGTTTCATGACCGCCGCCCAGCACCAGCGTGCGCATCCCGGCCCGCAGACAGCGGCTTACCGCATCACGCAAGGCCTGCTGCGCGCCTTCCAGATCGGGCGTCGGCGCAGCCCAATTGCCTAAATCTACCAGCCGCTCATGACCATCATGGCAGGCCATATTCGCCAGCGCTTTACGCAACGCGTCCGGGGCGGCTGCCGCGCCGGGACGGCCTGCATTGCGTTTTACTCCTTCATCGCAGGCAAATCCCATTAACGCGATCTGTTGCGGCCAGTTTTCGGGCACAAAAGCCTCGCTGCGCGTTACAGTCTGAAACAGACGCCGCGCATCCGGCGCTTCTGTACTGTCATCGCGCCCCTGCCAAAGCGCCAGGGAAGCCGGATACCATTGCGTCATGTGATTTTCCCCCGGTATACCCGCTGATACAAAGGATTACGTCCCGGCTCATACACTATCTCTACCGGTTGTTCAGCATCCCATACGACAAAATCCGCCCGGTAGCCGGCCCTGATCTGCCCATGCGTCGCCTGTCTTCCTAGTGCGCGGGCGGCATGACGCGTAACGCCCGCCCATGCCTCTTCCGGTGTCAAACCAAACTGTACGCAGGCCATATTCATCGCCAGATGCAAACTGCAAAACGGGCTGGTGCCGGGATTGAAATCGCTGGCGACGGCGACAGGCACCTGATAGCGGCGCAGCAATTCCACTGGCGGGCGCTGCGTCTCGCGCAGGAAATAAAACGCGCCGGGCAATAACACGCCGACAGTACCGCCGTCACGCATCGCCGCGACGCCCGCTTCATCAAGATATTCGATATGATCCGCCGATAAGCCCTGATAACGGCTCACTAACTGCGCGCCGCCCAATAATGAAAGCTGTTCAACATGCCCCTTAACAGGAATACCTAACGCCTGCGCCGTCTGCAACACGCGCTCACTCTGCGCCACATTAAAGCCGACGCTCTCGCAAAAGAGGTCTACCGCATCAAATAACCCTTTTTGCCAGAGCTGCGGAATCATCGTCTCGCAGACCAGAGCGATGTAGCCGTCCGGATCGTCACGATACTCCGCTGGCGTTGCATGAGCGGCAAGTAGCGTGGGGCTAATGTCGATAGCGTTTTCAGCGGCAAGCTTCGCAGCGACGCGCAACAGCTTTTCTTCTGTCGCCAGCTCCAGACCGTAGCCGGATTTAATCTCCAGCAGCGTGACGCCTTCGTTGACAAGGCGCATCATGCGTTCGCGCGCCAGCAGGTAGAGCGTCTCATCTGTACAGGCGCGGGTCGCTGATACCGTTGCGTTAATGCCGCCGCCCTGAGCGCTAATATGCTGGTATGACGCGCCGTTAAGCCGCTGCTCCCACTCTCCGGCACGGTTGCCGGCAAACACCAGATGCGTGTGGCAATCGATGAGCCCCGGCGTGACCAGTCGTCCCTGCATATTATGAATATTGTCCCCGCTAACGGGAAGCTGCGTCTGTGGCACGATATCGCAAATATGCCCTTCACGCACAATCAGCGCCTGGTTATCCACCAGCCCATACGGGCCTTGTCGCTGCGGGTCCATTGTCGCCAGCCTGATGTTTCGCCAGACAGTATCGCCCGGTAAAAGTTGCCGCATTCCTGTCGCTCTCTTGCCTGTCATGAGTTGTATAGACATTTATTTTCTTTCTGCTGCAGCTTGTCAACTCAAAGCACGAAAGTTGTTATTTAATTGTGACAAAACCATCTGATGCTAAAGATGTTTCCAGCCTGAAAAGGAACTTTTTACCTTTTCGCCTTCCCGTTTCGTTCAACTTAGTATAAAAAAGCAGGCTTCGATGGATGTCATTTAACTTTTTCAAAGCCCGGAGCAACCTGTGAATACATTATCGGTTTCCCGTCTGGCGCTGGCACTGGCTTTTGGCGTGACGCTGAGCGCCTGTAGCGCTACGCCACCCGATCAGATCCCTTCCGATCAAACCGCGCCTGGCACCGCCTCGCGCCCAATTCTGTCGGCAAAGGAAGCGAAAAACTTCGTTGCGGCGCACTATTTCGCCTCCCTGACGCCGAATACCGCCCCGTGGTCGCCGTCGCCGATTACCCTGCCCGCGCAGCCTGACTTTGTGGTGGGGCCGGCGGGTACGCCTGGCGTTACGCACACCTCGATTCAGGCCGCGGTCGATGCGGCCATGGTTAAACGCACGAACAAACGCCAGTACATTGCTATTATGCCGGGCGACTATCCGGGAACCGTGTATGTTCCCGCCGCGCCGGGTAGTCTGACCCTGTATGGGACCGGTGAAAAACCGATCGATGTGAAAATCGGTATGGCGATTGATGGTGAAATGAGTGTCGCTGACTGGCGCCGCGCGGTGAATCCCGGCGGGAAATATATGCCAGGTAAACCCGCGTGGTATATGTTCGATAACTGCCAAAGCAAACGCGCCGCGACAATTGGCGTGATGTGTTCTGCCGCGTTCTGGTCGCAGAATAACGGTCTACAGCTACAGAATCTGACCATCGAAAACACGCTGGGCGACAGCGTCGATGCCGGAAACCATCCGGCGGTAGCGTTGCGTACCGATGGTGATAAAGTTCAGATTAATAAGGTAAATATCCTTGGCCGCCAGAATACCTTCTTTGTGACCAACAGCGGGGTGCAGAACCGCCTGCAGACCGATCGCCAACCGCGCACGCTGGTGACGAACAGCTATATTGAAGGCGATGTGGATATGGTTTCCGGACGCGGCGCCGTGGTGTTCGATAACACCAACTTCCAGGTCGTCAACTCCCGCACACAGCAGGAAGCCTACGTCTTCGCTCCGGCGACGCTGTCTAATATTTACTATGGCTTCCTGGCGATCAACAGTCGCTTTAACGCATCCGGCGATGGCGTTGCGCAGCTTGGCCGCTCGCTGGATGTCGACGCCAATACCAACGGTCAGGTGGTGATCCGCGACAGCGTGATTAACGAGGGCTTCAACATCGCCAAACCGTGGGCCGACGCGGTCATCTCGAAACGTCCGTTTGCCGGAAATACGGGAACCGTTGATGATAAAGGCGAGGTGCAGCGTAATCTGAACGACACTAACTACAACCGTATGTGGGAATACAATAACCGCGGTCCAGGTAGTAACGTGGTGACGGAACCTAAGCAGTAATCGCAGGCTTATAAACGGGCCGTCGCATCAGATGCGGCGGCCCGTGGTTTTACTGCAAACGGTGTTTATTGATATTTTTATTATGGCGCTATAAAGCAAACTACAATAATTAACATTTGAATGAATGCTCCTCCCTTATATGTCATTTTTATATTGAACTTTTTACTTCCCGTTACGCGTTATTGCGCCACTGAAAGGCTGACCATCAATGGCATCATGTGTACGTAACGCCCCAGGATGTAACCAGCGCTGAACACGTGACGGCATATCAAATCCAATAAGCAGAATGACAACGAAAGTAAGACTAAATGAAAGTGACCCCAGAGCTGTTCCCAGATTAAGGCGTTCCGCGACAAGTGCCCCAATCACGGGAGCTGCGGCGCCGCCAAGCGCCCCGACGTTATAGGTAAATCCGAGTCCGGCAGCTCTTTGTTCCGTATCAAAATACCCGCCAATAAATTTCGGCAGTATTCCCGCAATACCCTGTGCCAGGATTTGCTGGAAAAAAAGTAAAAACCCGAGAAGCCATATACTTGAACCGCCGATGGCAAATACTGGAATAATCAGGAATTGTGATGCCAACAGGCTGTATACATAAGCTTTACGGGTTCCCAGCCAGTCACCAAGAAAACCACCGACACAGCACCCCACCGCAGCCCCAAACCCACTGAAAAAAAGGACGTTCGCCACAGAGGCTGGCGAATAGCCCAGTTCGGTTTTAAGGTAAGTGGGTAAAAGCGCCTGAAGCGGCCAGGAGTACAGGAAAGCAAACAGCACAATGATCATCAGCATTACGCCTGTCGGCCAGCATTTTCCGCTGCTCTGTATCATAAAGCTGATAAAAATGACGGCGCATATTAGCCCCAGCCCTGAGATAATCACTGCATTGTGCAGTTCTCCCGTAAAACAAAACCATAAAGCGACTGCGGCAACGACAGTCATCAGAATATTCACCACCCGGTACTCACCACGGTATAAAGCATCAATCATTGTCCGCACAGGGATACTTTCTGAATTTCGCCTTTTCCAGTCTTCCGTTTCGGGGATACTTTTACGCAACCATAGTGCAAAAATAATAGGGAGAATACCGATGAAAAATAGTGCCCGCCACCCCCATAAAGGAACTACCAGTCTGTAAACCTGAGCAACAATAACCGCGCCGACAGAAAACCCGGAAATGGGAAATCCACTGGCTTTATTGCGTAGATGTTCCGGCCAGCTTTCGATAACGTAAGTTGCACTTGTACCATATTCCCCCGCCATTCCCATACCGATAAATAGCCGGGCAATAAACATAACGGTATAACCCGGAGCCAGGCCACATGCCAGCGTCCCAAGAGAAAAGAGAACAATGCTGATTACCATTGCCGGACGGCGTCCATACCTGTCCCCCAGCGCGCCAAGCATCAACCCGCCAAACCAGCGGGAAATAAAGGCTGCAGAAATCAAACTGGCCGCCTCAACTGTCGTCAGTTCGAATTCGCGCTGTATATCTGTCAGTACCAGCGCAATCAGTACAAAGTCAAAACCATCAAGCAGGTAGCCCAACCAGGCGGCAAAAAATACCTTCCACTGTGTACGGTTCAAACACCGATACCACACTTTATCATTCACCATAATTTATGCCCCTCTCCCCTGGGAGAGTTGTACATTTGTTGTACCAGGGGGAACCATTACTATCAGAAGATGTTCAAATGGCTACACAACAGGTGTAAGTGTTCAGGGTATGCGGTATTGACGATGATTGAGAAACCAGATCAATATTACAGGGCAGTAGCTCATCAACCCGAATGGAGGGCCAATCCGGGAATATCGCGAGGATATGACAGATATGACAGAAGTAAGCTTCGGGGGGGCCGTCCAATTTGCAGATTTCGGCCAGACCATTTTCTCAGCAGTCAGCCAGTTGTTTCGTCCGGTTGAACTGGTCGTTGAACACATCAACCTGACGTGTCTTTTTTGATATTGTTGCCACCAGCTCCTGCATCCAGTGGAACAAGCCGTTTCGCCTCTGGTAACCTGCACGTCCTGTTTGCCTGTCCTTGCCAGAGTTTCAACCGCTGTCGAAGATTTCGCGGGGGTTCCCGGACCTCATTGATTTTTCGTTCCGTACTGAAGAGCTGAGCATATCCCTTGCCCCTGTCGGATATCCCGGACGGGAGGATAAGGCACAGCTCACTTGCCCGGCGATGCTACTTACCGGGCCTACAGAGTTTTTAATACGCGTTCACCACTACCCACATCGGCCCCTGACCGACGGCATAACGGCCTTTCTCCGTCAGCACCCCCTGAGTGCCTGTGATTTCATAAACCGCGATATGATGTGACTTTTGACCCGCAGCAATCAGGTATTTTCCACTGTGATCGATATTAAAGCCGCGCGGTTGGGCTTCCGTCGGCTGGAAGCCTTCAACGCTCAGTACGCTGCCGTCTTCGGAGACGCTGAAGACGGTAATCAGACTGGCGGTGCGGTCACAGGCATACAGATGCCGTCCATCCGGCGTAATATGAATATCCGCCGCCCAGCGCGTATCGGAAAAATCGGCGGGCATCATATCCAGCGTTTGCACGCACTCTATCTCGCCATGCGGATTTTTAAGCTGCCAGACATCCACCGAACTGTTCAGTTCATTGACGCAATACGCATATTGTTGATTCGGGTGGAAGACCATATGGCGCGGGCCTGCCCCTGCAACCGTATTCACTTCCGCCGGCTCCTGGGCCACCAGATGGCCGTCATCGCTTAGCGTAAACAGACAAATGCGATCCTGTTTTAGCGCAGGTACCCACAGGGTACGGTTATCAGGCGTAATATTCGCCGAGTGACACCCGTCCAGCCCCTCCACCACATCCACCAGCTCAACCGGCAGGCCGTCCTGTAAGCGCGTCACGCTGACATTACCGGCGTTATACGATCCGACAAAGACAAAACGACCATGATGATCGGTAGAAATATGGGTCGGGCTACCCGGCAGGGCGGATTCGGCGGCAAACGTCAGCGCGCCATCATCTGGCGCAATACGATACGCCAGTACGCGAAACTCCGGGCGCACGCCGACATAGAGGTAACGTTTATCCGGACTGACCACCATCGGCTGAACCTGACCGGGCACATCCACTACCTGCATCAGCGTCAGCATCCCTTCGTGATTCAGGCTCCAGACGTGAATTTGCTGACTCTCAGGGCTGGCGGTATAGACTGTTTGTTTCATGAATACTCCTTTGCATATGGCATGTAGCTGCAATAACAGGACACAGCTTAACGTAGTCGCTTTTGACGGCGAATGCTGAATTCAGACGCAGAATTTTGTCTGCTTACCGTCCCGGTGTACCATGCCGACAGACGGAATTATTACTCTTAATCTGGAAAAAATTATGACTGCACGCGTGATTGCCCTCGATTTAGACGGAACGTTATTAACCCCGCAAAAAACCTTACTCCCCTCCTCGCTCGACGCGCTTGCACGCGCCAAAGAGGCGGGCTTTCAACTGATTATTGTCACTGGTCGCCATCACGTTGCTATTCATCCTTTTTATCAGGCGCTGGCGCTGGAAACACCTGCTATTTGCTGCAATGGCACCTATTTGTATGATTATCAAGCGAAAACTGTTCTGGATGCCGATCCTATGCCCGTGGATAAGGCGTTGCAGTTGATTGATTTACTGGATGAGCATCAGATTCACGGCCTGATGTATGTTGATGACGCCATGCTTTACGAGCGTCCGACCGGTCACGTCGTACGCACCTCCCGGTGGGCGCAGACCTTGCCGCCGGAGCAACGTCCGACCTTTATGCAAGTCTCTTCTTTGGCGCAGGCGGCGCGCGACGTAAACGCCGTGTGGAAGTTTGCGCTTACCGATGAAGATATTCCCAGGCTACAGCGGTTCGGTCAGCATGTTGAACAGGCGCTTGGCCTGGAGTGTGAATGGTCATGGCACGATCAGGTGGATATCGCTCGCCAGGGCAACAGTAAAGGCAAGCGCCTTACCCAGTGGATAGAAGCGCAGGGATGGTCAATGAAGAATGTGATCGCTTTCGGCGATAACTACAACGACATCAGTATGCTGGAGGCGGCAGGCACCGGCGTTGCGATGGGGAACGCCGACGATGCGGTGAAAACGCGCGCTAACGTTGTGATCGGCGATAACACCACCGATAGCATCGCAAAATTTATTTACACGCACCTGCTATAGTCAGGCGGTGATAGAAACGCTTTTCACCTGCGCGTAAAGCCACAGGCCAGGCTTGATACTCAGCTCATCCCTGGCCCACGGGCTTATTCGTGCCCATAGCGTTCTGCCGCCTATCTCAAGCTGGACTTCCACCTGTCCGTTATCGTCATAACAATTCGCCACTTTTGCCCGCAATACGTTGCGGATACTGGTCTGCTGCGGCGGCTGTAGTACCAGCGAGACATCCGACGCCTGGATACGAATACGCAGCGTGGATTGCAGCGGCTGATTAAGTTTATTCACCCACAGGTGCTGGTCGCCAAGCGCCAGAGCGGTCATGGCATAATGTGGGTGGTGCTCAAGTACGCTGACTTTCAGAATACTGCTCTGTTGCTCTTTCGGTAGCCACGGGTGCATGACGCTGCTGCCCCAGACCTCTTCCAGCGGGCCAAACGCTTTAACCTGACCATCTTCCAGCACCATGACTTTATCCGCCAGATGGAGAATTTCGTCGAGAGAATGGCTGACATACAGCATGGGAATATTGATTTCCCGCGCCAGCCGTTGCAGGTACGGCAGTAATTCGCGTTTACGCGGGATATCCAGCGAGGCTAACGGTTCGTCCAACAGCAGCAGCTCCGGGGCGGTGAGCAATGCCCGGCCTATCGCTACGCGCTGTTTTTCTCCGCCGGACAGGCTCCCCGGCAGGCGGTCAAGCAACGCTTCAATTCCCAACAGCGACACCAGCTTATCAAACTGACCGGTCATGCTTTTCGCCATGCCGTAGCGCAAATTGCCGCGTACTTTGTAATGGGGGAACAGGCGCGCATCCTGGAAAACATAACCGATACGGCGTTTTTCCGGCGTTAAACAGATGCCGTTTTCCGCGTCATGCAACACCCGACCATTCAGCGCGATGCGTCCTTTTTGCGGGCGAGTCAAGCCGCTGATGGCATTAATCAGCGAGGTTTTTCCCGCACCGGAGACGCCAAAGATAGCCGTGATTCCACTGGCTGGCAGCGTTTCGTTGAGGGTTAAACAGTGCGTTCCCAACGTCTGGGAAAAATTAAGCTCCAGCATGGTTAGCGCCCCGTCCGTTCACGGCTAATCCGCGCCAGCCATTCAGAAATCAACAGCGAAATCAGCGCCAATACAATCGAAATCACGCACAACCTCGCCGCCGCGCTCTCTCCGCCAGGCGTCTGAATCAAGGTATACATGGCGGAGGGTATGGTGCGTGTTTCGCCCGGAATATTAGAAACAAAGGTAATGGTCGCGCCAAATTCGCCAAGCGAACGGGCAAACGCCAGCACCGTACCAACAATAATGCCCGGCAGGGTAAGCGGTAAGGTGATAGTCAGAAAAACGCGCCAGCGCCCGGCCCCCAGCGTTCTGGCGGCCTGTTCAAGCTTGATATCCACCCCCTCCAGCGCCAGCCGAATGGCCCGCACCATCAGCGGGAAGGACATCACTGCCGCCGCCAGCACGGCGCCGCGCCAGCTAAAGGCAAACGTGAGACCGAACCAGTCATACAGCCACTGACCAATAAACCCACGTCGCCCCATCGACACCAGCAGCAAATAGCCGACCACCACTGGCGGCAGCACCAGCGGCAGATGCAGGACGCTATCAAGTAAGGCTTTGCCCGGAAACCGGCATCGCACCAGTAACCAGGCAAAAAAGATCCCAAACGGCAGGCTAAACAGCACGGCCAGGGAGGAGACTTTCAGGCTCAGAAAAACAGCCTGCCATTCTGGATCGGTCAGTATCATTACTTCGTCGTAAATCCATAACGTTTAAAGATTGCCGAGGCCTGCGGTCCTTTCAGGTAATCATAGAACGCGCTGACGGTCGCATTTTTATGCCCATCTACGATAGCGATGGGGTACTCCACTTTTTTATGTGAATCTTCCGGGAACGTCGCCACCACGTTGACCCCCTTGCTGGCGACCGCATCAGAACCGTATACAATACCCAAAGGCGCCTCGTTACGTTCGACCAGCGCCAGCGCGCCGCGCACATCTTCGCCCGGCGCCAGTTTCGGTTCAAGCGTTTGCCATGCGCCCAGCTTTTGCAGCGCCTCTTTGGCATAAATTCCCGCCGGTACGTGTTGCGGATCGCCCACCGCCAGACGTCCGCCGTTCAGCAGACGAATCCAGTCCGTTTTGTTGTCGATGGTAAACGGTTTCTGCTCACTGGCTTTCGGCGCCACCACCACCAGGCTGTTGCCAAGCAATGTTTCACGCGTCGTGGTATCCACCGCTTTTTTATCGGCTGCGTAATCCATCCATTTCTGGTCAGCAGAGATGAACAGGTCCGCCGGCGCGCCCGCTTCTATCTGGCGCGCCAGCGTTGAAGAGGAGGCGAATGAGGAGACCACATCCACATTTTTCTCTTTTTTATATTCTGCCGCAATGTCTTGCATCGCGTTCGTTAGCGACGCGGCGGCAAATACGGTGATCTTGCCTTCATCCGCCAGCGCATGACCGACGATGGCGAAAGATAATGTAGCCCCTGCGACCAGCCGTAACCAGGAATGAGCCATCTGTAACTCCTTTTGCGTTTCGTTATGTAAAAAATAATATAACGGTAATTCCAGGGGTTTCCCAGTGGTTATTCATACCCATTAACGATTAAGCACAGAAAATATCGGCAGGAAAAGCAGGATCTTAAGTAACAAAAACGCCCGACTGAGCGGGCGTTTGGGGAAATCAGCGGTTCTGTCTGGACTGGTCTTTCTGACCGATACCGGAAAAAATGTTGAACACCTCACCCAGACCGTAAATCAGACCGAGGATGATGGCCATCACTACCGGTACCATGATGACGGCAAATACCAGACTTTTTAATAACTCTAACATGGGCAACTCCAGATATAGTCCTTTTTGTATTTTAACCGCATAACACAGAAAAGCACTCCCCTTTTGTGCGGTCGGCTTTGCGCTGACGCGCTTTTCAGTCACAATAGCCTTTTTACCAGGAGCTGGTTATGCAGGCCGAAATCCTTCTTACGCTGAAACTTCAGCAAAAGCTTTTTGCCGATCCCCGACGTATCTCTCTGCTGAAACACATTGCGCTTTCCGGCTCTATTAGTCAGGGCGCAAAAGATGCGGGAATCAGCTATAAGAGCGCCTGGGATGCGATAAACGACATGAACCAGCTTAGCGAACATATGCTGGTTGAACGCGCGACGGGCGGCAAAGGCGGCGGTGGCGCGGTATTAACTCGTTATGGCCAGCGCCTGATCCAGCTTTACGATCTGCTGGGCCAAATTCAGCAAAAAGCGTTCGATGTGTTAAGCGACAATGACGCCCTGCCGCTTGACAGTCTGCTGGCCGCTATCTCCCGCTTTTCACTACAAACCAGCGCCCGAAATCAGTGGTTCGGCACCATTACCGCACGCGATCGCGATCAGGTGCAACAGCATGTCGACGTGCTGTTGGCCGACGGTAAAACGCGGCTCAAAGTCGCGCTAACGGCACAAAGCGGCGAACGCCTCGGCCTGGAGGAAGGTAAAGAAGTGCTGATCCTGCTAAAAGCGCCGTGGGTTGGCATTACCCGGGATGCAACCATTGCGCGCGCCGCTGACAATCAGTTGTCGGGGACGATTAGCCATATTGAGCGCGGCGCGGAACAGTGTGAAGTGCTGATGGCGCTGCCGGACGGCCAGACGCTGTGCGCCACTATACCCACTGCGGATGCCGCTACGTTAAAGGAAGGCGATAACGTTATTGCCTGGTTTAATGCGGACAGAGTGATTATTGCGACGTTGTGCTAAGCCCATTGACATCCGTTGCCGAAAGACGTATCCCTGTCATTCATCGCTGCAAAAAATGGGATACAAAATGTCATCGTTGCAAATTTCGCAAGGCACGTTTCGTCTGAGCGATACAAAAATGCTTCACCTGGATTCTCTGACGCTAAATGCAGGCGATAGCTGGGCCTTTGTTGGGGCTAACGGGAGCGGGAAGTCGGCGCTCGCCCGCGCGCTGGCGGGGGAGCTGCCGTTATTAACAGGCGAACGCCAGTGTCAGTTTACCCGCATCACTCGTCTGTCCTTTGAACAATTGCAAAAGCTGGTCAGCGATGAGTGGCAACGCAATAACACCGATATGCTCGGTCCTGGCGAAGAAGATACCGGGCGCACTACCGCGGAGATTATTCAGGATGATGTTCACCATCCCGCCCGCTGTGCGATGCTGGCGCAGCAGTTCGGCATTTCCGCTTTACTCGACAGACGTTTTAAATACCTTTCTACCGGCGAGACGCGAAAAGCGCTGCTGTGTCAGGCGCTAATGTCTGAGCCGGAGTTATTGATCCTTGATGAACCGTTCGACGGGCTTGACGTGGCCTCCCGTCAACAACTGGCGCAACGCCTGGCGGTGTTAAACCAGGCGGGTATTACCCTGGCGCTGGTACTCAACCGTTTTGATGAAATCCCGGACTTCGTACAGTTTGCCGGCGTGCTTGCCGACTGTACGCTGGTGGAAACCGGAACGACGGCAGAGTTGCTACAACAGGCGTTGGTCGCTCAACTCGCGCACAGCGAGCGTCTCACCGACTTACCGTTACCCGAACCAGACGAACCTTCCGCCCGCCATGCGTTAGCCGATGGCGAACCACGGATCGTACTTAACGATGGCGTGGTCTCGTATAACGATCGCCCTATCCTCCACCATCTAAGCTGGCGAGTAAATCCGGGTGAACACTGGCAGATCGTCGGTCCTAACGGGGCGGGTAAGTCTACGCTACTTAGCCTTATTACCGGCGATCATCCACAAGGCTACAGCAACGACCTCACGCTGTTCGGTCGGCGGCGAGGAAGCGGCGAAACGATCTGGGATATCAAAAAACATATCGGCTACGTCAGCAGCAGTTTACATCTGGATTACCGCGTCAGTACCACGGTGCGCAATGTAATTCTCTCCGGCTATTTCGATTCTATCGGCATCTACCAGGCCGTTTCAGACAGGCAACGAAAGCTGGCGCAACAGTGGCTGGATATTCTGGGAATCGATAAGCGTACGGCGGATGCCCCCTTCCACAGTCTCTCCTGGGGACAGCAGCGGTTGGCGCTAATCGTGCGCGCGCTGGTTAAGCATCCGACAGTGTTAATTCTGGATGAGCCGCTGCAAGGGCTGGACCCGCTGAACCGCCAACTGGTACGCCGTTTTGTGGATGTATTACTTCGCCAGGGAGAGACCCAACTGCTGTTCGTTTCCCATCATGCAGAGGATGCGCCGGCCTGTATTACCCACCGGCTGGAGTTTGTACCAGAGGGCGATCACTATCGCTATCGGCAATCTACATTACCTTACTCTCCCCCGGGCGTGTGAAGCGCCCTTTTTTCGTGCTTTTTCAGATAAAAGGCGTGATCATACTGAAATCCGTTGATTTACCATTAAATTACTGACGACTATTTGTGAGCAAACTCAAGTGTAAACGATTCCACTAATTTATTACATGTCACACTTTTCGCATCTTTGTTATGCTATGGTTATTCCATACCATAGGCTTAACGGAGCGAATTATGAGAGTACTGGTTACAGGTGGTAGCGGTTACATTGGAAGTCATACCTGTGTGCAATTGCTGCAAAATGGTCATGACGTCGTCATCCTCGATAACCTCTGCAACAGCAAACGCAGCGTACTGCCCGTTATCGAACGTCTGGGTGGCAAGCATCCGACCTTTGTCGAAGGCGATATTCGCAACGAAGCGCTTATAACCGAAATTCTGCACGATCATGCCATTGATACCGTGATTCATTTTGCCGGCCTGAAAGCCGTCGGCGAATCGGTCGCCAGACCGCTGGAGTACTATGACAATAACGTCAACGGTACGCTGCGGTTGATCAGCGCAATGCGCGCGGCTAACGTTAAAAACTTCATTTTTAGCTCCTCCGCCACCGTTTATGGCGATCAGCCCCAAATTCCTTACGTCGAAAGTTTTCCTACCGGCACGCCGCAAAGCCCCTACGGCAAAAGTAAATTGATGGTAGAACAGATCCTCACCGATCTACAAAAAGCCCAGCCGGAGTGGAGTATTGCGCTGCTGCGTTATTTCAACCCGGTCGGCGCACACCCGTCGGGCGACATGGGAGAAGATCCGCAAGGTATTCCAAATAACCTGATGCCCTATATCGCCCAGGTCGCCGTGGGTCGTCGCGAATCGCTCGCCGTTTTCGGCAACGATTACCCGACCGAGGATGGCACCGGCGTGCGCGATTACATTCACGTTATGGACCTGGCCGACGGGCACGTCGTGGCGATGGAAAAACTGGCGGACAAATCCGGCGTACATATTTATAACCTCGGCGCTGGCGTCGGCAGTAGCGTTCTGGACGTAGTCAACGCCTTTAGCAAAGCCTGCGGTAAACCCATTAATTACCACTTCGCGCCGCGTCGCGACGGCGATCTGCCGGCGTATTGGGCGGATGCCAGCAAAGCCGATCGCGAGCTGAACTGGCGCGTCACCCGCACGCTTGACGAAATGGCGCAGGACACCTGGCACTGGCAGTCACGCCATCCGCAGGGATACCCAGATTAAGGACGTTGTTATGACCCCATTTAATCCCATCGATCATCCGCATCGCCGTTATAACCCGCTGACCGGCCAGTGGATTCTGGTTTCGCCGCATCGCGCAAAACGCCCCTGGCAGGGGGCGCAGGAAACGCCGTCTCAGCAAAGGCTGCCGGCGCACGATCCGGACTGCTTCCTGTGCGCGGGCAACACGCGTGTCACTGGCGATAAAAATCCCGATTACCAAGGGACTTACGTCTTTACTAACGATTTCGCGGCGCTGATGGCCGACACGCCGGATGCGCCGGACAGCCACGATCCGCTGATGCGCTGTCAGAGCGCGCGCGGCACCAGCCGCGTGATCTGCTTTTCTCCCGATCACAGTAAAACGCTGCCGGAGTTGAGCCTGCCCGCGCTGACGGACATCGTGAGAACCTGGCAGACGCAGACCGCCGAACTAGGCAAAACCTACCCGTGGGTGCAGATCTTTGAAAATAAAGGCGCGGCGATGGGCTGTTCGAACCCGCATCCGCATGGACAGATCTGGGCCAACAGCTTTCTGCCGAATGAGGCCGAACGCGAAGATCGTTTACAAAAAGCCTATTTCGCCGAGCAGCGCTCGCCAATGCTGGTGGATTATGTCCAGCGGGAACTGGCGGACGGCAGCCGCACCGTGGTCGAAACCGAACACTGGCTGGCGGTGGTGCCTTATTGGGCGGCGTGGCCGTTCGAAACGCTACTGTTACCCAAAACGCATGTCCTGCGCATTACCGATTTAAGCGACGAGCAGCGCGACTCTCTGGCGCTGGCGTTGAAAAAGTTGACCAGTCGTTATGACAACCTGTTTCAGTGTTCCTTCCCTTACTCAATGGGCTGGCACGGCGCGCCGTTTAACGGTGAAGAAAACGCGCACTGGCAGTTGCACGCGCACTTTTATCCGCCGCTGCTGCGTTCTGCGACCGTCCGCAAATTTATGGTCGGCTATGAAATGCTGGCGGAAACCCAGCGTGATTTAACCGCAGAACAGGCGGCTGAACGCCTGCGCGCGGTCAGCGACATCCATTTTCGCGAATCCGGAGTATAAAAATGAATCTGAAAGAGAAAACGCGCGCGCTGTTTGCTGAAATTTTCAGCTACCCTGCCACCCACACGATTCAGGCGCCAGGCCGCGTCAATCTGATCGGCGAGCACACTGATTACAATGATGGTTTTGTTCTGCCCTGCGCTATCGATTATCAGACCGTAATTAGCTGTGCGGCGCGTAACGATCGTACCGTGCGGGTGATTGCCGCCGATTACGACAATCAGGTGGACGAATTTTCACTGGATGCGCCGATCGTGACCCACAATAGCCAGCAGTGGTCTAATTATGTGCGCGGCGTAGTGAAACATCTGCAACAGCGTAACAACACGTTTGGCGGCGTGGATATGGTCATCAGCGGCAATGTGCCGCAGGGCGCCGGGTTAAGCTCCTCCGCCTCGCTGGAAGTGGCGGTGGGCACCGTTTTCCAGCAGCTTTATCATCTGCCGCTGGACGGCGCGCAAATCGCGCTCAACGGCCAGGAAGCCGAGAACCAGTTTGTCGGCTGTAACTGCGGCATCATGGATCAGCTCATCTCTGCGCTCGGCAAAAAAGATCATGCGTTGCTGATTGATTGCCGTACGCTCGGCACCAAAGCGGTTTCCATGCCGAAAGGCGTCGCCGTGGTGATCATCAATAGCAACTTTAAGCGCACCCTGGTGGGCAGCGAATATAATACCCGCCGTGAACAGTGCGAAACCGGCGCTCGTTTCTTCCAGCAGCCGGCCCTGCGCGATGTCAGCCTCGAGGCGTTCAATGCCGTTGCCAGCAAGCTGGACCCGGTAGTCGCAAAACGCGTTCGCCATGTATTGAGCGAAAATGCGCGCGCCGTTGAAGCGGCAGGCGCGCTGGAGAAAGGTGATTTGCACCGTATGGGCCAACTGATGGCGGAGTCTCATGCCTCAATGCGCGATGATTTCGAAATTACCGTCCCGCAGATAGACACGCTGGTAGACATCGTCAAAGCGACCATCGGCGATAAAGGCGGCGTGCGCATGACCGGCGGCGGCTTCGGCGGCTGCGTTGTCGCGCTGATCCCGGAAGATCGGGTTCCCGCCGTTCAGCAGGCCGTTGCGCAACAGTACGAAGCGAAAACCGGTATCAAAGAAACCTTTTATGTATGCAAACCGTCACAAGGAGCAGGACAGTGCTAAATGAAACGCCCGCACTGGCCCCCGATGGTCAGCCGTACCGCCTGTTAACCCTGCGCAACAGCGCAGGGATGGTGGTAACGCTGATGGACTGGGGAGCCACTCTTCTTTCCGCCCGTATTCCGCTGTCTGACGGCAGCGTTCGGGAAGCATTGCTGGGCTGCGCCAGCCCGGAACACTACCCTGAACAGAGAGCGTTCCTCGGCGCCTCTATTGGCCGTTACGCGAACCGTATCGCCAATAGCCGCTATACGTTTGCCGGCGAAACCGTACAGTTAAGACCAGGCCAGGGCGAGAACCAGCTACACGGCGGACCGGAAGGCTTTGACAAGCGTCGCTGGCAAATTGTGAACCAGAACGATCGCCAGGTATTATTCGCGCTCACTTCTGATGACGGCGACCAGGGCTTTCCCGGCCATCTTTGCGCCACGGCGCAATATCGTCTGACCGATGACAATCGAATCTCCATCACCTACCGGGCGACAGTCGATAAACCCTGTCCAGTGAATTTGACCAACCACGTCTATTTTAATCTGGACGGCGATCGGACCGACGTGCGTCAACATAAGCTGCAAATTCTGGCGGATGAGTATCTGCCGGTAGATGAATACGGTATTCCACGTCAGGGGCTAAAATCGGTGGCCAATACCTCGTTTGACTTCCGGATGCCAAAAGTCATCGCCAGCGAGTTTCTCGCCGATGACGATCAGCGCAAGGTTAAAGGCTACGATCATGCTTTCCTGCTACAGACGCAGGGTGATGGCAAAAAGCCAGCGGCCCGTCTGTGGTCGCAGGATGGGAAGCTACAAATGATGGTTTACACCACCGCCCCAGCGCTACAGTTTTATTCCGGCAATTATCTGGCGGGTACGCCTGCCCGCGGGCCAGAACCTTATGCCGACTGGCAAGGGCTGGCGCTGGAAAGCGAACTGCTGCCGGACAGCCCGAATCATCCTGAATGGCCGCAGCCTGACTGTATCCTTCGCCCCGGCGAGGAGTACGCCAGCCTGACCGATTATCAATTTATTCCGTTCTGACGATATGCCTCTACATGCCCGATGGCGCAAGCTTATCGGGCCTACGCGACACGGTTTTGCTTAAACCTCCACCACTTAAAGACAAAATTGCAACCATGAGTTCACAAGAACCTTACACTGCGTCACTATTTTCGCTATGGTTATGCGTAAGGATTGCCGCTGGCATACTGCGGTAATATAATGAGAATTATTATCATTACATAGGCTTTATAGGAGTGAGAGTATGGCTGTAACTAAGCTGGTTCTGGTTCGTCACGGTGAAAGTCAGTGGAACAAGGAGAACCGTTTCACTGGGTGGTATGACGTGGATCTGTCAGAAAAAGGCGTAAGCGAAGCGAAAGCAGCAGGCAAACTGCTAAAAGAAGAAGGTTTCAGCTTTGATTTTGCTTACACTTCCGTACTGAAACGCGCTATCCATACGCTGTGGAACGTACTGGATGAACTGGATCAGGCGTGGCTGCCAGTGGAAAAATCCTGGAAACTCAATGAACGTCACTATGGCGCGTTGCAGGGGCTGAATAAAGCGGAAACAGCAGAAAAATATGGTGACGAGCAGGTTAAGCAGTGGCGCCGCGGTTTTGCCGTGACGCCGCCGGAACTGACCAAAGATGATGAGCGTTATCCGGGTCACGATCCACGTTATGCCAAACTGAGCGAGAAAGAGCTGCCGTTGACCGAAAGTCTGGCGCTGACCATCGACCGCGTGATTCCTTACTGGAACGACACCATCCTGCCGCGTATGAAGAGCGGTGAGCGCGTAATTATCGCCGCTCACGGCAACTCGCTGCGTGCGCTGGTGAAATACCTGGGTAACATGAGTGAAGATGAGATTCTTGAGTTAAACATCCCAACCGGCGTGCCGCTGGTGTATGAATTCGACGAAAACTTCAAGCCAATCAAACATTACTATCTGGGTAACGCCGACGAGATCGCCGCAAAAGCGGCGGCCGTGGCGAACCAGGGTAAAGCGAAGTAAATGATTTTGCCCGGTAAGCGTTAGCCTGCCGGGCCTGCAATATCGCTTAAAAGCTTTTTTACACGCCTATCACGCCGTCAAGCACTACCTGCAATTTGCCCTGTGAACAACGCTCCACGCGTCCTCGCACCCGGTACACTTCAGCCAGACGTTCAGCAGTAATCACCGTCTCCGGCGCGCCGCTGGCAACCAGCCTGCCGTCTTTTAGCATCAACACATGTTCACCGTGACGCAGTGCAACATTAATGTCATGCACCACGACGACCGTCACCCTATTTTGCGCCTGGGTATCCCGGCGCACGAGATCCATTACGTGAAACTGATAGTTTAAATCCAGCGCGCTAAGCGGCTCATCCAGCAACAGAAGCGCCGGGCGACGAATCAGCGATTGCGCCAGCCCAACTAACTGTCGCTGACCACCGGAAAGTTGATCAAGATAATGCAACGCCAGATGGGCGATCCCAAGTTGCTCCAGAATAGCCAGAACCTGCGCTTTGTTCCCGGCGCCTTCTCCGCCGCCCGACGCGCGCTGAGCCACAACGATTGATTCCAGTACATGCAGATGTACCCCCTGCGGTAATGACTGCGGCAAAAACACGACCTTCTGCGCCCGCTCGGCAAGCGATAACGACATAAGATCCTCGCCATCCAGTAGCGCCTCGCCGTCGGCTTTATTAAGCCCAGCCAGCGAACGTAGTAATGTCGATTTACCACAGCCGTTCGGCCCCAATAAAACAGTTATTTTCCCGCGCGGCAGTAAGGGAACGTTGAGATCTGCAATAACCGGCAGAGTAGAATAGCCGGCGCTAAATGACCGGAGCGTTAACCCGCGCATCAGAGGCTCCCCCGATGTCGCAATACAATGCTTAAAAAGAACGGTACTCCAACCAGCGAGGTGACAATCCCCACCGGCACCATTACGCCCGGAACACTATTTTTCGCGGCAATAGAGGCCAGTGACAATACCAGCCCGCCGATCAGCGCGCTGCCCGGGAGGTAGAAACGGTGATCTTCCCCCAAAAGTATTCGCGCGATATGCGGCGCAACGAGACCAATAAAACCAATCGGCCCGACAAAGGCCACCGCCAGCGCCGATAACAGGCTGATACGCAATAACGACAGCAGGCGTAAACGACGGACATGAATCCCAAAGCTCATCGCCCTCTCTTCGCCCAGACGTAATGCCGTTAGTTGCCAGGCGCTTCGTAACGACCAAAAAAGCACCGTAATAAACACAACGGCCAGTACGCCCAATTTTTCCCACGACGCACGGACCAGGCTCCCCATCGTCCAGAATACCAGCCCCTGCAGCGTATCTTCATCAGCCATAAACTGCATAATGGCGACCAACGCGTTAAAGGTGAATACCAGCGCAATCCCGAACAATATCACCCCGGAGGCGGCGACGCCTGTCCAACGGGTAATACCGTCCAGGAGTAACGCGGATAAAAGCGCAAAGATGAACGCATTGGCCGGGATAAACCAGGCGGCAGGAATACCGGGAATACCGATCCCCAACACAATCGCCAGCGCAGCGCCAAAAGCCGCAGCGGACGATACGCCGAGGGTAAACGGCGTCGCCAGCGGATTATTTAAAATAGTTTGCATTTCGGCGCCCGCTAACCCTAACGCCATGCCCACTAGCAGCGCCATCAGAGCATAGGGTAAGCGAATATCCCAGACAATAACGTGTATGCCCGCATTCACCTTTTCCGGCTGAAAAAGCGCCTGCCACAGCGCACTGAGCGGTAAACCAGAAGATCCACAGGTTACATCCACCATCAGTGAAGCTATCATCGCCAGCGCAATAGCTAACATGAGCACGGCCCTTTTACGTATGATTTGGCGATAGCGCGGAATGACTGGCGTAGAAGCGAGATTGGGAGCTAAAAGTGATTTGTCCTGACAGGTCATGGTTCGGGCTACGTTATTAATCAGAGAAGAATTATAGCGCCGAATTATTTCGTTATATATTTATTTATATTTCGAGTGGTAACTCGGTGGTCATCTCATCTGTCTCCGATAAAAAACCGGCCTTGCGGGCCGGTTTAATACGTAATGAAGATTAACCACGGCGGGCTTTTACCGCTGCCGACAACTGACGAAGTAGCGCATCGGTATCTTCCCAGCCAATGCAGGCGTCAGTAATGCTTTTACCATAGGTTAGCGGCTGACCGCTTTCCAGGCTCTGGTTTCCTTCTACCAGATGACTCTCTACCATCACGCCAATAATCGCTTTTTCACCGCCCGCAATCTGCTGGCAGACATCGGCGCAAACCTCCATCTGCTTTTGAAATTGCTTACAGGAGTTGGCATGGCTGAAATCGATCATGACCTGCGGCGTCAGTCCCGCTTTAGCGAGCCCTTCTTTCACCTCTGCAACGTGCTGCGCGCTATAGTTTGGCGCTTTACCGCCGCGCAGAATAATATGGCAATCGCCGTTGCCGCTGGTATTCACTATCGCCGAATGGCCCCATTTAGTGACGGAGAGGAAGCAGTGCGGCGCACCGGCGGCATTGATCGCGTCAATCGCGACTTTAATCGTGCCATCAGTACCATTTTTAAAACCGACCGGGCAAGAGAGGCCGGACGCCAGTTCGCGATGCACCTGAGATTCAGTAGTCCGCGCGCCAATAGCGCCCCAGCTCATTAGATCGGCCAGGTATTGCGGCGTGATCATATCGAGGAATTCGCCGGCGGCAGGCAGACCGCTGTCGTTAATATCCAGCAGCAGTTTGCGCGCGATACGCAGACCGTCGTTAATCTGGAAGCTGTTATCCATGTGCGGATCGTTAATCAGCCCTTTCCAGCCGACGGTGGTACGCGGTTTCTCAAAATAGACGCGCATGACAATTTCAAGCTCGCCTTTAAGCTCATCGCGTAGCGCCAGCAAACGGGCGGCATACTCTTTCGCCGCTGCCGGATCATGAATTGAACAAGGACCAATCACCACCAGCAGGCGATCGTCATTGCCTTTGAGAATTTTATGGATGGCTTTGCGCGCGTGAGCAACGATATTTGCTGCATTTTCCGTTGCAGGAAACTTTTCCAGCAGCGCGACCGGAGGTAATAACTCGTTGATTTCTTTAATGCGTAAGTCGTCGTTCTGATAATTCATGTTTATTCCAGTGTTGCCGTACTTATCCCAATGAATGCAATCTCTCCAATCTATCTCTTCAATTAAATAGTGTAAACGGGCTTTTACACGTTGAACGGAATAATCCTGGAATTCAGGAAAAAAACGCACAAATGTAGCGAAAAATGGGAGCTAACCTACACTTTTTAACTGTAACCACTCTGTTTGTGAATTATTGCAAGATTCTCTGCTGCGTTAATAGGCGGCAGCGAAAGCTTTTTATCCCTTATTTGAGGATTTGACTGACACGTGCACTGTTGGAAGAGGTTATCCGACATATCCACCATAACAGGAGCATCTTATGAAAATGACAAAACTGACTACGCTTTTACTCACCGCTACCCTCGGCCTTGCCAGCGGCGCAGCATTGGCTGCTGAATCTAACGCGCAGTCCAGCAATGGTCAGGCGAACTCGGCAGCAAATGCCGGCCAGGTTGCCCCGGACGCCCGCCAGAATGTGGCGCCGAATGATGTGAATAACAACGACATCAATACCAATGGCAATACCAACAGCACGATGCAGCATCCTGACGGTTCAACCATGAATCATGACGGAATGACCAAGGATGAAGAGCATAAAAATACCATGTGTAAAGATGGTCGCTGCCCGGATATTAATAAAAAAGTGGAAACCGGTAATGGCGTCAATAATGACGTGAATACCAAAACCGACGGTACCACACAGTAATTCAGAAAAAAGTCTGATAACGGGAGAGCTTTCGCTCTCCTTTTTATTTTGTCAGCGAAAAATCAGTATGATGTCTACAGTATTGATGAGAATAACAAAGGAATGACGTTATGGCGCACTCACACTCTCATGCCGATTCACACCTGCCGAAAGATAATAATGCTCGTCGCCTGCTTTTCGCCTTTATCGTCACTGCCGGATTTATGCTCCTTGAGGTGGTGGGCGGGATACTCTCCGGCTCTCTGGCGTTGTTGGCGGATGCGGGACATATGCTCACCGACGCGGCGGCCCTTCTCTTTGCGTTGCTGGCGGTTCAATTTTCCCGTCGCCCCCCAACGGTTCGCCACACTTTTGGCTGGCTGAGACTCACTACTCTGGCGGCCTTTATGAATGCCATTGCGTTAGTGGTCATTACCATCCTCATTGTCTGGGAAGCGATAGAGCGCTTTTACACGCCACGTCCGGTGGCGGGCAATCTGATGATGATGATTGCGGTCGCGGGTCTGCTGGCGAACCTGTTTGCGTTCTGGATTCTCCATCGGGGAAGCGATGAAAAAAACCTGAACGTACGCGCTGCCGCGCTACATGTGATGGGCGATTTGCTGGGTTCCGTCGGCGCAATAGCCGCCGCGCTGATCATTATCTGGACCGGCTGGACGCCAGCGGACCCGATTCTCTCTATTCTGGTTTCGGTACTGGTGCTACGCAGCGCCTGGCGTTTGTTAAAAGATAGCGTCAACGAACTGCTGGAAGGCGCGCCGGTTTCACTGGATATTAATGCCTTACAGCGCCATTTAAGCCGGGAAATCCCCGAAGTTCGCAACGTACACCATGTGCATGTCTGGATGGTCGGCGAAAAACCGCTCATGACATTGCACGCTCAGGTCATTCCGCCACACGACCATGATGCGCTGCTGGAACGCATTCAGGACTTCCTGGCACACGAATACCATATTGCGCACGCTACGATTCAGATGGAGTATCAAGTGTGTCACGGCCCGGACTGTCATCTGAATCAGACGTCATCCGGGCATGTTCATCACCATTAAGGGGAAAGCGCGCGCGATCCTCGAGCCCGCGCGCTGTTTATCCATATGCGGCTACCGTTCACGGCGATAAAGGTCAGGATCAGATATTCCAGCGACATCGCATAGACGCCCTGCAAAGCAAAAATCACCACGCTGATCACGTTGATTATCACCCACAGTAGCCAGTTTTCGACATATTTGCGTGTCATCAGAATCATCGCCGCGATAGACAGCACCATCATGCAAGAGTCCCAGAACGGGAAGGCGTCCGGTTGCAGCACGGGCATCGTCACCTGTAGTCCCAGCATTTGCATAATGGCGACGGCCACGCGCGTCAGGACGGCGAATACGGGATCGATATATCGCGTCATCAGACCGATGGCTATCACACATATCGCCAGCCATGCCATTGCTTTTGACAACGGTAGCCAGCGGATTTTAAGCTCGGCTTCATTATCATTTGTTTGCCGCGACCACGCATACCAGCCATAAATATTGGCGGCAAAGAAAAAGAGTTGCAGCAACAGGCTGGCATAAAGCTGGATCTGAAAGAAAATAATCGCAAACAGGGTGACGTTAACCAGCCCAAAAAAGTAGTTGCTGATCTTCTCCAGACTGGCAAGCCAAATACAGAGCAGGCCGGCGATAGTTCCTACCGCTTCGATCCACGAGAGATCGTAACCGCCAGCGCCGATCGGAATATGAATCAGTATATTGTGCGTACTAAAAAAATCCATTCTCTCCCCCCAAGATTTCCGTCTTTACGCCCGAAGTGTAGCCGCAAAATCCAGCATCCGGTTGAGGGGCAGTAATGCGCCCTCGCGTAGCGCCGTATCAACCTGTATCTCATGCGCCGCGCCTCCCTGCTCCAGCCCTTCAGCGATGGCTTTCAGGCCATTCATCGCCATCCACGGACAGTGAGCGCAACTACGGCAGGTCGCCCCCTCGCCAGCCGTGGGCGCTTCAAGCAACTCTTTTTCAGGCACCGCCTGCTGCATTTTGTAAAAAATGCCGCGATCGGTCGCCACAATAAGCTGTCTGTGCGGCAGCGTTTTTGCCGCCTTAATAAGCTGGCTGGTTGAGCCCACCGCATCGGCCATCTCGACAATGGACTGCGGCGATTCAGGATGAACCAGAATAGCGGCATCGGGATAGATTTTTTTTAAACGGGTCAACGCCTGGGTTTTAAACTCGTCATGCACGATACACGCCCCTTGCCAGCACAGTACATCGGCCCCGGTCTGTTTTTGCACGTAATTCCCCAGGTGTCTGTCCGGCGCCCAGATAATTTTTTCCCCCAAACTATCCAGATGCTCAATCAGTTCTACGGCGATACTGGAGGTCACAACCCAGTCCGCACGCGCTTTAACAGCAGCCGAGGTGTTAGCATAGACCACTACGGTTCTGTCAGGATGGGCATCACAAAAAGCGCTAAATTCGTCTATTGGGCAGCCTAAATCCAGCGAACATTCCGCCGCGAGAGTAGGCATGAGGACCGTTTTTTTCGGGCTGAGGATTTTAGCGGTTTCCCCCATAAACCGTACGCCCGCTACCAGCAGCGTGGATGCGGCGTGCTTCGCGCCGAAACGGGCCATTTCCAGCGAGTCGGAAATACACCCCCCTGTTTCTTCAGCGAGTTGTTGAATTTCCGGATCGGTATAATAATGCGCAACCATCACCGCATCCCGTTCGCTGAGGAGTCGTTTGATTTTCTCACGATAAAATTGCTTTTCCTCGACGCTTAACGGCGTGGGCTTAAGCGAAAATGGATAGATTGCGGTTTGTGAGTCAAACATTACGCTCATCATGGCTTCTCGTTTTATTGACTTAACAAACAAACCGATTTAAGGCGTAAATTACGCTATATTCGGCTGTTTTTGTTTTACATGTTAAACAAGATAGCTGATTGACGAATAAAAGTCACAATAATTGCGGCGGCTGGTTCGAATCGTTAAATTTCGTACATAGCAAAAAAGCGCCTTTAAGGCGCTTTTTTACATTGGTGGGTCGTGCAGGATTCGAACCTGCGACCAATTGATTAAAAGTCAACTGCTCTACCAACTGAGCTAACGACCCTTGGCGGGATTTGCTGCTAATCATTCAGGATGGTGGGTCGTGCAGGATGACTCGGCTTCGCCTCGCCCTTCGGGCCGTTGCTAAAGCAACATTATCCTTCACATTCTCTACCAGTTACCACTTTGTATGTTGGTGGGTCGTGCAGGATTCGAACCTGCGACCAATTGATTAAAAGTCAACTGCTCTACCAACTGAGCTAACGACCCATACGGTGGGGCTACCTGAAATATTTTTACTCGGCACCAATTCGAAAATTGGTGGGTCGTGCAGGATGACTCGGCTTTGCCTCGCCCTACGGGCCGTTGCTGGAGCAACGTTATCCTTCACACTTAACATCTGAGTTTGATGTTAAATTGGTGGGTCGTGCAGGATTCGAACCTGCGACCAATTGATTAAAAGTCAACTGCTCTACCAACTGAGCTAACGACCCAAGTGGTGGGTGATGACGGGATCGAACCGCCGACCCCCTCCTTGTAAGGGAGGTGCTCTCCCAGCTGAGCTAATCACCCGATACTACGCTGGATACTACTGACTAACCGAAGTTAGTGGTGGGTCGTGCAGGATGACTCAGCTTCGCCTCGCCCTACGGGCCGTTGCTAACGCAACGTTATCCTTCACGTTTTATTTTCGTTTCCACCTAACGATTGGTGGGTCGTGCAGGATTCGAACCTGCGACCAATTGATTAAAAGTCAACTGCTCTACCAACTGAGCTAACGACCCGCTTTTACGTTGCTTTCGAGTTGTTTAATATCCCGTGGCAACGGCGGCATATATTACTGATTTCAAATTTGAGCGCAACAAAAATTTCGACGCAGGGAGCTCAACTGCTTAGGAATCGCACGACGCGACCAGAAAAAAGGCGTTTTCTGGTCGCATGGTACGCATTACATCGCGTTAAGACGCTTCTGCGCCTGTTTTGAGCCATCAGTGCCAGGATATTTGTTAATGACCTGCTGATAAACCGCTTTCGCTTTTGCCGTATCACCTTTGTCCTGCATGATAACGCCAACTTTGTACATCGCGTCCGCAGCCTTCGGCGACTTAGGATAATTTTTTACTACCGAGGCGAAATAATAGGCGGCATCATCTTTTTTACCCTTGTTGTAATTCAACTGGCCCAGCCAATAATTGGCGTTCGGCTGATAAGTAGAATCAGGGTATTTCTTGATGAAGTTCTGAAACGCCACAATCGCATCATCCTGGCGAGACTTATCCTGCACCAGCGCGATTGCCGCATTGTAATCGGTATTCGCATCGCCACTTTGTACCGGCGCCCCTGAGGTTGCCGTACCGGCATCCGGGGCGGGGGTTGCAGCGGTTGCCGCCCCGCTCTGGTCGCCAGCCGCAGGCTGCGCTGCGCCGCCATTATTTAAGTTCCCTAGCTGCAGCATAATTTGCTTCTGGCGTTCCATCACCTGATTCAGTTGATACTGATTTTCCTGGATTTGGCCGCGCAAAGAATCGATATCGGACTGATTATCGGAGAGCTGCTGCTGAAGTTGGGTTAAAAGCTGGCTGTGAGCGTTAGAGATACGCTCAAGTTGAGTGACGCGGTCTTCGACCGAGCCTGAGCCGACACTACTGATTGGCGCCTGAGCAAAAGCGGCCCAGGGGGCCGCTATGCCAACCAGTAACGACAGACTCAACAGGTGATGTCTGAAGTTACTGCTCATGCAATTCTCTTAGTAAACCAGTACAGCGCGACGGTTTTTAGCGTAAGCCGCTTCGTCGTGGCCCAGTACGGCAGGTTTTTCTTTACCGTAAGAAACGATGGAGATCTGGTCAGCTGAAACACCTTTACCCTGCAGGTACATTTTAACGGCGTTAGCACGACGTTCGCCCAGGGAGATGTTGTACTCAGGCGTACCGCGTTCGTCCGCATGACCTTCTACGGTGACTTTGTAAGACGGGTTGCTACGCAGGAAGTTAGCGTGCGCGTCCAGCATTGCCGCGAAGTCAGAACGGATATCATACTTGTCCAAATCAAAGTAGACGATATTGTTCTGCTGCAGTTGCTGCATCTGCAGACGCGCTTGCTCTTCAGATGACATGTTGCCGTTGCCGTTAGCGTCCATACCAGTGCCGGCGCCGTTCAGCATGCCGCCTTCGCTACCGTCATTGCTGGCGTTCTTGTTGGAAGAACATGCCGCGATTGCCATAACAGGCAGGGCAATCATCAGGCCCTTCAGCACTTTGTTCAGTTGCATTTCTTTAATTCCTTTAGTAATCAATTAATTATTATCACAGATACGGCGACCAGGCAGGCGATTTCACCTGACCATCAGTTGCCGGAAGACGCGCTTTGAAACGCCCATCTGTAGAAACCAAATTCAGCACAGATCCCATCCCCTGAGAAGAGCTGTAGATTACCATCGTGCCGTTAGGTGCCAGACTTGGCGTTTCATCCAGGAACGTTGACGACAGAACCTGTACGCCACCCGTCACCAGATCTTGTTTGGCAATGTGTTGTTGCCCGTTATTTGAGCTTACCATTACCATAAATTTACCGTCGCTGCTGACATCCGCATCCTGGTTTTGCGAACCTTCCCAGGTAATACGCTGCGCCGCACCGCCGTTAATGTTCATTTTATACACTTGCGGACGTCCAGCCTGGTCAGAAGTAAAGGCCAGAGTCTGGCTGTCCGGGAACCAGGTCGGCTCCGTATTGTTGCTACGCCCGTCCGTTATCTGACGAATCTGGCCGGAGGCGAGATCCATAACATACAGGTTCAGACTACCGGTTTTCGATAACGCGAACGCCAGTTTCGTCCCATCCGGCGAGAAGGCCGGCGCGCCGTTGTGACGCGGGAAGGACGCAACTTGACGCACTGCGCCGTTTGCCAGCGTCTGGATAACCAGCGCGGAGCGACCGCTTTCAAAAGTCACGTAAGCCAGTTTTGAGCCGTCCGGAGACCACGCCGGAGACATCAATGGTTGCGGAGAACGGTGCACCACGAACTGATTGTAGCCATCGTAATCCGACACACGCAGTTCATACGGGAACTGGCCGCCGTTAGTCTGTACCACATAGGCGATACGAGTACGGAACGCCCCCTTAATACCCGTCAGTTTTTCAAAGACTTCGTCACTGGCGGTATGGCCTGCATAACGCAGCCACTGCTTGTTCACTTTATAAGAGTTTTGCGCCAGTACAGCCCCCGGCGCGCCGCCAGTGTCAACCAGTTGATAAGCAACATTGTAGGAACCGTCCGGATTCGGCGTCACCTGCCCAACGACGACGGCATCAATACCCAGCGCAGACCATGCGGCAGGCTGAACTTCCTGAGCGGTGGCTGGCTGCTGCGGCAGTCGGGAGCGGTCTAACGGATTAAATTTACCGCTGTTGCGTAAATCTGCCGCCACGATGCCGCCGATATCTTCAGGCGCAGCGCCCGGCCCGGCCCATTTAAAAGGCACAACGCCAATCGGTCGCGCCGAGTCCACCCCCTGGGTGATCTCGATACGAACTTCTGCGTGCAGCACCGCCGCCCACAGCATCAGAAAACCAAATGCTACTCGTAATGCCTGCTTCATCATATCTCCCATACCTGGGCCTGCGACCCACGATAATTTAGCAGAATGTTAACAAACTCAAATACACAAAACCACCAGGACCAGTAACAACTCAACCGCTCCAGCTTCCATAGAGGAAAATATCTACAGTTTAAAGTCTAGTTTGGCATCCTTTATTTTCTCATAAACAGCCTGGCTTGGCGGTTTAGGAATTTTCGCGGTTTTTGCCGCCATTAACGCCGCCTGACAAAGCGCCGGATCGCCGCCCTCAGACGTAATGCTTTTTAATGAGCCATCCGGCGCCAGGCTAATATGCAAGACACATTGTTTGCCCTGGTACAGGCTCGCATCATACAGACGACTCTGAATCGCGACCTGAATCTGTTTCGCGTAGGCGCTGATATCAGCGCCTGTCGCCCCGCCGTTAGCGCCCGATGTACCGCTATCTTTAGATGGCTGACCATTCCCTTTCGCGCCGCCGCCGGTTTTCGGCGCATTCTTACCCGAGCTAAGATCGCCAAGCAGATCATCGACGCCTTCTGCGGCGGCCGCTTTTTCGGCAGCCGCTTTTTTAGCCGCCGCTTTATCCGCTGCGGCTTTGTCCGCAGCAGCTCTCTTCTCTGCTGCCTTTTTATCCGCCGCGGCTTTCTCTGCGGCGGCCTTTTTGTCAGCCGCAGCTTTTTCGGCAGCGGCTTTCTTCGCGGCTTCGGCCTGAGCCTGCTTAGCCGCCTCGGCTTCCGCTTTCTTCTTCGCTTTCGCCGCCTCGGCCTCCGCTTTCTTCTTCGCGTCCGCCGCCGCTTTCGCCGCTTCTTCGGCCTGTTTCTGTTGCTGTTGCGCCAGTTTTGCCGCTTCTTCGGCCTGCTTTTGCTGCTCCTGAGCCGCTAAACGTTCTTTCTCAAGTTGTTTCAACCGTTCCTGTTCGGCAGCCTGCTTCTGCTGAAGCTCTTCTTCCTGCTGCTGTTGCAGCTTTTTACGCTCTTCTTCCGCGCGTCTGGCGCTGGCCTGTTGATCCTGCTGACGGTTGTGCTGCTGCACAACGGCGCCAGGATCGACCATCACCGCGTCGATAGCAGAACCGCCGCCGCCGCCGGCAGAAGTCTCTATATGCTCATCAAACGAACTCCAGATCAGCACTGCAAATAAGATGATATGCAGCACGGCTGAAATAATTATCGCCCGTTTGAGCTTGTCGTTTTGTTCGGTTGCCTTTGACACTCTCGGTTCCCAAAAAACTGTTCGCCTGTTACTCGCCGTCTTTCAAGCCAACGGGACGCAGACTTCAGATTGGCTGCGTCATTAAGCCAACCGATTTTACGCCCGCGCTGTGTAACAAGTTCAGCGCTTTAATTATTTCATCGTACGGCACCTCTTTCGCGCCGCCGATTAAAAAGACTGTTTTCGGATTAGCCTGCAGGTGACGCTTTGCTTCTGCGATCACCTGTTCAGACGGCAGTTGATCCATTCGCTCTTTATCAACCACTACGCTGTATTGCCCTACTCCGGAAACCTCAATAATGACCGGTGGATCGTCGTTACTGCTGACCGCCTGCGACTGATTCGCCTCCGGCAGGTCGACTTCCACGCTCTGGGTGATGATTGGCGCCGTCGCCATAAAGATCAGCAACAGCACCAGCAGTACGTCGAGCAACGGTACAATATTGATTTCAGACTTGAGGTCGCGACGACCTCGTCCACGCGATCTGGCCATGGCTTACCCCTTATTGCTTTCGCTTACGGTAAACGCCTGACGGTGCAGAATCGCGGTAAACTCTTCCATAAAGTTGTCGTAATTCAGTTCCAGCTTGTTGACGCGCTGATTCAGGCGGTTATAGGCCATCACCGCAGGAATGGCGGCAAACAGACCAATCGCCGTGGCAATCAATGCTTCTGCGATACCCGGCGCAACCATTTGCAGAGTCGCCTGTTTCACCGCGCCCAGAGCAATAAACGCATGCATAATCCCCCATACGGTGCCAAACAGACCGATATAAGGACTAATAGAACCTACCGTGCCGAGAAACGGGATATGCGTTTCCAGCGTTTCCAGCTCTCGGTTCATGGAGATGCGCATCGCACGCGACGCCCCTTCTACCACAGCCTCAGGCGCATGGCTGTTGGCGCGATGGAGCCGGACAAACTCTTTGAACCCGCTATAAAAGATTTGTTCCGAGCCCGACAAACTATCACGTCTCCCCTGGCTTTCCTGGTACAGGCGCGATAGTTCGATTCCGGACCAAAATTTATCTTCAAACGCTTCCGCCTCACGCGCAGCGGCGTTCAGAATACGCGTTCGCTGGATAATGATGGCCCAGGATGCTATTGAAAAACCAATCAAAATCAACATGATAAGTTTAACCAGAAGGCTTGCCTTCAGGAACAAATCAAGGATATTCATGTCAGTCACTGCTTAAACTCCGCGACAATAGACTTAGGAAGCGCACGAGGCTTCATTTTGAGTGGATCAACGCAAACAATCAGAACCTCTGCTTCATTTAGCAGCGTGTTCTCTGCGTTGACAATGCGTTGCGTGAAAACCAAAGCGGTGCCACGCATTGACGTAATTTCTGTTTGTACTTCAAGCATATCGTCGAGCCGCGCAGGCGCATAGTATTCCAGCGTCATCTTGCGCACCACAAAGGCAACCCGCTCCGCCAGCAGCGCCTGTTGGCTGAAGTGGTGGTGACGCAGCATCTCCGTGCGCGCTCTTTCATAAAAAGCGACATAGCTGGCGTGATAAACCACACCGCCGGCGTCCGTGTCTTCGTAATAAACCCGAATCGGCCATCGAAACATAGACTTATTCATCCCTGCAGCCTCTTTGTTGGCGTCATCCGCTCGCCGCCGTAATGCCTCAAGAATGCCGTTATATATCGCGTTGTATTCACTTTACATCCCGGTAATGCAACAAAAGTAGAGCTTTTAAACGTTGCTACTATACGCGTGGGAATGAGGCTTGGGAATGGGGGGAAGTTAAGGGAGAGTAAAAATATATGGGCTTATGCAAGCCCCTATATTTTTAAGGAGGTTTCTTATTCACAAGAAGAAGAAAATCAGGCCGACGATGAGGACGATATCCGCAAGGAGCGGACAAAAAATCCCTTGCCAGCGTACGGATTCAGGGCGAAAACCCACGCCGTGGATTATGCCTGCGCAAACCGCCCACATCAGCAATAATCCGTGCCAGATTTCAAGCGTGCTGGTCCTGGCAGCAAAGCGTGACGGGTCCCAGAACATACATCCTGCCAGCACTATCGCCATCACGAAGGAAAGCGCCCTTAACGGGCGCTTGTCCATTACCGCATACAGTTTTGCGATAATACGGGTCATTAGCTTTCTTCTTGACCGGTTTTACCCGCTTCAACGTGCTCAAGCGCCAGGGCGGTAATGATCCCGAATGCACAGGCAAGAAGCGTTCCCAGAATCCATGCGAAATACCACATTTTAAGCTCCTTACTTAGTACAAAGAGTGAGTGTTGCTTTCAATATGTTCTTTGGTGATACGACCGAACATTTTCCAGTAACACCAGCTGGTGTAGATCAGAATGATCGGTACGAACACCGCCGCAACCCAGGTCATCAGATTCAGCGTCATCTGGCTGGATGTCGCATCCCACATGGTCAGGCTGGCATTCATCATCGTGCTGGACGGCATCACAAACGGGAACATAGCGATACCCGCCGTCAGAATAATGCAGGCCAGAGTCAGCGAAGAGAACAGGAATGCCCACGCGCCTTTCTCCATACGGGAAGTCAGGATAGTCAGCAGCGGCAGAACCACGCCCAGCGCCGGAATCAACCACAGGATCGGAGCATGATTAAAGTTCACCAGCCAGGCGCCTGCTTCACGCGCCACTTCTTTAGTCAACGGGTTAGAGGCGGCATGATGGTCAATGGCGGATGTCACGACATAACCATCAATACCATACATCACCCAAACGCCCGCCAGCGCAAAGCACACTAATGTCACCAGCGCCGCAATCTGCGAGGTGGCGCGCGCGCGCAGATGCAGTTCGCCAACGGTACGCATTTGCAGGTAAGTCGCCCCCTGCGTGATGATCATCCCTACGCTGACAATGCCCGCCAGCAGACCAAACGGGTTCAGCAACTGGAAGAAGTTACCGGTGTAGTACAGACGCAGATACTCATCTACGTGGAACGGTACGCCCTGCAACAGGTTACCGAAGGCCACCCCGATGACCAGCGGCGGTACGAAGCTACCGATGAACACGCCCCAGTCCCACATGTTGCGCCAGCGCGGGTCTTCAATCTTGGAGCGGTAATCAAAACCGACCGGACGGAAGAACAGAGACGCCAGCACCAGGATCATCGCTACATAAAAGCCGGAAAACGCGGCGGCGTAAACCATCGGCCAGGCGGCAAACAATGCGCCGCCTGCCGTGATCAACCACACCTGGTTACCGTCCCAGTGCGGGGCGATAGCGTTAATCATAATTCGACGCTCGGTGTCGTTGCGACCGAGGAAACGGGTGAGCATCCCCACCCCCATGTCGAACCCATCGGTGACGGCGAAACCAATTAGCAAAATGCCAACCAGCAGCCACCAGATAAAACGTAGTACTTCATAATCGATCATTTGACGACTCCTGTCTTAGCGTGCCGGCTGAGAAGTCACGGTGGACTGCTCAAAGTGATAGCGACCAGTTTTCAGGCTGCTTGGGCCAAGGCGTGCAAATTTGAACATCAGGAACAATTCTGCCACCAGGAACAGGGTATACAGGCCACAAATCAGGAACATGGAGAACAGCAGATCGCCTACGGTCAGCGATGAGTTCGCCACGGCTGTCGGCAACACTTCGCCGATCGCCCACGGCTGACGACCATACTCGGCGACAAACCAACCTGATTCAACCGCAATCCACGGCAGTGGAATACCGTACAGCGCCGCGCGCAACAGCCATTTTTTCTCACCGATGCGGTTACGAATCACGCTCCAGAAGGAGAGTGCGATGATCGCCAGCAGCAGGAAGCCGCACGCCACCATGATACGGAAGGCGAAGTACAGCGGCGCAACGCGAGGAATGGAATCTTTCGTCGCTTGCTGGATCTGCGCTTCGGTCGCGTCAGTCACATTAGGCGTATAGCGTTTCAGCAGCAGACCGTAACCGAGATCTTTCTTCATGCTGTTAAACTGGTCGCGAACAGCCTGGTCGGTAGAACCGGCGCGCAGCTGCTCCAGCAATTCATAGGCTTTCATCCCGTTACGGATACGCTCTTCATGCTGCACCATGAGATCTTTCAGGCCAATAACCGGCGTGTCCACGGAACGCGTAGCAATAATGCCGAGCGCATAAGGGATCTGAATCGCCAGATGGTTTTCCTGTTTGTCCTGGTCAGGAATGCCGAACAGGGTAAAGGAGGCCGGAGCAGGTTGTGTTTCCCATTCTGCTTCAATCGCAGCGAGCTTGGTTTTCTGCACATCGCCCATTTCGTAACCGGACTCGTCGCCGAGTACGATAACGGACAGCACGGCAGCCATACCGAAGCTGGCGGCAATAGCAAAGGAGCGTTTAGCAAAGGCGAAGTCACGACCTTTCAGCATATAGTAAGCGCTGATACCGAGGATGAACATCGCGCCGGTGACATAGCCAGACGCCACAGTGTGAACAAATTTCACCTGTGCTACCGGGTTCAGCACCAGTTCAGAGAAGCTCACCATTTCCATACGCATGGTTTCGAAATTGAAATCCGCAGCGATTGGGTTTTGCATCCAGCCGTTCGCTACCAGAATCCACAACGCGGAGAGGTTAGATCCCAGAGCCACCAGCCAGGTGACGCACATATGCTGAACTTTACTCAGACGATCCCAGCCGAAGAAGAACAGACCTACAAAGGTGGATTCGAGGAAGAAGGCCATCAAACCTTCGATTGCCAGCGGCGCACCGAAGATATCCCCAACATAGTGGGAGTAGTACGACCAGTTTGTCCCGAACTGGAACTCCATGGTCAAACCGGTAGCCACGCCCAGAGCAAAGTTGATACCAAACAACTTGCCCCAGAACTTGGTCATATCTTTATAAATCTGTTTGCCGGAAAGGACGTATACCGTTTCCATAATGGCCAGCAGAAACGCCATACCGAGCGTTAGCGGCACAAACAGGAAGTGGTACATCGCGGTCAAGGCAAACTGTAAGCGCGACAGTTCGACTATATCTAACATCATGACTCCTTGCTCATCGCATGAAGACTCCGAGAGTGAACCCGTTAGAAAGGGTCACACGCATGCCCCAATACAAATTTATTTGCTGCCTTTCATCGTACTATCCCCTCGGGAAGGAAACAGCAATGACGAAAGGTTACAAACATGTTAATAAAAAACCCAAATTGATCCCGCAAATATATTACGCCGTAAAACCCCTACAATAAACAGGTTTTTAGTGTGTCAGATTTGCTTTTTTCGACAGTGATCAATTTATGGCTAATCTATCGCTTTTCAGGGAATTTGATCACGGACAATTTAACCAATTTTGATGCTCTTTTCCAACATTTAAATATTGATTAAAATCAATTTTTGAAGTTAATGTTAATAATGTTTATTCACTGGTTGCATGGTGAATTTTTTGTTAAGTTTTTGTTTTTACAAAGAGTAATCCCAAACCTTCTGCACTAAAGAGGCTTATTCGGTAAGACTAAACATTTTGTGCGTTTTTACTGCCCCTGCATCCAGTAAAAAACACCCCACATTGATGTTCAATTATTGCTAAATAGCTCACAGATTTTTTCTGCAGGTTTTCAACACTTATTATTTTATACATTTAATCTATTTTTGTTTTACTTATAATTAACACCGCAAAGAAACTATCTCATTGCACACGCGCCATCAGCCCACCCGGATTAACCTTCCCGAACCTCCCTTCCCCCGACGACTAGCGGATAGGTTCATCTTGCCAGGTTATCGCTTTAATTATCGCTAATAAACTTTCCAGATAGTCAAGATAAAACAAAAATTTTATTAGCTAATTTTTGTATTTTAACAATACCGTACTCACCTCTATATAATAATCATATCGAAGATTCTGTTATTATCTTCGAAAAGGTACTCTGAACTTCCACGCTACTAATATAATAAAGTTAGCCATTCGCCGTCATAAATAAAAAAGCGTTCTATAAAAAATAGCAAATGGTTATTTCCGCGTTGTTTATGAAAACCAAAGCGCATCAGACAAAACCACATAACCTCCTGTTATTAAATGGTTTTATACTGTTAAACTGAAAATATTTTAATAATATTCATTTTTTAAATAGATCCATTACTTCAGTCATCGCTTATAAAGACACTTATTAGATATTAACAGAGTATGCTTTTCCCGGCACGTTGAATAAACTGGTGAGATTTGGCGTCTCATCAAAACTTGCCCACGTTGTCTTGCCGATTGGCACTCTTTTAACCCGCCCGGTTCGATGGTCTACGATGCGCCATTGTCAGTCAGGGAAAATGATGTTTTGCGCAAAAAATAATACCGTTTAAACAAAATGCCATGAGTCGCAGGCAAGACATCACCATAAAAAAGGCCACCGTAAAGGTGGCCAACCATGTCGAAAACGGACATTTATCTGTTCCCGCAGGAACTGTGAGATTTTATTTTATAATTGCTTTCAGCGCTTCGCCGATATCGGCCAGGCTGCGAACGGTTTTCACGCCTGCGGCTTCCAGCGCGGCGAATTTTTCATCCGCAGTACCTTTACCGCCCGCAATGATGGCGCCCGCGTGGCCCATACGCTTGCCTTTCGGCGCGGTTACGCCCGCAATGTAGCCGACAACCGGCTTGGTCACGTGATCTTTAATGTAAGCCGCCGCCTCTTCTTCCGCGCTGCCGCCGATCTCACCGATCATCACGATCGCTTCAGTCTGCGGATCTTCCTCGAACAGCTTCAGGATATCAATGAAGTTAGAGCCGGGAATCGGGTCGCCGCCGATACCCACGCAGGTGGACTGGCCAAAACCGTAGTCGGTAGTCTGCTTAACCGCTTCATAGGTCAGCGTGCCGGAACGGGAAACGATACCCACTTTGCCCGGCTTGTGAATGTGACCCGGCATGATGCCGATTTTGCATTCGCCCGGGGTGATCACGCCTGGGCAGTTCGGGCCGATCATGCGCACGCCGGCTTCGTCGAGCTTTACTTTCACGGTCAGCATATCCAGCGTCGGAATACCTTCGGTGATGGTGATAATCAGTTTGATGCCTGCGTCGATCGCTTCCAGAATGGAGTCTTTGCAGAACGGTGCCGGGACGTAGATAACGGTGGCGGTTGCGCCGGTCGCGTCTACCGCTTCGCGTACGGTGTTGAACACCGGTAGACCCAAATGCGTGGTGCCGCCTTTACCTGGCGTCACGCCGCCCACCATTTGCGTACCATAAGCGATCGCCTGCTCGGAGTGGAACGTCCCCTGGCTACCGGTAAAGCCCTGACAGATAACCCTGGTGTTTTTATCGATTAAAACGGACATTATTTCCCCTCCACTGCGGCAACAACCTGCTGAGCTGCATCCGTCAGACTTTTCGCTGCAATAATATTCAGGCCACTGTCAGCCAGTTTCTTCGCGCCGAGTTCGGCGTTGTTGCCTTCCAGACGCACCACCACCGGAACGTTAACGCCCACCTCTTCCACCGCGCCGATGATACCGTCGGCAATCAGGTCACAACGGACGATACCGCCAAAGATATTAACCAGAACCGCTTTCACGTTGTCATCCGAGAGGATGATTTTAAACGCTTCGGTTACGCGCTCTTTGGTCGCGCCGCCGCCAACGTCAAGGAAGTTAGCCGGTTCGCCGCCATGCAGCTTAACGATATCCATGGTGCCCATCGCCAGGCCCGCGCCGTTCACCATGCAACCGATGTTGCCGTCCAGCGCGACGTAGTTCAGTTCCCACTGCGCTGCCTGCGCTTCACGCGGATCTTCCTGAGACTGGTCGCGCATTTCACGCAGATCCGGCTGGCGGAACAGCGCGTTGCCGTCAGCGCCCAGTTTGCCGTCGAGGCAAATCAGATCGCCCTGTTTGGTGATGACCAGCGGATTGATTTCGATTAGCGCCAGGTCGCGCTCAAGGAAAATGGTTGCCAGGCCCATAAAGATTTTGGTGAACTGCTGCACCAGTTTACCTTCCAGACCCAGTTTGAACGCCAGTTCACGTCCCTGATACGGCATCGGGCCGGTCAGCGGATCGAGCGCGACTTTGTGGATCAGGTGCGGGGTTTCCTCCGCGACTTTTTCGATTTCCACGCCGCCTTCGGTAGACGCCATAAAGACCACGCGACGGGAGCTACGGTCAACAACCGCGCCGAGATACAGCTCTTTGCTAATATCGGTCGCCGCTTCAACCAGAATCTGGTTTACCGGTTGGCCATTGGCGTCTGTTTGATAGGTTACCAGACGTTTGCCTAGCCAGTTTTCCGCAAAGGCGCGAATCTCTTCTTTGCTTTTGACAACCTTCACACCGCCCGCTTTGCCGCGGCCGCCAGCGTGAACCTGACATTTCACTACCCACGGGCCGGCGCCGATTTTAGACGCGGCTTCTTCGGCTTCACGCGGAGTAGTACAGGCATAACCCACCGGCGCCGGTAAGCCATAGCGGGCAAAAAGTTGTTTTGCCTGATATTCATGTAAGTTCATGTGTTCTGTCCATCCTTCAGGTAATCGTTATCTTTAGACCTGTAGGCCTGAAAGCTGCGCGCCATCAGGCATTACACCATCGCCGGATGGCGGCGTGAACGCCTTATCCGGCCTACAGGTAGCAGGTGATGCTCTTGTTGACTACACGTCCAGCAGCAGACGGGTCGGATCTTCCAGCAACTCTTTGATGGTGACCAGGAAGCCCACAGATTCGCGACCATCGATCAGGCGATGATCGTAAGAGAGCGCCAGGTACATCATCGGCAGAATTTCCACCTTACCATCCACCGCCATCGGCCTGTCTTTAATGGCGTGCATTCCCAGAATCGCGCTCTGCGGCGGGTTGATGATCGGGGTAGACATCAGCGAACCGAATACGCCGCCGTTGGTAATGGTGAAGTTACCGCCGGTCAGATCGTCTACGGTCAGCTTGCCGTCGCGGCCTTTGACGGCCAGTTCTTTAATTTTTTTCTCAATGTCAGCCATGCCCAGCGTATCCACGTCACGCAGCACCGGTGTGACCAGGCCGCGCGGCGTAGACACCGCCATGCTCACATCAAAGTAGTTGTGGTACACCACGTCATCGCCGTCGATAGAGGCGTTCACTTCCGGATAACGCTTCAGCGCTTCAACTACCGCTTTCACGTAGAAAGACATAAAGCCCAGGCGGATACCGTGACGTTTTTCAAACACTTCGCCGTATTGCTTACGCAAATCCATAATCGGCTTCATGTTGACCTCATTAAAGGTCGTCAGCATGGCGGTAGAGTTTTTCGCTTCCAGCAGACGCTCGGCCACGCGCTTACGCAGGCGGGTCATCGGCACGCGTTTTTCGCCGCGCGCGCCCAGAGCGGGTTGTGCTGCAGGTTCAACAGCAGGCGCTTTAGATTCGTCTTTCGCCAGATGTTTTTCCACATCTTCACGGGTAATACGACCGCCGACGCCGGTGCCTTTGATGGCGCTGGCTTCCAGATTGTGCTCAGCCAGCAGGCGACGGATCGCCGGGCTGAGCGCATCACTGTTTTGTTCTTCCAGCGACGCCTGCTGGCGCTGTGCCGGCGTAGACGCTTTCTCTTCAGATTTCGCGCTGGTCTCTTTACCCGCGCTGTTGCCTTCACGCAGGCGACCGAGGATCTGGCGAGAGGTGACAGTAGTCCCCTCCTCTTCCAGAACCGCATCCAGAATGCCGTCCGCTGATGCCGGTACTTCCAGTACCACTTTGTCAGTTTCGATTTCTACCAGCACTTCGTCACGAACAACCGCATCGCCCGGTTTTTTATGCCAGGTGGCGACGGTCGCGTCCGCTACGGACTCAGGCAGGTCGGGAACAAGAATATCTACGCTACTCATTATTTATCCTTTATTTAATCGACGTTCAGCGCGTCATTAACCAGATCTTGTTGCTGTTTCTGGTGAACGGACATATACCCTACCGCCGGAGAGGCGGAGGCTGGGCGACCTGCATAACGCAGAGCGGCCCCAAACGGAATCACTTCACGGAAATGATGCTGACTACAGTACCATGCGCCCTGGTTGAGCGGCTCTTCCTGGCACCAGACAAAATCATGGACGTGAGCGTATGGTTGCAGCGCTTCCTGCACCGCTTTATGCGGGAACGGATAGAGCTGCTCGATGCGCACGATAGCAACATCTTTTTGATCGTTTTTACGCCGTTGTTCCAGCAGGTCGTAATAAACCTTACCAGAACACATTACCACGCGTTTTACGGCTTTAGGATCCAGCTCGTCAATTTCGCCAATGGCCGGCTGGAAGGAGCCGTTCGCCAGTTCATCAAGCGTGGAGACTGCCAGCGGGTGACGCAGCAGCGATTTCGGCGACATCACCACCAGCGGACGACGCATCCCGCGCAGCGCCTGACGGCGCAGCATATGGTAGACCTGCGCCGGCGTGGACGGCACGCAAACCTGCATATTCTGCTCGGCGCAAAGTTGCAGGTAACGCTCCAGGCGCGCGGAGGAGTGCTCCGGCCCCTGCCCTTCGTAACCGTGCGGCAACAACATCACCAGACCGCACATCCGGCCCCATTTCTGCTCGCCGGAGGAGATGAACTGATCAATCACCACCTGCGCGCCGTTGGCAAAATCGCCAAACTGCGCTTCCCAGATAGTCAGGGTACGGGGTTCCGCCGTGGCATAACCGTATTCAAAGGCCAGCACCGCTTCTTCGGACAGCACGGAGTCCCAGACTTTAAACTGTCCCTGACCGCTGTGAATATGCTGCAACGGCGTATACGTTGAGCCGTTCGTCTGGTTGTGGATCACCGCATGACGATGGAAGAAGGTGCCGCGACCGGAGTCTTCCCCGGACAGGCGCACCGGAATGCCTTCATCGACCAGCGTGGCGTAAGCCAGATTTTCCGCGCCGCCCCAGTCAAACAATTTCTCGCCTGCCGCCATTGCCTGACGGTCGCCATAAATTTTCGCCACACGGGACTGCATTTCAATGGCTTCCGGCACGGTGCTGATACGTTTTGCCAGCTCCTGCAGACGCTTCATTTCTACCTTGTTCGGGTACGCTTCATCCCATTCGTGGTTTAGATACGGCGACCAGGTGAACGAGTGCATATTCATCGGACGCCACTCTTTCACTACGCATTCGCCTGCATCCAGCGCATCGCGATAGAGGTTGACCATTTCGGTGGCGTCTTCCAGCGTTGCGACCTTATCAGCTTCCAGTTTGTCGGCGTAGATTTTACGCGGCGTCGGATGCTTTTTGATTTTCTGGTACATCAGCGGCTGGGTTGCGCTTGGCTCGTCGGCTTCGTTGTGGCCATGACGGCGGTAGCACACCAGATCGATAAAGACATCGCGTTTAAAGGTGTTACGGAAGTCCAGCGCCAGACGAGTCACAAAAGCAACGGCTTCCGGATCGTCCGCGTTGACGTGGAAAATCGGCGCCTGGACCATTTTACCGATATCAGTGCAGTACGGCGTGGAGCGCGCGTCCAGCGGGTTAGAGGTGGTGAAGCCCACCTGGTTGTTGATAACGATACGTACCGTACCGCCCACTTCGTAACCGCGCGCTTTCGACATGTTCAGAGTTTCCTGAACCACGCCCTGGCCAGTCACCGCGGCATCGCCGTGAATGGTGATCGGCAACACTTTGTTGCTGCTCGGTTCATCCAGTCTATCCAGACGGGCACGCACGGAACCCATCACCACCGGGCTCACAATTTCCAGATGCGATGGGTTAAACGCCAGCGCCAGGTGAACCAGACCGCCTTCGGTTTCGATATCTGACGAGAAGCCCATGTGATACTTCACGTCGCCGGTACCAAGATGTTCTTTATGCTTACCGGCAAACTCGTCGAACAGATCCTGCGGTTTTTTACCCAGTACGTTGATCAGCACGTTCAGGCGACCGCGGTGCGCCATCCCCAGCACCACTTCGCGAGTGCCGCTGTTACCCGCATGGCGAACCATCTCTTTCAGCATGGGTACCAGAGCATCTCCCCCTTCCAGCGAGAAACGTTTCGCGCCGGGGAATTTGGCCCCCAGATAACGTTCCAGCCCTTCAGCGGCAGTCAGTTCGTTCAGGAAGCGTTTTTTCTCGTCAGCGCTAAAGGCCGCGCGACCGGATTCGATGCGCTGTTGGATCCAGCGTTTCTCTTCGGTGCTGGTGATGTGCATATACTCAGCGCCAATCGGGCCGCAGTAGGTCTGTTTGAGCGCGTCGAGCAGCTCGCCCAGCTTCATCGTCTCTTTGCCGCTGGCAAAAGAGCCGACATTGAAGGTTTCCTGGAAATCGGCCTCGGTCAAATCATGGAAAGAAGGATCCAGATCCGCCACACGTTCTTGTTTCCACAGTCCCAGCGGATCGAGGTTTGCATGCTGATGGCCACGGAAACGATAAGCGTTGATAAGCTGCAGGACTTTAACCTGCTTCACATTGGTGTCAGGGTCGGAAATCGTAGAAGAGTAACGTGAGCCAGCCAACGCCTGCCGCCGGAAATATTCACGTGTTTTTGAATGGAGTTGATCCGGTTTGACTCCGGTACCAGGTAACTGCTGGAACGTCAAACGCCAGTTAGCGTCTACCGAGTCAGGATCGGTTAAGAAGTCTTCATAGAGCTGTTCTATCCAGCTCTGATTCGAACCAGAGAGGTAAGAAGAGTCCAACCAGGCTTTCAAAGCGCTGTTCTGCATCGTGATCCCTTAAGCATTCGTATGCTTACTTCGCCGTGGATACTAACCACGCATACGCCGTATGCGTGCCGGGGTTCACTTGTTGCGGACTGTCATGTCATCTGCGTCCGCTAAGGAACCTTTAAAAACTGTCTAATAATCGTCGTTGTTCAGGCTGCGACTGCGTTGCGTCCCTCACTCACGCCGGTCGCATCGTTAACTATGCTCCCGAAGATTCGTTCCGTTCGCGCCTTGTCTCGCGCCGAACATCTCGACTATTGTTATCAATGCGGCAGTTTTTAGAGGTTTCCTGCACGACCGGGGAATCTCTTCCCCGGCAACTACAACTACTTATGCGCTACGCTGCAACAGCATCGACTTAATATGGCCGATGGCGCGCGTCGGGTTCAGTCCCTTAGGACATACACTGACGCAGTTCATAATACTGTGACAGCGGAATACGCTGAATGCATCGCTCATCCCTTCCAGACGACTGTCTGTCTCGGTATCACGGCTATCGATCAGGAATCGATACGCCGCGAGCAGACCCGCCGGACCAATAAACTTATCCGGGTTCCACCAGAATGACGGGCAGGAAGTTGAGCAACAGGCGCACAGAATACATTCATACAACCCATCAAGTTTTTCACGTTGCTCCGGCATCTGTAAATGCTCACGAGCCGGTGGATTTTGCCCATTATTCAATAAGTAAGGCTTAATCTTCTCATATTGTGCGTAGAATTGCCCCATGTCTACCACCAAATCGCGGATCACCGGCAAACCGGGTAGCGGGCGAATCACAATCTTCTTACCTGGCTGATTCAGCGCCGAAATAGGGGTAATACAGGCCAGACCATTCTTACCGTTCATATTCAAACCATCAGAACCACACACGCCTTCGCGGCAGGAACGGCGGAAAGAAAGGCTGGGATCTTTTTCTTTAAGCTGGATTAACGCATCCAGCAGCATCATGTCACGCCCTTCTTCGCCTTCCAGGGTGTAATCCTGCATACGCGGAGCGTTATCGACATCCGGGTTATAACGATAAATCGAAAATTCGAGTTTCATCATCCTGTCTCCGCAATTAATAAGTACGAATCTTCGGCGGGAACGCCGGACGCAGTTTCGGTTCCATATTGACGCTTCGGCGCGTCATGGATTCCGTTTGCGGTTGATACAGGGTATGACACAACCAGTTGGCATCATCACGCTCCGGGAAATCGAAGCGGCTATGCGCGCCGCGGCTTTCCGTCCGGAAGTTGGCGGATACGGCAGTGGCGTAGGCGGTTTCCATCAGGTTATCCAGCTCCAGACACTCAACACGCTGGGTATTAAACTCGCTGGAAGTGTCATCCAGACGGGCGTTTTTCAGACGCTCGCGGATCACTTTCAACTGCTCAAGCCCTTTCGCCATCGCGTCGCCTTCACGGAATACGGAGAAGTTATGCTGCATACACTCCTGCAGCGCTTTGCGGATAGCCACCGGATCTTCGCCATTGCGGTTGTTGTTCCAGCGATTCAGGCGCTCCAGAGAACCTTCCACGTCAGACTCGCTGGCATCGCGCAGCACGCCCTGCTCGGCGATGGATTCCTGTAAATGCAGCCCCGCCGCGCGGCCAAAGACCACCAGATCCAGCAGCGAATTACCGCCCAGACGGTTGGCGCCGTGAACCGATACACAGGCGATTTCACCCACCGCGAACAGCCCCGGAATGACTACGTCTTCGCCCTGCTCGTTCACGGTCAGCGCCTGACCGGTCACTTTAGTCGGAATACCGCCCATCATGTAGTGGCAGGTCGGGATAACCGGAATCGGCTCTTTCACCGGATCGACGTGGGCGAAAGTACGGGACAACTCCAGAATACCTGGCAGGCGAGATTCCAGCACCTCTTTACCCAGGTGATCCAGTTTCAGTTTAGCGTGCGGACCCCACGGACCGTCGCAGCCGCGACCTTCACGGATTTCGATCATGATGGAACGCGCCACCACGTCACGACCCGCCAGGTCTTTGGCGTTCGGCGCATAACGCTCCATAAAGCGCTCGCCGTGTTTGTTCAGCAGGTAACCGCCTTCGCCGCGGCAGCCTTCTGTCACCAGCACACCCGCCCCGGCGATACCGGTCGGGTGGAACTGCCACATTTCCATGTCCTGCACCGGGACACCAGCACGCAACGCCATACCGACACCGTCACCGGTGTTGATGTGAGCGTTCGTAGTGGACTGGTAGATACGGCCTGCGCCGCCGGTCGCCAGCACCGTCGCGCGGGCTTTGAAATACACCACTTCACCGGTTTCGATGCACAGTGCGGTACACCCCACCACCGCGCCATCCTGGTTTTTCACCAGATCCAGCGCATACCATTCGGAGAAAATCGTGGTGTGGTTTTTTAAATTCTGCTGATAGAGCGTATGTAGCAAGGCGTGACCGGTACGGTCAGCCGCCGCCGCGGTACGTGCTGCCTGCTCGCCGCCAAAGTTTTTCGACTGGCCGCCAAACGGGCGCTGATAGATACGTCCATCATCAAGACGGGAGAACGGGAGCCCCATGTGCTCCAGCTCCAGAATCGCTTCCGGTCCGGTCTTACACATATATTCAATGGCATCCTGGTCACCAATGTAATCCGACCCTTTTACGGTGTCGTACATATGCCATTCCCAGTTATCTTCATGGGTATTACCGAGCGCCACGGTGATGCCGCCCTGCGCGGAGACGGTATGCGATCGGGTTGGGAACACTTTAGACAGCAGCGCACAGGTTTGGCCGCTTTGGGAAATTTGCAGCGCCGCGCGCATACCTGCGCCACCGGCACCAATCACAACAGCATCAAATTCTCTGACTGGCAGTTTCATTACACACCCCACACCACAACAAATCCATAGATGACGTAAACCACCAGCGCAACAACGATAACGAGTTGCAGTACCAGGCGCACTGCCAGTGGTTTAACGTAGTCGGTCAACACCTGCCACATGCCGATCCAGGCATGAATCAAGATGGAAAAAAGCGCCAGCAGGGTGAAGACTTTGGTGAAGGCCGATGAGAAGAAACCGGTCCAGGCTTCAAAGGTCAGCTCGCCGCTCGTGGCGAAAAAACCCACCATGTAGATGATGTATAACGTCAGAACGATAGCGGTAGCACGGACCAGGATGAAGTCATGTACGCCATTGCGTCCTAATGCGGAGGCGTTGCTTACCATACGAGGACTCCTGCGAGAAGTGAAAGCACGACAGTGATAACAAAAGAGATTTTGGCAGAGCGTTGACCCGCTTCGAATGTTTCTTCCAGATAGCCAAAATCCATTAACATGTGACGAATTCCAACGATGACGTGATACGCCAGCGCGGTAAGGATGCCCCACATGATAAATTTAACGATGAAGCCGCCCATGATGTCGGCGGCCTGCTGGAATCCTTCCGGGGAAGAGAGGCTGGTACCCAGTAGCCACAGTAGTATGCCGACTGCGATGAAAGTAATCACACCGGATACGCGATGGAGAATGGACGCTATCGCTGTGATGGGGAACCGAATCGTTTGTAGATCCAGATTGACAGGTCTTTGTTTTTTCACATTTCTTATCATGAATAACGCCCACATGCTGTTCTTATTATTCCCTTAAGACTTCGGTTACAGAGGTGAATCTACCTGTAGCCAGAAAGACGACGGGATTTCCTTCCTCCGGTCTGCGTGCGGGTCAGACAGCGTCCTTTCTATAACTGCGCGTCATGTAAAACACTGCTTCCAGTAGCTAAAACGACACGTTACAACGCTGGGTGGCTCGGGATTGCAGGGTATTCCGGAGACCTGGCGGCAGTATAGGACGTTCACAAAATCATTACAATTAACCTACATATAGTTTGTCGGGTTTTATCCTGAACAGTGACGCAGGTCACGATAACAACATTTTTTTAATTTTCAATCATCTGATTTGACAAACATTAAACAAAGTTGTTACAAACAACACCAGAAAAAGCATATAATGCGTAAAAGTTATGGGGTCACTCTTTCACCTGCTAATAAGTTATGCAACAGTGTGATGATATTGACCCATTCTTTCAGGACAGTTATTAGTGATAGACAGGTTACATTACTCGGATTGCTACGTTCCTGATTTGCTGCTAATTCGACATTAATCAAGCCGTTACCTGCAAGCGCCCATTGCTCTGTACCCAGGTCATCCCCTCTTTCACAGAGCGGCGAGCCAAATAACAAACTGGTAACGGTTGATTGATGCATACACAGAATCTTTCATGCACTAACGACGAGGAAGATGACGTGGAGAAGGCAAGTCTGAGTTCCGGCAGTCTTAAGCAATAAGGCGCTAAGGAGACCGTAAATGGCTGATACAAAGGCAAAAATCACCCTCACTGGTGACACTGCTATTGAACTGGATGTGCTAAAAGGTACACTCGGTCAAGATGTTATTGATATTCGTAGTCTCGGTTCAAAAGGTGTTTTCACTTTTGACCCTGGTTTCACCTCTACCGCATCCTGCGAATCTAAAATCACCTTCATCGACGGCGACGAAGGCATTTTGTTGCATCGCGGTTTCCCGATTGACCAGCTTGCTACCGATTCCAACTATCTGGAAGTCTGTTACATCCTGCTGTACGGCGAAAAACCGACACAGAAAGAGTATGACGAGTTCAGAACGACAGTCACTCGTCATACGATGATTCACGAGCAGATCACGCGCCTGTTCCACGCTTTCCGTCGCGACTCACATCCGATGGCGGTGATGTGCGGGATCACGGGCGCGCTGGCGGCGTTCTACCACGACTCGCTGGATGTGAACAACCCACGCCACCGTGAAATCGCGGCGTTCCGTCTGCTGTCCAAAATGCCGACCATGGCGGCGATGTGTTACAAATATTCTATCGGCCAGCCGTTTGTTTATCCGCGTAACGACCTCTCCTACGCCGGTAACTTCCTGAACATGATGTTCTCCACGCCGTGCGAAACCTATGAAGTGAATCCGGTACTGGAACGCGCGATGGACCGTATTCTGATCCTGCACGCTGACCATGAGCAGAACGCCTCGACGTCAACGGTACGTACTGCTGGCTCAAGCGGCGCCAACCCGTTCGCCTGTATTGCCGCCGGGATCGCCTCCCTGTGGGGACCGGCACATGGCGGCGCAAACGAAGCCGCGTTGAAAATGCTGGAAGAAATCAGCTCCGTTAAACACATTCCGGAATTTGTTCGTCGCGCGAAAGACAAGAATGATTCTTTCCGCCTGATGGGCTTCGGTCATCGCGTTTACAAAAACTACGATCCGCGCGCCACCGTCATGCGTGAAACCTGTCACGAAGTGCTGAAAGAGCTGGGTACGAAAGACGATCTGCTGGAAGTGGCCATGGAGCTTGAGCACATTGCGCTGAACGACCCATACTTTATCGAGAAGAAACTGTACCCGAACGTCGACTTCTACTCCGGCATTATTCTCAAAGCGATGGGCATTCCATCTTCGATGTTTACCGTGATCTTCGCGATGGCGCGTACCGTCGGCTGGATAGCCCACTGGAATGAAATGCACAGTGAAGGCATGAAAATCGCTCGTCCTCGTCAGCTTTACACCGGCTACGATAAACGCGATTTTAAATCGGCGCTGAAGCGCTAATTGACAACCGGATGGCGACACCGCCATCGCCATCGCCATCCGGTACATTTTCCTTTTTTCTTATCCTCTTTATTTTATTCTTATCCCATTACTCTCTATGATTAATTAGGGTTTCGCTAAATATCATTCAGGGAGCATGGAATGCCGATTTTGCAGTGGTTTTTGTTGTTCCTGCTATCGCTGCTTATTTCCCTTATCTTTCTCTGGCTGCACCTTCCGGCGGCGATGCTGCTCGGTCCAATGATTGCGGGTATCGTGTTGAGTTTGCGAGGTAGTTCGCTACAACTTCCGCGCGGTATTTTTCTCGCCGCGCAGGCAATTCTCGGCTGTATGATCGCCCAAAATCTAACCGGTTCGATATTGACCACCCTCGCCCTCTACTGGCCGGTCGTGCTTCTGGTGTTGCTGGTGACGCTGCTTTCCAGCGCGGTAGTCGGCTGGCTGCTGGTACGTTACAGCTCGCTGCCCGGCAACACCGGCGCATGGGGGTCTTCGCCGGGCGGCGCGGCGGCAATGGTTGCGATGGCGCAAGATTACGGGGCGGATATCCGCCTGGTGGCGTTTATGCAGTACCTGCGGGTACTGTTTGTCGCTGGCGCGGCGGTACTGGTAACACGCCTGATACTCGGCGACAGCGCGGCAGCGGTCAGCCAACAGTTGGTCTGGTTTCCGCCGCTTAGCGGTAATTTATTGTCGACGCTGCTGTTAGCGATCGTGGCGGGCATTGCCGGTCGCCTGATGCGTATCCCTTCCGGCACGATGCTGCTCCCCATGTTGGCAGGCGCGCTTCTCCATTCGCACGGCATCATTGAGATTGAATTACCCGAATGGCTGCTGGCCATGGCCTATATGGGGATAGGCTGGCGTATCGGGCTGGGCTTCGACAAACAGGTTTTTTTTATGGCGCTGCGGCCATTGCCGCAAATCTTATTTTCAATTTTCGCGCTGATGGCGATTTGCGCCGCGATGGCGTGGGGAATGGCTCACTACATGCAGATTGATTTTATGACGGCTTATCTCGCCACCAGTCCCGGTGGTCTGGATACGGTTGCCGCGATCGCGGCCGGAAGCAGTGCCGATATGGCGCTCATCATGGCAATGCAAACCCTACGGCTGTTCAGCATTCTGTTAACTGGACCCGCAGTGGCCCGTTTTATTTCAGCCTATGCGCCCAAACAACCTTTGTAGGAGTGATAAGCGTAGCGCCATCAGGCAATAGCCGCTCGCCGATGGCGGTTCCGACTATTTCTGGCAATGCGGGCACCAGTAAAACGGGCGAGAGGAAAGCGTTGTCTTTTCAATAATGCCGCCGCATCGCTCGCACGCTTCGCCGTCACGGTGGAAAACCTTAAAGCGAAACAGGGCGCCATGATGCTTGTTTTCATCCACCTGACCGCGAGTAGCGTAGGAAAGGCGCGGAATATCCAACAACGCGTGAGATAGCGCGTTCAGTTGCGCCTCGCTGAGATCTTTCGCTCTATGCTGTCCGGTTAACCCAACCTGCCAGAGAATTTCAACGCGCAGATAATTCCCCAGCCCCGCCAGAAAGGCCTGATCCAGCAACAGTCCGGAGAATTGTCGGTTGCGAAAACGCGGCGACAGCAATCGAGCTTTAACCTCTTCCGGGGTGAGACGCGCGTTCAGCACATCCGGGCCGACTCGCTGTAAAAAAGGGTGCGTCATGAGCTGATCTGCTGTCAGCATTTCGATATCAGACGCGCTGTAAAGCAGAATAGTTTTATCCGCTGTTTGTAGCCTGACGCGCAATATACGCGTGGTCTGCGGTATTTCACCGGTGTCGATCACCCGCCATACGCCATAGAGTTGGTTGTGGCTGTAGAGCGTCAGGCCATTTGAAAAGTGAGTCAATAACGCTTTTCCCCGCGTCTCTATCCGGGTAACAATGTGACCTGTAAGCTGCGATTCATACGGTTTTAACTGTGCAAAGGCAAACCAGACATCGGTTAAGGGTTTGCCTTTGATTGCCGTCTCCAGATTATCCGCCGCACGACGAATTTCCGGGCCTTCAGGCATGATAATATCCTTTGTTAACAGATGATTAATGGGCTGCAGCGCCTCTGCGCAACCATAGACATGACAATCAATTGCTGCCTCTGACTGTCTGGAATATACATCGAACGCCATAATGAACATTCACAGCGGATGGACAAACAGCGGCGGCATCCAGCGATAATAACATTATCGCGGCACGAGACCACTTCCCCGTCAGGGTTAACGTAATCGCGCCAGAGCATCGTCGACTCTGCCCTTGTCGGGCGAGCTCCCGATAATGATTGTCTACTTTCCGGGATTAAATGACACTTAGTTATATTTTGCCCAAAATTTTTTCCTGTTGATCCTTTTAAAGCCTTCTTTCCAATAACTGGCATTCAACTCTTTAATATAATTTTCTCCGGGAAAAAGTTTATCCTTTAAAGGCAACTTTTTGGCTAGCATGATTCTTTCTGCATTAGATCCCGCGGACTCTGAATGCGTGAGGGAAGATAAGGCGTCCAGTTGAGCGCTTGAGGGTCTGGCTATCAATTCAAAAAAAGGTTCTGACAATACAACGCTATTAAGTGCTGTATAATTTCCTTTTTGTATAAGCGGTTTTATATACTCAAAAAAAGAAATAATCCCTGATTGCAATCTTTCTGCTTTTTTTAAATAATCAATTTCTGAACCACTGCTATCTTCGCGTACAGGAATTATCCCATTATCCGTTTTTTTATAACCAATTGTTGACCCGGTATTGTCAGCCATAGCGAACTCCATTATTTCCACCCCGCCTGATAAGAAAAGATCACACTTATCGTGGGGATGGCCATAGTTGGTTAGCCAACCAAACATCTTATTATAAATAGATCGGTTATCATTGGCGCCAGCGAAAGTTGCCAAATAAAACCCATGTATTTGTTTTTCTGCCCATTGCGCACCTAAAGAACGAGCAAATACTGACTGAATATTGCCCATCCATCCCACATCGATAAGTGCTATATTTTTATAACCTTCACAGGCCGTTTTAAAGTAATCAGCGTAAACTTCCCTGTGCTGAGTATTTTTTAATAAAATAGATGAGAATAATTTATTTATAAGCCAGTGAACCTTATGTTCTTCTCCTGAAACTGGAATATACTCTTCGTCAGGGAAGCCAACATGATGTATATCTGAAATATGCTCACTCGCATCTAACCCTGCGATAGCAAGTATCTTTTTAATACTTTTCTTATTCTTACCACCAAAAAGATGCCAAATCCTGTGCATCGGCCAATCAGTCATCCCCACCATATAAGCTGATGCGCGGGATATATATAAATATTCACATTTTACATGTTCTTCTGAAAAGTATTCATTATAAATTTTATAGATTAAGTGAGCATCGCGTGCTAAAAAAAGTGCTTTATCAATTTTATGAATCTTTAACTGATTCGCTAACCAGGCTACATAACCTAGTAATAACGGACCAAATACCTTAAATCCTATCTCATTTAAAGGATCATTTTGATGGAAAGCAGAAACTTGTTTAAGTAATAAAGCCTTACAAATAGATTCACCAATAACATCTTTAGCTTTCCAATGATTAGATACCCCATGATTATACTCTGACCAATCAGCATGGAGAGTATTTATACCGAATTTTTTAGCGTTCAGAATATCAGCATGAACATTATCGCCAACATGCATCCACGATGCAATATCTACATTTTCATTTTGCTTGACTATTGAAAATAACTTACCACTATTCTTAGAGTTCCGCTCTTCACCAGATGAATAAATTGGAATGTCACTGATATCATAGCCACATGATGTTAATAGCTCCTTTAATATTGCTGATGGAAGGTACATATCACTAATTAAAATAACTTTACAGCCATCATTAATAGCCTTTTCAAACAAATAGCCTCCATGCGCATTTTTATATAAAACAATCTTCTCCATTTGTATTTCCAGATCGATTATCTTTTCTATTGTCGCTGGTGAAAGCTGCGGATGCGTTTTTAAAATTTCATCGTATATTTCAAATATGAGTACTTCCGGCTCGCCGCCAAAACGCCTGACCCTATTCTCTCTTGCACTTACTTCCGCCTGAACTCTTATCTCTGGAAAATTATCAATAATATCAATCTCGCACGCTGATATGAAAATTTTTTCAGTTGCTAAATTTGATTGCATCAATGAAAACAAATCTCTGGGACGGTAAATCCTCCGGCTAACCAATGTATCAAAGATATCAAAACTTACGGTCTTGTATTTTTTAAAGTTCATATCCATATTTTATTTGATTTTATTTTCAATATAAGAAATTTTATGAAAGAGACTGTTGTTAGCAATATTTGCAAGTAACACATTGAGCAATGATGAGTCATCAGTACTTCTCATCATTTTATTTTCTGCAATTTTGCATTCTATATCAAATGACTCATTGTTAATTACAGTGTAATTACCAAATTCAAAGTCATCATTTTCTCTGAAATGATAAAATGCCAGAGCTTCTGGTAAGATCCAAACATCATTTTTTGCCAGGTAATGAATAAAAAAAGGCCAGAAAAATGCAGGAGAGGATAATTTATGATTCTCAATCACATCCATGACAGAATTTTTATCGAATAAACACGAGGACAGTGGAATGGAATTCCTGTAATAAATAACATCAAAACTAACAGGACCGGCATTTAAATAGTGGTTCCAGGGTTGCGTTGTATTTATAATTATTCTATTATTTTCTGCAACCTCAGTAACTTTATTTGTATGGCATGATATTGCATTTACAGATGAATACGTTGACTGTATATTCGCTAAAAGACTGAGTAGCCTTGATACATATTCAGGAGCCCAAGAGTCGTCATCATCTATAAAGCATAAATAATTAGATTTAGACATCTTAATAGTATCAAAGATACGGTTTTCGTCGTAGATAATAGTATATATACTTGATAACTCTTTCAGATAAAAATCATCCACATGGTGACGTTTCAATTCTTCTCCCATGCAGAAAATGACGATATTTATTTTTTTGAATGTCTGGTCATTAATGGATTTCAGGGCCCGCATTAATAGACGAGTACGACCGGGTTTATGTCGGACAATAACTAAAAGACTCTTTTCCATATTCTGATTTCGCGTTTTACGGTATATATAAATTAACACTCTATTAATGAATGCTGACGTTGAGTAAGGATTATGTTATTTTATTGGGCTGATACAAGATAAGACTGTAGCAACAGAACCATACCTCAGATTATCATTTCTATCATCATCATATAATTAAAAAAATCGGTATAATTCTCATCAAAATCACTTACATCATGTTTAATATTTACCTTCAGATTTTTTATTGAATTTTTTATACCAGAAGAGCTTTGAGGTAAGATAGGGCAAACTACTTTTCATCTCTTTTTTTGCAGATTCAAATCGATAAAAATTTTTGACCGCCGTAAACAAACCATTAAAAATAACTTTAAAAAACTCTATTTTTGAGTGAGTAAGTTTTAACAATTTTCCATTTTCTATATTTAAATGATAGATAGTAGTTCTCCGAAATGAATACTTCGTAGGGTGATAATGACGATAATCAACTACGATTGGTTTTTTAATTAAAAAGAAAGTTGGAATTAAGTGTCCATTAAGAGTTATGCATCTAAAAATTTTGTAGATGGTTTTCTCTTTACCAGAACTGGGGTAATCAACAGATCCATTAACAATATCAATATCTTCTAAATTGAATTTCTCGTTATGAGTTATTGCATTAATTCTTTTTCTTATTTCCAGAAGATCTGCATTATCCTCCCAAAACTCCCGCCCAGAAAGACAATCGTTATATGACATAATCATTGCTCTGGCAAGTTCATAGCGGTATGAAAAACTCGCAAGAAAGACTTCCCTCACAAAGAAAACGCTTAACAGCAGTGCAGCAAATTTCCTTTTACTAATTAATGCAGGTACAGCAACAGTTCTGAAATTCAGATAGCTATTTAGAACCGATATTTTTCTTTCAAAATCCATTTGCCACGAAGCCACACCATTAAGTGTGACAATATTATGTTTTTTATGCATATATCCTAATAGCAGGTCATCACCACGAACAAAAAAAGGAAATGCGTAATGTTCTATGGCATTAATATTAAAGGCAAAAAACCACCATCCACCATACCCTATTTTTCTTTCATTATCAAAAACAGCTAAAGAATCTATTTCCCGAGCATCCAGATAATGTTTATCCGGATAATGTAAAAAATCTTTATGCCATATGGCACCAGATTCATGTATGATTGCTGGGTTATCCTCAAAAAGCATACAGCCAGTAACAACTGTATTTTTGTCTTTAGCCATCAGTAAAAAAGCATGAGTTCGACAAATTGATTCAATTTCACATGAGCCATCATCATCCATAAATATGACATGTTTGACATCGTTGATTTTCTCTGCTTCTATCAAACCTCTCATAAATCCACCTGACCCACCGAGATTTTCATTATTGATAACCATAATGCCGTTTCCCAACGGGTGATTAATCGCCTCTCCATTATTAACCACAATCAATTTAAAACGATCTTTAAATTCATTCTGGGTTAAGAGTGTTTTATTAATTCTATTGATCGTTTTAGTAACAGCCTCTCTTCTATTATAAGTTGTTATAACTAAAGCCATAGATGATTTACTAACACGATCTTTAGTTAGAAACTCAAATCCATTTAAAATAGAGTCCTCATCAGATTGCCAATCTACATAGATATACCCAAAATTTATTTTTGATATATCTATTTCAATTACATCACCGATATCAGATGGTGATTTGAAATTAACTTGCTTTAATACTCTAATGACACTATTCTCTTTATGCCTTACAGTTATAGTTCCGCGCCCGATAATATTAACCCGAAAAAAAAGTGATGTTAAGGTTGTATATTTCTTCCATTTCTTAATTGAGAATGCGTTATAAAAAGTATCAAAGCATGCAACCTTATGACGCGGAACAAGTAAGCTACATGAGGTATAGTTATATTTCCCACCCTGAGATCTGAAATAAAGCTGCTCTTCCGTGCATAGATCAATGTTTGGTAAAATTACTTTTTGAAGTAAAAAATACATAACGAACCTATAAGTTTAAATTATTCGGGGTAACGCCATTATAAAATAGTAAATTACTTACCGCGTAGCGATATAAATACTGTAATAAGAATATTAAAATCCGCCTTTATTAACTATCTCTCCGTGCTCAAGCCTGATGAACTTATTACATACAGATTTAGCCAGTTCATCATCGTGAGTGGCCATTACCATAATGCCCGCTTTAGAGATAAAGCTATTTAATCTCGCTTCTGCTTTTCTTTTAAAATCGCTATCCCCCACGCTCATCCATTCATCCATCAGTAAAATTTCAGGATTAATTGCAGTGGAAATAGAAAAACCAAGCCTCAAAACCATACCACTAGAATACGTTCTAACGGGGATTTTAATAAAATCACCTAACTCGCTGAACTCGATCACATCTTCTGTAATATTTTTTATTTCATTTTTTGACAGACCGAGAAATAGTCCCCTGAGTTTTATATTTTCCAGGCCGGTAAGCTCGCCATCCATTCCCATCATGGGATCAATGAGGCTGGTGACCCGACCGATACATTCATACTTCCCTGAAGTTGGTTTATAGGCCCCTGCAAGTACTCTCAGAAGAGTTGTTTTGCCCGAACCATTGTGTCCGATAAGCGCAAGACGGTTACCTTCGGTAAGCGTAAAATCAATTTTTTTTAATGCCTCTACTTCAATAATCCCGGTATTCGATGAGCCAATTCGTCCACCTGAAGCAGCCTGTAGAAAAGTTTTTTTAAATGAACGGTGGCTGGAGTTAAATATGGGGAGTATTACGCCAACGTTTTTGCAAGAGATTTTCATTAATTATAACCAGTATACGATTCTTGAGCGATATTTAGTCAACACTAAGGTTGAGACCATCAACATAATAATAGAGGTTATTATTGTGTAAGACCATATAGTTACATCGGGTACAATTCCCATTAATGGTTTCCTGAGCATCTCCATAAAGTAATAAAAAATATTATAATCAACAAATTCCCTTCTTCCATCTGGTAATTGTTCCGATGTCCAAATGATGGGTGTTATAAAAAAACACAACGTTACTACACTTTGAACGACCGGTCCCATATCACGATATCTTGTGCAAAAAATGGCGAGAATCATACCTGTAGAAATTAATGAGATAGATGTTATTATAATTGCAGGTATAAAAAGGAAAATATGAAGATTTACTGATGTATTGGTAAAAAAAATCACAAAAGGTATAATAATAAAATTATGCAACATAATCATAAACTGCCGATAGAAAACACGTAATATATATAAATATAACGGAAGGTCAGATTGTTTAATAATTGATGCAGACTCATTAAGTATTCCGCATGACTCATTAATCGTTGCTGATAGAAAGGCCCAAAAGATCATACCTAAAGTAAGATGCATGATAAAATTTTCGGAACCAGAACTGAACAGCGAACCGTAAAGAGGCCCCATTGCTGAGATGGTGACCCCCATCGAAATCGTTATCCAAAAAGGCCCTAATACCGATCGCCGGTATCGTCCCAGGACATCATTCCAACCTAGCGAAATCCAAAGTTGGTGCCTGGCCAGAGCTTCTTTCAAATCATTCATAGTTTCCGTGTCACCTTTACCTGAAGAACTTATTCTTTAACGATATGAAAATATAAATTATTTATTTTCTATAATACACATAATTTTTCTCTCTACACTGACCTGCTTTATAAGCACTTTATGGCGTTAGCAACCAATAGTGTCTTTATAAATTTGCAATGTCTTATTAATGACTAATATGCTGGAAAACAATTCCTTTACACGTTTTCTTCCATTCGCCCCCATCGCTAAGCGAATCTGTGGATTTTTTAATAAATACTCTAACGCTACCGCTAACTCCTGAGCTGAATTACTTTTAACAATTAATCCATTATAGTTATGAATAATTAAGCTATCACATCCGCCGGTATCATAAGCAATACATGCGCGTCCTACAGATGATGCCTCTAATAAAAGCCGTGGAACCCCTTCCGGATAAACTGATGGTAATGCAACAATATTCGATTTCTGAATAAGCTCATATACATTCGAAGAGCGTCCCAGCCAGTTAATCAGCCCCTCATTATGCCAGTGATGAATGAGTTCCAACGGGATAGCATCTTTATCGCCCTCGGCCAATATACCTGCAACATTTAAAACAAAATGAATATTTTTTCGTCTGAGGATCTTTTTTGCTTCAATGAGATCGCCAAGACCTTTACTCCATAACATTCGGCTTGCAAAAAGGACTATCGGTATCTCATATGTTTTCTCTATAGAGAACTTATAAATATTCGGGTTAATTCCAGCACCTTCGATAACGATAGTTTTATGATAATCAATATCTACTAAATGCGATATTTTTCGCCGATCCCTGTCATGTTCAAAAATAAAAACACCACGCTTATTACCAGCAATGTATTTATAAGCTAAAACGGTTAACGCACGCAATGTTCTCATTAGCATGGTATTATATAAAAAGATTCGACCAAAGCCGACAAAGCTGATAACGACTGGACTATTACTTCTCCTGGCGCTAAACCCACCAATCAGGCAAGGTTTGAGCGTAATACAATGCAATAGGTCAGGATTAATCTCTTTAATAATCTTCCGAGCGTTAAGGAACGCTCTAAAAAAAACAAACACATTAAATGACTGAGCAACAAGAGACACATTGTGACAAATAAAACCAAGCGTTTTAAATTTTTTTATAATCTCTTCACCAATAAAATGACTTATGACATGAATTTCATATCCCGCATCCCTTGCCGCTATCGCACGTTCTGTCCAATGTAAATCAAAGTACCAGTCTGAATTCACAAAATAACATAACCTTTTCATCTCTTCGTCCTGCTAATGATATTTCCCACTAATACCTTTAAGTCCATGAAGTATTCCTTGCCAGATAAAATATAGATAAAGAAATTTCTTACGCTGCCATGGCAAAATGGCGAGATATTTAGAGAGACGTAACACTACAGAAAGAACACTGAATATCCTGGGAACGGGTAAAAGTTTTCTCAGCAGCAACAAATTTCTACAAAGATAATATACTTTCCATTCAGGGCAGATACACCTCCCCTGAATAGATATATCATGAATAAATTTAACTTCTGGGGAGTAACGAATTTTCTGCCCGGACAATACTAGCTTATAACCAAAGAAAAAATCATCATAATAAAGAAAAAGTTCATCATGGATATCGTTAAGATGGTTATTCAATACATTTCGATCAATAATCATACCAACGAATGACACAGTTTGAACATCAGTAACCTGAGTTCTTACTGGAGAAAACCTCCCTGGGTGCATCACATAATAAATAGTCTCAAACGCCGTAGATGGAACCCTGATGAAAGGCAAATTCATCCGACAAGACCGCCCATAAGTGTCCTGAACTCGCGACGCAAATATACGGTACCTTGATGTATCTAATAATGAGAAATGCTTTAAAATATTAATTTCCGGATAAGCATCATCATCATAGAAAAATACCCAATCGGCATTACTATATGAGCATATATATTGACTACCGACTTTAAATCCGCCAGCACCACCAAGATTATCATTAAGATTAAGTATCGTGATGGCAGGCTCACTTAATGAAGAAAGCCATTCCCTGGTACCGTCGCTTGAGCCATTATTAACGATAACAATGGAGGAAAAGCCCGCCTTCACCGTCTCTCGCACGCTTTTTTTTAATTTTTCAAGACGGTTAAAAGTTACGATTAGCGCTGTACACTTCATCAAACGGTAACTGTAAATGCTGGCATTTCTTTTTGTTCATATAGCGACGTTAAGTATACGTCCGCCGTCTGTAATGCTTCAGCTATCGTGATGTCCATATCGAGATAACGATAAGTGCCAAGACGACCAATGAAAGTAATATTTTTTTCTTTTTTAGCACGCGAGAGATATTTATTCAGCAAATCCATTTTATCCGCTCTGCGGACAGGATAGTAAGGTATATCATCAGCTTCACACTCCCGACTATATTCTTGATAACATATCGAAGCCTCATGTTGCTCCCACGGAGAAAAATATTTGTGCTCAGTAATTCGAGTATAAGGAATATCTATTGAACAATAATTCATTACTGCACATCCTTGATAATCCCGCTGGCAAAGTATTTTTTTAAAGTCTAATGTACGATATTCCAGTCGGCCATATTGGCAGGAGTAAAAGGCATCCAGCGCACCACTGAAAAAAACATGGTCATAATCTGTCCGCATTTTCTGAGTGAAGGAGCGACATAGTTCAACAGTGATATTTTCGTGTTCGACAATGGACTTGACCATTTGTGTATAGCCAAATTTTGGTATTCCCTGAAACTTATGATTAAAATAGTTATCATCATAATTAAAGCGAACAGGGATACGTTTCAATACAGAAGCAGGTAACGCGGAAGGATGAAGTCCCCATTGTTTAATGGTATAACCTTTAAAAAAGGCTTCATATAACTCTTCACCAATGAAACGCAAGGCCTGTTGTTCAAAATTCTGTGGTTCCAGAATGGTGCTATCACATTTTTGAAGCAGTAATTTCCTGGCGTCATCAGGTGAGCAGGCGACACCAAAAAATTGATTTATGGTATGAAGATTAATGGGTAGAGAAAATACCTGGCCGTTTACAGTGGCTTTAACCTTATTAATATAAGGCATCATCTTTGCGTATTTATTCACATAATCCCATACGGTTTCATTATCAGTATGAAAAATATGAGGACCATAAACGTGCACCATGATACCTGTTTGCTCATCGCGGGCATCATAAGCATTACCACCGATATGCGAGCGTTGGTCAATAATTTTGACTACATGTCCCTGCTCAGCCAACTGGCGTGCAATTACTGCGCCTGAAAGGCCAGCGCCCACAATTAATATCTTTTTACATCCCATCATTTTTGTCACTCTGTTCGTAGATACAGATAATATTAAACAGTTTATCCATAACCATTTTTAGTAATATCAGGCGGGTAAAGTAAAATTTACTTAAATCATCCAGATAATTCCACGCTACCGCCACAGCGCGAAAATCTTCACACTGATCACATATACATTGACACACACGTTATGTACTATTACCAGATAACGATAAATGCCATATTCCATTTGCATAAAATCGAGTAATCAGAACGCAATATAATATTTCTGAACACCACGCGGCATGATACAAATACGTGGTTAGCGTAAATCCGATGCGTTACTTGCCGCAGCCTTTACCAAAACAATCTGTTGATTTATGTCTCGATTGACGTCCGGCATCCTTATTCTTATCGCATCAAGTAGTGGTATTCCTGACGGGATATCCCAGCGTTGTTTCAGCGTTTGCTCCGCGAGCCAGACTTGTCTTACGCCGGTTCCCAGTATACGGGCCGTCATTTCCGGGCTACAGCCTGACAGCAGTAATCCCAGCACCCGCCGTCCCTGTTTTGGCAAACGCTCTGACAGTAACCGGACCAGCGTGCGGCTGTTTATCTCCATCACCAGCTCCGGCACGCTCAACGCGTTTTTCATCTCCTCCTTGTAAGGCGATGCCTGTACTGATGACCATATGGCCAGCTCAGCCATTCTGGCCAGAACCCTTACCGGCATGGCGCGTTTAACCAACCTCAGATGGCGGAAGTAACCTTCCACGCTGACGTCAACCGGTAAGAACGCGTTACTGCTTCAAAAAACCACTGTCCGCGGATAACACTGAAAAACCTGTTGCCACAGCAGAAGCTGGGTTGATGGGCGTCCGGCGGATATCACCATCGCGCCGGGCCACCGACGCAACCGATCCAGTAGCCCTTCTGGTGTCCTGAGACGAACACAGTCTTCCACACAAAGACCGTCGGTATCCGGAAACTGCGCAGGATTTTCTCCTGACTGACAAAACATAATCAGCCGAAGAGGCGGCAGTACCCTGGTTAACGTCTGCATATCAGTACGTCAGAACCTGGTACAGGCCAGACAACGCTGCGACAGTGGAAACCGCCAGCAGGAGCAAAAATATTTTCGCGCCCGTACTGTACCGGCACTTACCGGTGCGCTCCCGTCCGGTGGACATTCCCGCATATTCTTGCGTCATCAGATTGTTCTCCTCAGGCCATTGCCGGCCCGGCACTGCGCCAGCAACGGCAGCTTCGTATTGTGGAAACAACATGTCCGCACCCTTTCGTGGGCCGGGAGCCATTCCATGTCTGTATTAAAAATGACGTCTGGCCCTGTCTGAACACAGCACTCTGACATCCTGTCCGGATCTGCTTTTCGGCTGTACAGGCCGCCAGCGCTCCTGGCAGTAAATTCTCCTGCCGCTGGGTAATTCTGTCCTGAGCGGAGTATGAAAAAACAAATAAAAACACAGTAATCATTTGATTTATATATTTATTATGTAAATCCGTTCTTCCCTGAACAGACTTCTCTATGATTTAACAATATGAATCAGAACGTACGGTTACATCCGACGTTTTTTTCGCCATATTCCATGAAAGCGCCCGGCGTTACTTGCGGTGTATCTTACGGTGTGCTGAATATTCCTGTGCCCCAGATAGTCCTGGATGAGTCGTGTATCAATCCCTTTGTCAGCAAGGGCGTAGCCGCAGGCATGTCGTAGCATATGAGGATGTGGCGCTATCGTTAATTCAGCCAGCCGCCCTGCCTCACGAAGAATGTAAAAAAATTGTTGCCTGCTGAGCGGATGCCGCCTCAGCGACAGGAACAGCCAGTCTCCGTCAGCTCCTTTCTCAAGATACTTCCTGGCCCTGAGCCAGTTTTTCAGTACGTTATACTCATCGGGAAGGAGGGGATGACACGTTGAAAAGCCATTTTTGAGGCGCCGGATATAAAGCTGTCTCCCTGCAAGATCAATATCTGATAAGCGCAATCCCAGTAACTCACTGACCCGGAAGCCATGAATAAACGCCATCAGGATTAAGCAGCGGTTTCTTTCCGGGAAGGGCATTCTGTCAGTCGCTGACAGCAGTTTTTCAATCTCTTCTTGCGTTAGGTATTTTCTTTTCACAAAACAAATCCATCATAACAAAATGAGTAATATACTAAAAAATCACTGATCAGATGAGTTTAATTTTCGCTAAATAAAGTTGCTACGCGTAAACAGCTTAAAATCCATATAGCTGCCAATTTGGCACGCTATCCATGACGTGATAGTGAAATAGCGGATCAATCTGGCTTCAGTCTCCTGATAAGTCATCATGATGAGGAATATAAATACTAAAAATGAGGCTATCGTGAGGCAAATCAATCAGAATCAGGTAGTTTACCCGCCCTGAAGGTTTGATTAGATGGCGATCGCTAACAATATCATAGAGATTTTCAAAAATTCTGCTGCTGACAACAATAAGCTCATCATACTGGCTATTACAGCATCACTTAGTGATTTTTAAAATCATATATTATAAGGGGATTTATGTAGTATTGAATAAATCCCCCTTCTTAACATTAAGAGAACAGAATACGATAAACTTTAGCAGGCGTAATTTAATAGCTTCAATCGTCTGGCTCTCAGGCACTAACGTGTATATTACGCGCATTAAACGCGCCGCGTAACCTGCGTGCGAACGCAAGCGCATACTCGCCGTCGCCATGAATGCACACCGTTTGCGCCGTGACAGTCGTCCACACGCCAGTAACGCTTTTCACTCTTCCGGTCTGCACCATATCCAGCGTTTGCGCCAGCGCTTGTCCTTCGTCGTGAATCAGCGCGCCAGGTTCCGTGCGCGGTACCAGGCTGCCGTCGGCCTGATAGCCTCGATCGGCAAACACCTCCTGCCGCGTCACCAGGCGATAGCGTTCACCGGCCCGGATCAGCTCGCTTCCCGCCAGCCCGACCAATATCAGTGACGGATCATAGTCGTGTACCGCTTTCGCAATCGCCTGTGCCAGACTGGGATCTTTTGCCGCCTGGTTATAGAGCATACCGTGCGGTTTGACATGGCGCATCACGCCGCCTTGCGCCTGAACAATCGCACCCAGCGCGCCGATTTGGTACAGCATCTGGGCGTATACCGTTTCCGGCGGCAAAACCATCGCCGTCCGCCCAAAATTATCCCGATCCGGAAAGCTGGGATGCGCACCGATCGCCACGCCGTTTTTCAGGGCCTCGCGCACACAGGTCAGCATGGTTTGCGCATCACCGGCGTGAAAACCACAGGCGATATTGGCGGAGGAGACCAGCGTTAATAATTCGCCGTCGCTGTCGCAACCTTCGCCCAAGTCCGCATTTACATCAATTTTCATGCTGAAGTCGCCAGGTAAGCTGTTCCAGATAGCGCTGACGCTCGCGGCGCGCGTTGAGCGCCTCTTCCAGCGAACATTGCACAAAGTGGATCGGTTGCCCCAGCGGGATTTGCGCCAGATGGTACATATCCGCCTCGATAATGCAGGCAATACGCGGATAGCCGCCGGTTGTCTGGGCATCATTCATCAGCACAATAGGTTGACCGTTGTAAGGCACCTGCACGACGCCGGGCAGCAAACCGTGCGATAGCAGTTCGCGATCCGTTGTCCGTGTTAATGATTGTCCCTGCAAACGATAGCCCATGCGATTACTTTGCGGACTGAGTTGCCACGGCGAACGCCAGAACGCTTCTTGCGATGCGCGATCGAACTCACGGTATTCCGGCCCCGGCAGCGCGCGGAGGCGATTACCCCACAGTAACTGCTTCATGCCCTGCGGCCCGCTAAACTGTCGCGATGGTTTACCCGTCGCCAGCCGATCGCCATCTTTTAGCAACCGTCCTTCCAGCCCACCGATACCGGACTTCAGATCGGTACTACACGATCCCATCACCTCCGGCACAGCAATACCGCCCGCCACCGCCAGATAGCTACGCATCCCGTGAAGCGGTCGATGCAGCGTGAGACGCTGGCCCGCTTTTACCGGCAATCGCCAGCCTGTCCAGACTGGTTGATTATCCAACTGTGCTTCGCAGCCCGCGCCGGTGAGAGCGAACCAACTCTCATTTTCAAATTCGACGACCAGTTGACCGAGGGTGATTTCCAGCGCCGGGGCATTCGCCTCGTTCCCGACCAGGAGATTAGCGGTCTGAAAGGCAGGTTTATCCAGCGCGCCGCAGTGGCTCAGCCCCGATTGACGAAAACCGTGACGCCCGCTGTCCTGAACGGTGGTACAAATCCCCGCGCGAATAATATTCAGCATATTCCCTCCTTTTGCGGCACAAAGCGTACGCTATCGCCAGGGCGTAGCAGAACCGGAACTTCCCGCGTCGGATCGAATAATTTCAACGGCGTGAGGCCGATCAGTTGCCAGCCGCCCGGCGTGGATAATGGATAAATCCCCGTCTGCGCGCCGCCGATGCCGACAGAACCGACCGGAACCTGCAGGCGCGGCTCCGCGCGTCTGGGCATATGGAGCGGTTCGGGTAAATTCCCAAGATAGGGAAAACCAGGCTGAAAGCCTAAAAACCAGACGACATACTCAACGGAGGCATGTAGCTCCACGACCTGCTTTTCACTCAAACCGCTGTGCCGCGCCACCGCCGCCAGATCCGGCCCGCCTGCGCCGCCATAGATCACCGGGATCTCAACCGAACGCGAGTCTGGCTCCAGCGCCTCGCTCTCTTCCCACCAGCGCTGCAGACGCTCAATCGCATCCAGCGCCAGGGTTTGCGGTTCCCGCAAGATCACGGTGATATTGTTCATCCCGGGAATCGCTTCCACCACGTTCGGCATATCGACCAGACGCTGCGTCAGACGCCAGATGCGTTTCTGACTCGCCAGCGTAATCGGCGGTTCAAGTTCCAGGACGACCGCCGTTTCGCCTAACAGATAACAACGCGCTCGCTGCACTGTATTGCCTCTCAGTTATGCCGGGTTAGGGATATCAATAAACGTCACATCCAACTCCGTGTTTTCGTTCAGCCATTCGCTCAAGGCGCGAATACCGCCGCGTTCAGTGGCATGGTGCCCGGCGGCATAAAAATGCAGCCCCTGTTCGCGCGCGGAATGAATGGTCTGTTCAGACACCTCGCCGGTAATAAAAGCGTCAACGCCGAAGCGGGCGGCGCTATCAATAAAGCTTTGTCCGCCGCCGGTACACCAGGCGACGCGCTGGACATTATCCGGCCCGGTATCGCCGCACCATAGCGGTTTACGCCCCAGACGCGCTTCAATCCATGAGGCCAGCTCCAGCCCCGGCACCGGCATTGAGAGCTCTCCCCATGGCACCAGCGGCTCAATTTCTCCTTTCACGGTAATACCCAATAGCGTCGCCAACTGCGCATTGTTGCCCAGTTCAGGGTGCGCATCCAGCGGCAGATGCCAACCGTAAAGGTTAATATCATTTGCCAGTAACGTTTTTAAGCGACGGCGTTTCATGCCGCGAATAACCGGAGACTCGCCTTTCCAGAAGTAACCATGATGAACAATGACCGCATCAGCCTGCAAACGCACCGCCTCATCGAGCAGCGCCTGACTTGCGGTCACGCCGGTAACGATTTTCTGTACCGTCTCTTTTCCTTCGACCTGTAAACCATTCGGCGCATAATCACTTATTGCCGCACTGTTCAGCTTGTCGTTAATCAGTTGTTCCAGCTCGGTGTTTTTCATCATCGCTCCCTTTAACCCACGTTCTGCTTTCCCATTACGGGTTCAGCCTCCGTTAACATAGCCTTCCGTCAGCAGTTCGTCGATAAACATTTGTTTGACACATCAAGAAACAATCCCCCCCGGTTTGGTGCAAATTACTTAGCAAAACACGATCGGTTTCATGTATATTTATGCACACAGAGCGCATAGTACAAAAGAAATTAGTTCTGTATCAAGTTGGTAACTTTAAGGAAACACGGCGATACGGCAGGCTTAATAAGCCCACAAAGAAAGGCATTTCCTGAGAGTGTTTATTTCTTGGCGCCGCGCCTCTACCCCGGAAATACGATGAATAAACAAGCATCTCAACCCCGCGCTATTTATTATGTTGTCGCCCTGCAAATCTGGGAGTATTTCAGCTTTTATGGTATGCGCGCCCTACTGATTCTTTATCTCACCAATCAGCTAAAATACGACGATAACCACGCCTATGAGTTATTCAGCGCTTATTGTTCGCTGGTCTACGTAACGCCGATCCTTGGCGGCTATCTGGCGGATAAGGTGCTTGGCAACCGAATGGCGGTGATGCTGGGCGCATTTTTAATGGCGGTCGGTCATTTAGTGCTGGGCGCCAGTGAGATCGCGCCGACATTTCTTTATCTGTCGCTGGCGATCATTGTCTGCGGCTACGGCCTGTTTAAATCGAATATTAGCTGCCTGCTGGGCGAACTGTACCAGCCGGAAGATCCGCGTCGCGACGGCGGATTCTCGCTGCTTTACGCGGCAGGCAATATTGGATCGATCGTGGCCCCTATCGCCTGCGGCTATGTACAAGAGGAATACAGTTGGGCGATGGGCTTTGCGCTCGCCGCCATTGGTATGCTGGCGGGGCTAGTGATCTTCCTGTGTGGAAATCGTCATTTCACCCACACCACTGGCGTTAATAAAGCCGTGCTGTGCGCCAGAAACTACCTGCTGCCGAACTGGGGCTGGCTGTTAATTCTGCTGGTAGCGGCACCGTTGCTGATTACCGTTCTGTTCTGGAAAGAATGGTCAGTCTATGCCTTAATCGTGGCGACCGCGATCGGGCTGGGCGTGCTGACAAAAATTTATCGCCAGGCGCAAACGGCAAAACAGCGCAAAGAGCTGGGGCTGATTGTTACCCTGACCCTGTTCAGTATGCTGTTCTGGGCGTTTGCCCAGCAGGGCGGCAGTTCTATCAGCCTGTATATCGACCGCTTTGTGAACCGCGATATTCTGGGCTATTCCGTTCCTACCGCCATGTTCCAGTCGGTAAACGCCTTTGCTGTGATGCTGTGCGGGGTGGTATTGGCCTGGCTGGTTAAAGAGCGCGTAAGCGGTAATCGCACCGTGCGTATCTGGGGCAAATTCGCGTTGGGTCTCTGTCTGATGAGCGCCGGATTCTGCATTCTGACCCTGAGCGCACGCTGGTCCGCCGCTTACGGGCACTCCTCAATGCCGCTGATGGTGCTGGGGCTGGCGGTGATGGGCTTTGCCGAGCTGTTTATCGACCCGGTCGCCATGTCGCAAATTACGCGCATTGACATTCCTGGCGTCACCGGCGTATTAACCGGAATCTATATGCTGCTGTCCGGCGCAATCGCTAATTATCTGGCGGGCGTCATCGCCGACCAGACCTCGCAAAGCGCCTTTGACGCCAGCGGCGCGGTTAATTACGCCATTAATGCCTATGTCGATGTTTTTGAACAGATCACCTGGGGCGCGTTAGCCTGCGTAGGCGTTGTCCTGCTGATTTGGCTGTATCAGTCCTTCAAATTCAAAAGCCGCTCGCTGACTGTCGAATCCTGATATCAGCATGCCCGGTAGTCTGCGCTACCGGGCCTGTATTACGCCCCTTTTCTCGCTGCCTCATAGGCGGAAAGCGTCGCGATTCTCGCCTGTTTGTGATCCACAATGGGCCGAGGATAATCAAGCACGACTCCCGCTTTTTCCGCCCACCGCCACGGCTGGTGAATCGCTTTTCCAGGGAGATCGCGTAATGCCGGTAGCCACTGGCGGATAAATTCGCCGTCGCGATCGAACCTCTCCCCCTGAGTCGTGGGATTAAAAATACGAAAATAAGGCGCGGCATCAGTACCGGTTGAGGCGGCCCACTGCCAGCCGCCATTATTGGCGGCAAGATCGCCATCAATGAGCTGCGACATGAAATAGCGCTCACCCAGCCGCCAGTCAATCAGCAGATCTTTCACCAGAAAGCTGGCAGTAATCATGCGTAAACGGTTATGCATCCAGCCCGTCGCGTTAAGCTGGCGCATCGCCGCATCGACAATCGGATAACCGGTTTCGCCTTTCTGCCATGCCTGAAGATAATGTGGGTTCTCCTGCCACGTGACGCGTTTTGTCCAGCGGATAAACGGCTGGTGTTTGCACAATGCCGGATACCAGGTCATTAAATGACGGTAAAATTCCCGCCAGATGAGTTCATTCAACCAGACGCTTCCCGGTCCGCCGTCCAGCGCCTGCGGCTGCTCCGCCAGTAATCGGTGCAGGCACTGTCGCGGCGACAGGCCACCAGTCGCCAGGCTGGCGGAAAGCCGACTGGTGCCTTCAACCGCAGGGAAATCGCGCCGTGGCTCATACCCGGCTGCGCCCTGCGCGCAAAACTGACGTAACTGCGCGATGACCGCGTTTTCTTCAACCGGGAAAAACGCGGCGTCAAACGCCTGTTGCGGGTAGTTAAGCGAGACTGGCGTTAAGGGTGTAGAAAGCGCGCCGCTCACCCGGGTCTTCGGGGCCGGAACGCACGGCGGGATATCCTCTTTTAGCCGTTTCAACCAGGCGTTTTTAAACGGCGTAAAAACTTTATACATTTCATGATTGCCGGTCATCACCGCGCCGGGCGCCAGAATCACGCTATCGTCAAAGCCTTCGCAGATGACAGATTGCAGCGTTTTTTCCACCGCCGCATCACGCTGACGCTCGTTAATCTCATACTGATAGTTATAAAACAGATGGCTGACGTCATGCTGTCGGCAAACGTTTTTGACCGTCTCAATACTGGCGTTAAAATCCGCGACTTCATAAAACAGCAGCGGGATGCCTTTTCCGGCAAGCGCCACCTGTAGCCCGTTAAGTTGCACGCTGATAAACGCCGCCTGACGCGGCGCCATATCATGATCCCGCCACTGCGCGGGGGTGGAAATATAAAGCGCCAGCACCCGCGCGGATGCATCGCGGCAGGCGGCGGCCAGCGCGAGATTATCCTGTAAACGCAGATCGCGCCTGAACCAGACTAAATGGGTGGGCATACAACTCCTGAAAGATGAAACATCACGGCAGAATAGCGTTAAACAGTGTAGCCCCTGTCGCATAAAAAAACCGCCAGCGGCTGACGGTTTTTCAGATGCGCCCATTCCCCTTACCAGTTGCCGTAAGGATATTTTTTATCTTTGATAAAATTAAGGATGTAATCGTTATACCCACCGCTAAAACTATGGTTGGTAATTTTTTTGCACATCGCCAGTTTTTCACCGGATACCGTCTCGACCAGAATATCTTTATCCTCCGTTAATCGCGTGTTGGGCTTTTTAGTGTTCTCCAACCAGACTCGCACCCTGCCTTCCGGCGCCAGACCGATTAGCAGATAACGGTGGTACTCCTGTACGCCGGCATCCCGTAGCGACGGGTAAGGGGTCAGCATCATTTCCCAGACCGGATAACCAAACGTTATCCACGTCTCATACACTTTTTTATCGATTATCGAATCCCAGCAGAAATGCATAGCCTGCGGAGGATTTTTGGCCTTATTGAAATCTGAATGGATACCCATCACCTCTTCATTCCATTTTCCAACACTGGCTGAACTGGCGTTTGTACTTCCCAGCATCCTGTACCGATACAGGATCCCATCCGTATCCAGCAATTCCACATAGGTCACATCTGCTGGCAACGCATTTGGATAAAGGAAATTGAAATACCACTCATCGTAGGGGGCAAGTAGCGAAGTTAGCTCTTTACTGGTTGCGGTAACCGACAGCCCCAGCAAACCGCCCAGCAGTAACAACCTGAAATTACGCGTCATTTTTGAGGCTCCCCTGCCATGTCATAAACGGTCCGGGTCCAGTTTTCATCCGGCCGGTTAACAAAACTAAATGTCTCAGAAGACGAGACTGCAGAGGAAATATTATTTTTCAGATGATAATCAACGGTATTCCAGTTGGCCGAACAGTGAATATACTTGCCGATAAGTTTCAACTCATCTGAAGAAAACTGGAGTGAATGAGTTCCATAAAAGGCATTTTTTGCCTGCGATATGGCTTTCTGGCATATTGCATCCAGTTCCGTCGGCCAAGAATAATCATTATTCTCCTGCATAGCATCAAACACAACGCCAGCCTCTTTGACGACCTTATACATCACCCGAAGGGCAACTTTAGACCAGTCATTGCTGACGATTCGCTGGAAGGTGACCGCGGCGGCTACGCGCTTTTTCGCATTGCCAAGGTGATCCGGCGATACCCTTTCATCCGTATTGGTCTCGATCTTCATAACGCCTGACGGCAACATGGGCGCCAGCGCAGAGTAATGCGGCAAAGTGTCTGCCTGCTGGACCGCCTTCTGATAGACGCCGGTCGCCTCTGTCGGCACGTCGGCTAATACGGTTTCCACGGCGGGCCGACTCAAAAAAAGGTATTCCTCTTCCTGCGGGTTATACCCCCCGCCAATATCGGCATGTGCCCCCGGTAAGCTTAATTCAGGCCATTGCTCTTTTACGCTATTGAGGCAAAAGTTATAACGACACTCGTGCATCGCCGTCAGGTGAAAAACCTGTTTTGCCACCCTCGGCGGTAAACCTATTTTAACCGACAGATTATTACCGTCATGGGGGTCAAGACCGTCCAGTATTCCCCCCACGGCGGTGACGGTGTCGAAAAGGCCTAAAAATTGTACCTCACCTGCCGGTTTCCCTTGTTATTCAATGGGATGAAGAGCGGTTGCGATCGTCCTGACCAGCACAGGATCTTGCTCAAAGACGCGGTTGGCAAAGTGGCGGGCGGCAGCGGCGCCGCGGCTGAACCCAAAGACATCAAACTGCAAATGCGCGATCGTAATGTCTTTGCTCTGAAGAGCGCCAGTGACTTCCGTCAGTATCCTGCGCAGTTGAACCACCGCGCGATCGGTTTTGGCGATAACCCCGGTATCGTTATTTCCCAGCCCCATCCCCCACAGAGAATCGGCTTTGTTATTCTCGGTGCCAATACCTTCGATATAGATATCGCGTTGAATATTCTTTATCCCATCTTTAAGCTCTGGTTCTTTATGATACAACTTATTCAACCAGTAAATATTCGTATAATAATTCAGATAACTGCCTGCTTCCGCTCCGTCAAAACCCGCTTTCTTTATGCAACGCTGGTTAAACTCCGTTAACGTCCGCACATCAAGCCCATAGTTGTCTGGGTTGCATTTCTGCATCCGTAAGTTCGTGTTGAGCAGGTTATTCCCCGTACCATCAAAGAAAATGCCGATGGTTAAGACAATTTCTCGTTTTTTTGCAGGGATATCAGGTGGTTCGACCACGGGAAGGGTTACCGGAAAGAGTCGATTGTAGTTTTCTGGCGTTAACAGGACACTGTATTCCGTATTGGCTATCAGATGTGTTGAGCGGATATAATCATAATGTATTGTGATAAATTCTTCAGGTATTCCCTCTGTTCGGGAATGCATTGAGTATGCTGTAATACCCGCTCCGCGAACCTCAATATGATAATATTTCTCCCACCTTCCCCAGCGGTTAATACGATAAAAGCTAAAATCCAGTGAGCAACGCTCATTGTTATTTATCGCCTGGGTAAACAGCGGCGAGCTTTTATCAATCGGCTTACAAAAGCGAATCCCATGATGGTTGACGCCGCCCACAGTACTGCTGACCAGCGCCTGCAGGCTGAAAACAAAAATTTCATTTTCATGTCCGGCCTGGTATCGATTGCCGACAGCGGGTTCACTGCTGCAACCTTCGGATATCATCCCCTGACGTTCGCCGACAATTTTTAAATAAATAATATCGCCCATATATATTTGCCATTTTTATGCTTTACGCGAATATAGTAAAGGGAAATATAAAAAATCTGGATAAATTTTATTTAGCAATAAAAGCGTCTTTTGCAAAAGAATAGTCGACTATCTTCCCGTCCTGATAATTTAGCAAATCTTATATGTCCTATAAATAATTTGAGTTGCAGGACAAAGCGCCAACGCGTTTAGCAACGTAAAGCAGTTGCTCTGAAATTTTCTCTGCTTTTCCCTACCGTATTAACATAATACCTGCAATACCCAAAACCGCTGCTGCGGTATTTGAACCTGAGATCTCCGGATTGCTCACAGACAAAAACCGCCAGTGTGGCGGCTGGCGGTTTTGCAGGCAGGTCGTGATTAATAAAAGTCGCAAGTGGCTTTTTCAGCCTGCGCCATCCACACCGGTTTATCACTGGTTTTCGACCAGACGCGGTGCAGATAACTATAAAAACGCGCGCGGTCTTTCCAGAAGAGCATCACCGGCAACGCCAGCACACCTGCGGTCACCGCGAAAGCACGACGGACAAAAATGACATGCGCCGGATAGTCTTTATAGTGTTCCATACGTTTCCCCCCTTTATACCGACGCTACCCGCCTCGGTATAGATTGAATCGGTGAATAGCACCGAAAAATTAAACCTCGTTACCTGATTAAAATAGTACCGCTTTCGGTGTAATTTTACTACTCATCCGACCACTTATTTTCACGTTTTTCCAGCAAATTTACATTTAAAGCGTAAATTAGTTACAAAAAAGTTAAATTAATACTAACCATTAGTTAAATAATGGTCTTTGCCATTTTTATACTTTTTTTACACTCCGCCCGCCAATTTTTGCGAAATCTTTGCAGCCAAAAAATTACCTTTCTCAGGAGTAAAACAATGCCACTGGAGGTGCTCTGTGAGTGCAGGCGTGATAACCGGCATCGTGCTGGTCTTCTTACTTTTGGGGTATCTGGTCTATGCCCTGATTAATGCGGAGGCGTTCTGATGGCCGCGCAAGGATTTTTACTGATCGCCAGTTTTTTACTGATCTTATTTGTGCTGGCGAAACCATTGGGTTCGGGCCTGGCAAGGCTCATCGCCGCCGTTCCGTTGCCAGGCGTGACTGGCGTTGAGCGTATCCTCTGGCGCACGCTTGGCATTACCGACCACGAGATGAACTGGCGTCAGTATTTACTGGCGCTACTGACGCTCAATCTGCTGGGACTGGGCATCCTGTTTTGCCTGCTATTCTGGCAGGAGTGGCTGCCCTTAAATCCGCAGCGGCTACCGGGGCTGTCCTGGGATCTGGCGCTGAATACCGCCGTCAGCTTTGTCACCAATACCAACTGGCAAGCCTACAGCGGCGAAAGCACGCTGAGCTACTTTAGCCAGATGGCGGGGCTGACGGTGCAAAATTTCCTGTCGGCGGCGACCGGGATTGCGGTGGTTTTTGCGCTTATCCGCGCCTTTACGCGCCAGAATGTGCACACGCTGGGTAATGCCTGGCAAGATCTGGTACGCATTACGCTATGGATATTATTTCCTGTCGCGTTAATTATCGCGCTGTTTTTTATCCAACAAGGCGTACCGCAAAACCTGTCGGCTTATCAGCCCATCACCACTCTTGAAGGCGCTAAACAACTCTTGCCGATGGGTCCGGTTGCTTCGCAGGAGGCGATCAAAATGCTTGGCACCAACGGCGGCGGTTTCTTTAACGCCAACTCTTCGCATCCGTTCGAAAACCCCACCGCGCTGACTAATATGGCGCAAATGCTGGCGATATTTTTGATCCCCGCCGCGCTCTGTTTCGCCTTTGGCGAAGCGACGGGCGATCGCCGTCAGGGACGCGCGCTACTGTGGGCAATGTCACTCATTTTTGTTGTCTGCGTGGCGGTAGTGATGTGGGCGGAAGTACAGGGAAATCCACACCTGTTGGCTGCGGGCGCGGACAGTAGCGTCAATATGGAAGGTAAAGAAACGCGCTTTGGCGTGCTGGCCAGCAGCATGTTTGCCGTCGTCACTACCGCGGCGTCCTGCGGGGCGGTAGATGCCATGCACGACTCGTTTACCGCACTGGGCGGGATGGTGCCGATGTGGCTGATGCAAATTGGCGAAGTGGTCTTCGGCGGCGTTGGTTCAGGCCTGTACGGTATGTTGCTGTTTGTCCTGCTGGCGGTGTTCATCGCCGGGCTGATGATTGGCCGCACGCCGGAATATCTGGGGAAAAAAATCGACGTGCGCGAAATGAAGATGACCGCGCTGGCGATTCTGGTCACGCCGATGCTGGTTTTGTTGGGGTCGGCGCTGGCGATGATGACGGATGCCGGGCGCAGCGCAATGCTGAACCCTGGCCCGCACGGCTTTAGCGAAGTGCTATATGCCCTCTCCTCTGCCGCCAATAACAACGGTAGCGCCTTTGCTGGTCTGAGCGCTAACTCGCCTTTCTGGAACGGTCTGCTGGCATTCTGCATGTTCGTCGGACGCTTCGGCGTGATTATTCCCGTCATGGCCATCGCCGGCTCTCTGGTCAGTAAAAAAGTCCAACCGGCCAGTCCAGGAACGCTGGCAACCCACGGCGCGCTATTTATTGGACTGCTCATCGGCACGGTACTGCTGGTCGGCGCGCTGACGTTTATTCCAGCCCTGGCGCTTGGCCCGGTAGCGGAACATTTCTCTTTACCTTGAGCGATGCGGAGTACATTAATATGAGTCGCAAGCAACTGGCGCTTTTTGAACCTGTTTTACTCGTACAGGCGCTAACGGATGCCGTAAAAAAATTAAGCCCGCGCGCCCAGTGGCGTAACCCGGTGATGTTTGTGGTCTGGGCAGGCAGCGTGCTAACTACCCTGTTAACGCTCGCTATGGTAACAGGACAAATAGCGGGAAGCGCCTTGTTCACAGGGGGTATCAGCCTGTGGTTATGGTTCACCGTACTGTTCGCCAATTTTGCCGAAGCGCTGGCGGAAGGTCGCAGCAAAGCCCAGGCAAATAGTCTGAAAGGGGTAAAAAAGACCGCGTTCGCTCGCCGTCTGCGCGCCCCGCGCCATGATGCACAGGCGGATAACGTGCCCGCCGCTGAACTGCGTAAAGGCGACATTGTGCTGGTTAAGGCGGGCGATATTATTCCCTGCGATGGCGAGGTCATCGAAGGCGGCGCCTCGGTGGATGAAAGCGCAATCACCGGTGAATCTGCACCCGTGATCCGCGAGTCCGGCGGCGATTTCGCCTCCGTCACCGGCGGCACGCGAGTGCTTTCCGACTGGCTGGTGATTGCCTGTAGTGTCAATCCGGGCGAAACCTTTCTTGACCGGATGATCGCGATGGTGGAAGGCGCGCAGCGGCGGAAAACGCCTAACGAGATTGCCCTGACGATTTTACTCATCGCCCTGACTATTGTCTTTTTACTGGCGACCGCTACCCTGTTGCCTTTCTCCGCCTGGGGCGGTAACGCGGTCAGCGTCACGGTGTTAGTGGCGCTGCTGGTCTGTCTGATCCCCACCACCATCGGCGGGCTACTCTCCGCCATTGGCGTTGCCGGAATGAGTCGAATGCTGGGCGCGAATGTGATCGCCACCAGCGGCCGCGCCGTAGAAGCCGCGGGCGATGTCGACGTGCTGCTGCTGGATAAAACCGGCACGATCACGCTCGGCAACCGCCAGGCGTCCGATTTTATTCCCGCCCGGGGGGTGGACGAACGCACGCTGGCCGACGCCGCGCAGCTCGCTTCGCTGGCCGACGAAACGCCGGAAGGCCGCAGTATTGTGATCCTCGCCAAACAGCGCTTTAACCTGCGCGAGCGCGATGTGCAGTCGCTTCATGCCACCTTTGTTCCGTTTACCGCGCAAAGCCGCATGAGTGGAATTAATATCGATAACCGGATGATCCGTAAAGGATCGGTGGACGCGATTCGTCGTCATGTCGAGAGCAATGGCGGCCATTTTCCCGCCGATGTCGAACAAAACGTCGAGAGCGTGGCGCGTCTTGGCGCGACGCCGCTGGTGGTAGTGGAAGGCGCGCGCGTACTGGGTGTTATCGCCCTCAAGGATATCGTTAAAGGCGGCATTAAAGACCGCTTCGCCCAGCTACGAAAGATGGGCATTAAAACGGTGATGATCACTGGCGATAACCGCCTGACGGCGGCAGCGATTGCCGCCGAAGCCGGTGTAGACGATTTTCTTGCCGAAGCCACACCGGAAGCCAAGCTGGCGCTGATCCGTCAATATCAGGCGGAAGGACGGCTGGTCGCCATGACCGGCGACGGCACTAACGATGCCCCGGCGCTGGCGCAGGCTGACGTCGCGGTGGCGATGAACTCCGGCACCCAGGCGGCAAAAGAAGCCGGTAATATGGTGGATCTGGACTCTAACCCGACCAAGTTGATTGAAGTGGTGCATATCGGTAAACAGATGCTGATGACGCGCGGCTCGCTCACCACCTTCAGTATCGCGAATGATGTAGCAAAATATTTCGCCATTATTCCCGCCGCGTTTGCCGCTACCTACCCACAGCTAAACGCGCTCAACGTGATGGGGCTGCATTCGCCGAATTCCGCCATTCTGAGCGCGGTGATCTTTAACGCCCTGATTATTGTTTTCCTGATCCCGTTGGCATTAAAAGGCGTGAGTTATAAGCCGCTTTCCGCGTCGGCTATGCTGCGCCGTAATTTATGGATCTATGGTCTGGGTGGTCTGGTGGTGCCGTTTATTGGCATCAAAGTCATTGATGTGCTGCTGACCCTGCTGGGTCTGGCGTGAGGTGTATGATGATCGGTTTACGTCCTGCTTTTTCGACACTGTTATTTCTGCTGTTATTGACTGGCGGCGTGTATCCGCTTCTGACCACGACGCTGGGGCAGTGGTGGTTTCCCTGGCAGGCTAATGGGTCGCTGATTCATGAAGGCAATGTGATTCGCGGCTCGGCGCTTATCGGTCAATCGTTTACCGCCGCGGGCTATTTTCATGGCCGGCCCTCCGCCACCGCCGATACGTCTTATAATCCACTGGCGTCGGGCGGAAGCAATCTGGCCGTCAGCAATCCCGAACTGGATGCGCAAATACAGGGCCGCGTCGCCGCGCTACGCGCCGCTAACCCTCAGGCGAGTTCTGCGGTTCCGGTTGAACTGGCGACAGCTTCAGCAAGCGGACTGGATAATAACCTGACGCCTGACGCCGCGGCATGGCAAATCCCCCGAGTGGCGACGGCTCGTCAGCTTCCCGTTGAACAGGTGGCGCAATTGGTTGCAGAATATACGCACAGGCCGCTGGCGCGCTTTCTTGGGCAACCGGTGGTGAATATTGTTGAGCTTAATCTGGCGCTGGATGCGCTACAGGGACACAGAGCGAAATGAACGACGAACCCTTGCGTCCTGACCCGGATCGCTTGCTGGAACAAACGCCCCCGCCCCACCGGGGGAAGTTGAAAATTTTCTTCGGCGCCTGCGCAGGCGTCGGAAAAACCTGGGCGATGCTGACGCAAGCGCAGCGGCTGCGAGCGCAGGGGCTGGATGTGGTGATCGGCGTGGTAGAGACGCACGGCCGTAAAGAGACCGCCGCGCTACTTGACGGACTGACCGTTCTGCCGCCAAAACGTCACTCGCACCGGGGGCGACAAATTCGCGAATTTGACCTGGATGCCGCCCTCGCCCGGCGTCCGGCGCTAATTTTAATGGATGAACTGGCGCACAGTAATGCGCCGGGCTCACGCCATCCTAAGCGCTGGCAGGATATTGAAGAGCTGCTGGAAGCGGGAATTGATGTTTTCACCACCGTGAACGTACAGCATCTGGAAAGTTTGAACGATGTGGTGAGCGGCGTCACGGGGATTCAGGTGCGCGAAACCGTCCCCGATCCTTTTTTCGACGCCGCCGATGAAGTCGTACTGGTCGATCTGCCGCCCGACGATCTGCGCCAACGTCTCAACGAAGGTAAAGTGTATATCGCTGGTCAGGCGGAACGGGCTATCGAGCATTTCTTTCGCAAAGGCAATTTGATCGCCCTGCGCGAGCTGGCATTGCGTCGGACAGCCGATCGCGTGGACGATCAGATGCGCGCCTGGCGCGCGCATCCGGGCGAAGAAAAAGTATGGCATACCCGTGATGCGATTTTACTGTGTATCGGGCATAACACCGGCAGCGAAAAACTGGTGCGTACCGCGGCGCGTCTAGCCTCCCGGCTCGGCAGCGTCTGGCACGCCGTCTATGTCGAAACGCCATCGTTACACCGCTTACCGGAAAAGCAACGGCGGGCCATTTTAAGCGCGCTACGTCTGGCGCAGGAACTTGGCGCAGAAACCGCCACCCTATCCGATCCCGCCGAAGAGAAAGCGGTCGTGCGCTATGCCCGCGAGCATAATCTGGGGAAAATTGTAATGGGCCGTCCGGCGTCGCGACGCTGGTGGCGACGCGACACTTTCGCCGACCGTCTTGCCAGGCGCGCGCCGGATCTCGATCAGGTGATCGTCGCGCTGGAAGAGCCGCCTGCCCGCGCGTTGGCGCAGGCACCTGATAACCGACCTTTTAAAGAGAAATGGCGTGGGCAGATTCAGGGCTGTCTGGTCGCCGTGGCGCTTTGCGCCACCACCACGCTTATCGCTATGCAGTGGCTTGTCGCTTTCGACGCCGCCAATCTGGTGATGCTCTATTTGCTGGGCGTAGTGGTGATCGCGCTGTTTTACGGACGCTGGCCGTCGGTGGTGGCGACGGTGATTAACGTGGCGAGTTTCGATCTCTTTTTTATCGCGCCACGCGGTACGCTCGCCGTTTCGGACGTGCAGTATTTGCTGACCTTTGCCGTGATGCTGACGGTTGGTCTGGTGATTGGCAATCTTACTGCCGGGGTGCGCTATCAGGCACGCGTCGCCCGTTATCGGGAGCAGCGTACCCGCCATTTATATGAAATGTCTAAAGCACTGGCCGTCGGGCGTAGCGAGCGGGATATCGCCGCCACCAGCGAGCAGTTTATCGCCTCGACGTTTCAGGCGCGCAGCCAAATTTTATTACCCGATGCTGACGGTAAATTGCTGCCTCTCACTCACCAGCAAGGTATGACGCCGTGGGACGACGCGATCGCACGCTGGAGTTTTGATAAAGGCCAGCCAGCCGGCGCAGGTACCGATACCCTCCCCGGCGTCCCTTATCAAATCCTGCCGCTGAAAAGCGCCGATAAAACGTACGGTCTGGCTATCGTCGAGCCAGGAAATCTGCGTCAGTTAATGGTGCCTGAGCAGCAGCGCCTGCTGGAAACGTTCACGCTACTTGTCGCCAACGCGCTGGAACGACTGGCGCTGACCGCCAGCGAAGAGCAGGCGCGTCTCGCCAGTGAGCGCGAAAGTATTCGCAATGCGTTGCTGGCGGCGCTGTCGCATGATTTACGCACGCCGCTGACGGTATTGTTCGGCCAGGCGGAGATTTTGACACTGGATTTAGCCAGCGCAGGATCGCCCCACGCGCGTCAGGCCAGTGAAATCCGCCAGCATATTCTCAACACGACCCGGCTGGTGAATAATTTGCTGGATATGGCGCGGATTCAGTCCGGCGGGTTTAATCTTAAAAAAGAGTGGCTCACGCTGGAAGAGGTCGTCGGTAGCGCGTTACAGATGTTAGAACCGGGTTTATTGCATCCGATTACCTTGTCGCTGCCGCAACAGTTAACGCTTATCCATGTCGATGGCCCCTTATTTGAGCGCGTCCTGATCAACTTGCTGGAAAACGCCGTTAAGTATGCCGGGCCGCAGGCCAGTATCGGCATTGATGCCGCGGTTAAGGATGATCGTTTACAACTGGATGTCTGGGATAACGGGCCGGGTATTCCTGCAGGGCAAGAACAGACGATTTTCGATAAATTCGCCCGCGGCAACAAAGAGTCCGCCGTCCCCGGCGTGGGGCTGGGGCTGGCGATTTGCCATGCTATCGTAGAGGTACACGGCGGCACGCTCACCGCCTATAATCGACCGCAGGGCGGCGCCTGTTTCCGTGTTACGCTGCCGCAAGGAAAACCACCTGAACTTGATGATTTTCATGAGGATATGTGACAAACGTTCTGATTGTTGAAGATGAACAGGCCATCCGCCGCTTTCTGCGCGCCGCGCTGGAAGGCGATGGCCTGCGCGTGTACGAAGCTGAAACATTACAACGTGGTTTAATGGAAGCCGCCACGCGAAAGCCCGATCTGATTATTCTCGACCTTGGTCTACCGGACGGAGACGGAATCGATTTTATTCGCGACCTGCGTCAGTGGAGCGCGATACCGATTATTGTTCTTTCCGCCCGCAGCGAAGAAAGCGATAAGATTGCCGCGCTTGACGCCGGAGCTGACGATTACCTGAGCAAGCCATTCGGCATTGGCGAGTTGCAGGCACGTTTGCGTGTCGCGCTGCGACGGCACGCCGCCAGTCCTTGCGCCGATCCGCTCGTCCGCTTTTCCAGCGTGACGGTCGATCTCGCCGCACGGTTGATCCACCGTGGCGACGAAGAAATCCATCTGACACCGATTGAGTTCCGCCTGCTGGCGGTATTACTCAATAATGCCGGCAAGGTATTAACCCAGCGGCAGTTGTTAACCCAGGTTTGGGGCCCTAACGCCGTGGAGCATAGCCACTATCTGCGCATCTATATGGGCCATTTACGCCAGAAGCTGGAACAAGATCCCACCCGCCCACGCCACTTTATTACCGAAACCGGCATTGGCTATCGCTTTATGCTATGAATAGTCATTCATTATTTTTAAATAACTTCTAATTTTTATATCACTTATTTTCAGCATCGCGAATAATTATTTTCGCGGTGATATTATATTTTACTGAGAATATAAAATACATATATTTAACACTAAAGAAACAATCTGTTATCTCACAGCACGATATGCATAATCACCGATTAATTATTTTTCAAATGATCGATTTTTGTTGATCCGGTTCACAGATCGCTGGCGCATCCTGGATAAAATATCCATGCTTTCAATAAATCAATGAAAGGATCTCAAAATGGAAAATAATAATCGTTTTATGCCCCATATAAGGCGGACAACGCATATTATGATGTTTGCCCACCGTAACAGTTTCGACTTTCATTTCTTTAATGCCCGGTAGTTTTTTTGCTACGGGTACTTCAGCATACAGGTCTTTCCGACCCTTATGTCATTCAGGTCTATTACCTAAATAACTCGAATTGTTAAAAGCGACAGTACGGTAACTCCTTTACGTCCGGCCAGATAATCACTTGGTTTGACAGAAGAATTCCCGACTCATCGCAGGTTTAGTTATCACGGTTTCTGCCTGTATATCGTAGTACTCAACTTCTTAAATCCTGAATTTCCTGCAACCGGACGGGTTGGGATTTATTACATCTAAAATAAAGCTAATTTACTGATTTTTTATCAGCGGGATAGCTTTGATTTTTTCCGGAAGAATCAGTTTCTCATTCGAGGAATTGAGGGCCTGCTATTACCTGAAATAAAGAGATGAAAAAATGTCAGAATTAAAAATTGCCGTTAGCCGTCATTGCCCGGATTGTTTTTCTACACAGCGTAATATTGTAAATGTTGATGAGAGTCGTTTCATCGACGTGGCTGCCATCGTGTTATCCATCGACGATATTGAACAAGGAAAACTCGATGAAATCGACGCAACGGGTTACGGTATTCCCGTGTTTGTCGCGACACATGACGAAGGGCGCGTACCGCCTGAGTATTTGCCGCGTATCTCTGGTGTATTCGAATATAATGAATCCCGTACGGCCTTCTATGGTCGCCAGTTGGAAACCGCGGCAAGCCACTACGAAACGCAGTTACGTCCGCCGTTTTTCCGCGCTCTGGTGGATTATGTCAACCAGGGCAACAGCGCATTTGACTGCCCGGGGCATCAGGGCGGCGAATTCTTCCGCCGTCATCCTGCCGGTAATCAGTTCGTGGAATACTTTGGCGAAACGCTCTTCCGCTCCGACCTATGCAACGCAGACGTGGCCATGGGCGATTTGCTGATTCACGAAGGCGCGCCTTGCATTGCGCAGCAACATGCGGCGAAAGTCTTTAACGCCGATAAGACCTACTTTGTGCTGAACGGGACTTCCTCCTCTAACAAAGTCGTACTAAACGCGCTGTTAACGCCGGGCGATCTGGTGCTGTTTGACCGTAACAACCACAAATCTAACCACCACGGCGCATTATTGCAGGCAGGCGCAACGCCAGTTTATCTGGAAACCGCGCGTAACCCGTATGGTTTTATCGGCGGGATCGACGCTCACTGCTTCGAAGAAGATTACCTGCGCGAGCTGATTAACGAAGTCGCGCCGCAACGTGCCCGCGAGGCACGTCCGTTCCGTCTGGCCGTCATCCAGTTGGGCACCTACGACGGCACCATTTATAACGCCCGTCAGGTCGTCGATAAAATTGGTCATCTGTGCGACTACATCCTGTTTGACTCCGCCTGGGTCGGCTATGAACAATTTATTCCGATGATGGCCGATTGTTCGCCGTTGCTGCTGGAACTGAACGAAAACGATCCGGGTATTCTGGTGACGCAGTCCGTTCATAAACAACAAGCCGGGTTCTCCCAGACCTCGCAAATCCATAAAAAAGATAGCCATATCAAAGGGCAACCGCGCTACGTTCCGCATAAGCGCATGAACAACGCCTTTATGATGCACGCCTCCACCAGCCCGTTCTATCCGCTGTTCGCCGCGCTGGACGTTAACGCCAAAATGCACGAAGGCGTCAGTGGTCGCAATATGTGGATGGATTGCGTGGTTAACGGCATCGATGCCCGTAAATTGATCCTCGAAAACTGTCATCACATCCGTCCGTTCGTACCTGAACTGATCGATGGTAAGCCGTGGCAGTCATACCCGACATCGGAGATCGCCAGCGATCTGCGCTTCTTCCACTTCGTTCCGGGCGAACACTGGCATGCGTTTGAAGGCTATGCCGAACATCAGTACTTTGTCGACCCTTGCAAACTGCTGCTCACCACGCCGGGCATCAACGCAGCGAGCGGCGAATATGAAGACTTTGGCGTTCCTGCCACAATCCTCGCCAACTTCCTGCGCGAGAACGGCGTTGTGCCGGAAAAATGCGATCTCAACTCCATTCTGTTCCTGCTGACGCCGGCAGAAGACATGGCGAAGTTGCAACAGCTTGTCGCTCTGCTGGCTCGTTTCGAAAAACTGCTGGAAGCCGATGCGCCGTTAGCGGAAGTATTACCGTCCATCTACAAACAGCATGAAGCGCGTTATGCCGGCTATACCCTGCGTCAGCTTTGCCAGGAGATGCACGATCTCTATGCGCGGCACAACGTGAAACAACTGCAAAAAGAGATGTTCCGTAAGTCCCATTTCCCGAAAGTCAGTATGAATCCGCAAGAGGCCAACTACGCCTATTTACGCGGTGAGGTCGAACTGGTTCGCCTGCCGGAAGCGGAAGGTCGTATCGCGGCTGAAGGCGCTCTGCCTTACCCGCCGGGAGTACTGTGCGTCGTTCCGGGTGAAATCTGGGGCGGTTCTGTTCTGCGTTACTTCAGCGCACTGGAAGAGGGGATCAACCTGCTGCCGGGCTTTGCGCCTGAACTGCAGGGCGTTTATATCGAAGAACACGACGGCCGTAAGCAGGTCTGGTGCTACGTCATTAAATCTCGCGACGCGCAGCGCTCCCTGCTGAAGGAGGAAAAATTATGAGTAAACCTAAATCCAATAAAATGGGTGTCGTGCAGCTCACAATTCTGACTATGGTCAACATGATGGGCTCCGGGATCATCATGCTACCAACCAAGCTGTCTGAAGTCGGCACGATATCCATTATCTCCTGGCTGGTCACCGCCGTCGGCTCGATGGCGCTGGCCTGGGCGTTTGCGAAATGCGGTATGTTTAGCCGTAAATCCGGCGGCATGGGCGGTTACGCCGAATATGCCTTCGGTAAATCCGGCAACTTTATGGCGAACTATACCTACGGCGTCTCGCTGCTGATCGCCAACGTGGCTATCGCCATCTCCGCTGTCGGCTATGGCACCGAGCTGTTCGGCGCCGCGCTGACGCCACTCCAGATCGGTCTGGCGACTATCGCTGTACTGTGGATTTGTACCATCGCAAACTTTGGCGGCGCGCGTATTACCGGACAGATCAGTAGCGTTACCGTCTGGGGCGTCATCATCCCGGTTGTCGGCCTGTGCATCATCGGCTGGTTCTGGTTTAGCCCCAGCATGTACGTGGCCTCATGGAACCCGCACCATGTTCCGTTCTTTAGCGCGGTCGGTTCTTCCATCGCGATGACGTTGTGGGCATTTCTTGGACTGGAATCCGCCTGCGCCAACGCAGACGTGGTCGAGAATCCGGAAAAGAACGTCCCCATCGCGGTACTGGGCGGTACGCTGGGCGCGGCGGTCATCTATATCGTTTCGACTAACGTGATTGCCGGGATTGTGCCGAACATGGATCTGGCGAACTCCACGGCACCGTTTGGTCTGGCGTTTGCACAGATGTTCACGCCTGCGGTAGGGAAAGTGATCATGGCGCTGATGGTGATGTCCTGCTGCGGCTCACTGCTGGGCTGGCAGTTCACTATCGCCCAGGTCTTTAAATCCTCCGCTGACGAAGGCTATTTCCCGAAAGTCTTCTCTCGCGTAACGAAAGTCGACGCGCCGGTACAGGGGATGTTGATTATTGTGATTATTCAGACTGGCCTGTCGCTGATGACCATTAGCCCGTCGCTGAATAGTCAGTTTAACGTCCTGGTTAACCTGGCGGTGGTGACGAACATTATTCCGTACATTCTGTCGATGGCCGCGCTGGTTATCATTCAGAAAATGGCGAATGTGCCGTCATCAAAAGCGAAAGTCGCTAACTTCGTGGCCTTTGTTGGCGCGATGTATAGCTTCTACGCGCTATATTCCTCCGGTGAAGAAGCCATGCTGTACGGCTCAATTGTGACCTTCCTCGGCTGGACGTTATACGGCCTGGTCTCACCGCGTTTTGAATTGAAAAATAAACACGGCTGATGGCGCGCCCGGGCTGCGGTAACGGTAGTCCGGGCATTTTCACTCTTTGAATAAGATAACAGAAATGAGTAATCCAGAACGGGAAGTCACTGATATAGCAGAAATACTGGCTATTCTCGGTAAACACGAAGTGTGTCGGATAGGGTTTAACGACAATCTCTGCCCGTATGTTGTCCCCGTAAATTTTGGCTATGAGTACCAGAACGGGCGCTGGATATTTTATTTTCACGGCGCACGTACCGGGAAAAAGATGCGTCTGTTACGCAAGAACCCGGCAGTATGCGTTGAAATGGACGGCGACCACGCATTACTGCGCGCCGATGATCCCTGTGATTATAGTTACGCCTACACCAGCGTTTTCGCTACCGGCCTGGCATCGATATTGCAAACGCGCGAGGAGATGCGCTACGGTTTGGACGTCATTATGCGCCAGACCGATCCGGGAAAAACCTTCAGTTATCGGGAAGATATGATGAAAGCGGTGTGCGTGGTGCGTATTGAATGCGACGCCCTCACCTGCCGCCGACACCTGGCGGCTCAGAGCGAATAAAGGACTGATAAGCGCAGCGCTATCAGGCCAGACGTTAATACAAAAAAGGAGCCTTACGGCTCCTTTTTCTTCCGTATCACCCATCAGGCGTTTTTCAATACTTCGCTAACGATTTCAACGGCTTCTTTCTCAATCTGCTTGCGATGTTCTTCCCCCAGGAAGCTTTCGCAATAGATCTTGTAAGCGTCTTCCGTACCGGATGGACGCGCGGCGAACCAGCCGTTGTCGGTCATTACCTTCAGGCCGCCAATCGATGCGCCATTACCTGGCGCTGCGGTAAGACGCGCAGTGATCGGGTCGCCTGCCAGCGTGCTGGCGCTCACCATTTCCGGAGACAGTTTAGACAACGCCGCTTTCTGGGCCGATGTCGCTGCCGCCTGCAGACGGTTATAGCTCGGCGCGCCAAAACGCGCAGCCAGTTCATTGTAATGCTCTTGCGGGTTTTTCCCGGTAACGGCGGTGATTTCCGCCGCCAGCAGGCACATGATGATACCGTCTTTATCGGTAGACCACGGCGTACCGTCGAAACGCAGGAACGAAGCGCCCGCGCTCTCTTCTCCGCCGAAACCGAAGCTGCCGTCGAACAAACCGTCAACAAACCATTTGAAGCCCACCGGCACTTCCACCAGCTTGCGTCCCAAATCATTCACCACGCGGTCAATCATCGCGGAAGAGACCAGCGTTTTACCGACAGCCACGTCTTTGCCCCACTGCGGACGATGCTGGAACAGATAGTGGATAGCGACCGCCAGATAATGGTTCGGGTTCATCAGCCCCGCAGGCGTCACGATACCATGACGGTCATAGTCCGGATCGTTGGCAAAAGCCAGGTCGAACTTGTCACGTAGCGCCAGCAAACCCGCCATCGCGCATTCGGAGGAGCAATCCATGCGGATCGCGCCATCTTTATCAAGGTGCATAAAGCGGAAGGTTTGATCAACCTGATCGTTGACTAACGTCAGGTTAAGTTTGTAATGCTCAGCGATACGTTTCCAGTATTCGATACCGGAGCCGCCCAGCGGATCAACGCCCAGCGTCAAACCGGCTTTCTGAATCGCCGCCATATCAACGATATCCGCCAGCCCTTCGACAAACGGCTGTACCAGATCTACAGCTTTAACGTGGCCCGAAGCCATTGCCGCATCCAGAGAGATGCGCTTAACGCCTTGCAGGCTGTCCGCCAACAGCGCATTGGCGCGATCTTCTACCACTTTAGTGACGTTGGTATCCGCCGGGCCGCCATTGGGCGGATTGTATTTAATTCCGCCATCTTCCGGCGGGTTGTGCGACGGCGTAATCACAATACCGTCTGCCAGCGGGCCGCCTTTCTTGTTATGGACCAGGATAGCGTTTGACACGGCAGGCGTTGGCGTGAAGCCATTATTTTCCTGCACGATAACGTCTACGCCGTTTGCCGCCAGCACTTCCAGCACGGAAATGAAGGCTGGTTCCGAGAGCGCATGAGTGTCTTTCCCCACATAGCAGGGACCAGTAATGCCGTTCTTCGTCCGCTCTTCAGCAATCGCCTGGGCGATTGCCAGAATATGCGGTTCGTTGAAACTGTGACGACCTGCGCTACCGCGATGGCCGGAGGTACCAAATTTTACGGCATGTTCTGCATTCCCTGCCTCCGGTGTCAGTACATAATACTGCGCCGTCAGTTGGGCGACGTTAATCAAATCACTCTGTTGCGCGGGTTGCCCTGCGCGGTTGTGGATTGCCATTGCCTGGTCCTTCTAATGCAAGGGTTAAATTGTTCCGCAAACCTTTTCAATCAATTCCGCCGGGAATTGCATTGACTGCATGATGTGTTCGACCATGCTGCATTTACGGCCGGTGTTGGTGTTGGTGATCACCCAGTACGGCGTGCCGGGAACGTGCTTAGGTTTAGTTTGATTCCCATTTTTCAGCAGCGTTTGTTCATCCGCCGCAAAATAGACGCGCGTGCGACCATGCAACGACTCCGTCGCCTCCGCGAACGCGTGGTGATCCAGTGAATAGAGTGTAGTCAGAATCAGCATAAAGCGGTTGACCGCTTTTTTCTGCTCGGCATATTCGTCAGACAACAGCAGCTCACGCATCGCGCGAACTTTGTCTTTTACCGGATTGACCGGTTTCGCTTCTGCGACGGGTTGCGCCGCAGGTGCCCCTTTCGCCGCCGAAGCAGTTGACTGTGTCGTGGCGGAAAACTTCAACATACGCCGTAAAATGTCGGATGCGCTCTCGCCGATATGCTTGGTGTGGCTGGCAATATAGCTATAGAGTTCATCATCAACTTCAATCGTTTTCATCTTAATCCAGTGCGATGTCTTTGCTGAATACAAGTCATTGGGATTATAGGAACAAATCCCAACAGCGGATAGCGTTAAGCCCGGCTGACAAAAAAACTCGGAGTAAACCTTAGAGGTTGCAGCCCAGTGGCAGAATGGTCAACATAATACCCTAACCCGACAGAGCGAAAAAAAGAACTTTGCCATGAAATTAAATATCCGAGCGCAATCTGCACAAAACCTGCACAATAATTCCCCCATCGTTCTCGTTCATGGTCTGTTTGGCAGCCTGGACAACCTCGGCGTGCTGGCGCGCGATCTGGTGACCGATCACGACATTATTCAGGTCGATATGCGCAATCATGGTTTATCGCCGCGCGATCCGGTCATGGATTATCCGGCAATGGCCCAGGATCTGCTGGATACGCTTGACGCGCAGCAAATTGAAAAAGCGACTTTTATTGGTCATTCCATGGGCGGAAAAGCGGTAATGGCGCTGACGGCGCTGGCGCCCGATCGCATCGATCGTCTGGTCGCGATTGATATCGCCCCCGTGGATTATCACGTTCGTCGCCACGATCGCATTTTCGCGGCCATTAACGCCGTCAGCGAATCCGACGCGACATCCCGCCAACAGGCGGCAGGGATTATGCGCCGGCATCTCAACGAAGAAGGCGTGATCCAGTTTCTGTTAAAATCCTGGGCTGAAGGCGAATGGCGTTTTAATGTTCCGGTATTATGGGAGCAGTACCCGCATATCGTCGGCTGGGAAACCATTCCGCCCTGGGAACATCCGGCGCTGTTTATTCCCGGCGGTAACTCGCCGTACGTGACCGAAGCGTACCGCGACGCGCTGTTGGCGCAATTCCCTTTGGCGCGCGCGCATGTGATCGCCGGCGCGGGCCACTGGGTACATGCCGAAAAACCAGAGGCGGTTCTGCGCGCCATCCGCCGTTATCTGCAGGATAAGCGCTAACTGATTAAAAACTCATCGCCTGTGCGCGATTACGCGCGCGGGCGTTGGCGTCGCTTCCTTGCTGATGTATGATGGCGCGCTATCCATCCGGGCATAAGCCTGGCTGATTGTTTCCCCCGAAGTCACCAAAATCATGGCCAAAGAACAAACGGACCGTACGACATTAGATCTGTTCGCGCACGAGCGTCGCCCGGGACGACCTAAAACGAATCCGCTTTCGCGCGATGAACAGTTACGCATCAATAAGCGTAACCAGTTAAAACGCGACAAAGTTCGTGGCCTCAAACGTGTCGAATTAAAACTCAACGCACAAGCGGTTGACGCGCTGAATGAGCTGGCCGAAGCGCGCAACATTAGCCGCAGCGAGCTCATTGAAGAGATATTAATGAAGCAGCTTATGGCGCTGCGCGGCCAGGGTTTAGTCTGAAAACAAGTTTTGTTTCATATTTCGTGTAGCAGAGCGTGCAGTCCCGCGTGATTGCTGTTTCCGCATATCTGCCTGTTCTGCTATGATTGCCCTTATCCGTGGGCAATTCGCCACCACCATTTCAATAAGTTTCAAGAGGTTATTTTACTCATGGCAATCACTGGCATCTTTTTCGGCAGCGACACCGGTAATACCGAAAATATCGCAAAAATGATTCAAAAACAGCTTGGTAAAGACGTTGCCGATGTGCATGACATTGCAAAAAGCAGTAAAGAAGACCTGGAAGGGTATGACATTCTGCTGCTGGGCATCCCAACCTGGTACTATGGCGAAGCGCAATGTGACTGGGATGACTTCTTCCCAACTCTCGAAGAGATTGACTTTAACGGTAAGCTGGTGGCGCTGTTTGGCTGTGGCGATCAGGAAGACTACGCGGAATACTTCTGTGATGCTCTGGGCACTATTCGCGACATTATTGAACCGCGCGGCGCCACGATTGTGGGTCACTGGCCAACCGCAGGCTATCATTTTGAAGCCTCTAAGGGTCTGGCTGACGACGATCATTTTGTCGGCCTGGCGATTGACGAAGACCGTCAGCCTGAACTGACCGCCGAGCGTGTTGAAAAATGGGTTAAGCAAATTTCGGCTGAACTACACCTCGACGACATCCTCAACGCCTAATCTTATGCGGCGCAGTGTTATGCCTGCGCCGCATCAATAGACAAGACCAATCAAAATAATTGCTACAAATTTGTAACTTTCGCACCCATCCCTGTACAATGTCCGGGTGTAATCAGGTGGCGCCAGAATTTGCAGGCAAAACCACAGTTTTATTAACATCTGCGAGAGACTTGCGGTTTTCATTTCGGCATGGCAGTCCTATAATGATACGCATTATCTTGAGTGCAATTTCTGTCACTTCTCTAATGAAGTGAATCGTTTAGCAACAGGACAGATTCCGCATGACTGACAACAATACCGCATTAAAGAAGGCTGGCCTGAAAGTAACGCTTCCTCGTTTAAAAATTCTGGAAGTTCTTCAGGAACCAGATAACCATCACGTCAGTGCGGAAGATTTATACAAACGCCTGATCGACATGGGTGAAGAAATCGGTCTGGCAACCGTGTACCGTGTGCTGAACCAGTTTGACGATGCCGGTATCGTGACCCGCCATAATTTTGAAGGCGGTAAATCCGTTTTTGAACTGACGCAACAGCATCATCACGACCATCTTATCTGCCTTGACTGCGGAAAAGTGATTGAATTTAGTGATGACTCTATTGAAGCGCGCCAGCGTGAAATTGCGGCGAAACACGGTATTCGTTTAACTAATCACAGCCTCTATCTTTATGGCCACTGCGCTGATGGCGACTGCCGCGAAGACGAGCACGCGCACGATGACGCGACTAAATAAGTGTAAATCTTTCGAAGAGCCAACCGCCCGGTTGGCTTTTTTATATCCTCCTCTTTCCTGCCGCTTGATGTTGATTTAATGTAAAAAACGCTATCGCATCTCAGGAGAGCAGGAATGGAGCTTCGCCAGTTACGCTATTTCGTGCGTATTATTGAAACCGGCAGTATGGGCAGCGCCGCACAGGATCTTGATATTGGCGTTTCAGCATTAAGTCAACAGATGTCCCGTCTGGAAAACGAGCTCGCCATCCGTCTGTTGCAGCGCACCTCGCGCGGCGTAACGCCAACCAACGCCGGGCTGGCCTTTTATTCACAGGCGCAACTCGCCCTGCGTCATGCCGACGACGCGATTCTCGCTGCCAGAGAAGCGCGCCTTTCCGGTCATGTGAGCGTAGGAATGGCCCCCAGTACCGCCTCTATACTGGGTATACCGTTTCTCCATGCCATGCAGGAAAACTATGCCGATGTCCGACTACATGTGGTGGAAAGCTTGTCCGGTAATCTGGAAAGAATGATCAATACCCGCCAGATTGATTTAGCCGTAGTCTTTCAAAAAGATAAAATCCTGCGCTGGAGCGCCAGACCGATCCTTGAAGAACAGCTTTTTCTGATTGGCTCCCATGCCCTGCTGGCGGCGCTTCCTGATAACCCGATCACACCTGAACAACTGGCAGACATTCCGCTCATTATGCCAAGCCAGGGACACGGGCTGCGCGGCAGGCTGGACGCTGTCTGCCAGGAACATGCGCTTAACGTTGAGATCGTCGCGGAAATTGACGGCCTGGCGTTGTTGATGCGCGCCGTGCGCGACGGCCTTGGCGCCACGTTACAGCCCGGCGCGGCGATTTCTCATCTGGATAATGACACGCTACGCGTGATTGGCGTCCATAATCCGGTACTCAGCCGCCCCAATTTTTTAGTCAGCCTGTCAGATGATGAACTGACGCCCGCCGGCCTTGCCGCCAGAGTAGTCCTTACCAAAGTTATGCGTCAGTTAGTCGACGCCGGCGAATGGCCTGGCGCAACCCTTTACGCTTACTAAACCCCTGTTTAGCGCTACCTGATAGCGCGCCGCTTATTTGTTCGTATACATTTCAATTACAAATTTAACAAATAGTTAAATGGTACGGGAGCATAAGATGGTTGATGTACTGGTGATAGGCGGAGGCAATGCCGCATTATGCGCCGCCCTGACCGCACGGGAAGCGGGCGCATCGGTTCTGCTGCTGGAGGCTGCCCCGCGGGAATGGCGCGGCGGAAATTCTCAGCACACACGAAACCTGCGCTGTATGCATGATGCGCCGCAGGATGTGCTGGTGGAAAGCTATCCTGAAGAGGAGTTCTGGCAGGATCTGTGGCGAGTCACCGACGGCAACACCAACGAAGCGCTGGCGCGGCTGGTCATTCGCACCTCTTCGCAATGCCGCGACTGGATGCGCAAACATGGCGTTAATTTTCAACCGCCGCTATCGGGGGCGCTCCATGTCGCACGCACCAATGCGTTTTTTATGGGCGGCGGAAAAGCGCTCGTCAATGCCTATTACCGTAGCGCCGAACGGCTGGGCGTGCAGATTCGCTATAACACGCCGGTTCACGCACTTGAACTTCATAACGGCGAATTCGTGGCAGCGCTGGCGGGCAACGAACGTATTACCGCCAAAGCCTGCGTGTTAGCGGCTGGCGGTTTCGAATCAAACCGTGAATGGCTGCGGGAGGCCTGGGGAGAAAACGCCCGCGGCGAATGGCCCGCGGATAATTTTCTGATTCGCGGCACGCGTTTTAACCAGGGCGTATTGCTGAAATTTATGATGGATGCCGGCGCGGATATCATTGGCGATCCGTCCCAGTCGCACTGCGTAGCGATTGATGCCAGGGCGCCGCTGTACGACGGCGGTATTTGTACTCGCGTTGATTGTGTATCGCTGGGTATTGTCGTGAATCGCGACGCCGAACGTTTTTATGATGAAGGTGAAGATTTCTGGCCGAAACGTTACGCCATTTGGGGGCGTCTGGTTGCTCAACAGCCAGGACAAATTGGCTATTCGATTATTGACAGCAAAGCCATCGGCCACTTTATGCCGCCGGTTTTTCCTGGCGCACAGGCCAATACGCTGGCTGAATTGGCCTGTCAGTTAGGGCTGGACGCGGAAAAATTTACCCATACCGTCATGCAGTATAACCAGTCCTGCCAACCCGGTCATTTTGATCATACCTTGCTTGATGACTGCGCCACTAAAAACCTGACGCCGGCGAAAACCCACTGGGCGCGCCCGCTTGATGCGCCGCCCTACTACGGTTATGCGCTGCGACCAGGCATCACATTTACCTATCTGGGCCTGAAAGTAAATGAACGTGCCGCTGTGCATTTTGCCGGTCATCCAAGCCGCAACCTGTTCGTTGCCGGCGAGATGATGGCTGGAAATGTACTGGGCAAGGGGTATACCGCAGGCGTAGGCATGTCTATCGGCACAACCTTTGGCCGCATTGCGGGGATAGAAGCTGCCCGCGCGGCGCACAAGGAGGCGCATCATGAAACAGCTTGAAAAACTAATCATTGAGGCCACCGTGCTTACCGAACCGGAAGCTGAGGTCGAACGCGTCATGCAAGTGTGTAACGCGTGTCGCTACTGCGAAGGTTTTTGTGCGGTATTTCCGGCGATGACCCAGCGACTCGAATTCGGTAAAGCCGATATTCATTATCTGGCGAATTTATGTCATAACTGCGGCGCCTGCCTGCACGCGTGTCAGTACGCGCCGCCCCATGAATTTGCCATTAACGTGCCGAAAGCGATGGCGCAAGCCCGCCTGGAGACGTATCAACAGTATGCCCAGCCCGCTGCTTTTGGCGCGTTATACCGTCGGGCGGGGATCACCGTCGCGCTGGCGCTGATAGTCGGTCTGACGCTCTTTTTATTACTGGCGATGGCGTTGAAAGGGTCGCTGATTCATCCGCCGTTGGCCGGTGACTTCTATCAAATTTTTCCGCACAGCCTGCTGGCATGGATGTTTGGCTCAGTTTTTGTGCTGGCAATCGGTTTGCTTATGGTAGGCGTAATCCGCTTCTGGCGGGAGATCTCGCCGGGCGTACCGCGTTCGGCGGAGATTGCGGAAGCTTCGCACAATGCGTTAACGCTGAAATATCTCGACGGCGGACACGGCAAAGGCTGTAACGAAGCGGACGATGCGTTCACGCTGCTGCGCCGTCGCTTTCATCACTTTACCTTTTACGGTTTTATGCTCTGTTTTGCCGCCACAGTCGTGGCGACGGGCTATCACTACGTCGCCGGTTGGGAAGCGCCCTACCCGTTTTTTAGCCTGCCGGTCATGCTTGGCACGCTGGGCGGTATCGGTCTGCTTATCGGCCCGGCCGGGCTACTGTGGCTCAATCTGCGGCGGTCGCCGTTACATGGCGATGCGCGCCAGAAACCCATGGATCGCGGCTTTATTCTGCTCCTGTTCTTAACCAGTCTTACCGGGCTGGCGCTGCTGGCAGGCAGAGATACCAGCGGAATGGGCATACTGCTGGCGCTCCATTTAGGCGTGGTGATGGCGCTCTTTCTCACCCTTCCCTACGGAAAATTCGCCCACGGATTTTTCCGCTGCGCGGCCTTACTCAAATGGGCAGTTGAGAAGCGACGCGGAAAACATGCGGGGGATACAGACAACTGAACCCGCAGCATCTTACCCATAAAACAATAAAGACAGTGGAGAGCAAACCCTATGGCACAACACACACCTGTAACATCGCGCGTCGGCACGTTCGGCGCAATTCTGCGCGTAACAAGCGGCAATTTTCTTGAACAGTTTGATTTTTTCTTGTTCGGATTTTACGCCACCTATATCGCCAGAACGTTTTTTCCGGCGGAAAGCGAATTTGCCTCATTAATGCTGACCTTTGCCGTCTTTGGCTCCGGTTTTTTAATGCGCCCTGTCGGCGCGATTGTGCTTGGCGCCTATATTGACAGAATCGGACGTCGTAAAGGGCTAATGGTGACACTGGCGATTATGGGCTGCGGTACGTTGCTCATCGCCCTCGTCCCCGGCTACCAAACCATCGGCCTGGCAGCACCGGCGTTAGTGCTGCCAGGCCGGTTATTACAAGGATTTTCGGCAGGCGTGGAATTAGGCGGCGTCTCGGTCTATCTGTCCGAAATCGCAACGCCTGGCAATAAAGGGTTTTATACCAGCTGGCAATCCGCCAGTCAGCAGGTCGCGATCGTTGTTGCCGCGTTGATTGGTTATAGCCTGAATATCACGCTGGGACACGACGCGATATCGGAGTGGGGCTGGCGAATTCCGTTCTTTATCGGCTGTATGATCATTCCGCTGATCTTTGTTTTACGCCGTTCATTACAAGAAACAGAGGCGTTTTTACAACGCAAGCATCGCCCCGACACCAGGGAAATTTTTGCGACTATCGCCAAAAACTGGCGCATTATCACGGCCGGAACGCTACTGGTGGCGATGACCACCACAACGTTTTATTTTATCACCGTTTATACGCCGACCTATGGCAGAACCGTGCTTAATCTCAGCGCGCGGGACAGTTTGATCGTCACCATGCTGGTGGGCGTGTCCAATTTTATCTGGTTACCCATTGGCGGCGCGATTTCCGACCGGATTGGCCGTCGCACTGTGTTAATGGGCATTACTTTGCTGGCGCTGATCACCACCTGGCCCGTCATGCAGTGGCTGACCGCCGCGCCCGACTTTACCCGCATGACGCTGGTACTGCTGTGGTTCTCTTTCTTTTTTGGCATGTATAACGGCGCAATGGTCGCGGCGTTAACCGAAGTGATGCCAGTCTATGTGCGTACCGTTGGTTTCTCGCTGGCCTTTAGCCTGGCGACGGCGATTTTTGGCGGCCTGACGCCGGCCATCTCTACCGCGCTGGTAAAGTTAACCGGCGACAAAAGCTCGCCCGGCTGGTGGCTGATGTGCGCGGCATTATGTGGACTTGCCGCGACGGCGATGCTGTTTGTACGTCTGAGTCGCGGCTATATCGCGGCAGAAAATAAATCCTGAAAAAACCACGGGCGAAAAACATTCCCCCGTGGGTGGCAAGGCAGGGTTTTATTGCGCGTTATTATGACTGCGAATTTCCTGCCAGACCTTATCGCAGTCAGCGTTGACCGCCTGATCGTTACCCGTGCGCGTCGCCTGAATGCACTGCTGATAGTCCAGTACCCGCACGCTTTCTTCATTAGCAAATTGCTGATGGTGGCGGTCTTTTTTAAGGACATTCAGTACGCTTTGGCAGGCCTCTATCTTCTCAGGCGAGCCCTGCGCGGTATTGATACAGGCGCTGTACGCCTCTTTCAGGCGGCTATCTTCTTCCGGCGCGGGTGATGACGCGCAGGCCGCCAAACCGGCGGTCATGCTGGCGATGAGTAAAATTTTTTTCATAGGTCGTTCCTCAACAGCGCGGCAGACCTGCAGCCTGCCGCATCGGACATCAGAAAATAGTGAATGGCGCAATAACGATAAATTTCACGTCACGCTCATCCTGGAAGATGTTGCCGTAACCACCGCCCCAGCTTGGAATATTGGAGTGGTTGTCGTATTCGGTGAAGTGCAGTTTGAACATGGTGCCTTTGGCGCGCCCCTCTTGCAGGGTATAGACCGCATCCAGACTGTATGAGGACTCTTCGATAGTGCGGTTTTTGTCGTAGTAAGCATCCGGGTTACTTTGCCAGGTTGCCGGCTTGGCATCCCAGGCGTAAACATAAGACGCGCCGACGGCCCATCCTGGTAGATCCCAATTTTTCAGGTCATACATCGCGCCGAAGAAAACCGCCTTTTCACCGTTAGCGTTAAAGTCGGAGCGGTTATCCCACCAGATATCCAGACGGCCGTTTGAAGAGGCGTAGGTTGGCGTCATACGTTGCAGAAAATAGCCCTGCTGACCGTCCGCTTTCACCCAGGTGCCTTCCAGACGCAGATCAACCACTTCCGCGACTTTGTAGCCGAAGGTCAACGCCTGCAGCCAGGCCGTACCGTCGTAAATATCATTCGCGCTGCGATCGTCTACTTTGTCTCGCGCGCCGTAGAACTGGTAGCTGGTGGTGAACGGATTGCCGCCTAAATCAAATTTATAGCTGGCCTTCGCGAAATATTGATCGACATAGCCTTCGGACTGACCAAACGCCGCTTCCAGCACCAGATCATTTTTGAAGTCGTACTTCGCGCCGATGGAGTGGAGATAGTCCACATTGGTTTTTTTATCCGCCTGATAAAACTTATCCATTTCGGTATGCCACGGCGCTTTATATTCGTTAGTCCACATGTAGGAAAAACTTAACGCGCCCGCATCGCCATAGTCAAAACTGGCGCCGGCTTCCGCCCCCTGATAGGTACCCGGCATAAAACTCCAGTGCGGCGCTAACAGCGTCTGACCGGTAGGCTGAATATAACCGGCACGCGCCCAGACTGGGCCATATTTAAATTTCGCTGCGGCTTTATAAAGACTGATACCGCTCTTATCGCCGGAATAGTCTTCGTCGTAGCCTTTATTCTTTTTCGAGAAGGCAATTTCGTTTGGATGACCGCTGTCGCCGTTTTCTGCCATTTCAATCGCGGTAAATGCCGCAATATCCAGACCGAACATATCCGCGGCGTAACCAGACTGAAAATCCAGGTTAGCGTTCCAGGTCGCATGAGAAAGGTTAGTTTTATATTTGTCGCCGTCGGTCACATCTTTACGATCGCGTTCACGCTGCCAATAATAGATGCCGCCCGTTAACGTGGAGTCGTCGAAAAAGCCGGAGGCCTGCGCCTGCGGAACAACGATCCACCCCGACATTGCTGTGATACCGGCGATAGCCAGAGCCAGCGTACTACGTTTGCCGCTAAACGTACGCATAAGTTAATCCTCTTTGACGTATAAATTGCTGCCGACAAAAGCGAACAGCGAAAAAATAAAAATAAAAAGTAGCGCTGAGAAACCTCATTAACCACGTTAAATAGACTATTTTTCGCGATGCGAATTATCAATCTCTTTCTGTAACTAGTATGTAATAATATGAGCAACCGCACATATTTAATTGCTTTCTGTTACATTCGACTCCTGGTGAGGAAAGCAGACTGCCAGAAAGAAAATTGACTTGTTTTCCATACGCATGAAAATAATTGTCTCCTGTTGACCTGACGCTAATAACGTTTAGATTAAGAATTATTTATCAGATCAATAATTTTCGGATAATAATTAATTCGCCTCGCAAAAAAGAGAATCGACATAGAAATGCAGAGAAAAAACGCCGCAGAACGCGGCGTTGATAAGGTATTTTTTACAGCACTCGCCTGTTGGCGCAGAGCTTATTCGCCCGCTTTCGCCCAGGTATCACGCAGGCCCACGGTGCGGTTAAAGACCAGCTTATCGGCCGTTGCATAGTGACTGTCGAGGCAGAAGTAGCCTTCACGTTCAAACTGGAAAGCTTTTCCTGCTACAGCTTCTTTCAGCGACGGCTCGCCATACCCCTGCTTAATGACTAATGATTCGGGGTTGATAACGGACAGGAAGTCCTCCGCGGCGCCCGGATTCGGCACGCTGAACAGACGATCGTAGAGACGAATTTCAATCGGCAACGCATGTGCTGCGCTAACCCAGTGGATTACGCCTTTCACTTTACGCCCGTCAGCCGGATCTTTACTCAACGTATCGGCATCATAGGTACAGAAGATGGTGGTGATATTCCCTTCGGCATCCTTCTCTACGCGCTCCGCTTTAATGACGTAGGCATTACGCAGGCGCACTTCTTTGCCCATCACCAGACGCTTGTACTGCTTGTTAGCCTCTTCGCGAAAATCCGCACGGTCGATCCAGATCTCACCGCTAAACGGCACTTCACGGCTACCCATCTCCGGTTTATTCGGATGGTTAGGCATGGTAACCATTTCGCTCTCACCCTGCGGGTAGTTTTCGATAACCAGTTTTACCGGATCGATTACCGCCATCGCACGCGGCGCGTTTTCGTTCAGATCTTCGCGAATACAGGATTCCAGCGACGCCATCTCAATGGTGTTGTCCTGCTTGGTGACGCCAATGCGTTTGCAGAACTCCCGAATGGAGGCCGCGGTATAGCCGCGACGGCGCAGTCCGGAAATAGTCGGCATACGCGGATCATCCCAGCCTTCGACGTGTTTGTCAGTCACCAGCAGATTCAGCTTACGCTTGGACATCACCGTATATTCCAGATTCAGACGCGAGAATTCGTACTGGCGCGGGTGAACCGGAATAGTGATGTTGTCCAGCACCCAGTCGTACAGACGACGGTTGTCCTGGAACTCCAGCGTACACAGAGAATGGGTAATACCTTCCAGCGCATCGCTGATGCAGTGAGTAAAGTCGTACATCGGATAGATGCACCACGTCGTGCCGGTCTGATGGTGCTCGGCGAATTTAATGCGATACAGCACCGGATCGCGCATCACGATAAACGGCGACGCCATATCGATTTTGGCGCGCAGGCAGGCTTTACCCTCTTCAAAACCGCCGGTACGCATTTTTTCGAATAGCGCGAGGTTTTCTTCTACGCTGCGATCGCGGAACGGGCTGTTTTTGCCAGGGGCAGTCAGAGTGCCGCGGTATTCACGGATCTGCTCCGGCGTCAGCTCGTCAACGTAGGCCAGGCCTTTATTGATGAGCTCGACCGCATAGGCGTGCAGTTGGTCAAAGTAATCGGAGGAGTAGCGAATATCGCCAGACCAGTGAAAGCCTAACCACTCGACGTCGTTTTTGATCGAATCAACGTACTCGATATCTTCTTTTACCGGGTTGGTGTCATCGAAACGCAGGTTGCACTGGCCCTGATAATCTTGCGCGATGCCAAAGTTCAGGCAGATAGATTTCGCGTGGCCGATGTGCAGATAGCCATTCGGCTCCGGCGGAAAACGGGTATGGACAGTGGTATGTTTACCACTCGCCAGATCTTCATCAATAATCTGGCGAATAAAGTTAGTCGGGCGGGCTTCAGCCTCACTCATCGTGGATTCCTCAAAGCGTAACCAATGTATAACGGCATATGATCTTATAAGCCGGACAGACTGACAACCTTTAGTTACGCAAAATACGTATCAGACGAAAATATGGGGACTGATTACTATAAAAAAAGCGGCGAAGGTTTCTCCGCCGCTTGTGCTTCACAGTATGCTGCCGAATGGCGGCCTATGCCTATCGGACAAATAAAAGTCTTATTTGCCTTTAATCTCGTACAGTGGCGTTTGACCCGCCACCACGTGACCATCCGCTTTGATGACCAGACTGCTGAAGTCATCAATATTGCTGCAAACGACCGGGCTTATCATGGAGCGCGCATTAGCGTTCAGGAAGTCCAGATCCATTTCCAGAACCGGCTGACCCGCCGTTACTTCTGCACCCTCTTCTACCAGACGCTTAAAGCCCTGACCATTCAGCGCTACGGTATCGATACCCATATGGACAACGATCTCCGCGCCTTTTTCGGTTTCCAGACAGAACGCGTGGTTAGTGTTGAAGATTTTCACGATAGTGCCCGCCGCCGGAGAAACCACGGTGTTATCGGTGGGTTTCACCGCCACGCCGTCACCGACCGCTTTGCTGGCGAAGGCTTCATCCGGTACCTGATCCAGCGCCACTACCTCACCGGTAATCGGAGAGACCAGCTCAGCGATAGTCACCGCATTCGGCACCGCCTGGGGTTTGACCGCCGGAGCAGGTGTTGCAACGTGAGCCGCATCAGCAGACGCTGCCGCGACCGGGCCCCGCGCCACCACTTTCTTCATTTCATCGCCAATCGATTCCGCTTTCGCGCCGACAATAACCTGAATGGTCTGTTTGTTCAGTTTAACCACGCCGGAAGCGCCGAGACGTTTGCAGGCCGCATCGTTAACGCGAGCAGAGTCATTCACGGTCAGACGCAGACGGGTAATACACGCATCGATCGCTTTCAGGTTGTCCGTACCGCCAACCGCAGCGATATAGCTGGTCGCCAGTTGTGTTAACCCTTCTTCAGTGTTGCTGTTGGCTTCTTCCGTTACCATATCATCGACTTTATCTTCGCGGCCCGGCGTTTTCAGGTTAAATATACGAATAACCGCGCTGAACAGCAGGAAGTAGATGATAAAGAATACAACGCCCATCACCAGCAACATCCAGACGTTATTGCTGGCCGCTGGCAGGTTATACATCAGTACATAGTCAATCGCGCCTGCCGAGAAAGAGAAGCCCGCATGGATACCCAGCAGCGTCGCGACAAACAGGCTGATACCGGTCAAAATGGCGTGCAGGAGATACAGCAGCGGCGCCAGGAACATAAACAGGAATTCCAGCGGCTCGGTTACGCCAGTCAGAAACGCGGTGATCGCGACAGACAGCAGCATACCGCCCACCATCGGACGACGTTCTTTCGGCGCAGCGAAATACATCGCCAGAGCGGCCCCTGGCAGACCAAACATCATGATCGGGAAGAAACCGGACATAAACATCCCCGCCGTGCCGTCGCCAGCATAGAAGCGGTTAATGTCGCCGTGGAATACAGTGCCTGCGGCATTGGTGAACTCGCCAATCTGGAACCAGGCGATAGTGTTCAGTACCTGATGCAGACCGGTTGGGATCAGCAGACGGTTGATGAAGCCAAAGATACCGGAACCCAGCGCGCCTGCGGAAACGATCCATTCACCGCCTGCATGGATGCCATGCTGTACCGGCGGCCAGACATAACCGAAAATAGCGGCCAGCACCAGACAGAAAAAGCCCGTTGCGATCGGCACAAAACGTTTTCCGCCGAAGAAACTGAGAAAATCAGGCAGTTTGATACCAGACCAGCGATTATAAACCGCGCCGCCGACCAGACCGGTAATAATCCCCGCCAGCACGCCCATGTTGATTTCCGGGTTAATCGTCACCATCGCTTTGGTCATGACGAAGTAACCCACGGCTCCCGCCAGTGCTGCCGCGCCCGCGCTATCTTTAGACCAACTGGATGCCACGCCGATAGCGAAAACCAGCGCCAGGTTATCGAAAATAGATCCGCCCGCTTGCGCGATAAACGGCATATTCAGCAAATCTGGTTGGCCGAATCGCAGCAACAACGCTGCCACCGGCAACACGGCGATAGGGAGCTGCAACGCCCTACCCAGCCGCTGGAAAAAACCTAAAATATTCATCTTATTCCCCCTACGAGACGCCGATATGGCTTCTTTGAAGCCGTTTTTTATTGTGCTGCAAACGTTAAAAACGTGATGTTCTGTAATCGAACGGTGAGATCATCTCCTGCAGAGTGTGTGGAAAATTAATTCGCCTCGCAAATTAAACTGGTGCTTTTTGTGATTATAATCACTAAATATCGTAATCCCCCCCACCATCCACTGGCTAACATGGAAAACTTATTTTATGATTCAAAAAATCAAGACGGATTGAACACTAACCCTGGATATCCAGGTTACGCTTAATACGATCCGCCAAATTTTGACATTGATTATTGAGGTGAAGAATGAGACTGATCCCCCTGAGTACCGCAGAACAGGTTGGCAAATGGGCCGCTCGCCATATCGTTAACCGTATTAATGCGTTCAAACCGACCGCCGATCGTCCCTTTGTCCTGGGACTGCCTACCGGCGGCACGCCGCTAACGGCGTACAAAGCGCTGGTTGAGATGCACAAAGCGGGCGAGGTCAGCTTTAAGCATGTGGTCACCTTTAATATGGACGAATATGTTGGCCTGCCGAAAGAGCACCCGGAAAGCTACCACAGCTTTATGCATCGTAACTTTTTCGATCACGTTGATATTCCAGCAGAAAACATCAATCTTCTCAACGGTAACGCACCGGATATCGATGCAGAATGCCGTCAGTATGAAGAAAAAATTCGTTCTTACGGTAAAATCCATCTGTTTATGGGCGGCGTCGGCAACGACGGTCACATCGCCTTTAACGAACCGGCGTCTTCGTTGGCTTCCCGTACCCGTATCAAAACGTTAACTCATGATACTCGCGTAGCGAACTCCCGCTTCTTTGACGGCGACGTAAACCAGGTGCCGAAATATGCGCTGACGGTAGGCGTGGGCACGTTGCTGGATGCGGAAGAAGTGATGATTCTGGTGCTGGGCCATCAAAAAGCCCAGGCGCTGCAAGCGGCGGTTGAAGGCAACGTCAACCACATGTGGACCATTAGCTGCCTGCAACTCCATCCGAAAGCGGTTGTGGTATGCGATGAGCCGTCCACCATGGAGCTTAAAGTTAAAACATTGAAATATTTCAATGAATTAGAAGCAGAAAATATTAAAGGTCTGTAATATTGTCTCCGCCCCGCCAGTCAACGCGGGACGGTAAATTTTTGATATCGGGGGTCGGAATGTATGCTTTAACCCAGGGCCGGATCTATACCGGTCACGAAATTCTTGATGACCATGCGCTTGTTGTCGCTAATGGCCTGATTGACCGCGTTTGTCCGATGGCCGAACTGCCGCCGGAAATAGAACAACGCTCATTGAATGGGGCCATTCTCTCCCCCGGTTTTATTGATGTGCAGCTAAACGGCTGCGGCGGCGTGCAGTTTAACGATACCGCAGAAGCCGTCAGCGTTGAAACGCTGGAAATTATGCAGAAAGCCAATGAAAAATCGGGCTGTACCAACTTTCTGCCAACGCTTATCACTACCAGCGACGAATTGATGAAACAGGGCATTCGCGTCATGCGCGAGTACCTGGAAAAACATCCGCACCAGGCGCTGGGTCTCCACCTGGAAGGCCCCTGGCTTAATCTGGTAAAAAAAGGCACCCATAATCCTGATTTCGTGCGTAAACCAGACGCTGCGCTGGTCGATTTCTTGTGCGATAATGCCGACGTCATCACCAAAGTCACACTCGCGCCGGAAATGGTGCCTGCTGACGTAATCGCTAAACTGGCGAATGCGGGCATTGTGGTTTCCGCAGGCCACTCCAACGCAACGTTAAAAGAGGCAAAAGCGGGATTCCGCGCCGGGATTACCTTTGCGACTCACCTGTTTAACGCGATGCCGTATATTACAGGCCGTGAGCCCGGTCTCGCAGGCGCTATCCTGGACGAAGCGGATATTTATTGCGGCGTTATCGCCGATGGTCTGCATGTCGACTACGCCAACATTCGCAATGCCAAGCGCCTGAAAGGCGACAAACTTTGTCTGGTGACAGACGCCACCGCACCGGCGGGGGCCAATATTGAGCAGTTCATTTTCGCAGGTAAAACAATATACTACCGCAATGGGCTGTGTGTGGATGAAAACGGTACGTTGAGCGGTTCGTCCTTAACCATGATTGAAGGCGTACGCAACCTGGTCGCGCATTGCGGCATCGCGCTGGATGAAGTGCTGCGCATGGCAACGCTCTATCCGGCTCGCGCTATCGGCGTTGATAAGCATCTCGGTAGCATTGCGCCCGGTAAAGTCGCGAACCTAACCGCATTCACCCACGATTTTAAAATTATCAAGACCATCGTTAATGGTGACGAGGTCGTTGACTTGAGTAAGTGAGAATATGACACCAGGCGGACAAGCTCAGATAGGTAACGTTGATCTCGTAAAACAGCTTAACAGCGCGGCCGTTTACCGCCTCATTGACCAGCATGGTCCTATCTCGCGCATACAAATTGCCGAGCAAAGCCAGCTTGCTCCCGCCAGCGTAACGAAAATTACGCGTCAACTCATTGAACGCGGGCTGATCAAAGAAGTCGATCAGCAGGCCTCTACCGGAGGCCGCCGCGCTATCTCTATCGTCACGGAAACCCGCAACTTCCATGCCATTGGCGTTCGCCTGGGTCGTCATGACACCACCTTAACGCTCTACGATCTGAGCAGTAAAGTGGTTGCTGAGGAGCATTATCCGCTGCCGGAGCGCACCCAGGAGACGCTGGAACACGCGCTGCTCAACACTATCGCCGCCTTTATTGATAGCTGCCAGCGTAAAATCCGTGAGTTGATCGCTATCTCGGTGATCCTGCCAGGGCTTGTCGATCCGGAAAGCGGCGTGATTCGTTACATGCCGCACATTCAGGTTGAAAACTGGGGACTGGTCGACGCGCTGGAAAAACAGTTTCACGTTACCTGTTTCGTGGGGCACGATATCCGTAGCCTGGCGCTGGCGGAACACTACTTCGGCGCCAGTCAGGATTGCGAGGACTCGATTCTGGTGCGCGTCCATCGCGGTACAGGCGCCGGAATTATCTCCAACGGGCGCATCTTCATTGGCCGTAATGGCAACGTCGGCGAAATTGGACATATTCAGGTGGAGCCGTTGGGCGAGCGCTGCCACTGCGGTAATTTCGGCTGTCTGGAAACCATTGCCGCCAATGCGGCGATTGAACAACGGGTGCTGAATTTGCTTAAACAAGGCTATCAAAGCCGTGTTCCGCTTGACGACTGCACGATTAAAACCATCTGTAAGGCGGCAAATAGGGGCGACAGTCTGGCCTCGGAAGTCATTGAGCATGTTGGTCGCCATTTGGGCAAAACGATCGCCATTGCTATCAACCTGTTTAATCCGCAAAAAATCGTCATTGCCGGCGAGATCATTGAAGCCGATAAAGTCCTGTTGCCAGCTATAGAAAGTTGTATCAATACGCAGGCGTTAAAGGCATTTCGCAAAAATTTGCCGGTGGTACGCTCCACGCTGGATCACCGTTCTGCTATCGGCGCATTTGCCTTAGTTAAACGCGCCATGCTCAACGGAACATTGCTGCAACGTTTGCTGGAAAGTTGATGCGCTCTTATAGTATCGGATTATTCACAAATTCCCTGGGTAGTTCATGACCATCAAGAATGTAATCTGCGATATCGACGGCGTGCTGATGCACGACAACGTAGCCGTACCCGGTGCGGCGGAATTTCTGACGGGGATTCTGGAAAAAGGTCTGCCGCTGGTGCTGCTGACCAATTACCCGTCGCAAACCGGCCAGGATCTGGCGAACCGTTTTGCCACCGCTGGCGTTAACGTGCCGGACAGCGTGTTTTATACTTCAGCAATGGCGACAGCCGATTTTCTGCGCCGTCAGGAAGGTAAGAAAGCGTATGTCGTGGGCGAAGGCGCGCTCATTCACGAGCTCTATAAAGCGGGTTTTACCATTACCGATGTGAACCCTGATTTTGTCATCGTTGGAGAGACCCGCTCCTACAACTGGGATATGATGCATAAAGCAGCATTTTTCGTCGCCAATGGTGCGCGCTTTATCGCCACCAACCCGGATACCCACGGTCGCGGTTTTTATCCGGCCTGCGGCGCGCTGTGCGCAGGCATTGAAAAAATTTCCGGCCGGAAGCCGTTTTATGTCGGCAAACCAAGCCCGTGGATCATCCGTGCGGCGTTAAACAAAATGCAGGCGCACTCGGAAGAGACCGTTATCGTCGGCGACAACCTACGCACCGACATTCTGGCGGGGTTCCAGGCCGGTCTGGAGACCATTCTGGTGCTTTCTGGCGTATCAACGATCAATGACATCGACAGTATGCCGTTCCGCCCGAGTTGGATTTACCCTTCCGTCGCCGAGATCGACGTTATCTAAACCTGTCCCCTACCTGATGGCGCACAGCTTTCAGGCCTACGGTTCGAACAACATTGTAGGCCTGATAAGCGAAACGCCATCAGGAAAAACAAAATTCAATTAAACCACTATAAAATTAAAGATCCATCAATAAATTCGCACAATACGTAATCATTTTTCACTAATCAACAATGACGATTGCGTTTTTCATTTTTCAGACGGCAAACCCCTTGCGCCTTCCACGCCTTTGCGGCATTTTTTAATCAAGCAAACACAAAAAGTACGATGCAACAGATTAACGGAGAAGGCTATGTGTTCTATTTTCGGCGTATTCGATATCAAAACAGATGCAGCAGAACTGCGTAAAAAAGCCCTTGAACTGTCACGCCTGATGCGCCATCGCGGCCCCGACTGGTCCGGCATCTACGCCTGCGATAACGCGATCCTCGCGCATGAACGTTTGTCGATTGTTGATGTTAACGCTGGCGCTCAGCCGCTGTATAACGCCAGGAAAAGTCACGTGCTGGCGGTGAACGGTGAAATTTATAACCATCAGACGTTACGCGCGCAGTATGGCGATCGTTACACGTTCCAGACCGGCTCCGACTGCGAAGTCATCCTCGCGCTATATCAGGAAAAAGGGCCGGATTTCCTTGACGATTTACAGGGAATGTTCGCCTTCGCCCTGTATGACAGCGAAAAAGACGCTTATCTGATTGGCCGTGACCATATCGGTATTATTCCGCTCTATATGGGCTATGACGAATTCGGCAACTTCTACGTCGCTTCAGAAATGAAAGCGTTGACGCCGGTCTGCCGCACCATTAAAGAGTTCCCGGCGGGCAGCTACCTATGGAGCAAAGACGGGGAGATCCGCCAGTACTATCAGCGCGACTGGTTTGAGTTCGATGCGGTAAAAGACAACGTCACCGACAAAAACGAGCTGCGCCAGGCGCTGGAAGAGTCGGTGAAAAGCCACCTGATGTCCGACGTGCCCTACGGCGTACTGCTCTCCGGCGGCCTGGACTCGTCAATTATTTCGGCGATCACCAAAAAATTCGCCGCTCGTCGCGTCGAAGATCAGGAGCGCTCCGAAGCCTGGTGGCCGCAGTTGCACTCTTTTGCGGTGGGTCTGGAAGGTTCGCCTGACCTGAAGGCGGCCCAGGAAGTGGCTAACCACCTCGGCACCGTACATCACGAAATTCATTTCACCGTCCAGGAGGGTCTGGATGCGATTCGCGACGTGATTTACCATATTGAAACCTATGACGTGACCACTATCCGCGCCTCAACGCCAATGTATCTGATGTCGCGTAAGATCAAAGCGATGGGCATCAAAATGGTACTCTCCGGCGAAGGTTCCGATGAAGTGTTTGGCGGCTACCTGTACTTCCATAAAGCGCCGAACGCCAAAGAGTTACATCAAGAGACGGTCCGTAAGCTACAGGCGCTGCATATGTATGACTGCGCCCGCGCCAACAAAGCGATGTCCGCCTGGGGCGTGGAAGCGCGCGTACCGTTTCTGGATAAAAAATTCCTCGACGTGGCGATGCGTATCAACCCGCAGGACAAAATGTGCGGCAACGGCAAAATGGAAAAACACGTGCTGCGCGAGTGCTTCGAGTCTTATTTGCCGGCCAGCGTCGCGTGGCGCCAGAAAGAGCAGTTCTCTGACGGTGTAGGCTACAGTTGGATCGATACGCTAAAAGAGGTGGCGGCGAAACAGATTTCCGATCAACAACTGGAAACCGCACGCTTCCGCTTTCCATACAACACACCGTCGTCTAAAGAGGCGTACTTGTACCGGGAAATTTTTGAAGAGTTATTCCCGGTGCCGAGCGCGGCGGAGTGCGTACCAGGCGGCCCGTCCGTGGCTTGTTCCTCCGCCAAAGCCATTGAGTGGGACGAAGCATTCAAAACAATGGATGACCCGTCAGGCCGCGCGGTCGGCGTGCATCAGTCGGCGTACCAGTAAATTAACCATAGCGAAAGAGTCCTTAGGGCTCTTTTTTATGGCAACCCCCTTTCAGAAAAACGATGACTCACCAATAATTGCCGAATATTGCGTCACGCTGTTCGCAACCTAACCAAACAGACGCTTTCCAACGTTTTTCGATGAAAAAGAGGTTGACGCTTCAAGGCTCAATACGCATAATGCGCCCCGCAACGCCGATAAGGTAACGCGAAAAAAGATGGCTACGTAGCTCAGTTGGTTAGAGCACATCACTCATAATGATGGGGTCACAGGTTCGAATCCCGTCGTAGCCACCATCTTTTTGCGGGAGTGGCGAAATTGGTAGACGCACCAGATTTAGGTTCTGGCGCCGCAAGGTGTGCGAGTTCAAGTCTCGCCTCCCGCACCATTCACCGATAAGCGTTGTACGGATGGGGTATCGCCAAGCGGTAAGGCACCGGTTTTTGATACCGGCATTCCCTGGTTCGAATCCAGGTACCCCAGCCATATTTCTTCGAGTTTGCGGTTCACCGCGACGGTATTGGGGTATCGCCAAGCGGTAAGGCACCGGTTTTTGATACCGGCATTCCCTGGTTCGAATCCAGGTACCCCAGCCATCGAAGAGATCATCTGGCTACGTAGCTCAGTTGGTTAGAGCACATCACTCATAATGATGGGGTCACAGGTTCGAATCCCGTCGTAGCCACCATATTCAGGGACATCGGGTTCGCCCGGTAATCCGAAAACAATTTGTTGAAGTATCTCCTGGCTGTAAGCCACCGGTTCGATTCCGGCATGATACTGATACTAAATTGGGGTATCGCCAAGCGGTAAGGCACCGGATTCTGATTCCGGCATTCCGAGGTTCGAATCCTCGTACCCCAGCCAAATTTAAAAACTATACAGCAGTATAACAATTGGGGTATCGCCAAGCGGTAAGGCACCGGATTCTGATTCCGGCATTCCGAGGTTCGAATCCTCGTACCCCAGCCACCTTAAAAAAGCTCGCTTCGGTGAGCTTTTTGCTTTTCTGTCCGGAACACCGGGGGGCGCTGTGCTTACTCGCCCTACAGTGCAGGCCTGATAAGCACGGCGCCATCAGGCATAAAACATCCTACAACCCCAACGCATATTTCAGCGCCTGACGCTTCAGAACACCTGCGCGCTGCGCCGCCATCAGCCCCATATTGCGTAAAATACGCAGCGGCGGCAGTTCATTGCTGAACCCGGCATAAAACAGATCCATTCCACTTTGCATCATAAAATTATCTGCCATGCGCCGCGTCTGATAGCGTTTCAACACCGAATGGCTGGCCCAGGACTCGCCATAGCTACGGGCATTCGCCAGTACATCAATCAATGCATCAACATCCCGATACCCAAGGTTAACGCCCTGTCCGGCCAGCGGATGAATGGTATGCGCCGCGTCGCCTACCAGCGCCAGCCCCGGTTGCACATACTGCAACGCGTGACGACGGGTTAGCGGAAACGCGCCCGCCGCGACAGGCATCACGGCCCCCAGACGAGCTGGAAAGTGCTGGTTAATTTCCATCTGCAATTGCGCCATCGATAAACCTTGTAGCTGGCGAATACGTGCTGGAGCGTCGTACCACACCAGCGACGCCCAGTCATCGAACAGCGGCAAAAAAGCGCGCGGCCCCGTTGGCGTAAACTGCTGCCAGGTGCTGTCGCCTGGCGCATTTTCACACTTGACGGTGATAAGCATACACGACTGCGCATATTGCCAGGCATGGATGCCAATTCCTGCCATCTGTCGAACCTGCGAATTCGCGCCGTCGGCGCCAATCACCAGCTTCGGCGTAATACATTCGCCGTCGGCCAGTTCCAGCGCATAACCATCGTGGCGGCGATGCAATGCCGTCAGCGAAGCCGGAACGCGCAGCGTCACGCCGGGGTGTGCTTCCAGCGCCTGCCATAGCGCCTGTTGCAGGACATTGTTCTCTACCATATAGCCTAACAGCGGCAGCTTGAGTTCGGCAGCGTCAAACACCACATGGGCGTTTTCCCACTCCCAGGTCTCCAGTCGCCGATAAGGATGGCTACGCATTCCCTGCACCGCCTCCCAAACGCCCAGCCCCTTGAGCAGCGCTACGGATGCCGCGCTAATGGCCGAAATCCGCACGTCAGGCTGGCTGTCAGCCACAAACAGCGCAGGCGCGGCATGTTCTATTACCATCACCGTAAACCCTTGCTGCGCCAGACCCAGCGCCAGCGCGCCGCCGACCATTCCCCCGCCGACAATGGCAATTTCCGTTGGTTGATTTGTCATGGTCATTCATCCTGTTACGTTTTAGACAAGTTTACAGGATTTTTTACCCATTAGGGCTGACGTCAGTCATACTGGTCACAACCGCGCCAAAGCATTACACTATGCGCCCTGCTTTTCAGCCACTATTTCGCAAGAGCAAGTCAATGACTAAAAAACTCCATATTAAAACCTGGGGCTGTCAGATGAACGAGTACGATTCATCGAAGATGGCCGATCTGCTGGACGCCACCCACGGCTATCAACTGACCGACGTGGCGGAAGAGGCGGATGTGCTTCTGTTGAATACCTGCTCAATCCGCGAGAAGGCTCAGGAAAAAGTCTTCCATCAATTAGGTCGCTGGAGACTGTTAAAAGAGAAGAATCCCGATCTGATTATCGGCGTCGGCGGCTGCGTGGCTTCCCAGGAAGGCGAGCACATTCGTCAACGCGCCCATTACGTCGACATTATTTTTGGTCCGCAAACCCTGCACCGCCTGCCGGAGATGATTAACTCCGTGCGTGGCGACCGCAGCCCGGTGGTAGATATCAGCTTCCCGGAAATCGAGAAGTTCGACCGTTTGCCGGAACCGCGCGCAGAAGGCCCGACCGCTTTCGTTTCCATCATGGAAGGCTGCAATAAATATTGTACTTACTGCGTGGTGCCGTATACCCGCGGTGAAGAAGTCAGCCGTCCCTCAGACGATATCCTGTTCGAAATCGCCCAGCTAGCGGCGCAGGGCGTGCGTGAAGTCAACCTGCTGGGCCAGAACGTTAACGCCTGGCGCGGAGAAAACTACGACGGCACCACCGGCACCTTTGCCGATCTGCTGCGTCTGGTTGCCGCCATCGACGGCATTGACCGTATTCGCTTTACCACCAGCCATCCGATTGAGTTCACTGACGATATTATCGAGGTGTACCGCGATACGCCGGAACTGGTCAGTTTCCTGCATCTGCCGGTACAGAGCGGTTCCGATCGCGTGTTGAATCTGATGGGGCGCCCCCACACTGCGCTGGAATATAAAGCAATCATCCGTAAACTGCGCGCGGCGCGGCCGGACATTCAGATAAGCTCTGACTTTATCGTCGGTTTCCCTGGCGAAACTACCGATGATTTCGAAAAAACCATGAAGCTTATCGCTGACGTCAACTTTGATATGAGCTACAGCTTTATCTTCTCTGCGCGTCCGGGAACGCCGGCTGCCGATATGGTTGATGACGTACCGGAAGAAGAGAAGAAGCAGCGTCTGTATATTCTGCAAGAGCGTATCAATCAGCAGGCGATGGCATGGAGCCGCCGTATGCTCGGCACGACACAGCGCATTCTGGTGGAAGGTACGTCGCGTAAAAACATTATGGAACTGTCTGGCCGTACCGAAAACAATCGGGTGGTGAACTTTGAAGGCACGCCGGAGATGATTGGTAAGTTTGTCGATGTGGAAATTACCGACGTCTATCCGAACTCCCTGCGCGGGAAAGTGGTGCGTACCGAAGATGAAATGGGGCTGCGCGTCGCCGAAACGCCGGCGTCCGTCATTGCCCGTACTCGTAAAGAAAATGAGCTGGGCGTAGGATTCTACCAGCCTTAATCCTTATGGCCCGTCGCCAGACGGGCCTTGCAATTTTCCCCCTTCATCCCCATCTTCATTGCAATGCTTGCGCCTTTACCCACTGGCGTGAATAATTTCCTTAAGGCCGGTAGCCATCCGTCGTCCGGCAATACAGATACAAGAGGAACGGTTTGAATATAGACACTCGCGAAATTACCCTTGAGCCCGCAGACAACGCCCGTCTGTTGAGTCTTTGCGGGCCGTTTGATGACAATATTAAACAGCTCGAACGTCGTCTCGGTATTGAAATCAACCGTCGTGACAATCACTTTAAACTGACCGGTCGTCCGATTTGCGTGACCGCGGCGACAGATATTTTGCGAAGTCTGTATGTCGATACCGCTCCGATGCGTGGCCAGACTCAGGATATCGAACCGGAACAAATTCATCTGGCGATCAAAGAAGCGCGGGTGCTGGAACAGAGCGCGGAAAACGTGCCTGACTATGGCAAAGCTATCAATATCAAAACCAAGCGCGGCGTGATTAAACCGCGTACCCCGAACCAGGCGCAGTACATCGCCAATATTCTCGATCATGACATTACCTTCGGCGTCGGCCCGGCGGGTACCGGTAAAACTTATCTTGCGGTCGCCGCTGCGGTAGACGCCCTGGAGCGCCAGGAGATTCGCCGTATTCTTCTGACCCGTCCGGCTGTGGAAGCCGGAGAAAAACTGGGCTTTCTGCCGGGCGATTTAAGTCAGAAGGTGGACCCGTACCTGCGTCCGCTATATGACGCGCTGTTCGAAATGCTCGGCTTTGAAAAAGTCGAGAAGCTTATCGAGCGTAATGTGATTGAAGTCGCGCCGCTGGCCTATATGCGCGGGCGCACGTTAAACGACGCCTTTATCATTCTGGATGAAAGCCAGAACACCACTATCGAACAGATGAAGATGTTCCTGACGCGTATCGGCTTTAACTCGAAAGCGGTGATCACCGGCGACGTGACGCAGATTGACCTGCCACGCAACACCAAATCCGGCTTGCGTCATGCCATTGAAGTGCTGGCGGAAGTAGATGAAATCAGTTTCAACTTTTTCCACAGCGAAGATGTGGTGCGCCATCCGGTCGTTGCCCGCATTGTTAACGCCTATGAAGCCTGGGAAGAGGCCGAACAAAAACGCAAAGCGGCGCTGGCGGCGGAGCGTAAGCGTGAAGCCCAGGAGCAGGAACAGAAATGAGCCAGGTGATCCTCGATTTACAGTTGGCCTGTGAAATCCACGCGGGCCTGCCGGATGAAGCTCAGTTTCAACGCTGGCTGGACGGCGTTATTCCGCAGTTTCAGGAAGAGGCGGAAGTCACAATCCGTCTGGTGGATGAGGCCGAAAGCCACGACCTTAATTTGACGTACCGCGGGAAAGATAAACCCACGAATGTTCTCTCCTTCCCGTTTGAAGCCCCTCCCGGCATTGAAATGCCGCTACTGGGCGATCTGATTATTTGCCGTCAGGTCGTGGAGCAGGAAGCGCAGGAACAAGGCAAGCCGCTGGAAGCGCACTGGGCGCACATGGTCGTGCACGGTAGCCTGCATTTGTTGGGTTACGATCATATCGACGATGAGGAGGCGGAAGAGATGGAGTCTCTCGAAACGGAGATTATGCTTGCTATGGGCTATGAGGATCCGTACATTGCCGAGAAGGAATAGGATGCCGAAATCTTGCAGGCCGGCTCACACCGCCATGTGCTGAATTTACGCGCATGTGCAACACATTAACTAACATGAGAACCCATACGACGCCATGAGCGACGACAATTCACACAGTAGTGACACAGTAAACAGTAAAAAGGGATTTTTTTCCCTGCTACTCAGCCAGCTTTTCCACGGTGAACCCAAAAACCGTGATGAGTTGCTGGCGCTGATCCGTGATTCCGGGCAGAACGAGCTTATCGATGAAGATACGCGCGACATGCTCGAAGGGGTAATGGACATCGCCGACCAGCGCGTTCGCGATATTATGATCCCGCGTTCCCAGATGATTACCCTGAAACGCAACCAGACCCTGGACGAATGCCTCGATGTTATCATCGAGTCCGCCCACTCGCGTTTTCCGGTGATCAGCGAAGATAAAGATCACATTGAAGGGATTCTGATGGCCAAAGATTTGCTGCCGTTTATGCGCAGCGATGCCGAAGCCTTCAGCATGGACAAAGTGTTACGCCCCGCCGTTGTCGTACCGGAGAGCAAACGTGTCGATCGTATGCTCAAGGAGTTCCGCTCCCAGCGTTACCATATGGCGATCGTAATTGACGAGTTCGGCGGCGTTTCCGGCCTCGTGACTATCGAAGATATCCTCGAACTGATTGTTGGTGAAATTGAAGATGAGTATGACGAAGAAGACGATATCGACTTCCGTCAGCTTAGCCGCCATACCTGGACGATTCGCGCGCTGGCGTCGATTGAAGACTTCAATGACGCTTTCGGCACCCACTTCAACGATGAAGAAGTCGATACCATCGGCGGACTGGTGATGCAGGCGTTCGGCCATTTACCGGCCCGCGGCGAAACCATTGACATTGATGGTTACCAGTTCAAAGTGGCGATGGCCGATAGTCGTCGTATTATTCAGGTTCATGTCAGAATCCCGGATGACTCGCCCCAGCCTAAACTGGACGAATAACAGCAATAGTGGACTAAAAATGGCATTTGCCTCGTTAATTGAGCGCCAGCGTATTCGCCTGCTGCTGGCGTTATTATTCGGCGCCTGCGGAACACTGGCTTTCTCTCCGTATGACGTCTGGCCCGCAGCGATAGTGTCGCTTATCGGGCTGCAGGCCTTAACATTCAATCGCCGCCCGCTCCAGTCTGCCGCCATCGGTTATTGCTGGGGACTCGGACTTTTCGGTACCGGGATTAACTGGGTTTATGTCAGTATCGCGCAGTTTGGCGGAATGCCGGGCCCGGTTAACGTTTTTCTGGTGGTGCTGCTTGCAGCTTATCTTTCGCTGTATACCGGACTGTTTGCCGGGATGTTGTCGCGCCTGTGGCCAAAAACCAACTGGCTGCGCGTCGCTATCGCCGCGCCTGCTATATGGCAAATCACCGAATTTTTACGCGGCTGGGTGCTAACCGGCTTCCCGTGGCTGCAATTTGGCTATAGTCAGGTCGACGGCCCGCTAAAAGGTCTGGCGCCAGTAATGGGCGTCGAAGCGATCAACTTCCTGCTGATGATGGTCAGCGGCCTGTTAGCGCTGGCATTGGCGACGCGGAACTGGCGTCCGCTGGCTGCCGCCGTGATTCTGTTTGCTCTGCCCTTTCCGCTACGCTATATCCAATGGTTTACGCTGGAACCGGCCAAAGCGACCCAGGTATCTCTGGTGCAGGGCGATATCCCTCAGTCGCTGAAGTGGGACGAAAACCAGCTACTGAATACGCTAAAAATTTATCTCAACGAAACCCGACCAGAGTTAGGCAAATCACAGATTATTATCTGGCCGGAGTCGGCGATTCCGGATCTCGAAATCAATCAGCAGCCCTTCCTTCGTTCGCTGGACGAGATGTTACGCGAAAAAAATAGCACGCTGATCACCGGTATTGTTGATGCGCGTCTCAATAAACAGAATCGATACGACACCTACAATACGATTATCACGCTGGGCAAAGATAATCCGTACAGTTATGACTCGTCTAATCGCTACAATAAAAATCACCTTGTGCCCTTTGGCGAGTTTGTTCCGCTGGAGTCTATCCTGCGTCCGCTGGCGCCGTTTTTCGATCTGCCCATGTCCTCCTTTAGCCGCGGCCCTTATATCCAGCCGCAGTTACATGCGCACGACTATAAGCTGACGGCGGCAATCTGTTATGAAATTATTCTTGGCGAACAGGTGCGGGATAACTTCCGCCCGGACACCGACTATCTGCTGACGATTTCTAACGATGCCTGGTTTGGTAAGTCCATTGGCCCGTGGCAACATTTCCAGATGGCGCGGATGCGTTCGCTGGAGCTGGCGCGCCCCTTGCTGCGCAGTACTAATAACGGTATTACGGCGGTGATTGGCCCACAGGGCGAAATCCAGGCGATGATCCCGCAGTTCACACGCCAGGTGTTGACAACCAACGTCACGCCAACCACAGGTTTAACCCCCTATGCCCGTACCGGCAACTGGCCGCTATGGGTACTGACCGCGCTGTTTGCTTTTGGCGCGGTAGTGATGAGTCTGCGACAACGACGGAAATAATCTCTCCCCAGGCCGGATGGCGCTTCATTTATCCGGCCTGGAAACCCTCCTTTTCCCCATTCTGGCATGTCTATTGCTTTGTTAAACATGGCAAACCTGTTCTGGCTGCTTGTGCAACCGGGTCGCACCAAAATCGATTGTCGGTAGCGCCTGAACGGTGCAATGTAGGATTTTTGCCTCTGAACGGTGCGGCGCACTTCGCAAAACCAAACAATATCGCAGCAAAATATTTACAACAAGCCACACTAAATGTTAACAAACACATATAACACTGCACGCGCAAGTTGCAGGCAATAACAACATCACAATAACTATCAATGCGTCGACGGCGCAGATGATAAAGGAGTTGGATATGCAATTACGTAAGCTAACCACAGCAATGCTGGTCATGGGAATGTCTGCGGGCCTTGCGCACGCAGAAGATGGCGCGCCTGCCGCTGGTAGCACCCTGGACAAGATCGCTAAAAATGGCGTGATCGTCGTCGGGCATCGCGAATCTTCTGTGCCCTTTTCTTATTACGACAACCAGCAAAAAGTGGTCGGCTATTCCCAGGACTACTCCAACGCCATTGTGGAGGCGGTAAAAAAGAAACTTAACAAGCCCGATCTGCAGGTGAAGCTGATCCCGATCACCTCGCAAAACCGTATTCCGCTGTTGCAAAACGGAACCTTCGATTTTGAATGCGGTTCAACGACTAACAACCTTGAGCGCCAGAAACAGGCCGCCTTCTCCGATACGATTTTCGTCGTCGGGACGCGACTGCTGACTAAAAAAGGCGGCGATATTAAAGATTTCCCGGACCTGAAAGGGAAAACGGTCGTCGTAACCTCCGGGACGACCTCTGAAATTTTGCTGCATAAGCTTAACGAAGAGCAAAAAATGGATATGCGCATTATTAGCGCGAAAGACCACGGTGACTCGTTCCGCACCCTGGAAAGCGGTCGCGCCGTCGCCTTTATGATGGATGACGCGCTGCTGGCCGGCGAGCGTGCCAAAGCGAAGAAACCGGATAGTTGGGAGATTGTCGGTAAACCGCAGTCTCAGGAAGCCTACGGCTGTATGCTACGTAAAAACGATCCGCAATTCAAAAAGTTAATGGATGACACTATCGCCCAGGCGCAAACCTCCGGCGAAGCGGCGAAGTGGTTTGATAAGTGGTTTAAAAATCCGATCCCACCGAAAAACCTGAACATGAATTTCGAGTTGTCTGACGAGATGAAAGCCCTGTTCAAAGCACCGAATGATAAAGCGCTTAACTAACTAAAACTAAATGGGGCGGGATCTCCTGTCCTCTCGATTGTCGCTCAGCACGGACAGACTATAAGCCTGATGGTCGTTCCCCATCGGGCCTGAAACCGCAAATCGCCGGGCAACAATCTTCGAGGGTAGCGCTGCTACCCTTTTTTTCGGAGTAGATGTATGTCAATAGACTGGAACTGGGGGATTTTTTTACAGGAAGCCCCCTTCGGCAACACCACCTATCTCGGCTGGCTATGGAGTGGTTTTCAGGTCACTGTAGCCCTTTCGATTACCGCCTGGATTATCGCTTTCCTGGTAGGATCTATTTTCGGCATTTTACGTACCGTTCCCAACCGTTTCCTCGCCGGGCTGGGCACGTTGTACGTAGAACTGTTCCGTAACGTGCCACTGATCGTGCAATTCTTCACCTGGTACCTGGTGGTGCCTGAACTGTTGCCGGAAGATCTTGGCATGTGGTTTAAGGCGGAACTCGATCCCAATATTCAGTTTTTCCTCTCCTCAATGATCTGTCTGGGACTGTTTACCGCCGCCCGCGTTTGCGAACAGGTGCGCGCCGCAATTCAGTCTCTGCCTCGCGGACAGAAGAACGCGGCTCTGGCGATGGGGCTAACGCTGCCGCAGGCTTATCGCTATGTCCTGCTGCCGAATGCCTATCGCGTTATCGTGCCGCCAATGACGTCAGAGATGATGAACCTGGTGAAAAACTCAGCAATCGCCTCAACCATCGGTCTGGTGGATATGGCGGCGCAGGCAGGCAAACTGTTGGATTACTCGGCGCACGCCTGGGAATCCTTCACCGCCATTACGCTGGCCTATGTGCTGATTAACGCCGTTATCATGCTGGTCATGAGCCTGGTTGAACGAAAAGTCCGCCTGCCGGGCAACGTGGGGAGCAAATAATGTACGAATTTGACTGGAGTTCGATTATTCCCTCACTGCCCTATCTGCTGGCCGGGTTGGTCATCACGCTGAAGATCACCGTCACCGCCGTTGTCGTGGGGATAGTCTGGGGAACCATTCTGGCCGTCATGCGCCTCTCAAGCTTTGCCCCCATCGCCTGGTTTGCTAAAGCGTATGTTAACGTTTTCCGTTCCATCCCGTTGGTCATGGTCTTGCTGTGGTTCTATCTGATTGTACCCGGCTTTCTGCAAAACGTACTGGGGCTATCGCCGAAAACCGATATCCGCCTGATCTCCGCGATGGTGGCATTCTCCATGTTTGAAGCAGCCTACTATTCCGAGATTATTCGTGCCGGTATTCAAAGTATTTCCCGCGGGCAGTCCAGCGCGGCGTTGGCGTTGGGAATGACCCACTGGCAGTCGATGAAGCTCATTATTCTGCCGCAGGCGTTTCGGGCGATGGTGCCGCTGTTGCTTACGCAGGGCATCGTGCTATTTCAGGACACCTCTTTAGTTTATGTACTAAGCCTGGCGGACTTCTTCCGCACCGCGTCTACTATCGGCGAGCGTGACGGTACTCAGGTCGAAATGATTCTGTTCGCCGGCGCCGTTTATTTTGTTATCAGCCTGAGCGCGTCGTTGCTGGTCAGCTATTTGAAGAAAAGGACAGTTTAATGATTACCCTGAAAAATGTTTCAAAATGGTATGGTCACTTTCAGGTGCTGACCGATTGTTCAACAGAAGTGAAAAAAGGCGAAGTGGTGGTAGTCTGCGGGCCATCGGGTTCCGGTAAATCCACGCTGATTAAGACCGTCAACGGTCTGGAACCGGTACAAAAAGGCGAAATTACCGTTAACGGCATTATTGTGAACGACAAAAAAACCGATCTGGCGAAACTGCGTTCCCGCGTGGGCATGGTATTCCAGCACTTCGAGCTGTTTCCCCACCTGTCGATCATCGAAAACCTGACGCTGGCGCAGGTAAAAGTACTGAAACGCGATAAGGCCGCCGCCCGCGATAAAGGGCTCAAGCTGCTGGAGCGCGTTGGACTCTCGGCGCACGACAATAAATATCCCGCCCAGCTTTCCGGCGGTCAGCAGCAGCGCGTGGCGATTGCCCGCGCGCTGTGTATGGACCCCATTGCCATGTTATTCGATGAACCCACTTCCGCGCTCGATCCGGAAATGATCAACGAGGTGCTGGACGTGATGGTCGAACTGGCCCACGAAGGCATGACCATGATGGTGGTGACGCACGAAATGGGCTTTGCCCGTAAAGTGGCTAACCGGGTGATCTTTATGGATGAAGGCAAAATCGTCGAAGATTCGCCAAAAGAGGAATTCTTCGCTAACCCCAGTTCCGATCGCGCAAAAGACTTTCTTGCGAAAATCCTGCACTAATATTCCCGGCGCGCACGTCAGAGTGCGCGCTATCTCACGCTTTACCTCTTCGCTTCTCGAAACGTATCCAGCCGGGCGTTAACCTTGTCACAAAGTACCGCTTACAAGGAGCCACAATGGCACTGCCCATTATTATTGATTGCGATCCGGGTCATGATGACGCTATCGCCCTCGTTCTCGCCCTCGCCTCCCCCGAACTGGAGGTAAAAGCAATCACCTCTTCCGCCGGCAACCAGACGCCGGATAAGACACTACGTAACGTGCTGCGGATGCTGACGCTGCTCAAACGCCCGGATATTCCGGTAGCGGGCGGCGCGGTCAAACCGCTGATGCGCGAGCTGATTATCGCCGATAACGTTCATGGTGAAAGCGGCCTCGACGGCCCGGCGCTGCCGGAGCCGTCTTTCGCGCCGCAAAACTGCACTGCCGTAGAGCTGATGGCAAAAACCCTGCGCGAAAGCCCGCAGCCCGTCACCCTCGTCGCCACCGGCCCGCAGACCAACGTCGCGCTGCTGCTCAATAGCCACCCGGAGCTGCACGCGAAAATTGCGCGTATTGTGACCATGGGCGGCGCAATGGGATTGGGGAACTGGACGCCCGCCGCGGAATTTAATATTTATGTAGATCCGGAAGCAGCCGAAATCGTCTTCCAGTCAGGTCTTCCGGTGGTGATGGTCGGGCTGGATGTCACCCATAACGCGCAAATTCACGCCGCCGATATTGAACGCTTCCGCGCGATTGGCAACCCCATTTCCACCATCGTTGCCGAACTGCTCGACTTCTTCCTCAAATACCATAAAGATGAAAAATGGGGATTTATCGGCGCACCGCTGCACGACCCGTGTACGATAGCCTGGCTATTAAAACCAGAGCTTTTCACGACGATTGACCGCTGGGTCGGCGTCGAAACACAGGGAAAATATACCCAAGGGATGACGGTGGTGGATTATTATTTTCTGACCGGGAATAAACCGAATGCGACGGTGATGGTCGATATCGACCGGCAAAAGTTTGTCGATCTGTTAGCCGAAAGACTCTCGTTTTACGGATAATTTTCGCCGGATGGCGCTATCGCTTATCCGGCCTGAGTAAAGGGCATGTTGTAAGCCGGATAAGACGCAACACGTCGCCATCCGGTAAGAATAAATTACGGCTCGAACGGCCTTCTCTGGAACTGATCGTGACCGCATTTCGGGCACAGCGGCAGCACGTCCGGCGTATAGACCGCTAAATGGAAGTGGCACTTTTCGCATACCAGATTGCCCAGCCCCACGACCTCTCCGCTGTGATAAACCCCATGGTGATTAAGATCCTGAAAAACCTCACGCCACTCCAGTTGCGTTTTATCGGTAATATCCGCCAGCTCCTGCCACAGACTCTCTTTAATGACCCGCATAAAGACGCTGTCGTCCTGGCTCTCTTCATAGCTCATGGCGAACTCTTCCAGATCGCGTCTGACGGCGCGTGTCAGTTCGTCCACCTCGGTTCGCGTTAACTCCCCTGCTTGCATCGCACGTTGGCGCGCCTGCTCCACCAACGCATCAATGTCGCGCTCGCCATTGCGTAAACGCTCGCTTAATGAGGCCACCAGCTCACGGTAATATTGAGCAACCTTGTTCATCGCTTCGTCTCCCGGGTCGTTAACTGCCTTAATAATAGACCTTATTTACGTTACGCTTTGCAAGGCTACCCACAGAGTCTGTAAATTCTTGTCAGGACTATCCGTATGGGAATTCGACGCTGAATGCGTGAAAGGCTGTTTTGACGCGGGCGTTTGGGCTATGCTATGCGGATCTAAACACCACCTCGAAAGCTACATTTGTAGCTGTATTGAAAACAGGACTACTGGCTGCCATGCAAGAGCAATACCGCCCGGAAGAGATAGAATCCAGAGTACAGCTTCACTGGGATGAGAAGCGCACATTTGAAGTGACCGAAGACGAGAGCAAAGAGAAGTATTACTGCCTGTCGATGCTTCCCTATCCTTCTGGCCGACTACACATGGGCCACGTACGTAACTACACCATCGGTGACGTGATCGCCCGCTACCAACGTATGTTAGGTAAAAACGTGCTGCAGCCTATCGGCTGGGACGCGTTTGGCCTGCCTGCGGAAGGCGCGGCGGTAAAAAACAACACTGCGCCGGCGCCATGGACGTACGACAACATCGCGTACATGAAAAACCAGCTCAAAATGTTGGGCTTTGGCTATGACTGGAGCCGCGAACTGGCGACCTGCACCCCGGAATATTATCGTTGGGAACAGAAATTCTTCACCGAGCTATATAAAAAAGGCCTGGTGTACAAAAAGACCTCTGCCGTTAACTGGTGCCCGAACGATCAGACTGTTCTCGCCAACGAGCAGGTGATCGACGGCTGCTGCTGGCGCTGTGATAGCAAAGTTGAGCGTAAAGAGATCCCACAGTGGTTTATTAAGATCACCGCCTACGCCGATGAACTGTTGAACGATCTGGATAAGCTTGACCACTGGCCTGACACTGTGAAAACGATGCAGCGCAACTGGATCGGTCGTTCCGAAGGCGTGGAAATCACCTTCGACGTGAAAGGTTACGATAACACTCTGACCGTCTACACTACGCGCCCTGATACCTTTATGGGCGCCACTTACCTGGCGGTAGCCGCTGGTCATCCGCTGGCGCAAAAAGCGGCGGCAAACAACGCCGAACTGGCGGCGTTCATCGACGAATGCCGTAACACCAAAGTTGCCGAAGCCGACATGGCGACGATGGAGAAAAAAGGCGTCGACACCGGCTTTAAAGCGATTCATCCGTTAACTGGCGAAGAGATCCCGGTGTGGGCGGCAAATTTCGTGTTGATGGAGTACGGCACTGGCGCGGTGATGGCCGTTCCGGGGCACGATCAGCGCGACTACGAATTTGCCACCAAATACGGTTTGACCATCAAACCGGTTATTCTGGCCGCCGACGGTTCCGAACCGGATCTCTCCGCACAGGCGCTGACCGAAAAAGGCGTGCTGTTTAACTCCGGCGAGTTCGACGGACTGGGCTTTGAAGCGGCGTTTAACGCCATTGCCGATAAACTGGCGGAAAAAGGCGTCGGCGAACGTAAAGTGAACTACCGTCTGCGCGACTGGGGCGTTTCCCGTCAACGCTACTGGGGCGCGCCGATCCCGATGGTCACCCTGGAAGACGGCACCGTGCTCCCGGCACCGGAAGATCAACTGCCGGTGATCCTACCGGAAGACGTAGTCATGGACGGCATCACCAGCCCGATCAAGGCCGATCCCGAGTGGGCGAAAACCACTGTTAACGGTATGCCTGCGCTGCGTGAAACCGACACCTTCGACACCTTTATGGAGTCGTCATGGTACTACGCGCGTTACACCTGCCCGCAGTATCAGGAAGGGATGCTGGATTCGAAAGCGGCAAACTACTGGCTGCCGGTCGACATCTACATTGGCGGTATTGAACATGCCATCATGCACCTGCTTTATTTCCGCTTCTTCCATAAGCTGATGCGCGATGCGGGCATGGTAACCTCTGACGAACCGGCTAAGCAGTTGCTGTGTCAGGGCATGGTGCTGGCGGATGCGTTCTATTATGTCGGCGAGAACGGCGAACGTAACTGGGTTTCGCCAGTTGACGCTATCGTCGAGCGCGATGAAAAAGGCCGCATCGTAAAAGCAAAAGACGCAGCGGGTCATGAGCTGGTCTACACTGGCATGAGTAAAATGTCCAAGTCCAAAAATAACGGTATCGACCCGCAGGTAATGGTTGAACGTTATGGCGCGGACACGGTACGCCTGTTTATGATGTTCGCCTCTCCGGCGGATATGACTCTGGAATGGCAGGAGTCCGGCGTAGAAGGCGCAAACCGCTTTATTAAACGCGTCTGGAAGCTGGTTTACGAGCACACCGCTAAAGGTTCTGTCGCGGCGCTGAACGTAGATACGCTGAACGACGATCAAAAAGCGCTGCGTCGCGATGTGCATAAAACCATTGCCAAAGTGACCGATGATATCGGCCGCCGTCAGACATTCAACACCGCCATTGCGGCGATTATGGAACTGATGAATAAACTGGCGAAAGCGCCGCAGGACAGCGAGCAGGACAGAGCTCTGATGCAGGAAGCGCTGCTGGCGGTCGTGCGTATGCTTAACCCGTTCACGCCGCACGTCTGCTTTACCTTGTGGCAGGCGCTGGAAGGCGAAGGCGATATTGATAACGCGCCGTGGCCGGTGGCGGACGATAAAGCGATGGTCGAAGAGTCCACGCTGGTTGTGGTACAGGTAAACGGTAAAGTGCGCGGAAAAATCACCGTACCGGTAAATGCTACCGAAGAACAGGTGCGCGAGCGCGCAGGCCAGGAACATCTGGTGGCAAAATATCTTGATGGCGTTACCGTGCGTAAAGTGATTTACGTTCCGGGTAAACTCCTCAATCTGGTTGTTGGCTAAGCGCGGGAGGAAGCGTGCGATATCTGGTAACACTGTTGTTATCTCTGGCGGTGCTGGTCACTGCCGGATGCGGCTGGCATCTGCGTAGCACTACGCAGGTTCCGGCTTCAATGAAAACGATGATCCTCGATTCAGGCGATCCAAACGGTCCGCTCAGTCGTGCGGTACGTAATCAGTTACGGCTGAATAACGTCAACCTGCTTGATAAAGACACAACGCGCAAAGACGTTCCGTCTCTGCGGCTTGGAACGGTGACTATTTCACAGGATACGGCGTCAGTGTTCCAGGACGGCCAGACGGCGGAATATCAGATGGTAATGACCGTCAACGCCTCGGTATTGATTCCGGGCCATGACATCTATCCTATCAGCACGAAAGTGTACCGTTCGTTCTTCGATAACCCGCAAATGGCGTTGGCAAAGGATAACGAGCAGGCCATGATCGTTCAGGAGATGTACGACAAAGCCGCTGAACAACTGATTCGTAAGCTGACCAGCGTCCGCGCGGCGGATATTCAGGCGACGAAAGAGGAGGCTACCGCAGACAATGAGACGGCGGCGCCCGCCTCTACGCCAGCACGCGTCTCCACTACGCTGAGTAACTAATGATCAGGTTGTATCCTGAACAACTCCGCGCGCAGCTCAAAGAAGGGCTGCGCGCGGCATATCTGCTATTGGGCAACGATCCGCTGCTGTTGCAGGAAAGCCAGGACGCTATTCGTCTGGCGGCTGCATCGCAAGGATTCGAAGAGCACCACGCTTTTACTCTCGATCCCAGTACCGACTGGGGATCGCTTTTCTCACTCTGCCAGGCGATGAGCCTGTTCGCCAGTCGTCAAACGCTGGCGCTGCAACTGCCGGAAAACGGGCCTAACGCGGCAATGAATGAGCAACTCGCCACGCTGGGCGACCTTCTGCATGACGACCTGCTGTTAATCGTGCGCGGAAACAAGCTCACCAAAGCGCAGGAAAACGCCGCCTGGTATACCGCACTGGCAGACCGGAGCGTTCAGGTCAGTTGTCAGACGCCGGAGCAGGCGCAGCTTCCCCGCTGGGTTGCCGCCAGAGCGAAAGCACAGAATTTGCAACTGGATGACGCCGCGAATCAACTACTGTGCTATTGCTATGAGGGCAATCTGTTGGCGCTGGCGCAGGCGCTGGAACGACTGTCGCTGCTTTGGCCTGACGGTAAGTTAACGCTTCCTCGCGTGGAGCAGGCCGTCAATGACGCCGCCCACTTTACCCCTTTCCACTGGGTGGATGCGTTACTGATGGGGAAAAGCAAACGCGCGCTGCATATCCTGCAACAGCTACGCCTTGAAGGCAGCGAGCCGGTCATTCTGCTGCGGACCCTCCAGCGAGAGTTGCTGCTGCTGGTAAATCTCAAACGTCAGTCCGCTCATACGCCGTTACGCACGCTGTTTGATAAACACCGGGTCTGGCAAAACCGTCGTTCCATGATCGGCGACGCGTTGCAGCGTCTCCATCCCACACAGCTTCGCCAGGCCGTACAGTTACTGACGCGCACGGAAATTACGCTCAAACAGGATTATGGGCAGTCAGTATGGGCAGAGCTTGAAGGGCTATCGCTCCTGCTCTGCCATAAGGCGCTGGCAGACGTATTTATTGATGGGTGATATGAAATCGTTACAGGCTTTATTCGGCGGCACCTTTGATCCGGTGCATTATGGACATCTTAAACCGGTTGAAACGCTGGCGAATCTGATCGGCTTATCGCGGGTGATTATTATGCCTAACAATGTGCCGCCGCATCGCCCCCAGCCGGAAGCCTCCAGCGCGCAGCGTAAATATATGCTGGAGCTGGCTATCGCCGATAAACCGCTCTTTACGCTGGATGAACGCGAGCTACAACGAAACGCGCCCTCTTACACTGCGCAGACGCTGAAAGCATGGCGCGAAGAACAGGGTCCCGAAGCGCCGCTGGCATTTATTATCGGCCAGGACTCGCTGCTTAACTTCCCCACCTGGCATGATTACGACACCATCCTCAATAACACTCACCTGATCGTTTGTCGTCGTCCGGGCTACCCGCTTGAAATGACGCAGGCACAACACCAGCAGTGGCTGGAACAGCATCTGACCCATACGCCGGACGATCTACACCAGTTGCCAGCCGGTAAAATTTACCTGGCGGAAACGCCCTGGCTTAATATCTCCGCAACCCTCATCCGCGAACGGCTGGAAAAAGGCGAATCCTGCGACGATCTGTTGCCGGAAAACGTGCTGAACTATATCAATCAACAGGGCTTATACCGGTAATATGTCGCGCAATGTCAACAGAAGAGTCTCGTTTTGCGGTTTTGCGCATTTAACCATCATGAGAGATACCATGCGATTGTGGCTGGTGCGTCATGGCGAAACCGAGGCCAATCGCCGGGTTGTATAGCGGACATGCTCCCACGCCGTTAACGGAAAAAGGGATTAGCCAGGCGAAAACGCTAAATACCTTATAGCACCACGCGCCATTTGACAGAGAGTTATGCAGCGAACTGGAGCGCAATCGACATATGCGAAGGGTTCGCCACCCTGAAAGTCTTAAATAGTCGTGCCGTCTGGCGGCCTGAGTGATGAATTTTCCGTTTTTTCTCGCTGCAGCGGTTTCGCCCATTGACAGCCCCCGACAGGCTGTTATTCTCCGCAGCCAGGCTTTTTTCACCTTTCAGAGCGTTGCAGAAGTTGTTTTACAAAAATGGCGATGCTTTCTGTGACGTGGGATGGGATGATAATCTGGCTTTAAACGCCGATCCGGCGACATAAGTCCCGGTATCGCCGCTGATTCAGGTATACTACACGGCGTCCCGCCGGAAGGTTAGCGTTAATCTCGCAACGCCTTTCCGGTCCAGCCTGTTGGCCTTTTTTCTATCGTTATAACGCAATTATTCACCCAGGGGGAAAACTTGCAGGGTAAAGCGCTCCAGGATTTTGTTATCGACAAAATTGATGACCTGAAAGGTCAGGACATCATCGCCTTAGATGTTCAGGGTAAATCCAGTATCACCGATTGTATGATTATTTGTACCGGCACCTCCAGCCGTCACGTTATGTCTATTGCCGACCACGTTGTGCAGTCGTCGCGCGCGGCCGGTATGTTGCCGTTGGGCGTCGAAGGCGAAAATGCGGCTGACTGGATTGTCGTCGATCTGGGCGATGTGATTGTGCATGTCATGCAGGAAGAAAGTCGCCGCCTGTATGAACTGGAAAAACTCTGGAGTTAATGCGTGAAGCTGCAACTTGTCGCTGTCGGCACGAAGATGCCCGACTGGGTTCAAACGGGATTTACGGAATATCTGCGTCGTTTTCCGAAAGATATGCCCTTTGAACTGATCGAAATCCCTGCGGGCAAACGCGGCAAGAACGCGGATATCAAACGCATTCTCGACAAAGAGGGCGAGCAGATGCTGGCCGCCGCCGGTAAGAATCGCATTGTTACCCTGGATATTCCAGGCAAGCCGTGGGATACGCCGCAGTTAGCCAATGAGCTGGAGCGCTGGAAACAGGACGGGCGCGACGTCAGTTTGCTGATTGGCGGGCCGGAAGGATTATCTCCCGCCTGCAAAGCGGCAGCGGAACAGAGTTGGTCGCTCTCAGCGTTAACGCTCCCTCACCCGCTTGTTCGGGTCCTGGTCGCAGAGAGTTTGTACCGGGCGTGGAGCATCACTACCAACCACCCTTATCACCGTGAGTGATCGTGACGTCTTGAGAAGATTAAGCAGCGGATGAAACGACAAAATTCTTTTCGTGACTATACGGCTGAGTCCGCACTGTTTGTGCGTCGGGCGCTGGTCGCCTTTTTGGGTATTTTGCTGCTGACCGGCGTGCTGATCGCCAATTTGTATAATCTGCAAATCCTCCGTTTTACCGATTACCAGACCCGCTCGAACGAAAACCGTATCAAGCTGGTGCCCATTGCGCCAAGCCGCGGGATAATCTACGACCGTAACGGTATTCCCCTTGCGCTGAACCGCACTATCTATCAGATTGAAATGATGCCGGAAAAGGTGGATAACGTTCAGCAAACGCTGGATGCGCTGCGCAGCGTGGTCGATTTAAACGACGACGATATCGCCACGTTTAAAAAAGAGCGCGCCCGATCCCATCGCTTTACCTCTATTCCGGTGAAAACGAACCTGACGGAAGTTCAGGTCGCGCGCTTTGCCGTCAACCAGTACCGTTTTCCGGGCGTCGAAGTCAAAGGCTATAAACGCCGCTATTATCCATACGGATCGGCGCTGACCCACGTTATCGGCTACGTATCGAAAATCAATGATAAAGACGTCGAGCGTCTCGACAGAGAAAACAAACTGGCGAACTACGCCGCCACCCATGACATCGGCAAGCTGGGCATTGAGCGCTACTATGAAGATATTCTGCATGGGCAAACCGGTTATGAAGAGGTTGAAGTCAACAACCGCGGTCGCGTTATCCGCCAGCTCAAAGAGGTGCCGCCGCAAGCAGGGCACGATATCTACCTGACGCTGGATCTCAAACTCCAACAGTATATTGAAACGCTGCTGGCGGGCAGCCGCGCGGCAGTGATTGTCACCGATCCGCGTACCGGCGGCGTGCTATCGCTGGTATCCATGCCAAGTTACGACCCTAACCTTTTCGTGGACGGCATCTCCAGCAAAGATTACTCCGGGCTGCTTAACGACCCGAACACGCCATTAGTGAACCGCGCGACCCAGGGTGTCTACCCACCGGCTTCTACCGTTAAGCCTTACGTCGCCGTATCGGCGTTAAGCGCTGGCGTCATCACCCGTAACACCAGTCTTTTCGACCCTGGCTGGTGGCAGTTGCCGGGGTCTGAGAAACGCTACCGCGACTGGAAAAAATGGGGCCACGGGCATCTGAATGTCACCAAATCCCTTGAAGAGTCGGCGGATACCTTCTTCTATCAGGTTGCCTATGACATGGGGATCGATCGCCTGTCAGAATGGATGGGTAAGTTCGGCTATGGTCACTATACCGGGATTGATCTTGCAGAAGAGCGTTCTGGTAATATGCCGACCCGCGAGTGGAAACAGAAACGCTTTAAAAAACCGTGGTATCAGGGCGATACGATTCCGGTAGGCATCGGCCAGGGCTACTGGACAGCGACGCCGATTCAGATGAGTAAAGCGCTAATGATCCTTATTAACGACGGCGTAGTTAAAGTCCCGCACCTGTTAATGAGCACTGCGGAAAACGGTAAACAGGTGCCGTGGGTACAACCGCATGAGCCGCCGGTGGGCGATATTCACTCCGGCTACTGGGAAATTGCGAAAGATGGCATGTACGGCGTCGCCAACCGCCCTAACGGCACGGCGCATAAATATTTTGCCAGCGCGCCCTATAAAATCGCGGCGAAATCGGGCACCGCGCAGGTCTTTGGCCTGAAGGCCAACGAAACGTACAATGCGCATAAAATCGCCGAGCGCCTGCGCGACCATAAATTGATGACCGCCTTTGCGCCGTATAACAATCCCCAGGTCGCCGTCGCGATCATCCTTGAAAACGGCGGCGCAGGCCCGGCAGTAGGTACAATCATGCGCCAAATCCTTGATCACATCATGCTGGGCGACAATAACACCCATTTGCCTGCGGAAAACCCGGTGGTTGCAGCGGCGGAGGACCAATAGTCATGACGGATAATCCGAACAAAAAAACCTTCTGGGATAAGATTCATATCGATCCCACGATGCTACTCATTCTGCTGGCGTTACTGGTTTACAGCGCATTGGTCATCTGGAGCGCCAGCGGCCAGGACATCGGCATGATGGAGCGTAAAATCGGTCAGATTGCGATGGGGCTGGTGGTGATGGTGGTGATGGCGCAGATCCCGCCGCGCGTGTATGAAGGCTGGGCACCCTATCTCTATATCATTTGTATCATTTTGCTGGTCGCCGTTGATGCCTTCGGCGCAATATCCAAAGGCGCGCAGCGCTGGCTCGATCTGGGAATCGTTCGCTTTCAGCCTTCGGAAATAGCCAAAATCGCCGTGCCGCTGATGGTCGCCCGCTTTATTAACCGTGACGTCTGCCCGCCCTCGCTGAAAAATACCGCTATCGCCCTGGTATTAATCTTTATGCCTACCCTGCTGGTCGCCGCCCAGCCGGACCTGGGGACGTCTATTCTGGTCGCTCTTTCCGGTCTCTTTGTCCTATTTTTGTCTGGTCTGAGCTGGCGCTTAATTGGGGTCGCCATTGTATTGATCGCTGCATTTATTCCTATTTTGTGGTTTTTCCTGATGCACGATTACCAACGCCAGCGCGTCATGATGCTCCTTGATCCGGAGACCGATCCGCTGGGCGCGGGCTATCATATTATACAGTCTAAAATCGCCATTGGCTCAGGCGGCCTGCGCGGTAAAGGCTGGCTCCATGGCACCCAGTCGCAGCTGGAGTTTTTACCCGAACGCCACACCGACTTTATCTTCGCGGTACTGGCGGAAGAGCTCGGTCTGGTGGGCATCCTGATTCTGCTCGCGCTCTATATTTTGCTGATAATGCGCGGTCTGTGGATTGCCGCCAGAGCACAAACGACATTTGGTCGCGTGATGGCTGGCGGATTAATGTTAATATTATTCGTTTATGTCTTCGTAAATATTGGTATGGTGAGCGGTATTCTGCCTGTGGTTGGAGTACCTTTACCCCTGGTCAGCTACGGGGGCTCCGCACTGATCGTGCTGATGGCCGGGTTCGGGATTGTGATGTCGATCCACACCCACAGAAAAATGTTGTCGAAAAGCGTATAAGGGGTGCGCAATGCGTAAGCAGTTGCCTGTAATCTGCGTCGCGGCAGGGATAGTACTACTCGCGGCATGTACTAATGACGGCGGTCAGCAGCAAACCACCGTCGCGCCGCAACCTGCGGTATGTAATGGTCCTGCGGTGGAAATCAGCGGAGCGGAACCGCGTTATGAACCTCTGAATCCGACCGCAAACCAGGATTATCAGCGTGACGGTAAAAGTTATAAAATCGTTCAGGACCCGTCCCGCTTTAGCCAGACTGGCCTGGCCGCTATTTATGATGCGGAACCCGGCAGTAATTTAACCGCCTCCGGGGAGATGTTCGATCCGATGCAGCTTACCGCCGCCCATCCGACGCTGCCCATCCCCAGCTACGCGCGAATTACCAACCTGGCCAACGGTCGCATGATCGTGGTGCGTATTAACGATCGCGGTCCCTATGGTACCGATCGTGTTATCTCTCTTTCCCGCGCGGCGGCCGATCGTCTGAATACCTCGAATAATACTAAAGTACGGATTGACCCCATTATCGTGGCGCCGGACGGTTCGCTCTCCGGCCCGGGGATAGCCTGTACGACGGTGGCGAAACAGACCTACGCCCTGCCCCCTCGCCCTGATTTAAGCGGCGGAATAGGAAGCGCCTCTTCAGCGCCTGCGCAACCGCAAGGTGACGTTCTTCCGGTCAGTAATTCCACGTTGAAAAGTGACGATACCACCGGCGCGCCGGTGAGCGGCAGCGGCTTCCTCGGCGCGCCGACCACGCTGGCGCCTGGCGTGCTGGAGGGTAATGAACCGACGCCGGCTCCACAGCCAGCGACGGCGACGCCGGTAAGCGCGCCTGCCGCCGCGGCCCCGGTATCTGCCCCGGTTAGCGCACCAGCCGTAACGGCGAGCGGTCGTTTCGTCGTCCAGGTCGGCGCCGTCAGCGATCAAACGCGCGCGCAGCAGTACCAACAGCGTTTAAGCCAGCAGTTCAGCGTACCGGGACGCGTAATGCAAAACGGCGCGGTCTGGCGTATTCAACTGGGGCCTTTTGCCAGTAAAGCGGAGGCCAGCGCGTTACAGCAACGTTTGCAAACAGAAGCACAATTACAGTCCTTTATCGCCAGCGCGCAGTAACCTATTGCAGGCATCTGTACTGTCAATTTCTGTAAATGACATTAACAAAGTCACGCGGAAAGTCAGATGCCTGCCAGTTATGCTTTTGCTATAGTAGGACTCTTTTTTTAATTTCATCACGGACGTCGTAGTTCAGACCATGAAGACCACTTTTTCCGCTCGTTTTATGCAGCGCATGGCGCTCACCACGGCGCTTTGTGCCGCGTTTATCTCAACCGCACATGCCGATGACCTGAATATCAAAACTATGATCCCGGGTGTTCCGCAGATCGATGCGGAATCCTACATCCTGATCGACTACAACTCCGGCAAAGTTCTGGCGGAACAAAACGCCGACGAACGTCGCGACCCGGCCAGTCTGACGAAGATGATGACCAGTTACGTCATCGGACAGGCAATGAAAGCGGGTAAATTTAAAGAAACCGACCTGGTTACCGTCGGTAATGACGCCTGGGCCACCGGCAATCCGGTATTTAAAGGCTCCTCGCTGATGTTCCTCAAGCCGGGAATGCAGGTACCGGTCTCTCAGCTGATACGCGGCATCAATCTGCAATCCGGCAATGACGCCTGTGTGGCAATGGCTGATTTCGCCGCCGGTAGCCAGGATGCTTTCGTCGGGCTGATGAACAGCTATGTGAACGCACTGGGGCTGAAAAATACCCACTTTCAGACCGTACACGGTCTGGACGCTGACGGACAATACAGTTCAGCTCGCGATATGGCGCTGATTGGCCAGGCGTTAATTCGCGATGTGCCTAACGAATATGCCGTTTATAAAGAAAAAGAGTTCACCTTTAACGGCATTCGCCAGTTAAACCGTAACGGTCTGCTATGGGATAACAGCCTGAATGTGGACGGCATCAAAACCGGGCATACCAGCAAAGCAGGCTATAATCTGGTCGCTTCCGCAACCGAAGGCCAGATGCGGTTGATCTCCGCCGTGATGGGCGGACGGACCTATAAAGGCCGTGAAACAGAAAGCAAAAAACTGCTGACGTGGGGCTTCCGTTTCTTTGAAACCGTTAATCCGCTGAAGGCTGGTAAAGAGTTCGCCTCTGAACCCGCCTGGTTTGGTAATACCGATCGCGCCTCGCTGGGCGTCGATAAAGACGTTTACCTGACGATCCCTCGCGGCCGCATGAAAGATTTGAAAGCGAGCTATGTACTGAATACCGCAGAACTGCATGCGCCGCTGCAGAAAAACCAGGTGGTCGGCACCATCAACTTCCAACTGGACGGTAAAACCATTGAGCAGCGTCCGCTGGTCGTACTGCAAGAGATCCCGGAAGGGAACTTCTTCGGTAAAATCATTGATTACATTAAATTAATGTTCCATCACTGGTTTGGATAAAAATTGAACACTTGAAAGTGTGATTTTCGTCCCCATATACTATGCATCAGTAAAACTCCCGTCCTGTGGCGGGAGTTATTATTTTTTTACGTAATGCCGGAGCTGACATGAAAACCAAACTTAACGAACTGCTTGAATTCCCTACGCCATTTACTTACAAAGTAATGGGGCAGGCGTTACCTGAGCTGGTTGATCAGGTGGTTGAAGTGGTACAGCGCCATGCGCCTGGTGATTACTCTCCGACGGTAAAACCGAGCAGCAAAGGCAACTACCACTCGGTCTCTATCACCATTAATGCCACCCATATTGAACAGGTTGAAACGCTGTACGAAGAACTGGGCAACATTGATATCGTGCGAATGGTATTGTAATATATCCAGACGGTTACCCGGTCTTGCCGGGTAACTCCCCGCCTCCCCCGCTGTGATATACTTTCCTCTCTTTTTTCATTCTCTACGGAGATGCCGTTTTGTATCAGGATAAAATCCTTGTCCGCCAGCTCGGCCTTCAGCCCTATGACGCTATCTCTCAGGCCATGCATGACTTTACCGATATGCGCGATGAAAACAGCTATGATGAAATCTGGTTGGTTGAGCACTACCCGGTGTTTACCCAGGGCCAGGCCGGTAAAGCGGAACATATATTGATGCCCGGCGATATTCCCGTTGTGCAGAGCGATCGTGGAGGGCAGGTGACCTATCATGGTCCGGGCCAACAGGTGATGTACGTTTTACTTAACCTGAAACGACGTAAACTGGGCGTGCGTGATTTAGTCACCCTACTCGAACAGACCGTGGTGAATACGCTGGCTGAAATTGGTATTGAGGCACATCCGCGCGCCGATGCGCCGGGCGTCTACGTGGGTGAAAAAAAAATCTGCTCGCTGGGTTTACGTATCCGTCGCGGCTGCTCATTCCACGGTTTAGCGCTAAACGTTAACATGGATCTTTCCCCTTTCCTACGCATCAACCCGTGTGGTTATGCCGGAATGGAAATGGCCAAAATAACGCAGTGGAAGGAAGACGCTACCACGGATAATATTGCGCCCCGCTTGCTGGCAAATATTTTAGCCCTGCTAAATAATCCACCGCATGAATATATTGCTGCTTAATGAGTAAAATATAATGGCCCAAGAAATTTATGGGTCATTAATCATATATGATTTGAATACTTTACTTCTCCCCCCGCTTTCTATATTTTCGTTATATCCCTGCTGTACCCGCCAGGCGGCATGGCCTCTTCAGTCCTCATGATGAGGAATTTTCCGTGAGCAAAATCCCGGCCTTGCTGTTACTTATCTTATTGAAATAGCTAAAAATATATTCATAAGAGCAATTTTCAAACCAACTCATAAATGCAAGATATATTATTTCATCTATTATTCATAATACGAATGAATTCGGAGCCAGAGCGTGAGCGATAATAATCAGACAGAAAGACAACCTGCCGATCAACACCTACAAGACAAACCGCAAATTTTCAGAACACTGAGAAATATCGACCTCAATCTGCTGACAATTTTCGAGGCCGTGTATGTCCATAAAGGGATCGTCAATGCAGCGAAAATTCTTAATTTGACGCCGTCAGCCATCAGCCAGTCCATTCAAAAATTACGGACCATATTTCCCGATCCGCTGTTTATTCGCAAAGGTCAGGGCGTAACGCCCACGACGTATGCTACGCATCTGCACGAATACATCAGCCAGGGGCTGGAGTCTATTCTTGGCGCCCTGGATCTTACGGGCAGTTACGATAAGCAACGCACCATTACGATTGGCACGACGCCTTCGGTCGGCGCGCTGGTGATGCCGATTATTTACCAGGCCATCAGGACGCGTTATCCTCAGCTTTTGTTGCGCAATATTCCGGTAGACGATGCCGAAAGCCAGCTTAGTCAGTTTCAGACCGATCTCATTATCAATACCCATAGCTATAACAACCGGAGCATTCAGCATCACGTCCTGTTTAGCGATACGCTTGAGATTGTCTGCCGCCAGCATCACCCGTGTCTGGCGAACGCCATTACTGAAGAGAGACTGAACAGCGCAGATCACACCTTTCTGATGCTGGAGGGACAAAATCTTTCCCTACTGCGCCAGCGACTGCAGGAGACATTTCCCGATCAGCAAATCAGTTTTAGCAGTTACAATATTTTTACCATTGCCTCGCTGATCGCCAGCAGCGATCTGCTGGGACTGATGCCCACCCGCTTCTACGACTTATTTAGCCGCTGCTGGCCGCTTGATCGCCTTCCCTACGCGCCGGTGAATAGTGAACAGGTCGATTTCTCGCTGCATTATAATAAACTGAGCCTGCGCGATCCGGTGCTGGAGAACGTCATTGATATCATCCGTGAGGCGTTCTGACAAAAATGTTGCATCCAGGTCACGGAAGATATGGGCAAACAGCACAAAACAACAACTATTTTACATTTTGCCGGGCTGTCAGGCTGCTTTATGGCCCTTATCAATGATATACTGCGTGCCACAAATTCAAAAATAGTTGATAAATACAACTTTCCCTTGAATTGAAACGCTTTCCTTCGTTATTCGCAACTGGAACACGCACGCTATGAGTAAACCCATTGTGATGGAACGCGGTGTAAAATACCGCGATGCCGATAAGATGGCTCTTATCCCGGTTAAAAATGTGGTCACAGAGCGCGACGCTCTACTACGTAAACCGGAATGGATGAAAATAAAACTTCCGGCGGATTCTACCCGTATCCAGGGCATCAAAGCCGCAATGCGCAAAAATGGCCTGCATTCTGTCTGCGAGGAAGCGTCTTGCCCAAACCTGGCTGAATGTTTCAACCACGGTACCGCTACGTTTATGATCCTCGGCGCCATTTGCACCCGCCGCTGTCCGTTCTGTGACGTCGCCCATGGCCGCCCCGTAGCGCCAGATGCGGAAGAGCCGCAGAAACTAGCGCAAACGATCGCCGACATGGCGCTACGCTATGTGGTAATCACCTCTGTCGACCGTGACGATCTGCGTGACGGCGGTGCCCAGCATTTTGCTGACTGCATCACCGCCATCCGAACCAAAAGCCCGGAGATAAAAATAGAGACGCTGGTGCCAGACTTCCGTGGACGTATGGATCACGCGCTGGATATCCTTAACGCGACGCCGCCGGATGTGTTTAACCACAATCTTGAAAACGTGCCGCGTATCTACCGCCAGGTTCGTCCGGGTGCCGATTACAACTGGTCGCTGAAATTACTGGAACGCTTCAAAGAAGCGCACCCGGAAATTCCGACAAAATCGGGTCTGATGGTCGGCTTAGGCGAAACCAATGCGGAAATCATTGAGGTTATGCGCGACTTACGCCGTCACGGCGTCACCATGCTGACGCTTGGCCAGTATCTACAGCCAAGCCGCCATCACCTGCCGGTACAGCGTTATGTCAGCCCGGAAGAGTTTGACGAGATGAAAGCGGAAGCCCTGGCGATGGGCTTTACCCATGCTGCTTGTGGCCCCTTTGTGCGTTCTTCGTACCATGCTGATCTACAGGCCAAAGGCATGGAAGTGAAATGATCGTGTAATAGACGCTTACATTTCAGGCAGAAAAAACCGGCAGCTCGCCGGTTTTTTTACTCTGTAGAGCAAGCGCATCGCGCTATTACTCTTTATGCGAGAGCTTTTCAGCCTGAACGCTACCGTCGACGTCTTTCTTAACGCCCGCGTCTTCATCGTTCATCGCTTTCTTGAATCCTTTAATCGCCGTGCCCAGGTCTCCGCCCAGCGTACGTAACTTCTTGGTACCAAACAGCAGAACAACCAGTGCGGCAACCACCAGCAGTTTGGTAATACTAATCTCACCCATAGATACCTTCTTCACTAAAAACAGGCTGCGTAACGCGCCGGATTAACCTGAGAATATTAACGGTCTTTCGACGCGCGCACACAATAGCAATCTGTAACAAGGTGAATCAAGCTTTGCGTAAAAAAACATCATAATAATTGCGGTGGCGCAAATCGTCGTTGCTGCAAAAGAGGAAGCTGCTCCCGCACCTGGTCTATTCGTTCTCTGAATATTTCCGCGACGATCAGCGCCGGACGATCGGCTGCCGCCGCTATCGTTACGCCCAACGGATCGATAATACGACTTTGACCAATATTACGATTACCACACTCCCCGGCCGCAACCATATAGCAGGTGGTATCCAACGCTCTCGCCGCCAGCAGAGTCGACCACTGTTGTTCTTTCAACAGTCCGCGAAGCCAGCCCGCCGGCAACGCCAATACGTCGGCTCCCTGTAAAGCCAGCGCTAGCGCCATGTCAGGAAAGCGCAGGTCATAACAGGTCATAAGCCCCACCTTAAACCCGTCTACGTCCAGCACAGGCGCGATAACGGTTCCGGCATCAATCCTTTTAGACTCTTGCATCGAAAATGCATCATAGAGATGTACCTTCGCGTAACGCGCGACAATATTACCCGCCCGTAGCGCCACCAGCATATTAACCGCTCGTCCGGGCGTTGACGGAACATTGACAGTCAATACCGTCGTCATATTATTATGAGCGCTTTCTTCCTGAAGCCGCGTCATAAACGCGCCATCCAGCGGCTGCGCGGCGCGAATCGGCAGGTCAAGATCGGTATCGTCTCGCGCTAATATCCCCTCTGGCAGCACCAGAAGCGATACGCCGCGGTCTGCCGCCTGAGACATTAACGAAACGCAAACTTGCGCATTATTTTCCCATACAGGACTCACCACAAACTGCCCAGTTGCAACGAACATATCCCCTCCCACACATCTGGCAGGACTCGCCAATTATGCTTGTTCGGCGTTACACTCCTCCTATATAGCAATTAAATAAAGGATTCGGCAGTGTTACAGCTTCTTTTAGCAGTTTTTATCGGCGGTGGAATGGGGAGCGTAGCCCGGTGGATGCTAAGTATGCGTTTTAATCCGCTTCATCAGGCGATTCCCATCGGTACGCTAACAGCAAATTTGCTTGGCGCGTTTATTATCGGCATGGGATTCGCCTGGTTTAACCGCATGACACAAATCGATCCCATGTGGAAAGTACTCATCACCACCGGCTTTTGCGGCGGCCTGACGACCTTTTCTACTTTTTCTGCCGAAGTGGTATTCTTGCTGCAAGAGGGGCGCTTTGGCTGGGCGCTGTTGAATGTGCTGATTAACCTGCTGGGTTCGTTTGCCATGACGGCGCTGGCATTCTGGCTATTTTCCGCCGCGGCGGCGCGTTAAACGCAAAAAAAACCCGCCGGAAGGGCGGGTTTTGAAATCTTGCTGTCGACGTATGCTTACAGAGCAGTTACGTTTGCAGCGGAAGGGCCTTTGGCACCGTTAGTGATTTCGAACTCTACGCGCTGACCTTCAGCCAGAGTTTTAAAACCATTGGTCTGGATTGCAGAGAAGTGTACGAACACGTCTTTGCTGCCATCTTCCGGAGTAATGAAACCGAATCCTTTGGATTCATTAAACCACTTAACGTTACCTTTAATCTTAGACATCAAAATTACCTTTACATGAAAAATAGACACAAATGCTGTGTCGGATACCAGTACAACAATTGTGATGCATTTTGTCCAGTCGAACTTTGCGAAAAAGTGATAAATATCGCGTTATTTTTAGCTAAACTTGCCTACTTGTTGTTTTTTAAGGATTATTAATTCACAACAGAAGAATGTCCTTCCCCGTCAAAACTGGAAACGCATCCAGGCAAAATAGACGTTTCCGTTGTTATACGAACCCGGAATGTAGGTCATCTGAAAGGTAGCGGGACCATAGCCTATCGACGCTAAAGGCAACAGCACAGGGATGGGAATATAATGCCAGTTGTCGCGCGCTGTAACGCCTGCGGTAAAGCCCAGCCCCAGGCGAAAATTATCGTCTTCCAGCGGTCGCCAGGTCTTTTCCCAGCCATAACCACCTATGGGTTCCCATTTGTTAAATGAATCTTTAAAGGCCATCATATAAAGGCCATGCCAGTTACCTTTGTCGTCCCAACGCGACTGACCAAAACCAACGCCCCACGGCCGCTCGTTATAGCGATCCGTTTTCTCTTTATCGTAGGCAAAGCGCGCATGCCAGGTAATGGCGGGGACATACAAATCATAATGCTCAGGCTGTCGCCACGTTTCTGCGACGTTATCGGTAAACGTGTTAAACCACCCTTTATCCGCAGCAGAGACTGGAGGAATAGCCAGCCATGGCATAACAAGGAGAGCAATAATAAGAAAGTGCTTTCTGATGATCATCACAACATACATGCCGTTAAAAATTCGAACGCGATAATAACAACATTAACCTGAATAAAATCTTAACAAAGTGCGAACAAAAATAACCTGAGAGATTATCGGATTAACGGCGTTTGATTTCACACTCAGAACAGCCGCGTACTCCTTACTAATCTTTCACAAAAATAAAAATAAAAAACAACAAAAAAAACAATAAAATAACAATAAATCAATATTTATAGCGCTACGGAAAATGTCGTATAAACATATTTCATCTTTAGCGATGACATGAAAAAATAACAGCGCCGTGATTTTAATCAGTAAGGCGCCATCCTTTATTCGGTACATTTTTATACCACTTTTGTGGCTCTTATTTTTACTCTGGGTGTCGATAAGACAGGGGAAACAATGCTAACAGTTATAGAGCTCCTTATCGGAGTCGTGGTTATTGTGGGTGTAGCGCGCTACATCATTAAGGGATATTCCGCCACTGGCGTTTTATTTGTCGGCGGTCTGGTTTTGCTCATTATCAGCGCGCTGATGGGGCATAACGTATTACCTGCCAGCGAAACCAGTACCGGCTATACCGCAACAGATATTGTTGAATACATCAAAATTTTGCTCATGAGTCGCGGCGGCGATCTTGGCATGATGATCATGATGCTGTGCGGTTTTGCCGCCTATATGACGCATATCGGCGCAAATGATATGGTCGTAAAACTGGCATCGAAGCCGTTGCAATATATCAATTCGCCCTATCTATTGATGATTGCCGCCTACTTTGTCGCCTGTCTGATGTCGCTGGCCGTCTCTTCCGCGACAGGGCTTGGCGTACTGCTCATGGCCACCCTCTTCCCGGTGATGGTTAACGTCGGCATTAGCCGCGGCGCGGCGGCGGCTATTTGCGCCTCTCCGGCCGCCATCATCCTCTCGCCAACGTCTGGCGATGTGGTTTTAGCCGCAAAAGCGGCGGAGATGCCGTTAATCGATTTTGCGTTCAAAACCACATTGCCGATTTCCATCGCCGCAATTATCGGTATGGCGATTGCGCACTTTTTCTGGCAACGCTATCTGGATAAAAAAGAGAACATTTCACATGAGATGCTGGACGTGGCGGAGATTACCACCACGGCCCCTGCGTTTTATGCCCTTTTGCCGTTCACGCCCATTATCGGCGTACTGATTTTTGACGGTAAATGGGGGCCGCAGTTGCACATTATTACCATCCTGGTGATCTGTATGCTGCTGGCCGCCGTGCTGGAATTCGTGCGCGGCTTCAATACGCAAAATGTGTTTTCCGGCCTGGAAGTGGCTTATCGCGGCATGGCGGATGCGTTTGCCGGCGTCGTGATGCTGCTGGTCGCGGCGGGCGTTTTCGCCCAGGGGCTGAGCACCATTGGCTTTATCCAAAGCCTGATCTCGATTGCCACCTCTTTTGGCTCCGCCAGCATTATTCTGATGCTGGTATTAGTGATCTTAACCATGCTGGCCGCGATGACCACCGGTTCAGGCAATGCGCCTTTTTACGCCTTTGTTGAGATGATCCCTAAACTGGCGCACTCCTCCGGTATCAACCCAGCCTATTTATCAATCCCTATGCTACAAGCCTCAAACCTGGGGCGCACGATTTCGCCGGTCTCCGGCGTAGTGGTCGCTGTCGCCGGGATGGCTAAAATATCACCGTTTGAGGTGGTGAAGCGCACGTCCGTTCCGGTCATAGTCGGTCTGTTGATCGTCATTATCGCCACGGAAATTATGGTGCCAGGCGCCTCTTCCGCCGTCACTGGCGGCTGATAGTCGGTAAGCGCCGGGGCGAGGGAAAACATTGCCCCGGCATCTTAAACCGGGCTTAGCCGCCGTGATAAATACGCTGCGGCCTGCCCACTTTGCCATGAATAATCTCTGCGACAATCAGGTGTCGACTCGCGCAATATTCCAGGTAGCGTCGGGATGTGGTGCGGCTTATTGTTAAGGCCTGTGCGACCGTTTCAGCCGTATGGCGTACGGTTGGATCGGCAAACAGCTTCATCACCGCATTCAGGGTTAAGGCATCAATACCTGTCGGCAAATCCCCTTTCGGTTCGCCGCGCGCATAGGCGTTGAACATTTCATCTATCTGCTTTTGGCTTGCGCTATCCGCGCTCGCCAGCATACGTCTGCGCTGTTGATAACGGGTTAGCGTCTGCCCCAAACGTTCATAAGCAATAGGTTTGACCAGATAGTCAAACGCGCCGCTACGTACCGCTTCCGCTACCGTCTCCATGTCACTGGCGGCGGTCGTAAACACTACGCCGCCAGGATAGCGCGACTGCATTAATTCATGCAGCAGCGTAATCCCCTTCCCATCCGGCAGGTAATTATCCAACAGAATTAATCCAGGTTTGAACCGGTCAATCATCATTCTCGCCTGCGCCAGATTGCCCGCCAGCCATATCTGGTTAAAGCCAGGAATATGGCGGATATATTCCGCGTGCATCTCCGCCAGCAGCGTTTCATCCTCAACGATCAATAGGGTTAATGGTTCTGTCATCGTTTTTTTTCACTTTCGGAAGGAATAAAGAAAATAAGGTGCCACAAGGATCATTGTCTTCCAGTGTAATGACCCCGCCACAGCGCCCCACATAACTTGCAATCAGATATAACCCGATACCATGCTCACCGGGTTCATCGGTTCGGGTACTTACGCCCTGTTCAAAAATTTTTTCCCGCAGCGCCTCAGGAACGCCGCAGCCCTGGTCGGCAACCTCTATCACCACCTCGTCGCCCTCGTCGCTCAGGAAAAGTTCGACGGTATTATCGCCTTCCTGTGTACGCAAACTCGCTTCAAACGCATTATCCAGCAGATTCCCGATGATGGCGGCGAACTCCGTGCTATCCAGCCCCTCCGGCAGTTGATGTAGCTGGCTACCGGGGACTATCACCATCTTGAGCCCCAGTTCTCGCGCGCGCTGAACTTTACCAAACAGTAAACCGGCCACCTGACGATCGGCGAAAGCGCCGCGTAAACTATCAATAAGTTGCTGCTGCGCCTGCGATTCGCCCTGCACCATCTCTCTGACCCGATCATACTCTTTCATTTGCAGCAGGCCGTTCAGAGTCGACATCCAGTTCAGGTGCTCATGGCGTAGCGTGCGCAGGCTCTCAACATACTGTTTAATCTGGGTTAGCTGCGCGTTCAACGTCGCGATTTCATCCTTGCTGCGAAAACTAATAATAGCGCCCAGCAGCTCCTCGCCGGAACGGATAGCCTCACGATTGGCGATGACGCTCAAGCCATTGAAGTTGACCATCACATCCTGGCGTCTTTCTGCGATCTGGCAGGTAAAAAAGTCTGCCGGATTGACAACTTCCGCTATCGGCTTACCCAGCCACTGACGCCCCGGCGACGGCAGCCCCAACATTTTTCTCGCATTGCGGTTAATCGCGGTGATATGTCCCTCCGGATCAACGGCGATCAGTCCTTCATAAACCGAGCTAAACAACGCCTCCTGCTGGCGTACCACGCGCGCAATCTGTTTCGGCTCCATGCCCAGCATTTGTCGGCGGATATGCGCGGCGAAAAACCAGGAAAGCAGCATTAATACCACCAGCAACAGTACAAAAACACCCGCCATCGGCAATAAAAAGTCCAGCCGCCAGGAGTCGATTTTACTGACCAGATAGCCAATTGAAACAACGCCGATCACGTCGCCTTCGTTGTCAAAGATGGGCGTTTTGGCGCGCATCGCCATCCCTATTGAGCCTTTGCCGGTAATGAAATAACTTTCTCCTCTTTCCAACGCGCCGGGTTTTGTAAACTGCATGGGATAGCCGATTTTTTTCGGATTCGGATGGTAAAGCCGGATCGAGTGGCGATCGCCTATCACTACATAGTCAAAATCCGTCCCGCGCTGTAGTTTATTCGCAATTATCGCCAGGCGTTTATAGTCCCGGTTTTTTACGGCGGCGATAATGCTGTCGTTAGAAGCAATAATTTTTGCCTGATTCATCGCCATGTCACGAACATGGGACGCCAGATAATCTTCGAAACTGGCAGAAAAATATTGTGCTAACGCTGCCACGATGAAAACAGAAACCACCAGAATGAGCAGAAAAATACGCAACGGAAACGCGAGTTGCCGAAAAAAAGGAAACAGCTTTTTATTTTTCTGATATGGCATTAAGGTTCCTTATGAGCATTTCGCGGTGGGCTTACCACAAATGTAATAAAAATGTTTTAAGTATCTTGAGACATATAAAAGCCGATCGTTACAGATTCCCCACATTAAATCAATTAAACAACTAAAACCCACCGCTGGAATGGCGATTAAATTAATTAAAAAACTTAAAACCATAAAACACTTAAAAACCATCTAACGCTTTGTGAAATAAATCAAAATTTACCACCCAAATACTCCTTACGATGTATACGTCAGAGAGAAAAATAAATAATTAGCAATAAAAACCCTCCCCCTCTGACTGAAAAGAAAAAGTTATCAAGTTGCAACACAGCGCAACATATACAGAAAAGTGGCAACAAGCATATCACCAGGATATTTCTTATTATGTTCGGCAATAATGTATTCACCCGGGTAAAACGCTCTGAAAATAAAAAAATGGCGGAGATCGCTCACTTTCTCAAAGAGAATGATTTAAGCGTCGATACCACTGTCGAGGTGTTTATTACCGTCACTCGTCATGACCGTCTTATTGCCTGCGGCGGTATCGCCGGAAATATCATTAAATGCGTGGCCATTAGCGAATCAGTACGCGGCGAAGGTTTAGCGTTAACGCTGGCGACGGAGTTGATTAATCTTGCCTGGGAACGGCACTGCACCCACCTTTTTATTTATACAAAAACGGAATACGAAGCGCTGTTTAAACAGTGCAGCTTTTCGACGATAGCCAGCGTCCCTGGCGTGATGGTATTAATGGAAAATAGCGCCACCCGGTTGAAACGGTATGCGGAATCGCTGGCGACACTACGTCATGAGGGAAAGAAAATTGGCTGTATCGTGATGAATGCCAATCCTTTCACTCACGGCCATCGCTATCTGATCCAACAGGCGGCTGCGCAATGCGACTGGCTGCATCTGTTCCTGGTCAAAGAAGATACATCACGCTTTCCCTATGAAGACCGACTCGATCTGGTCCTTAAAGGGACCACCGATATCCCACGCTTAACCGTTCACCGCGGCTCAGAATACATTATCTCTCGTGCCACGTTCCCCTGCTATTTCATTAAAGAGCAGAGCGTCATTAATCACTGTTATACCGAAATCGACCTGAAGATTTTCCGCCAGTATCTGGCGCCCGCGCTTGGCATCACACACCGCTTTGTCGGTACGGAGCCGTTTTGCACCGTTACCGCCCAGTACAACCATGATATGCGTTTCTGGCTGGAGACGCCAACGCTTCCCGCCCCACCCATTGCGCTGGTGGAAATAGAGCGGCTTTGCTTCCAGGAGACGCCGATATCCGCCTCCTGGGTACGCAAGCTGCTGGTTAAACACGATCTCACGGCTATCGCGCCGCTGGTTCCCGACGCCACCCTGCGTTATTTGCAGGGCATGGCGGAACGCCATCCGGGCAGCGCGGCAGCCCGTCAAAAGTCCCCCGCATTAGCAACAGGTGAAAAATGAAAATAAACCAGCTAGCCGTCGCAGGCACGCTTGAGTCCGGCGATGTAATGATACGCATTGCGCCGCTCGATACGCAGGATATTGACCTGCAAATCAACAGTAGCGTTGAAAAACAGTTTGGCGAGGCCATTCGCGCCACCATCCTGGAGGTGCTTTCTCGCTACAACGTGCGCGGCGTACAACTGAACGTCGATGATAAAGGCGCTCTGGATTGCATTTTGCGCGCCAGACTGGAAACGCTGCTGGCGCGCGCCAGCGGTATTGCCGCTCTGCCCTGGGAGGATCGCCAATGATCTCCGCCTCTCTGCAACAACGTAAAACTCGCACCCGCCGCAGTATGTTATTCGTACCGGGCGCCAACGCGGCGATGGTGAGCAACTCGTTTATCTACCCGGCTGACGCGCTGATGTTCGACCTGGAAGACTCCGTTGCATTACGCGAAAAAGACGCGGCGCGCCGTCTGGTATATCACGCGCTGCAACATCCGCTTTACCGTGACGTCGAAACCATTGTCCGCGTGAATGCGCTGGACTCCGAATGGGGCGTCAACGATCTGGAAGCGGTCGTGCGTGGCGGCGCGGACGTGGTGCGTTTACCGAAAACCGACACCGCGCAGGACGTCACTGATATCGAAAACGAAATTCTGCGCATTGAAAACGCCTGCGGTCGCGAACCGGGCAGTACCGGCCTGTTAGCCGCCGTGGAATCGCCGCTAGGTATTACCCGCGCGGTAGAAATCGCCCACGCCTCTGAACGGCTGATCGGGATTGCGCTGGGCGCGGAAGACTATGTTCGCAACCTGCGTACCGAACGTTCTCCGGAAGGCACCGAACTGCTGTTCGCCCGCTGCGCCATTTTGCAGGCCGCGCGTTCTGCCGGCATTCAGGCCTTCGATACCGTCTATTCCGACGCCAACAACGAAGCCGGTTTCCTGCAAGAAGCCTCCCACATTAAACAGCTCGGCTTTGACGGTAAGTCACTGATCAACCCCCGCCAGATCGAACTGCTGCACAACCTTTATGCGCCGACGCGTAAAGAGGTCGCCCATGCACGTCTGGTCGTTGAAGCCGCAGAAGCCGCCGCCCGCGAAGGTCTCGGCGTCGTTTCCCTTAACGGCAAGATGGTCGACAGCCCGGTGATTGAACGCGCCCGTCTGGTGCTCTCCCGTGCAGAACTTTCCGGTATTCGCGAAGAATAAGGCAAAAAAATGACGCAGAAAAACGAATCTCAACGCCAGGATCGCGTAGCAACCTGGAGCCGTCACGCTGAAAGTGAACTGAGCGCTTACCAAAGTGCGGCAAAATTGGATCTACAAGCGCAAAAACCGCGCGACCACAAACTGTGCGCCAGTCTGGAAGAGGCCATCCGCCGTTCCGGTTTACGCGACGGCATGACTCTCTCCTTTCACCACGCGTTTCGCGGCGGCGATCTGACGATTAACCTGGTGATGGAAACCATCGCGAAGATGGGCTTCAAAAACCTGACGCTGGCCTCCAGTTCGCTGAGCGACTGCCATGCGCCGTTGGTTGAACACATTCGTAACGGGGTGGTCAGCCGCATCTATACGTCAGGTCTGCGCGGCCCGCTGGCGGAAGAAATTTCTCGCGGCCTACTGGCTGAGCCGGTTCAGATTCACTCCCACGGCGGTCGTGTGCATCTGGTACAAAGCGGCGAACTCAATATTGATGTTGCGTTTCTTGGTGTACCCGCCTGCGATGAATTCGGTAATGCTAACGGTTATACCGGCAAGGCCTGTTGCGGTTCACTGGGCTACGCGATGGTCGATGCCGACAGCGCGAAGCAGGTCGTGATGCTGACGGAGCAACTGCTGCCGTATCCGCATAACCCGGCAAGCATCGCCCAAGATCAGGTTGATCTGATTGTGCAAATCGAAGAAGTCGGTGATGCAAACAAAATCGGCGCTGGCGCTACCCGCATGACCACTAACCCACGAGAACTGCTGATCGCCCGCAGCGCGGCGGAAGTCATTGCTAACTCCGGCTACTTCAACGAAGGTTTCTCACTGCAAACCGGCACCGGCGGCGCATCACTGGCGGTCACCCGCTTCCTGGAAGACAAAATGCGTAGCCGCAATATTGTGGCTAATTTTGCGCTGGGCGGCATCACCGCCACCATGGTCGACCTGCATGAAAAGGGCTTAATCCGCAAACTGCTTGACGTGCAGAGCTTCGATCGTAACGCTGCACAGTCTCTGGCCCGCAACCCGAACCATATCGAAATCAGCGCTAACCAGTACGCCAACTGGGGCTCTAAAGGCGCTTCCGTCGACCGTCTGGACGTGGTGGTGCTGAGCGCGCTGGAAGTAGACACCCACTTCAATGTTAACGTGCTGACCGGCTCCGACGGCGTTCTGCGCGGCGCGTCCGGCGGTCACTGCGATACCGCCGTCGCGGCGGCGCTGTCTATCATCGTCGCGCCGCTGGTACGCGGTCGCATCCCAACGCTGGTTGATAACGTCACCACCTGCGTCACACCGGGCTCCAGCGTCGACATTCTGGTCACCGATCACGGTATCGCCGTCAACCCGGCGCGTCCGGAGCTGGCTGAACGCCTGAAAGCAGCGGGAATGAAAGTGGTATCGATTGAGTGGCTGCGCGAACGCGCGCAACTGCTTACCGGTCAGCCCCGCCCTATCGAATTCACCGACCGCGTGATTGCTGTCGTGCGTTATCGCGACGGTTCAGTGATCGATGTGGTGCACCAGGTGAAGGAATAAACCATGCGTCTGCTTCCGGAACTCGCCGCCTGTCACGACGTTTCTATTCCTGAGCTGCTCGCCAGCCGGGATGAGAGACAAGCAAGACAACGCGCCTGGCTTACGCGTCACGCCACTCCGCTGGTCTCCTTTACCGTGGTGGCGCCAGGCCCGATGAAAGACAGCGCGTTAACCCGCCGGATCTTTAATCACGGCGTGGCTGCCCTGCACGCGCTGGCAGAAGAGTATGGCTGGACCATCCGGGAGCAGGCTGCACTGGCTTCCGCCAGCGGACCGGAAGGGCTGCTGGCGATTGACGCGCCCGCTCAGGCGCTCAAACAGGCGACCATCACGCTTGAACAGCGTTATCCACTGGGGCGCCTGTGGGATATCGATGTCCTGACGGCGGAAGGCGAAATACTCTCCCGCCGCCATTTCGCGCTTCCCGCCCGCCGCTGTCTGCTGTGCGGGCAAAGCGCGGCTGAATGCGCGCGGGGTAAAACCCACGCGCTGAATGATTTATTACTTCATATGGAGGCGCTGCTGCATGATACCGATTCCCGCCAACCCGACTAACGCCTCCATTCTGCCTCAATCGCTGTACGACGCCTGGGCCGATTTAGCCTGGCGCGCCATGCTGACTGAGGTAAATTTATCGCCAAAACCCGGTCTGGTAGACCGACTAAACTGCGGCGCGCACAAAGATATGGCGCTGGCGGATTTTCACCGCAGCGCGGAGGCGATTCGAGACTGGCTGCCACGCTTTATGGAATATGGCGCAAGCTGCACGCGCCTGCCGCCAGAGTCGGTTCTGGCGGGCCTGCGTCCATTGGGGATGGCCTGTGAAGCGGCGATGTTTCGCGCAACGGCGGGCGTCAATACCCATAAAGGCAGCATTTTCTCGCTGGGGTTACTGTGCGCCGCCATTGGCCGCCTGTATCAGCTACGCCAGCCGATCGCCGCAGAAACACTCTGCGCTACCGCCGCCGATTTTTGCCGCGGCCTGACCACGCGTGAACTGCGCCAGAACAACCTACGGCTCACCGCAGGTCAGCGGTTGTATCAGCAACTGGGATTAACCGGCGCGCGCGGCGAAGCGGAAGCGGGCTACCCGCTGGTCATCCGCCACGCTCTGCCGCACTACCGCGCATTGCTGGCGCAGGGGCGCGATCCGGAACTGGCGCTGCTTGATACCTTACTGCTGCTGATGTCGCTTAATGGCGATACCAACGTCGCGTCGCGCGGCGGGGCGGACGGTCTGCGCTGGTTACAGCAGCAGGCGGCGTTCTTATTACATAAGGGCGGCATACGGACTCCTGAGGATCTCGTTTATCTCCACCGGTTCGATCAGCAATGCATTGAACGCAATCTCAGCCCCGGCGGTAGCGCCGATCTGCTGATCGTGACCTGGTTTTTAGCGCAAGTTTCGCAAGTTAATCATTAACACAATTATAGAAAATATCCTTTCCGGAGAGTCATTTATGTCTTTATCCAAAGATAATATATGGAAGTTGTTGGCCCCATTAGTGGTGATGGGCGTCATGTTGTTGATTCCTGTTCCAGATGGAATGCCGCCGCAGGCCTGGCACTATTTTGCGGTTTTCGTCGCGATGATTGTCGGTATGATCCTGGAGCCGATCCCGGCGACAGCGATCAGTTTTATCGCCGTAACCATTTGCGTTATCGGCAGCAATTACGTGTTATTTGACGCTTCAGAACTGGCCGATCCGGCGTTTAAAGCCAGTAAACAGGCGCTGAAATGGGGGCTTGCCGGTTTCTCCAGCACCACGGTCTGGCTGGTCTTTGGCGCATTTATTTTCGCGCTGGGCTACGAAGTGACCGGACTGGGGCGTCGTATTGCGCTGTTTTTGGTAAAATTCATGGGTAAACGCACGCTAACGCTCGGCTATGCGATTGTCATTATCGATATTTTGCTGGCGCCGTTTACTCCATCCAATACTGCTCGTACTGGCGGTACTGTCTTCCCGGTCATCAAAAACCTGCCGCCGCTGTTTAAATCGTTTCCAAACGATCCCTCCGCACGCCGCATCGGCGGTTATTTGATGTGGATGATGGTGATCAGTACCAGCCTTAGCTCTTCGATGTTTGTCACTGGCGCGGCGCCAAACGTGTTAGGCCTGGAGTTCGTCAGCAAGATCGCCGGCGTCCAGATTAGCTGGCTGCAGTGGTTTCTCAGCTTTCTGCCGGTAGGGATTATTTTACTGATCGTTGCGCCGTGGCTCTCCTATGTGCTTTATAAACCCGAAGTGACCCACAGTGCGGAAGTCGCGGCCTGGGCTGGCGACGAGTTAAAAAGCATGGGGCGTCTGTCCCGCAAAGAGTGGACGCTGATTGGCCTGGTGCTGCTTAGCTTAGGATTATGGGTTTTTGGCGGAAAAATCATCAACGCCACTGCCGTGGGTCTGCTGGCCGTCTCGCTGATGCTGGCGTTGCATGTCGTGCCGTGGAAAGACATTACGCGTTACAATAGCGCCTGGAACACCCTGGTGAACCTCGCTACGCTGGTGGTTATGGCCAACGGCTTAACCCGCTCCGGCTTTATTGACTGGTTCGCCAATACCATGAGCACGCATCTGGAAGGTTTCTCACCGGATGCAACAGTCATTGTCCTGGTACTGGTGTTCTATTTCGCGCACTATCTGTTCGCCAGTCTTTCCGCTCACACCGCGACCATGCTGCCGGTCATTCTGGCAGTGGGTAAAGGCATTCCGGGCGTTCCGATGGAACAACTGTGTATTCTGCTGGTGCTGTCTATCGGTATCATGGGCTGTCTGACGCCGTATGCCACCGGTCCTGGCGTGATTATCTACGGCTGTGGTTACGTGAAATCCAGAGACTACTGGCGGCTTGGCGCAATCTTTGGCGTTATCTATATCGCTATGCTGTTGCTGGTGGGCTGGCCGATTCTGGCAATGTGGAATTAAACATTACGCCAATGTAGGTTAAATATGATGCCGTTCAGGTTCACCTGAGCGGCATTTTTTATGATTAAATGGGTAACATTCATAATGTGTATAAATTATCGAATTCATCATGAACACAATATGGCATTACAGTCCGCTGCTGGCTGCTCTCTTAACCCCGATTTTTGCCGCCAACGCCGACGATCTTCAGGCGCAACAGTACGGGGATTTTACTGGCTATGTGCTGGCGCTTTCCTGGCAAACCGGTTTTTGTCAAAGCCAGCATGAGCGCCATCATCGGGAACCCGATGAGTGCCATCTGCAAAAAGAGCCAGCCAACAAAGCAGACTTTCTGACCGTCCACGGTCTGTGGCCGGGATTACCCAAATCTATCGCCGCACGCGGCGTTGACGAACGACGTTGGCAGCGCTTTGGCTGCGCTACACGACCAATCCCGGACCAGCCTGAAGTCAAGGCCAGCCGGAAATGCGCGGCCCCCGATCCCGGACTTTCGCCTGACGTCGCGGCAATGCTTAGGGAAGTGATGCCCGGCGCCGGGGGAAATTCCTGCCTGGAGCGCTACGAATATGCCAAACATGGCGCCTGTTTCGGGTTTGATCCAAATGCCTATTTCAGCGCCATGATACGACTGGATAAGGCGATAAAAAGCAGCGCATTGGGACAATTTCTGGCGGATAATTACGGTAAAACTGTTAGCCGCGCCGCGTTTGATAACGTAGTCGAACAAATGTGGGGCAAGGATAATGTCAAAGCCGTCAAAGTAACCTGCCATGGCAATCCCGCCTATTTAACAGAGATTCAGTTTTCATTAAAGGCGTCGATGATTAACGCTCCGCTCTCCTCTGCCTCATTCCTGCCGCAGCCGCATCCCGGCAACTGTGGAAAACAATTTATTATCGATAAAGCCGGTTATTGACGAAGCAGAGGTTTAAAACCGTAGCCAAATTTGAGAACACGCCCGAATGTAGACTAAAATTCACTCAAGGCTATGAGGTTTGAGGATTTGCCCGAATGTGAACTAAATCACTTCAAAGACGGGGTAAGTCTCAGTATCATCATGAGAGTTAAACCCTCGCCGCCAGACGGTGAGGGTTTTCTTTTGGGACCATTTACCTGCACTACTCGCAGTATCGATGACATGGAGTAAGAAATGTCCAGACCCACTATTATCATTAACGACCTTGACGCCGAACGTATTGACCGTCTGCTGGAACAGCCTGCGTATGCGGATCTGCCGATTGCCGACGCGCTCAACGCCGAACTGGATCGCGCGCAAATGTGTTCGCCGCAAGAGATGCCGAACGATGTCGTCACCATGAACAGCCGCGTTAAATTCCGCAATTTGAGCGATGGTGAAACACGCGTGCGGACGCTGGTGTATCCCGCCAATATGACGGACAGCAGTACCCAGCTTTCGGTAATGGCTCCCGTCGGCGCGGCGCTGCTGGGACTGCGCGTCGGCGACACCATTCACTGGGAACTGCCGGGCGGCGTCTCCACCCATCTCGAAGTGCTGGAACTCGAATATCAGCCTGAAGCCGCGGGCGAGTTCCTGCGTTAAACCATCTGCATAAGCGTTAATGCGTTTACACAGAGGATGCCTGCGCATCCTCTTTCCGTTAACCCTTCATTTCTGCCTATTTCAGACGACGCCGCCTGGCATCGGGTTGATTAATCCCGTCGCCTGTTTCTGCGCCGCTTCCGCCGACGGTGCTCCCGGCACCAGGATGACTTTCCGGCACTCTTCTTCGCGTTTTTCGAAAATTTCGTAGCCACGCGCCGCCTCTTCAAACGGCATATAGTGCGTGACAATCTCCTCCGGCTTCAGCAACCCTTTCTCAATAAGCGGTAATAATTCCCCCAGCCACGCGTGAACATGGGTTTGACCCATTTTAAAACTTAGCCCTTTATCAAACGCGTCGCCGAATAAAAAGCCGTGAATAAAACCGGCATACACGCCGGGCACGCTGACCACGCCGCCGCGCCTGACCGTCGCGATACATTGTCGCAGCGCTTTGCCGCTGCTGCCTTCCAGTTTAAGGTTCGTCAGCACCGTCTCCGTCATGCTGCCTTTCGCTTCAAAGCCTACGGCATCAATTACCGCGTCCACGCCGCGGTGTCCTGCCGTTTGCTCGATGATTTTTTCCGCCGGATCGTTCTCATCATCGAAGTTGATCGGTATCGCGCCGTAACGTTCTTCGGCGAAACGCAAGCGCCAGGCGTGGTGATCAACGACGAAGATCTGCTCCGCGCCCAGCAGTCGCGCGCAGGCGATAGTCAGTAATCCTACCGGCCCTGCGCCAAAAACCGCCACGCTGGAACCTTGCTGAATCTGGGCATTTTTTGCCGCCTGCCAGGCGGTAGGCAAAATATCAGAAAGAAACAGCGCCTTATCGTCAGATAACAACGGAGGCACTTTAAAGGGGCCGACATTACCTTTTGGCACGCGAACATATTCGGCCTGTCCGCCGGGAACGCCGCCATAGAGATGGCTATAACCGAACAGTGCCGCTGGCGGCGGGATCTGTTTTTTATTCAACGCCGCGCCCTGTCCGGCGTTGGTATTTTCACACGCCGAATATTGCTGTAATCGACAGAAAAAGCAGTCGCCGCAAGCAATGACAAACGGGATAACAACCCGATCCCCTTTCTGAATATTCTTCACATCACGTCCGGTTTCGACCACTTCGCCCATAAATTCATGGCCGAAAATATCGCCATGTTTTACCTGAGGGATCTTGCCGCGATAGAGATGCAAATCAGATCCGCAAATCGCGGTAGCGGTAATACGCAAAATAATATCGTCGGGCTGCTCAATGCCGGGATCGGGTACATTTTCAACCTTTACGTGATGTGGACCGTGATACGTCAATGCTTTCATGCAGCCTCCGGGGTAACGGTGAATGTCGTGTTCGTCTATAAAAGGGTAGACACCTCAGGAAGACTGCTGGAAAAACAGGTGGCTTTAGGACTTTTCCTGGAAAATACACGCTTTTTTAACAATAAGTTGCCGTAATATTTAAAATTGCCGGACAAATAGCAGAAAGAAATATTATTATATGTTTGAATAAGTTCAGTATTGATTAACAGGGAGAAACGGGTATGTATAAGACAATCATTATGCCGGTTGATGTTTTTGAAATGGAACTTAGCGATAAAGCGATTCGCCATGCTGAGTTTCTGGCGCAACAGGATGGCGTCATTCATCTGTTGCATGTTCTGCCAGGCGCCGCAAGCATGAGCCTACACCGCTTTGCCGCCGACGTGCGCCGCTTTGAAGAACATTTACAGCATGAGGCGGAAACTCGCCTACAAACGATGGTGGGACACTTCAGCATCGATCCTTCGCGAATCAAGCAGCATGTTCGCTTTGGTAGCGTCAGGGACGCGGTAAATGAATTAGCCGAAGAGCTGGATGCGGATGTCGTGGTGATCGGTTCGCGCAATCCGTCGATTGCCACGCACCTGCTGGGTTCTAACGCCTCAAGCGTGGTGCGCCACGCCTCTTTACCGGTGCTGGTCGTGCGTTAAATCACATGCCCCGGCACAACAGCCCTGCCGGGAGCAATCCTGGCAGGGCTTTTTACTGATAAAAAATGACAGAAAAAACCGCCTGACAGTAAACAGGCGGTTTTATATCGCAGGTGCTCTTACTTCTTTTTTTATGCCATTTTGGTGCGAATCAGATAATCAAAGGCGCTTAACGAGGCTTTCGCCCCTTCGCCTGTGGCGATGATAATCTGTTTGTAAGGAACAGTGGTACAGTCGCCTGCGGCGAAGACTCCTTTAACGCTGGTTTCACATTTGGCGTCAATAATGATCTCGCCCATGCGGTTACGCTCAAGCGCGCCTTCCAACCAGTTGGTATTTGGCAACAGGCCAATCTGCACGAAAATTCCCGCCAGCGCGACGCTATGAATATCACCGCTGACACGGTCACGATACTCCAGCCCCACGACTTTCGAGCCGTCGCCCTTCACTTCTGTCGTTTGCGCATTCAAAATGATATCGACATTTTCCAGGCTACGCACTTTGTCCTGTAGCACCTGATCCGCCTTCATCTCCGGCGCGAACTCCAGCAACGTAACGTGTTCTACAATACCCGCCAGATCGATAGCCGCTTCGACGCCGGAGTTGCCGCCGCCAATGACCGCCACACGCTTCCCTTTAAATAACGGGCCGTCGCAGTGCGGACAATAGGTGACGCCTTTGGTACGATACTGATCCTCGCCCGGCACGTTCATATTGCGCCATTTCGCGCCGGTGGCGATGATGATACTGCGCGCTTTCAATACTGCGCCGGACGCCGTTTCAATCTGATGCAGGCCGCCTTCTGTCGCAGCCGGAACCAGTTTACTTGCGCTCTGGCTGTCGATAACGTCAACGTCGTAATCGCTGACATGCGCTTTCAGCGCGCCCGCCAGTTTCTGGCCTTCGGTTTTCGGCACCGAGATATAGTTTTCGATATCCACGGTATCCAGCACCTGACCGCCGAAGCGCTCGCCCATCAGACCGGTACGGATGCCTTTGCGTGCCGAGTAGACCGCCGCCGCCGCGCCCGCCGGGCCGGAGCCCACAATCAGCACGTCATACGCATCGCGTTTGTTCAGCGCTTCCGCCGCACGTTTTTCTGCGCCAGTATCCACTTTAGCGACAATCTCGGTCAGAGTCATACGTCCCTGGCCGAACTCTTTACCGTTGACAAACACCGCCGGAACGCCCATCACGTTACGTTCGGTGATTTCGTTCTGGAAAATGCCGCCATCAATCGCCGTATGTTTAATACGCGGGTTCAGCACCGCCATCAGATTCAGCGCCTGCACCACGTCCGGGCAGTTATGGCAGGAGAGTGAATAATAAGTTTCGAATTCAAAATCGCCGTCAATATCGCGAATCTGCTCCAGCAGCGACTGCGCTTCTTTTGACGGATGACCGCCAGTCCACAGCAACGCCAAAACCAGCGAGGTAAATTCGTGGCCCAGCGGAGAACCGGCAAAGCGCGGCCCCTGCTGAGAACCTGGATTCGTAATCAGGAAAGACGGCTTGCGCACCGACAGAGTATTGTCTTCTTTAAACGTGACTTTGACGGACAGCTCGGCGATTTCAGCCAGCAGTTCTTTGATTTCCGCCGATTTTGCGCTGTCATCCAGCGTGGCAATCAACTCAACAGGTTTAGTCAGCTTCTCAAGATAGGCTTTGAGCTGGGTTTTCATATTGGTGTCGAGCATGGGTATCTCCTGGGCTTAAAACATCATCATGCAAGCTGCCTTATTTGCGGTGCCTGAATGCATCTTGAATCATGGTGTTGAATAAAATGGGCGCGCAAGCACCCATTGATGCGGTTATTTCTTAAGTATTTCGTGTCAGAGCAAGGCGGCTAGCCTGAGAATCCCCGGGAGCTTACATAAGTAAGTGACCGGGGTGAGCAGGCGACGCCAACGCCGCGATGGCGCGAAAGATGACGGAAATTTAGATTTTACCGACCAGGTCCAGGGATGGAGCCAGAGTCGCTTCACCTTCTTTCCATTTCGCCGGGCATACTTCGCCTGGGTGAGCGGCAACGTACTGTGCTGCTTTAATTTTACGCAGCAGGTCAGACGCGTCACGGCCGATACCTTCAGCGGTAACTTCGATCGCCTGGATGATACCCTGCGGGTCAACAACAAAGGTCGCACGGTCTGCCAGACCTTCATCTTCACGCATGTTGTCGAAGTTACGGGTCAGGGCGCCAGTCGGGTCGCCGATCATCGCATATTTGATTTTTGCGATAGTTTCAGAGCTGCTGTGCCATGCTTTGTGTGTGAAGTGAGTATCGGTTGAGACGGAATAAACGTCTACGCCCAGCTTCTGCAGTTCTTCGTAATGGTCGGCAACGTCACCCAGCTCAGTCGGGCAAACAAAGGTAAAATCGGCCGGATAGAAGAAGAAGACGCTCCAGCGGCCTTCGGTATCTTTCTCGGTGACTTCAATGAATTCACCGTTTTTGAACGCCTGGTTTTTGAAAGGTTTGATTTTGGTGTTAATTAAGGACATCTATACTTCCTCCGTGTTTTCGTTGAGGAGTAAGTTAACGAAATTTTGCTGATTCGGCTAATGCGTTTCCATTATCAAATCAATAAGCGTTAACTAACAACCCGATTCGGGCGACATTGTGAACACTGCGCCCTGTCAGCCATCTAAAGTAAAAAGGCCGCCTGACAGGCGGCCCCATTACCTGAACTACCCGTAGGTAACTTCAGAGCCAGTACGACTCGTTTTGCAAATTACAGGCGTATTGCCTGCAACCCGAAATCCATAGCGTATATGCTGGCTAAGTGTTGCGCTCTACATTACCTTAACAAAGGCTGTAACAGCGAAAAGGATTACATCACCCCAGCACAGAAAGGGCAATCCTGGCACGCCAGCTCTTACCTATGTCTGTGATAGGCATCATCATTAATACTCTTTTCGCTTTGATCTTAAAAGGAAAAAATATGATTAAACGTACACTGCTGCTTGCTATGCTGCCCATTCTCGTCCACGCGGAAGAACTACCTGCGCCGGTTAAAGCTATTGAAAAACAGGGAATAACTATCCTGAAATCCTTCGAAGCGCCGGGCGGCATGAAAGGCTATCTCGGGAAGTATCAGGATATGGGCGTCACGATCTACCTGACGCCGGACGGTAAACACGCTATTTCCGGCTATATGTATAATGAAAAAGGCGAAAACCTTAGCAACGCTTTGATAGAAAAAGAGATCTATGCGCCCGCTGGACGTGAAATGTGGCAGAAAATGGAAAAGGCGTCATGGATACTCGACGGTAAAAAAGACGCGCCGGTTGTGCTGTATGTCTTCGCCGACCCTTTCTGTCCCTATTGTAAACAGTTCTGGCAGCAAGCTCGTCCGTGGGTTGAGTCAGGTAAAGTACAGTTACGCACGTTACTGGTCGGCGTGATTAAACCGGAAAGCCCGGCCACAGCCGCAGCGATTTTAGCCGCGAAAGATCCGGCGAAAACCTGGCATGACTATGAGGCTTCCGCAGGAAAGATGAAACTGGCGGTTCCGGCGTCTATCCCACCGGCGCAGATGAAAATCATTAATCAGAATCAGCAGCTCATGGACGATCTTGGCGCTAACGCTACGCCAGCAATTTATTACATGAATAAAGATAACACTCTGCAGCAAGTCGTCGGTTTACCGGAAAAAGCGCAACTGGACGCCATGATGGGGCAACCTTAACGCAAAAATTAGCAAGTCAAGTGCTTACCGTCCTACGCCCGATAGCGTTATGCTTATCGGGCCCGCCACCTTCAGGCATGAAGGCAATGCCAAATCCGGATGCCATCCGGCACAGCTTTCCAGGCTAACTACATGATTGTTACATGTGTAAATTATATTCATGTTTACTGTAATTATTTACTCGCTAAAATATTCACAATTGTGGTATTTTAGTTTAGATAAACTCTATATTAAGTTTAATAACTATAATTCTTGTGAATTATTGAAATTAAGTCATAATCATGAAAGAAACCATGATAATGCCGGGAAGATATTATGGCTAACCTTTACGACCTTAAGAAATTCGATCTTAACCTGTTGGTTATATTTGAATGCATTTATCAACATTTAAGCATTAGCAAAGCGGCAGAAACGCTCTATATTACGCCTTCTGCCGTAAGCCAGTCACTACAACGCCTGCGCACGCAATTCAATGATCCTCTATTTATTCGTTCAGGCAAAGGAATTACGCCTACCGTAACAGGAATTAATTTGCATTATCATTTAGAAAATAACCTTAACAGCCTGGAACAAACTATTAATATAATGAATCAATCCAGCTTAAAGAAAAGATTTATTATTTACAGCCCACAAATATTGATAAGTAAACAATTACTGGGACTGGTCAAGCATATTCGTCGAGATCCTCTGGTAGAAATTGAACATCATGACATTTTGACAGCGGAGGAACCCCTTGCAGATCTTCTCGCCTACCGTAAAGCAGATATCGTATTCTCAATGTCGCCCATCAGTAATCGTTCCATTGTTTGTACGCCCCTTTATATGGTAGAGTGCGTTCTGGTTTGCAGTGAAAGCCATCCCAGGTTGCGAGAGAGCGCAAGCGTTGAAGAGCTGATGCAAGAGGCTTTCACGCAGCTCATTGCTGATGATGATGCCGCGGTAAAAGAGCATCAAACCTTCCTTGATCATGTATTAGCAGAAAGAACCATAGGCTTCAGAAGTAAGTCTCTCATCACCATTGCCAATGCTATTAGCGTTACAGATCTTATTGGTTTTTTACCAAAATTTGTGGTGACTTATTATCAACCCACCACTGTTAAGCTTAGAGAGGTCTCCACACCTATTTCTATCCCGGCCACTCCACTCTATCTTATGTATAATAGAGCTTCGATGAATAATAGCGGATTTGCTGAACTAATTGAGAGCGTTACAATAAAACATTAATAAAAAGGTCTGCGAACGAGCATTAATATAATTATAATGTATACATCAAAATAATTTATTCATTTGATAAATATAATAAAGCATTGCAAGTTAATCTAATCAGCTTATCCTTTATGTTAATTATTTCGAATGTACTGTAGTTAACATATCGGAGAATATCCAGAGATGTCGGTTTATAAAGTTCCGCTTGAGCAAAATGTTCTGGACGCAGCTCAAGAGCGTATAATGTGGACCCTGGAAACCTTACCCCGGGTCTGCGTCTCATTTTCTGGTGGAAAAGATTCAGGACTTATGCTGCACCTGACGGCAACGTTGGCGCGCAAAATGAATAAAAAGATCCATGTTCTCTTCATTGACTGGGAAGCGCAATTCTCCTGTACTATCGCCTATATTGAATCATTACGCGAACACTATGCGGACGTTATTGCGCGTTTTTACTGGGTAGCATTACCCTTAACCACACAAAATTCCCTTTCGCAATACCAGCCGGAGTGGCAGTGCTGGCAGCCGGGAACGGACTGGGTACGACAACCACCAGAAGATGCGATTACCGATCCAGCCTTTTTTTCGTTTTATCAACACGGCATGACCTTTGAACAGTTCGTTCGCGATTTTGCCGACTGGTTTTCAGAAAAGCGCCCTGCCGCTATGCTGGTCGGTATTCGTTCCGACGAATCTTATAACCGATTTGTCGCTATCGCTAACTCGCATAAGCTGCGCTTTGCCGACGATAAACCCTGGACCACGTTAGCCCCTAAGGGGCACACCTGGTATATCTACCCCATCTATGACTGGAAAACCGCAGATATCTGGACCTGGTTCGCTAAAACAGGTAAACCATGTAACCCTTTGTATAATTTAATGTATCAGGCTGGCGTACCAGTCCGTTACATGCGCATTTGCGAACCGTTCGGCCCGGAACAACGACAGGGATTATGGCTATATCATGTTATTGAACCTGAGCGCTGGGCAGCCATGTGCGCCAGAGTCAGCGGCGTACTCAGCGGAGGAATATACGCCGGACAGGACAACCATTTTTACGGCCATCGGAAAATTTTAAAACCCGACCATCTTAACTGGGAGGAGTACGCGTTATTCCTGCTGCACAGTATGCCTGAAGCCACTGCCGAACATTATCGTAATAAAATCGCCGTTTATTTGCAGTGGTATAAGAAAAAAGGCATGGACTCGATCCCGCAGACCCAGCAGGGCGATATCGGATCGCGGGATATTCCGTCATGGCGACGAATCTGCAAAGTATTACTGAACAATGATTACTGGTGCCGGGCGCTATCATTCAGTCCGACAAAACCGAAGCGTTATCAACGTTATAACGAACGCATGAAAGCTAAACGCCAGGAATGGGGAATCTTATGCAACACCGACTCACAACCGAAATAACCCGCTTTCTCTCTGAACTGCCGGAAGAGGAGAGGATCGCCGCCATTAATGAATTTAGAATGGCAATACACAGCGTTAGTCCTTTTCGCAATGAGCCTGTCGATTGTGTGCTGTGGGTGAAAAACGACCATATTTCGCCTAACGACTACAATCCGAATAACGTTGCGCCGCCGGAGAAAAAATTGCTGCTTAAATCGATTGAAAAAGATGGGTTTACTCAGCCGATTGTGGTGGTCAAAGCCGGGGCGGAAGAATACGAGATTGTGGATGGCTTTCATCGACATGAGCTGGGCAAAGGAAAAGCGGTCCTGAAAACACGTCTGAAAGGCTACCTGCCGGTGACGTGTCTGGACAGAGAACGCCACGAACGAATGGCGGCAACCATCCGGCATAACCGCGCACGCGGACGCCACCAGATCCATGCCATGTCCGAAATCGTGCGCGAACTTTCTCAGTTGGGCTGGGACGAGAGCAAAATCGCTCAGGAGTTAGGTATGGACGCCGATGAAGTCCTGCGCCTGAAACAGATCAACGGTCTGCAGGCGCTGTTTGCAGACCGTCGATTCTCCAGAGCGTGGACGGTTAAATAACTACAGTTTACACAGGCGCTCTGCGGCGGCCAGCAGCGTTGATTCCTGTTTAGCGAAACATAAACGTATAAGCTGATACGGGAAAGGGGCGGCGCAAAAGACAGAGAGCGGAATAGCGGCGACACCGGCTTCTTTAGTTAGCCACTGACAAAACTCTACATCATTTAGCGTCGACACTGCGCTATAATCAATCAACAGAAAATAGGTACCTTCACAGGGCAGCACTTTTAATCGGCTTTGCGCCAGCGCGTTAACCAGCACATCGCGTTTTTTCCGGTAAAAATCGGGTAACGCGCGATAGTGTTCCGGCGCGGCGCGCAGCATATCCGCCAGCGCCAGTTGCGCCGGCGTATTGACGCAAAACGTCAGGTACTGGTGAACTTTGCGTATTTCGGCGCTAATAGCCGCCGGCGCAACGCAGTAACCAATCTTCCATCCCGTCATATGAAAGGTTTTACCAAACGATGAAACGGCAACCGCCCGCTCTCGTAACTGAGGGTGCGCCAATACGCTGGCATGACCTTCGGCGGCAAAACAAATATGTTCGTACACTTCATCGCTTAATACATAAATTTCCCGCTCGCCGATGGCCTGCCACAGCGCCTCGATATCCGCCTGACGCCAGGCGGTAGCGGTAGGATTGTGCGGCGTATTGAGGATCACCAATCGGGTGCGCTCGCTAAGCAACGCCGAAAAGGCCTGCCAGTCGACGCTAAAATGCGGCGGCGCAAGCGCTATACGTTTTAACACTCCGCCGGAGAGCGCCACGGCCGGGGCATAGCTGTCGTAACTGGGATCAAAACAGATAACCTCATCCCCTGCCCGCACCAGCGCGGTAATCGCTGCATACAGCGCTTCTGTCGCGCCCGCCGTGACGGTGATATCACTCACGTCATCTGGTCGATAACCATATATTTCCGCCGTTTTATTGGCAATAGCCTCCCGCAGCGCCTGCGCGCCCGTCATCGGCGCATATTGATTCGCGCCCTGCGCGACATGATAAGCCAACCGCTCGTGCAAATAACGAGGACCATCAAAATCAGGGAAGCCTTGCGATAAATTTATTGCCCGGTGTTTCTGCGCCAGCGCGCTCATTTGCGTAAAAATCGTGGTGCCAAAACTGGGCAATTTGCTTTGTGGAATCAGTGGGTTATTTCTCATTATCTTCATACCCGCCAGTGATGTGGTTGTTGACACACTATAACACGGTGCTAGTATTTGGCAATCAAGACGTTTAGATGTCTAAATATAATAACATTGGTCAGCCCCCTAAGGACAACACAACATGAACCACACTGAAATCCGCGTCGTTACCGGCCCGGCGAATTATTTTTCCCATGCCGGAAGCCTCGGAAGAGTGGAAGACTTTTTCACGCCGGAACAGCTTTCCCACGCCGTTTGGGTGTACGGCGAACGCGCGATTACCGCCGCCCGCCCTTACCTGCCGGAAGCGTTTGAACGCGCTGGCGCAAAACATCTGCGGTTTAGCGGTCATTGTAGCGAACGCCATGTTGCCCAACTGGCGCACGCCTGCGGCGACGATCGTCAGGTGGTGATAGGCGTCGGCGGCGGCGCACTGCTCGATACCGCCAAAGCGCTCGCCCGCCGTCTGACGCTGCCGTTTGTCGCTATCCCAACGATCGCGGCGACCTGCGCCGCCTGGACACCGCTTTCCGTCTGGTATAATGACGCGGGACAGGCATTACAGTTCGACATTTTTGATGATGCCAATTTTCTGGTACTGGTCGAACCGCGCATTATTCTGCAGGCGCCCGATGACTATCTGTTAGCTGGCATTGGCGATACGCTGGCGAAATGGTATGAAGCCGTTGTACTTGCGCCGCAGCCTGAAACGTTGCCATTGACCGTACGACTGGGCATTAATAACGCCTGCGCCATTCGCGATCTCCTGCTGACACACAGTGAACAGGCAGTAACGGATAAACAGCAACACCGACTGACACAGGCATTTTGTGACGTGGTAGACGCGATTATCGCTGGCGGCGGTATGGTCGGCGGCCTTGGGGAACGCTATACCCGTGTCGCCGCCGCCCATGCGGTACACAACGGTCTGACCGTCCTGCCGCAAACGGAAAAATTCCTGCACGGAACGAAAGCGGCTTATGGCATTCTGGTGCAAAGCGCGCTACTGGGACAAGATGAGGTGCTGGCGCAATTGATTGCGGCGTACCGGCGATTTCATCTGCCGACCCGGCTAACCGAACTGGATGTGGACATTCATAACACCACAGAGATCGATAAAGTGATCGCGCATACGCTGCGCCCGGTCGAATCCATCCACTATTTACCGATTACGTTAACGCCAGACACCCTGCGTGCGGCGTTTGAAAAAGTTGAATTTTTCAGAATATAGCCTGACGACGCCATCCGACAACCATCAGCAGCAACGCGCGCCGCCTTTTCCACCATAGCGCGCATCCTGCCGCTCGCGGAAAAATTCTTCATAGGTCATCGGCGTCTGATCCGGATGCGTAATGCGCATATGCTCAACATAGTTGTCGTAGTCTGGCACGCCAATCATCATTTTTGCGGCCTGTCCCAGATATTTTCCGGCTTTCGAAAGCGTATCGAACATCGTTGTCACCTGTCATCCAAACGCCCTCCCCTTGTCCTGGAGAGGGCTATTAATGAAAAAGATTAGTGCGCGCCTTTCGCCTGCGTCACGATCTCATCCACATTTTCCGGCATCGGCTCATACGGCGTTTCATTAGCCGTCGGTTTATCAATCTTCAGAGCGGCCAGCGCCGTCTTAATAGAGAACAATGCCAGCACCACGACCACCACCATAAAGAAGATCGTTAGCCCGGCATCCAGACGGTTATTGAATACCAACTGCGCGAGCTGCGATTCGGTATACTGCGGCGGAATATTGCCGCTGTCGATCATCGCCTGGAACTTGTTGGCAATGGCCAGGAAGCCGATTTTCGCATCCGGACTAAACGCTTTCTGCCAGCCCGCCGTCAGCGTACAAATCAGCAGCCAGGCTGTCGGCGCCAGCGCGACCCACGCATAACGCTGACGCTTAATTTTGAACAGTACCACGGCGCAAAGCATCAGCGCCATACCCGCCAGCATCTGGTTCGCGATACCAAACAGCGGCCACAGGGTATTAATACCACCCAACGGATCGACCACCCCCTGATGAAGGAAATACCCCCACGCCAGCACGCACAACGCCGTGGCAAGCAGGTTCGCTGGCAGCGAATCGGTTCGTTTCAGCCCTGGCGACACCACCCCCAGCAGATCCTGCAACATAAAGCGCGCGGCACGGGTGCCCGCATCCACCGCCGTCAGAATAAACAGCGCTTCAAACAGGATGGCGAAGTGATACCAGAACGCCACATCCATCATGCCGCCCAACGCGCCATGTAAAATGTAGGCCATCCCTACAGCCAGCGTTGGCGCGCCGCCTGCGCGGGAGATAATGGATTGTTCGCCGACTTCATTGGCAATCTGGTGTAGCGTATCCGGCGTGATAGCGAAGCCCCAACTGCTGACCACCTGCGCGGCAGAAGCCACGACATCCGCCGTCCCCGCTGGCGCCAGTACCGCCATCGGGCTATTCATCGCAAAGTAAACGCCCGGATCGATAATACAGGCGGAAACCAGCGCCATAATGGCGACGAAAGATTCCATTAACATCCCGCCGTAGCCAATAAAGCAGGCCTGGCCTTCGTTGGCCAACATCTTCGGCGTCGTGCCGGAGGAGATGAGCGCATGGAAACCGGATACCGCGCCGCAGGCGATGGTGATAAACAGGAACGGGAACAGGTTGCCCGTCCAGACTGGTCCTGTGCCATCAACAAATTTGGTCAGCGCCGGCATGGTCAGCGTCGGACGCATGATCAAAATCCCTACCGCCAGGCCAACAATGGTACCGATTTTCAGGAAAGTAGAGAGATAATCACGCGGCGCCAACAGCAGCCAGACCGGCAGTACCGCCGCGACAAAACCGTACCCCACCAGCATCCAGGTAAGCTGCACGCCGGTAAAGTCAAAATACGGTGCCCAGGTTGGGCTTGCCGCCACCCATCCTCCGGAAATAATAGCGAAAATAAGGAACACCAGCCCAATGACCGACACCTCGCCGATGCGCCCCGGGCGCAGATAGCGCAGGTAAACGCCCATAAAAATCGCCAGCGGAATGGTGAACGCGACAGTGTAGGTTCCCCACGGGCTATGGGTCAGCGCTTTCACCACGATCATCGCCAGGACGGCCAGAATGATCACCATGATCATAAAGCAGGCAACCAGGGCGATCACCCCTGCCGTCGCGCCCATCTCCTCTTTAACTAGCTCGCCAAGCGAACGCCCATCGCGCCGGGTCGAGACGAACAGCACCATAAAGTCCTGCACCGCTCCCGCCAGCACGACGCCCGCCAGCAGCCAGATCATCCCCGGCAGATAGCCCATCTGCGCCGCCAGTACCGGCCCGACCAGCGGCCCTGCGCCAGCAATGGCCGCAAAATGGTGACCAAAAAGCACTTTCTTATCGGTCGGGACATAATCCAGACCATCGTTATGACGTACCGCGGGCGTCATACGCGTTGGGTCAACCGCCAGCACTTTCCTGGCGATATAGCGTCCATAAAAACGATACGCAATAAGATAGACACAGACCGACGCCACCACAATCCATAGCGCGTTGATCTGCTCCCCACGATTTAACGCAATATAGCCCAGGGCAAACGCCCCCAATACTGAGAGCGCTGTCCAGACGAGGTATTTCCCTGACTTATTCATAGTTGTTGTCCGTTTGCGTGTTCCAGAGAGATGTTACATTTTGTTTCTATAACACCTTTACCGTAATTAACAACACAACAACATAATAAAACCGAGGAGTTACTCATTTTTTACATTACAGTGTTAACTGGATCACTTCCTTTCTTCGATAACGCTGCAATTGCATTTTACTTTGTCAGAACTATCCCATTACCGCCGTTCCCAGGCGACAGGTGCAACAGCGCCTCCCCTGCTCGTCAAAGAGAGTAATTTCCCAGCTTTGATTCTGCCGCCCCAAATGCAGCGGCTGGCAAACGCCGCGTACTTTCCCCTGCGAGACGGCGCGGTGGTGGGTGGCGTTTAACTCGGTTCCGACCACGCACTGCCCGTCGCGGGTCATCAAATAACCCGCCATTGATCCTAACGTCTCCGCCAGCGCCGCCGATGCGCCGCCGTGTAGCAGACCAAACGGTTGATGAGTACGGGTATCGACGGGCATTTCCGCCTCCAGTACTCCATCGCCCAGACGGGTGTAAACAATGCCCAGATGCGCTACCAGCGTGTTCTGACTAGTGGCGTTCAATTCATCCAACGTTAAATGCCGTTTCCAGATCATCGTCAGGCTCCCAATGTTGAACCGCCGTCCACCACGATATCCTGCAAGGTAATGTGGCTGGCCAGATCGGAGGCAAGGAACAAAATGGTATTGGCTATCTCCTGCGGACGGGCGATTTTACCGAGCGGAATGCCAAGTTTAAACTGTTCGCCGAAACCGCGAATGCGCTGCTGTTCGGCATCTTCGCTCACCCACAATGCGCGCTGCATATCGGTGTCGGTCGAGCCAGGCGACACCACATTACAGCGCACCCCGCAGCCCGCCAGCTCCAGTCCTACGGTCAGCGCCAGACTTTTCAGCGCCGCTTTAGAGGCGCCGTAGGCACTCATACCGATACGCGGTGTATGCGCCGCATCCGAGGCGACGGTGACAATCACCCCGCCCTGCTGACGGCGAAACTGCGCCATCGTTTGCGAAAACAGGTTAAACGCCCCGCCCACATTGACCGCAAATGTCTGTTGCCAGTCGTCGACGCTAAGCGCGTCGGTCGCTCCCATACGCAAAATACCGGCGGCATTGACCAACACATCCAGCCGTGGTGTTTTGTGCAATATACGCTGACACACCTGCGCGACCTGTGCGGCATCCGCCACGTCCATAACCTCGGTAGTAAAGGGGTAATCCGCTGGCATAAACTCGCGATCGAAACCTATTACCCGGGCCCCGGCGTCGACAAAGGCCAGCGCCGTCGCGTAACCAATCCCTTTCCCCGCGCCGGTCACCCATACCGTTTGGTCTGAAAAATCAATACCGGGCATTACTGCACCTCGCGAGAAAGCAGCGCCCACCAGGCATCAATGGTTGGATTTTTCGCCAGCATCACGAAGTCGATATCGCCGTGTACTTTACGCCAGCGCGCCGCCAGCCCCATCATTCGTACTGAATCCAGGCCATAATCAATCAGATTTTCATCGTCCAGCGGCTCGTCGGTCTCATCCAGCAACGGCAGAATCAACGCCCGCAGCGCCGTTTTACTGGCTGGAACTGGCGCCGGCAGCAGCGACTCGGTCATGACGACGCGACCTGAACGCCCCGCCACATAGTTCAGCGCCATCAGATGCTCTTCCCGGCTGAAATCCGCCAGCGCATCCGCCACCATAAACGGCTTAATGTCGCGCATAAACGCATCGGTAGCGGTGGTCATACAGCCAATATGCGCATACACGCCGGTAATGATGAGCTGATTGCGACCGGTATCTTTTAACATCTGTTCCAGCGGCGAGCGGTGAAATGCGCTATAACGCCACTTCACCAGCACCGTATCCGCCTCGTCCGGCGTTAAGGCTTCCACCACCTTTTGCTGTTCCGGAGAGCGCGTCAGTCCCGGTCCCCACATATCATTGAGTAACGCGCGATCTTCATCGCTTTGCTCTTTCGGCTGAGCGGTGTAATAGACCGGGATATGCTGTTCCTTACAGTACTGGCGCAGGGCGGCGATATTGGCAATCACCTGCTCCATCATTGGGCAGTTACGGCCCCAAAAGCTGACAAAGTAATCCTGCATATCGTGGATGAGCAGCGCAGCGCGCTCCGGTTCAAATGCCCAGTTCACTTTGTTGGTCGGGATATCCAGTGCGGTGGGCAACGCGTAAGACTGTAGTTTTGGGATTGCCATCTCTCTTTCTCCTTCAGAGCGGTGAACGTGACGCCAACCGCTGGCGTAATTGTTTTTTATCGACTTTACCAACCGGCGTCAGCGGCAGTGACGCAACGCACTCCACGCGATCCGGTAATTTAAATTCCGCCACTCCCTGCTCTCGCAGGAAACGGCGTACCTGTACCGCACGCAGCGGCTCTTTTACCACCAAATATGCGCAACTTTTTTCCCCCAGCAGTTCATCTTCCATGCTGACCAGCGCCGCATGGATCACCGCCGGATGGCGCAGTAACAGGTTTTCTATCTCTTCAGCGGCTATCTTCTCGCCGCCCCGATTGATCTGATCTTTTTCACGCCCGTGAACGGTGATGTAGCCGTCTTGATCAATGGAGATCAGATCGCCGGAACAGTAAAAGCCGCTGGCGTCAAAGGCGCCGGCATTGTGTTGCGGACTGTTGAAATAGCCGCGGAAAGTATAGGGGCCTCGCGTCATCAGACGACCAATCTCGCCCGGCGGCAGTGGATTCCCGTCGGCATCCGCCACCCACACTTCGTCGTCCGGGCACATGGGTCTTCCCTGGGTATTGATAATCCGTTCCGGACTATCGTCCAGCCGGGTATAGTTCACTAACCCTTCCGCCATACCGAAGACCTGCTGTAACTGACAGCCAATTTCAGCCGGAATACGGGCGGCCAGCGTCGCGGAAAGCCGCGCGCCGCCAACCTGCAATAACCTTAATGACGCCAGTGGCGCATTGCTGCCCCACTCCAGGATAGCCTGTAGCCATAGACTGACCGCTGGCGGCACCAGCGCCGTGGCATTAATCTGGTGTTTTTCGATCAGCGGGAAACAGAGCGTGGCGCTGGGATCGGTCGCCAGCACTACCGTTCCTTTGGCAAGAAAGACGCCCAGAGCGCCCGGCGAACTCATGGCGTAGTTATGCGCGGCGGGAATCGCGCACAGAAACCGCGTCTCCTCGTTGAAACCGCAAATCTCATTGCTGCGGCGCACGCTGTAGTAATAGTCGTTATGGGTACGGGGAATAAGCTTTGGCGTGCCGGTAGTACCGCCGGAAAGCTGAAAGTAGGCCACATCTTCAGCAGGTGATGGCGTGGCGGTGAAATCTTCCGCCGTCTGCCGCATCGCCGCGTCCAGGCTGTGATCGCCGTCGTCGTTACGCAATAACACCGCCCGCACAGAGCGGTGTTCAGCCACAAACGTGTTGAGAAAGGCCTCCCCAGCGAACAGCGTATGTTGGCGATCGGCAATCACCAGCGTCGGCGCGATCTGCGTCGCATAGGCGTTAAGTTCGGTGCGTTGATGGCTAAACAACGCCAGAACGGGCGCTACACCAAGCTTCAACAGGGCGAAAAAGGTGATATACAGTTCCGGTACATTCCCCAGTTGCACCAGAGCGGTTTCGCCAGGGTTGATGCCCTGACGGCGTAAACTGCAGGCCAGATTATCCGCGGCCTGGTTGAGCTGGCGATAGCTGAACGCGCGCTCGCCGTCAATGACCGCCGTCTTGTCGCTGTCAGCGTGGCGGGTCAGAATATCGGTCAACGGCACGTCTTGCCAGTAGCCTTTTTCACGATAACGGCGGGCAAATTCATCCGGCCAACGGGTGAAAGGTATACGCATCATCGTTCCTTAATGCAGTCCAAAAACGTTCAACATCGTAGAGAGCTTGACGCCGGTTTCCCGCCACTCTCCGACTGGTGAAGAGGCGGGGACAATCCCGGCGCCGGCGAACAGGCGCACCTGATTACCGTGCAATTTCGCACAACGAATCGTCACTACCCACTCGCCGTTTCCGTCAGCGTCGCACCAGCCGACAATGCCGCCAAACAGTTCACGATCGAACGGCTCCAGTTCAGCGATCAGCTTTTTCGCGGCCTGATGGGGGAAACCACTTAACGCAGGCGTCGGATGCAACAAGCAGGCCAGCGTCAGCGCGTTTTCCTCAGCGTTGGCCTTGCCCTCAAACGGCGTACCGAGATGCCATAGCGTCGGCGTGGTGATCAGTTGCGGGGAGGAAGGCAATTGCAGTTCCGTGCTGCGTTCGCGCAGGATCTGCTTCATCGCCTGAGTCACCAGCTCATGTTCATGGCGATCTTTCTGTGAAGCCAGCAGTCGGTTTCCCGCCTCGCGATCCAGAACATCATCCGGCTGTCGGCGCGCCGAACCTGCTAACGGCAGCGAACTAAACCGCTCGCCCTCTTTGCGTAGCAGCAATTCGGGGCTGGCGCCCAGTAGAACGCCGCCATCCGCCAGTGGCACATGGAAGTTGTAACTAACTGGATTCTGCGCAACCAGCCGCTCCAGCAACGCCCCGCTATCCGCCGCCACATCAGTGGTAATGTCTATCAGCCGGGAAAGCACCACTTTATCGACGTCTGGCGTGGCAGTCAGCATAGCCGCGCGTGCGACCATCGCTTCAAAAGCATCCTGCTCCGGGATCGCCTTTCGCGCCGTCACCGTCAACGACTGATGGTCAGTAAAATAACGCGCCGTGCGCTGCTTTTCCTGGCGGGAAAAGGACTGCCACGCCATCGGGATAAATAGCGACGACGGCTGGCGAGTATCAAAGGGGATCGCCCCCACCAGGATAGGGCTGGCGATGCCCTGCGATTTGGCCTCGGCAAACTGCTGGCGCAATTTCTGCTGGAAAGGGCTATCCGGCGAATCCCCGGCAACCGCAGGCTCGGTATAGCGGGCGAAACACCCAGAGGTGGTAAAACTGCGATACGGCGACATAAAGAAAAAGCGGTCAGGAGCAAGCGTTGTCATTGTCTCCTGAGTGTCCTCGGCCAGTGACATATCCATATCATCCTCCAATGATAAAGGCTTATAATAATGATTATCATTTCTATTTTTAGTGCGCTAACCTAAGAGTAAAACGTTGCTCTGTCAACTCTGGTCATGACTTAAATGGCGCTTAGGCTTGCATCTCGCTGCCGCTAACATGAAAATGAGAAGCATTAACTTTATTAATAACAGGACGCTATTGTGAGACTCCCCGCCTTTCATCGTTTGCTGCTTTTCGTGGTTGGTTTATCTGTTTCAGGAATATCCTTAGCCCGGGACGCGGGTTGGCCCCGGCAAATCCAGGACAGCCGCGGCGTTCATACTCTGGACCACAAGCCCGCGCGTATCGTCTCTACCAGCGTGACGTTAACAGGCTCGCTGCTGGCGATTGATGCGCCCGTCGTTGCCAGCGGGGCCACTACGCCGAATAACCGCTTTGCTGACGATCAAGGGTTTATGCGCCAGTGGAGCGACGTAGCAAAAGCTCGCCATGTCGCCCGGCTGTACATCGGCGAACCGAATGCCGAAACGGTCGCTGCGCAAATGCCGGATCTCATTTTGATTAGCGCCACCGGCGGCGACTCCGCGCTGGCGCTTTACGATCAGCTCTCCGCTATCGCGCCGACGCTCGTCATCAATTATGACGATAAAAGTTGGCAGAGTTTGCTCACGCAGCTTGGCGAGATCACCGGCCAGGAGAAACAGGCCGCCGCACGAATAGCGGAATTTGAGGCGCAACTGACGGCGGTTAAACAGCAAATCGCCCTGCCGCCGCAACCGGTTAGCGCGCTGGTGTATACCCCTGCCGCGCATAGCGCCAACCTGTGGACGCCAGAATCAGCACAAGGCAACCTATTGGCGCAGTTAGGCTTTACGCTGGCAACATTGCCCCGTGGGCTGCAAACCAGCAAAAGCCAGGGTAAGCGCCACGATATCATTCAGCTTGGCGGTGAAAATCTGGCCGCAGGGTTAAACGGCGAATCTCTCTTCCTGTTTGCCGGCGACAACAAAGACGTCGCGGCCCTATACGCCAATCCGCTGCTGGCGCACCTGCCAGCGGTGCAACATAAGCGCGTCTATGCACTGGGTACAGAGACGTTCCGTCTGGATTATTACAGCGCAACGTTGCTGCTTAACCGGCTTGCCGCCCTGTTTTAGCCTTGTCGGGGTTTTATCCGACTGACCAGACAGATTTTGTCGGTCGGATAAACGCGCCGTCATCAGCCAGCATCGCTAACCGGCGGCGTCTGGCGAAAACGGCGTAGCTCGCCCAGCACTAACAGTAGCAACAAACCGATAATCACCAGCCCAAATCCACTCACGCTCGCGGAAGCGACCGGCGTCATCATTGCGCCAAGACCGCCTAACAGCGCCGCGCCGATAGCGTCTCCCGTGACGTTTTGCGCGGTCCACAGGCCGTTCATTCGCCCCAGCATATTTTCCGGCGTCTGGGTTTGCAGCAGAGTGTATTGTAATAACGAACTGATGGCGCTAAGCCAGCCAAACAGCGCCAGACAGATAACACCTGCGATCCAGACCGGCATGATGGCGAACAGCCCCACCGCCAGAAAAGAACCGACTGTCGACACCAGCATAATGAGCCCCGGACGAACGCTATGCGCCAGTTGCCCGCTGGTCAGCGCGCCAATGGCCGCCCCCAGCGGAATTGCCGCATACAGCAAACCGATTTGCGCCGCCGACATCTGCCAGCTAATCGCCAGCGCCGGATAGAGTACGCGTACCGCGCTTGCCATCGTCACCAGGCCGCCAAGCAGCGCAATACCGCCGATAAGCGGACTGGCGAGCAAAAAACGAAATGCCGCCAGTAACGCGATAAAAGGATTTTCCCGCGGCTGCGGAGGGACAGGCAGTCGCGGCAGCGTCAGTAACGGCAATAACGTAATAAACGTCCCGGCTGCCGCCAGTCCGTAGTTCCAGGCTACGCCGCCGCTGGCAAGCAATATGCCCCCCAGCATCGGCGAAATAACCGATCCCAGACGCACCGTCAGCATGGTAATCGCGCCGGCCTGCAGCAGATTTTCTCTTCCGACCAGCGCTGGCGTCGCCGCCAGTAAAGCGGTCACGCCCAGCGACGCGAAAAAGCCGTCCCACAGGCCAAGGAGATAGATCGCCAGCAATGACGGTTCCGGCAACAGCGCGTTCACGCACAGGCCAATAAAGCCAACACCGCAGGTACCGCGCGCCAGCAAAATCACCTTTTTACGTTCGTAGCAATCGGCCAGTACGCCGCCCACCATTAAGCCAATAAACATGGCGCCGCCGGTTAACGTTACCGACAGCCCTACCTGCCAGGTGGAGTGCGTCATCATTTGGATCTGTACCGGAACCGCCACGCCAAGCAGCCCCAGCGAGACGATAGAGATAAAACGGGCCAGAAATACTGCGCGAAATGCAGGATGCGTCTTCAACAGGCTGAGATTGAGCAGCCAGGATTGTCGATTCATTACAACGCCTTAATGCGAGTTTTTTTAAATATCCATTCAATGGCTGCACATGCTAACATAACCAAATAAGATAGATAACGATAATTACTATCATTATCAGGGAAGTGACTATGTCATGCTCGTTTTCCGTGACGCGCGCGTTTGCCGTGCCCGGATTGTTGTTATTGCTAAGTCTCGCCGCAGTTTTAAGCTTGGTCATTGGCGCGAAACCGCTGCCCGCCGCCGCCGTACTGGACGCGTTCACCGGCGTTTGCCAAAGCGCCGATTGCACCATCGTCCTGGATGCGCGTTTGCCGCGTACGCTGGCCGGATTACTGGCAGGCGGCGCTTTGGGTCTCGCCGGGGCGCTCATGCAAACGCTCACTCGTAACCCGCTCGCCGACCCGGGGATTCTGGGCGTTAACAATGGCGCCAGCTTCGCCATCGTACTGGGTGCGGCGCTGTTTGGTTTCTCCACGCCGCTGGAGCAGCTTTTCATGGCATTTAGCGGCGCGCTTATCGCATCGCTGATTGTCGCCTTCACCGGCAGTCAGGGCGGCGGCCAGTTAAGCCCGGTCCGCCTGACACTGGCGGGCGTGGCGCTTGGCGCGGTACTGGAAGGACTAACCAGCGGCATCGCGCTGTTAAATCCAGAGGTCTATGACCAGCTTCGTTTCTGGCAGGCGGGGTCGCTGGACATTCGCAGCCTGCAAACGTTGAAAGTTGCGCTCGCCCCCGTGGTTATAGCCGGGATCGTAGCGCTATTTTTGAGCCGCGCGCTGAACAGTCTGAGCCTTGGCAGCGATACCGCGACGGCGCTGGGTAGTAAAGTGGCGCGCACCCAACTTATCGGTTTACTGGCGATTACCGTCTTGTGCGGCAGCGCAACGGCGCTGGTCGGCCCTATCGCCTTTATTGGTCTGATGATGCCGCATATGGCGCGTTGGCTGGTGGGCGCAGACCACCGCTGGTCGCTGCCGGTGACGCTACTGGCGACCCCAGCCCTGCTGCTTTTTGCCGATATTATTGGTCGTCTGTTAGTGCCGGGTGAACTCCGCGTATCGGTCGTCAGCGCGTTTATCGGCGCGCCGGTACTTATTTTTCTGGTACGCCGTAAATCAAGCAGAGGCAGCCTGTAATGTTTCCTTCTCGTCGACTTATCGTAAGCAGCCTGCTTCTGGCGGCAGGCTGCTTCGCCATTGGCTTATGGAGTTTACAACGCGGCGCCGTGCCTCTTGATACCGGGCAGATTATTGCCGCGCTGCTGGGCGACGCGCCGCGTAACGTTACCCTTGTCGTAACCGAATGGCGGTTACCGCGCGTATTAATGGCGCTGCTGATTGGCGCTGCGCTTGGCGTCAGTGGAGCGATTTTTCAGTCATTGATGCGTAACCCGCTAGGCAGCCCTGATGTGATGGGCTTTAATACCGGCGCCTGGAGCGGCGTACTGGTCGCGATGGTCCTGTTTGGCCAGCATCTTACCGCGATCGCGCTGGCGGCAATGACGGGCGGTATCGTCACGTCATTGATTGTCTGGCTGCTCGCCTGGCGTAACGGGATTGAAACCTTCCGGCTGATTATCATCGGTATCGGCATCCGCGCTATGTTAGTCGCCTTTAATACCTGGCTTCTGTTGCAGGCGTCACTGGAAACGGCGCTCACCGCCGGCTTATGGAACGCCGGGTCGCTCAACGGTCTGACATGGGCGAAAACCTGGCCTTCGGCGCCGCTGATTATTGTGATGCTGACAGGCGCCGCGCTACTGGTGCGTCGCATGCGGCTGCTGGAGATGGGCGATGACAGCGCCTGCGCGCTGGGTGTTAGCGTGGAGCGGTCACGCCTGATGATGATGCTGGTGGCGGTATCACTCACCGCAGCTGCTACGGCGCTGGCTGGCCCCATCTCGTTTATTGCCCTTGTCGCGCCGCACATCGCCCGCCGCCTTAGCGGCACAACTCGCTGGGGATTAACCCAGTCGGCGCTGTGCGGCGCGTTATTACTATTGGCCGCCGATGCGTGCGCGCAGCAACTGTTTATGCCTTATCAGCTTCCGGTGGGCGTGGTCACCGTCAGCCTCGGCGGTATTTACCTTATCGTCTTGTTAATTCAGGAGTCCCGCAAAAAATGACCGAATCCGTAGCCCGTTTGCGCGGCAACCAGTTAACTCTGGGTTATGGCAGCTATACCGTCGCAAAAAACCTTAACGTTTCGATTCCGGACGGCCATTTTACCGCCATTATCGGCCCTAATGGCTGCGGCAAATCGACTCTGCTACGTACGCTAAGCCGTCTGATGACACCCATTGACGGCCATGTCTGGCTGGATGGCGAACAAATACAGCGTTACGCCAGTAAAGAGGTCGCGCGGCGAATTGGTTTGCTGGCGCAAAACGCCACCACACCGGGCGATATCACCGTACAAGAGCTGGTCGCCAGAGGGCGTTATCCGCATCAGCCCTTATTTACCCGCTGGCGCAAGGAAGATGCCGACGCCGTCGCCAATGCGATGCGTGCAACAGGTATCACTTCACTGGCGACACAAAGCGTCGATACTCTGTCCGGCGGTCAACGCCAGCGGGCGTGGATAGCCATGGTGCTGGCGCAGGAAACGTCCATCATGCTGCTGGATGAGCCGACAACGTGGCTGGATATTAGCCATCAAATTGATTTGCTGGAATTGTTAAGCGATCTCAACCGCGAAAAAGGCTATACGCTCGCCGCCGTCCTGCACGACCTGAATCAGGCCTGTCGATACGCCACGCATTTGATTGCATTACGCGAAGGTAACATTGTGGCGCAGGGCGCGCCGAAGGAGATTGTTACCGCAGAGCTTATCGAAAAAATCTATGGCCTGCGCTGTATGATTATCGACGATCCGGTTGCCGGTACACCGCTGGTTGTACCGCTGGGGCGGCAATAGTCGTCCACACAGATGACAAAGCCGGATAATTGCTATCCGGCTTTTCGTGTAAATCAGACTAACCGTTCATCTATCGCCAGCGCGTTTTCCATTTTACGCGAGACCATCGCGTGACGCAGTAATACGCCGCCGCAGGCCATCATACCGCCAATCAACGCCGCCAGGATAATAATGATCGCTTTACCCGGGCCATCCTTTTTCACTGGCAGAGACGGCGACAGTTGATATTTAAACGGGGTAAACTTCACGTCGCTCACATTCAGTGCCGCCAGCTGTTCAACATGGTATTGACGGTTACGCAAATCACCGTTGATCTCGGCCATGTCCGTTACCCCTTTTTCAATTTCTAGTTTGCGGGAAATACCATCCGCGCCGAGAGAAATAGAAAAATCCGGATCATCTTTTACCGCCTGACCATTGCTGTAAACCGGTTTCTTAATGCCGGCGGCGTTGGCGATATCCAGCGAATAATGAAGACGTTGAATATTGGCATCAAGTTGATTTCTGAGGCGTACCCGATCCATCGCCAGCTTTTCCTGCTCATAGCGAGTTTTGATTTCCAACTGGTTACGAATATTTTCCAACGTTTCCTTCACGACAATATCAGAGATGTACTGAATATAGCCAGCCAACACCTTTTGCGCTTCTTCCCGCGTCGGCGCACTAAAACTCAACGTCCAAGACGTGAATAACGACGTTTCATTTTTCTTGCCGACATTGCTGTCCACCGCTTTCATTTTTTCGCTCAGCGCGACAATCGCCCGGTGAAGATCCTGCTCGTCTATTTTCGCGCCTTTTAATTGATCCATGACATACGGAGAAGAACGAAGATATTCTTCCAGCAGCGACAGCGAGCTAAACTTTTTAATGAACAGATTAAATACGCTGGTCCGATCAACGCTTACATCCATATCCAACACGCGCAACGTGGTCAACGTTCTCTCCAGTCCCTGCCACTGTACTGATTCCGCCGGTGTGACAATCGCCTGGCTGGTCCATTTTTGCGGCAGCAGAAAAGACAGGAGCAAACCTACGCACGCAAAGGCGAAAACGGTAGTGAAAATACGGCGTTTAGCCTGCCATAGCACGTCCATAAGGCTAAACAAATCGATTTCATGACTGTTGGCGGGCGGCAGTGGGTAACTTGCAAATGCCTGATTTTTTTCTTGCTTTACATTAAGAGATGACATGCCGTATGACCTGAAAACCTATCCAATGAAAGAACACATTCCTGTCGGAGATTCTAACAGCAATTAAGAATTATCTGAAACAATCTTTGCACCCCAGCGCCCGAAAAGCACAATATTCGGAATGGATCTTACCTACAGCATGTATCACTTATGTTAAGTGAATTAATAGTTGCAATAAAAAACCTCATAATAATTATTATGAGGTTTCGCGATTTAATTTGTTAAAAACAGAAGCGACGCCCGTTATTTATTAATGAGCTCGCTGATAATGGGCCCGATAGTTTCAAAAGCGGTGGGAGAAATAATATCCACATGCGCGCACGGCTGGCGATAAATAGCCAAAGAAGCTATCCACGGCGACCAATTTTGTTCAGGCGATACGCCTTCCGGCACCGTTTTATCCGCCACAAAGAGCGTAGCATGTCCATCAAACGGTACGCTATGCGCCGTCGTCAGCAAACGGACGGCATCAGCATAATTGCCCTCAATGGCGGAAAATAAGGCGTCGGAGGCATTTCCCTGCTGAGCGGCGACAAACGCCGCGCGCTCGCGTTCAATTTCCGCCAGTACGTCCGGATTAAGGCCATTCGCCTCTTTTTCCCGCCAGTTTTGTGTTTCCGGCGGCCAGGTATCCAGTAATCCCAAAAACGCCACCGTTTCGCCGCGCGCGCGTAACCGGGCGGCGATCCCTTGCGCCAGCGTCCCGCCCAACGAATAGCCTAATAAATAATAAGGGCCATGCGGTTGCCGGGCGAGTAATGTCGCCAGGTGGTGTTCACATACCTCATCAAGGGTGGTTGCTGTTTGCATAGGGCCTGCGGGACGCGGCGATTGAATCCCCATAATCGACCACGACGGGCTGAGATAGCGTGATAATACGCTAAATTGCCAGGCGAAGCCTGACGCCGGATGGAAACAGAATAGCGTTGGACCCTCGCTTTCACGTAGCGGCAACAGTGGTCCGAACCCCAGATTACGCGAGCGCTCATCATCGTCAGTTTCAAGCAGCTTGCTCAACTGCACCACGTCAGACGCCACCATCACCTGCCCCGGCGTCACCTGGCGGTTAAACGTCTGGCTTAGCTGCGCGGCCAGTTTCATCGCCAGCAGCGAGTGTCCGCCCAGCGCAAAGAAATCACTTTCAACGTCGTTAATCTCACAGCCCAGCAGGCTGGAAAACGCCGCAGCGACAGCAATCTCCGTTGCGGACTGCGGCGCACGCCCTTTCACACGCGGCGTCAGGTCCGGCAGCGGCAGAGCTTTACGATCCAGCTTGCCATTAGCGCTAAGCGGCAAACTGGCAAGTTGCAACAGCACAACCGGCACCATGTGCGCGGGAAGTTTTTGGCGTAATTTTTCCTGCAGCGCCGGTAAATCCAGCGGCAAACCGGAGTGCGAAACCAGATAGCCGACCAGTTGCCGGGCATCTCCGCCCGTCGCCGCCGCCTGATTAAAGACGCAGGCATGTGCTACCGCCTGTTCAACATCCGGCAGCGTTTGCATGACGCGATCAATCTCACCCAGTTCAATACGTTGACCACGAATTTTGAGCTGATCGTCGCTGCGCCCCAGATATTCCACCGCGCCGGAATCCAGCCAGCGCGCCACATCCCCGGTACGGTACATCCGTTCACCAGGCGCAAAAGGATCGGCAATAAAACGGCTGGCGGTAAGATCCGGGCGTCCCAGATAACCCTGCGCCAGTTGGATACCGGTCAGATAGAGATCGCCAGCTACGCCCGGCGGCACCGGCTGCATATGCGCATCAAGAATACGCAAACCGGTATTCCAGACGGGATAACCAATCGGGATGCTGTTGCCGTCAACAGCCGCCAGCTCATCGCCGCAGGCCGGATACCAGCTTACATCCACCGCGGCCTCCGTCGGCCCGTACAGATTGTGTAACGGCGCGTTGGTTAACGTCTCCCATTCGCGGCACAGCGCCGTCGGCAGGGCCTCGCCGCTACAGAAAACTCGCTTTAAAGAAGCGCAGCTTTTTCCAGCCGACGCCGACGTTAGCGAGGCAATAAAGGCTGCCAGCATCGACGGCACAAAATGGGTGGTCGTGACGCCGTATTGCGCAAAGAACCGCTGCATCGCGAGCGGGTCACGGTGCGCTTCCGGTTCGGCCATCACCAGTTTCGCTCCGGCGATAAACGGCCAGAAAAATTCCCATACTGAGACGTCGAAACTGCACGGCGTTTTTTGCGCCACCACATCATCCGCCGTCAACGGATAGTGATCCTGCATCCACAACAGCCGGTTCACTATCGCCGTTTGCCCCACCATCACCCCTTTCGGTCTGCCCGTCGAACCTGAGGTGAAAATGATATAAGCGGTATGATGCGCTAACGACAGCCCCAGCGGAGTCGCGTCACTGACCGGTAGCGGTTCGCTATAACACAAATATTCCATCCCCGGCATATCGTGAAAGCGCGCCAGCTGCGCCTGAGTCGTAATTAACAGTTTCGGCTGCGCATCTTCCAGCATCATTCGCAGCCGATCGTCAGGATAACCGGTATCCAGCGGCAGCCAGGCGGCGCCCGTCTCGACAATGCCATGCAGCGCTAAGGTCAGGAAAACCGACCGCGGCAACGCCACCGCCACGCTATCGCCAGGCTGGACGCCGCGTGCCCGCAGCGCGTACGCCAGCGCCACAACCTGTTCGCGCATTTCACGGTAGGTAAAGTGATAATGCGCATCTGCCAACGCGGAAGCCGCTGGCGTTTTTTGCGCCTGCTGCGCCACCAAATCGCTAAGCGTGGCGACGGGAATCGTTACCGCCGTATTATTAAGGTGTGTTAATTGCGTTTGTTCTTCCGCCAGCAGCATTTGCGCATCGCCGCAGCGCAGCGCCGGGTTATCAGCAAACTGCGTGATAAGCGCCATCAACCGTAAGGCATGGCGGGAGAGCTCGGCGTCATCGTAACGCTGTGCATTCGCCAGCAATTCAATATCCAGACCACCGTTTTCATCCGGGAAAATCGCCAGTTCAAGATCGTTAACCGGCCCTGTCGCCAGGGTATGGGTTTGCGCCTGTATGCCAGGAAGATCCAGATGATAATCAAACACTTTTATATTGAGCACCGGGCCAAATAGCGGCGTCTCTCCTGCGGCTCGCCCACTATCGCGTACAATCTGTTCGGCGTCGTAACGCTGGTGGCGGCGCATTTTCTTTAACTGCGCTGCAAGACGCTTCGCCAGCGTTGGCAGGTCTTCCGTCGCATCAAGGTTAACCGCCAGCGGCAACACGTTAAGAACAGGCCCGGTCGCCGTTAACGCCGCCGAGCCCATCCGCCGCATAAAGATAAATCCGGCGGCATAATCCATCCGCCCACACAATCGTCCCAGCCACAACGTCACCAGCGCCAGGGCAAGATCCGCTCGCGGTATCTCAGGCATGTGCGCCGCCAGTTGGCGAAACGCCCCCTCCGGCGCGCTCAATTTCATACGCAGAATATCGGCGCTTGCCGACCGCCCCGGCAACGGCGCGGCAGAAATTGACGCTGGCGGCGGCAGTTCGCGGCGCTGCTGCGCCCAGAAGGCGCCGTCACGCTGCCAGGCCTCGCTCTGGCGATAACGTTGATACTCTTCGACCACATCCGCAAAAGGAGTAAAAGGCGAATCCGGCGTAGAGGCGCCGCTCTGCCAGGCGCGATAAATCGCCGCAATCTGGCGGGTTATCGCCGGGAAGCTAAAGCCATCTACCAGCAAATGGTGATAGCGCTGATACCAATACCAGCAGGTATCATCAATGCGCATTAACTGGTGAAACGCCAGCGGCTTACCGCTATCTGCACGCAAGTTTTGCCGTAAGTCCGCCTGCATTAACGCCAGCGCCGCGTGATGCGGATCGGGCTGGTCGCGTAAATCGACCATCGTGGGCTCGCCGAAAGTGCGCTCGGGATCGATCCATTGCCAGACTTCGCCATTCTCCTCGGTAAAACGTATCTGGAGCGTATCCGCCTGCTGCATCCCTACCGCGACCGCTTTTGCCAGCAAGGCGGCATCCAGCTCGCCGGTCAGTTCCACATAGTGCGCCACGGTCCAGGCTGAGAGAGAATCAGAGAGTTTTTCCGCCATCCAGATCCCCGGCTGGGCAGCGACTAATGGTAAACGCTGCTTCATTTCGCCTCCTGCTTATCGGCATAATGCGCCGGACTCAGTGTTGTCCAGCGCGTATTAAGCCACTGCTGGCACGCGTCCTGCGATTGCGGTTCGCATACCACGTCCCAGCCAGCGGGAAGCGCGCACGCCGCTGGCCAAAGACTGAATTGACGCTGCGCGTTTTGCAGGATGTAAAACTGTCCCTGCGGATTATCGAAGGGATTACTGAATTCCATACTCAACTCCTGTCGTGGACATGTATCCGATTAAAGCGTGTCGATGAGCGGCTGCCAAAGCAGCATCAACCCTTGCGTTAGCCCGCCGCGCCAGCAAAGCGCATCGTGTCCGCCGTCAACCTGACGCCAGAAAACGGGCTGCTGCGAGTTATGCAGTTGGGCATACAGTGCCTGATTCGCCTGAAAAACGATTGGCTCACGCACGCCGGCTTCCAGTACGATGCGCAGTCCGCGCGCGCGTAATGCGCCAGTTTTCAGCCGGGTAATCACGTCCCCCTGCGACTGGTTGACGCGATGAGGCCACCAGAAAGATCCTGACTGGCTCAGTACACAGCCAAAACGCGCCGGCCAGTTCAGGCCGGCATATAGCGCCGACAGACCGCCAAAACTCTGTCCGGCGACCACCGTCCGTCCGGCATCATCGCTAAAAGGCGTCACCGCTCTGACTTGCGGCAACAGTTCCTGCTGCACCGCCAGCCAGAAATCGGCATTGCAGGGCAACTCCCGGCTGCGGTGTTGGGTATTAATCGCATCAATCAGCAGATAGACGGCGCCGGGAAGCCGATGTTGCTGAGTCAGCGAGGCGAGCGCGGGCCAGACAGGCATACTTTCCGCCCAGAACTGGCCGTCCAGCAGAATAGCCAACGGTCTTTCTTCCGGGGCGTCGTCTCCGGTCGTTAATATCCATACGCGGCGGGAATTGCCCAGACGCTCGCTCTGCCACTGCATCATCAAAGGCGGAGAGTACGGCGTTTCAGGACGATCCCATCCTGGCTGAAGCGGCGCATCCGGCATTTCCAGCGCCGAAACCGCATGACCGCGCCCTCCCCGCCAGCTTTGTGAATTAAGCGGATCGGCAATCGCCTGCGGTAATAGCTGTCGCCAGCCTTCACGCAGTGCGTTCCGATCGGGCGTTTCGCCCGGCGCAAAAGCGGCAAAAATGTCATCACGTTCGGTAGGAATGAAACAATAGCTGCCGCGCCAGTTAGCGCCAAGCATCGTAGTCCAGCGCCAGGCATCCGTTCCGGCAATACGTGCCATCGTCTGAGGCTGCGCGTTTTGATGATGATCGGTCACGCCAGTGATATAGACCCAGACACGTCGTATCGAGGAGTGTTTTTCGTTTCCCTGCGAGTCGCGCCACCAAAAAGTGACCCGATAATTTCCGTCTTTTTCCTGTACCCATTCCGGCCCGGTTTTCGTCCTCCACCAGGCCTCACTTCCCGTTACCAACGATTCGCCCATCATAACCCTTTGTTTATTATTGGTTTTGTATATTGATAATGAAATATATTGATAATATTATTGATAACTATTTTCATTTGCAATAGCGTATTGTCGCGCGCCAGGAAGCGCGAACACCATTTCACTACCCCGGCCAGTGCCTTTGACGGGCGCTTTGGCTTATGTGGCTAAAGAAAAGCAGGATATACAATGAACAAGAAGATTCATTCCGTGGCCTTACTGGTCAATTTAGGGATTTACGGGGCCGCTCTGCCCGCAATGGCGGAAGAGAAAACCGATAGCACTGCGCTCAATAATGAAGATACCATCGTAGTGACTGCCGCCCAGCAAAACCTGCAGGCGCCTGGCGTATCCACCATCACCGCCGATGAAATCCGCAAAAATCCGCCCGCGCGCGACGTGTCAGAAATCATCCGCACTATGCCGGGCGTTAACCTGACCGGTAACTCCACCAGCGGTCAGCGCGGAAACAATCGGCAAATCGATATTCGCGGCATGGGACCGGAAAACACCCTTATCCTGGTTGACGGTAAACCCGTTACCAGTCGTAACTCGGTGCGCCTGGGCTGGCGCGGCGAGCGTGATACCCGCGGCGATACCGCGTGGGTGCCGCCAGAGATGATCGAACGTATTGAAGTGCTGCGTGGTCCTGCCGCCGCACGTTACGGTAACGGCGCGGCGGGTGGCGTGGTCAATATCATTACCAAAAAAGGCGGTAGCGCGTGGCACGGTTCCTGGAATACCTATTTCAACGCGCCGGAACATAAAGACGAAGGCGCGACCAAACGCACTAACTTTAGCCTGAACGGCCCGCTGGGCGGGGATTTCAGCTTCCGTCTGTATGGCAACCTCGACAAAACGCAGGCTGATGCGCGCAATATTAACCAGGGGCATCAGTCTGAACGTACCGGGAGTTACGCCGACACGTTACCGGCAGGACGGGAGGGGGTAATTAACAAAGATATCAACGGTGTGGTTCGTTGGGATTTTGCTCCGCTTCAGTCTCTGGAGCTGGAGGCCGGTTACAGTCGCCAGGGCAACCTCTATGCCGGCGATACTCAGAACACCAATACGAACCAACTGGTGAAAGATAATTACGGAAAAGAGACGAACCGTCTTTATCGGCAGAACTACTCTCTGACCTGGAACGGCGGCTGGGATAATGGCGTCACCACCAGTAACTGGGTGCAATACGAACATACCCGTAACTCCCGGATGCCGGAAGGCTTAGCAGGCGGCACCGAAGGGATCTTCGATCCAAAAGCATCGCAAAAATATGCCGATGCCGATTTGAATGACGTCACCCTACACAGCGAAGTGAGCCTTCCTTTCGATCTGCTGGTCAATCAAAACCTGACGCTGGGTACCGAATGGGCCCAACAGCGTATGAAAGACATGCTCTCCAACTCGCAAACCTTTATGGGGGGAAATATCCCGGGTTACAGCAGTACTAATCGTAGCCCCTATTCAAAAGCGGAAATTTTCTCTCTGTTTGCTGAAAACAACATGGAACTGACCGACAGCACCATGCTGACACCGGGGCTACGTTTCGATCATCACAGTATTGTGGGAGATAACTGGAGCCCGTCGCTGAACCTGTCGCAAGGTTTGGGGGATGACTTTACCCTGAAAATGGGTATCGCCCGCGTTTATAAAGCCCCGAGTCTGTACCAGACTAACCCAAACTATATTTTGTACAGTAAAGGTCAGGGCTGTTACGCGACTGGCGCTGGTACCGGCATCGGCTGCTATATGATGGGTAACGATGATCTGAAAGCCGAAACCAGCATCAATAAAGAGATCGGTCTGGAATTTAAACGTGATGGCTGGCTGGCCGGCGTCACCTGGTTCCGCAATGATTACCGCAATAAAATCGAAGCGGGTACGGTGCCGTTGCAGCGTATCAACAATGGCAAAACGGATGTCTATCAGTGGGAGAACGTGCCGAAAGCGGTCGTTGAAGGTCTGGAAGGCACGTTAAACGTACCGGTTAGCGACACCGTCAACTGGACGAATAACGTTACGTATATGCTGCAGAGCAAAAACAAAGAAACCGGCGAACGCCTGTCGATTATTCCGCAGTACACGCTTAACTCGACCCTGAGCTGGCAGGTACGTCAGGACGTTTCTCTGCAATCGACCTTCACCTGGTACGGCAAACAAGAGCCGAAGAAATATGATTATCAGGGTAACCCCGTGACCGGAACAGATAAGCAAGCGGTCAGCCCATACAGTATTGTTGGCCTGAGCGCGACCTGGGACGTGACCAAAAACGTCAGCCTGACCGGTGGCGTGGATAACCTCTTTGACAAACGTCTGTGGCGTGAGGGTAACGCGCAAACCGTTAGGGATACTCAAACTGGCGCCTATATGGCGGGCGCTGGCGCGTACACCTATAACGAACCGGGACGTACGTGGTATATGAGCATTAATACCCATTTCTGATGCCAATCTTCCCTCCCTCATTCGGGGGAGGGAATTTGCAAGAAACTATGCTGACATCTCATTCTTCCCTTCCCTTTGCCGAACACAGGCTGCATATCGTCGACTTTGCTGCGAGCAGCTTTCACGAACACGACTTGTTATGGCTTCCTCATCACGATCGGCTCCGGTCTGCCGGACGCAAGCGTAAAGCTGAACATCTGGCAGGCCGCATCGCCGCCGTTCATGCGCTACGCGAGGTGGGCGTCAGGACGACGCCCGGTATTGGCGACAAGCGACAGCCGCTATGGCCGGACGGCGTATTTGGTAGCATCAGCCACTGCACGTCAACGGCGCTGGCGGTCATATCCCGACAGCGCATCGGCGTTGATATAGAAAAAATCATGAGTCAGCACACGGCGATAGAGCTGGCACCGTCCATTATTGATAGCGATGAGCGCCAAATTCTCCAGGCGAGCCAGCTCCCTTTTCCGCTTGCCCTGACGCTGGCTTTCTCCGCCAAGGAGAGCGTTTATAAAGCCTTTTCAGACCACGTCACGCTCCCGGGATTCGATAGCGCAAAAATTACCTCGCTTACCGCCACGCAAATCTCGTTAAATCTGCGGCCAACCTTTGCCGCCACGATGGCTGAACGTATCGTCCGTATAGGATGGTTTCAACGTGACAATAGCGTTATTACTCTCTGTTCTTGGAATAACGCGCTTTCCCCACGACAGGAGCGCTCCCGCTTCTATACTTAGCGCAATATCCCGACAAATGAGATCGCTATGGCGCTGAATGATTTTCACGTTTCGGAACCCTATACGCTTGGTATTGAGCTGGAGATGCAGGTGGTCAATCCACCTGGCTACGATTTAAGTCAGGACTCTTCTACGCTGATTGACGCCGTTAAGTCCCGGCTCACCGCGGGAGAAATTAAGCACGATATCACCGAAAGTATGCTGGAGATGGCCACGGCCGTCTGCCGCGATATTGACCAGGCAGCGGCGCAACTTTCTGCCATGCAGCACGTTATTTTACAGGCGGCGTCGGAATACCATCTCGGTATTTGCGGCGGCGGTACGCACCCTTTTCAAAAATGGCAGCGTCAGGAGGTCTGTGATAATGAGCGCTATCAACGTACGCTGGAAAATTTCGGCTACTTAATTCAACAGGCGACGGTTTTCGGCCAGCATGTCCACGTCGGCTGCGCGAATGGCGACGATGCGATTTATCTTCTACACGGGCTGTCGCATTTTGTGCCGCACTTTATTGCGCTCTCCGCCGCGTCTCCCTATATGCAAGGATCTGACACCCGTTTCGCCTGCGCGCGCCTGAATATTTTTTCCGCTTTTCCCGATAACGGTCCCATGCCGTGGGTCAGTAACTGGCAAGAGTTTGCCGGATTATTTCGTCGTCTGTCTTACACCACGATGATCGATAGCATCAAAGATTTGCACTGGGATATCCGCCCCAGCCCTGCCTTTGGCACGGTAGAAGTTCGGGTGATGGATACGCCGCTCACCCTTGATCATGCCATCAATATGGCAGGACTGATTCAGGCGACCGCTCACTGGCTGCTGACCGAGCGTCCCTTTAAACCGCAGGAACAAGACTATCTGTTATATAAATTCAACCGTTTTCAGGCCTGCCGCTATGGTCTGGAGGGCGTGCTAGCCGATGTCTATACCGGCGACCGCCGTCGGCTGGCAGATGATACGCTGCGTCTGCTGGACAACGTGACCCCCTCTGCGCACAAGCTGGGCGCCGACAGCGCAATTGACGCGCTACGTCTGCAGGTGAAAAAAGGCGGTAACGAAGCGCAATATATGCGGGAGTTTATTGCCGACGGCGGATCGCTGATAGGTCTGGTGCAAAAACATTGTGAAATCTGGGCGGGACAATAGACAGCAAATTTGCCTTACAAGGCGATATCCCGGACAATGATGTTTTAACTTACGTTTAACAAAGCCATGAAACACCCGCTTGAATCATTGATGACCGCTGCCGGTATTTTGCTGATGGCGTTGCTCTCCAGTCTGCTGCTGCCGGCCCCTTCGCTCGGCCTTACGCTGGCGCAAAAGCTGGTCGGGATCTTTCATCTTATGGATCTCAACCAGCTTTATACTTTACTGTTTTGTTTATGGTTTCTGTTGCTCGGCACGCTGGAATATTGGGTTATTCGCTTTATCTGGCGGCGCTGGTTTTCGCTGGCCGATTAAACATTTCAATGCGTACGGCCATGCTTTTCTTTACGATAAGCGCCTGGCGGCAGGTTGAACGTGCGGGTAAAAATGCGCGTAAAGGTTTGCTGCGAATCAAAACCATACTTGAGACAAATATCATACACTTTCTGGTCGGTGTCGCGCAGATCGCGCGCCGCCAGTTTTAGCTTCCGTTCACGCACGTAGCGCCCCAGACTCTCCCCTTTGTACTGCATAAAAAGGCGCTGCAGGTGCCACTTGGAATACCCCGCATGACGGGCAATATCATCAATACGTAACGGCTGATTCAAATTATCATCAATCCACTCGACAATCGTGTCGATAACCTGAGCGGAAATGGTCATCGTGCTCTCCCCTCTATCAAACTCGTCAACGGCTCCCGCACCGCACATTTACGGCAACAGCAATAAGCATAGTAATAACCACACAAATGGTGAGATGGCTTATCGCATGGCTTGCAATACGCTTTTCTACCGCTTCATGCGGGCAGCCCTTGATTATGAGTGAGTAAGCACTCATTATAGAAAGCAAAGATAGGCCGTCAAGGTACTTTTCAAAGGTTGACATTCACCGTTGCGACGCGGCAACGGGCGTGATTCAATCGTGTTTTTACAGACATAAGGGTAACGTGTAGTGGCTCGTCCGAAGAGTGAAGACAAAAAACAGGCATTACTGGAAGCGGCAACCCAGGCGATAGCGCAATCCGGCATCGCCGCCTCAACGGCGGTGATTGCGCGTAACGCAGGTGTTGCAGAAGGAACATTGTTTCGCTATTTCGCGACCAAAGATGAGCTGATTAACACGTTGTATTTGCATTTAAAGCAGGATCTCTGCCAGTCAATGATAATGGAACTGGATCGATCCATTACCGATGCCAAAACGATGACCCGCTTTATCTGGAACAGTTATATCAGTTGGGGGTTGAACCATCCCGCGCGCCACCGGGCGATCCGTCAACTGGCCGTCAGCGAAAAGATCACCAAAGAGACGGAACAACGGGCCGACGATATGTTCCCCGAACTGCGCGATTTATGTCATCGCTCCGTTTTGATGGTGTTTATGTCAGATGAGTACCGCGCCTTCGGCGACGGCCTTTTTCTGGCGCTGGCTGAAACAACAATGGATTTCGCCGCGCGCGATCCCGCTCGCGCTGGCGAATTTATTGCGCTGGGATTCGAAGCCATGTGGCGCGCGCTGACCCGCGAGGAGCAATAATGGACGGTCAAACACTGCACGCCTGTGCAAAACGCTTTGCGCTGGAACTGCCTTTTACCGAACACTGCTGGCCTTTCGGCCCACAATACGATGTGTTTAAAGTCGGCGGCAAAATATTCATGCTTTTCACTGAACATCGCTGCCGCCCGCTGGTGAACCTGAAGTCGGACCCGCAAAAATCTCTGGTGAATCAACAAATTTACCCCAGCATTGCGCCTGGCTATCACATGAATAAGAAACACTGGATTTCAGTCTATGCGGGCGAAGATATCACCGTCTCGCTACTCAACGATTTGATAAATGATTCATGGAATCTGGTGATAGACGGGCTGCCCAAAAGCGAGCAACTACGCCTGCGACCGCGCTGATGCAATACTCGTCGCAATAACCGCATTTTCCTCCCTTATCTTTTTACCGATAACCCGGTACCCTGCTGATACAAAAGGGTACTAAACCAACCAGGAGTATTTATGGATATCGTTTCTGTCGCCTTAAAACGCTACTCCACTAAGGCATTCGATCCGAATAAAAAACTGACCACCGAAGAAGCGGATAAAGTAAAAACTCTGTTACAGTACAGCCCCTCCAGCACCAATTCCCAACCGTGGCACTTTATTATCGCCAGTACGGAAGAAGGCAAAGCGCGTGTCGCAAAATCCGCTGCCGCCAATTATGTGTTTAACGAACGTAAAATGTTGGACGCCTCCCATGTCGTCGTGTTCTGCGCAAAAACCGCAATGGATGACGCATGGCTTGAGCGCGTCGTCGATCAGGAGGAAGCCGATGGCCGTTTCGCTACGCCGGAAGCTAAAGCGGCAAATGATAAAGGTCGCCGCTTTTTCGCCGATATGCACCGCGTCTCGCTGAAAGATGACCGCCAATGGATGGCGAAACAGGTTTATCTGAACGTCGGCAACTTTCTACTGGGCGTCGCCGCGATGGGACTCGACGCCGTCCCGATTGAAGGTTTCGACGCCGACGTGCTCGACGCCGAATTTGGTCTGAAAGAAAAAGGCTATACCAGTCTGGTGGTGGTGCCGGTCGGCCATCATAGCGTCGAGGATTTCAACGCCGGGCTGCCGAAATCACGTTTGCCGCTTGAAACCACGCTGACGGAAGTCTAACTCTTTACCCAAGCCGGACGCCCGTCCGGCTTTTTTCACCTTTCTGCCAGGTTCCCCAATGCTCAATGGCGTGAACTGCCAGGTTTTACATCGCCAGTGTTAATTTTTCCTCTCAACCAATTGAAAATAAATAACATTTAAAACTGGCACGCCGTTTACTAAATCTGGATACCCTCTATCTGGATGAAGGAGAAAACGGGTGAGACATGTTTATGTGGCCAGCCATGGCCCTTTTGCCCGCGGACTTATTAACAGTCTATCGCTGCTGATTGGCGACGAACACGGTGTGACACCGGTTTGCGCCTACGATGGCGATATTGTCACCACGGAACAGCTTGAACAAACCCTCGAAAATCTGATCGCGCAGGCCAACGGCGAAGAAGTAGTGGTGTTTACCGATCTGCTCGGCGGCAGTATCAACAACAGCGCCGCGAAAGTGCTGATGCGTCACCGTCACGTTTTTGTGGTGGCTGGCGTCAACATGACCCTGCTGCTGGAGTTTTTACTCTGTGAAGAAGAAAGCACAGACGCGGCTATTACCTACGCCACCAATGCGGCACGTGAATCCATTGTCTTTATCAACACGCTAATAACACAACCATTCGCTGACCTACAGGGAGAATCCCATGATCAAATTAGTGCGCATTGATTACCGCCTGCTGCACGGCCAGGTGGTCTTCGCCTGGACCCGGGCGCTGGATATCGACCACATCATCGTCGCTAACGCCAACGCCGCCGGCGATGCGTTTGTCTCTATGTCATTAAGTCTGGCAAAACCCGCTGGCGTGTCGCTGGACATTATCACTGTGGAACAGGCGGCGGAAAAACTCGCCAGCGGCAAGCTGGATCACAAAAAAGTGATGGTGGTACTGGGGAATACCGCCGAAACCCTCGCCTTTGCCGAGAAAGTGCCGGGGATTAGCGTTATCAACTACGGCGGTATCGCACAAAAAGAGGGCGCGCAGCAGTTCGGTAAAGCCATCTACCTGACCGAGCAGGAGATTGCCGACAGTCAAGCGCTAAAAGCCAAAGGTATCCGTCTGGAAATGCGCCAGGTTCCGGCCCATTCCGCCGAATTGCTTAACGATAAACTCTGAACCCGGAGGTCACTATGTTGCTCACCGCAACGCTGCTCGGCCTGATTGCCGCACTGGGCATTCTTGACGGGCGTTTACTCGGCGTGTCGATGATTGACCGTCCGCTGGTGATGTGCGCCCTCACCGGTCTGGTCTGCGGCAATTTACACGAAGGCATTCTGATCGGCGCGACGCTGGAACTGATCTTTTTAGGCAATGTCGCTATCGGCGCCGCGGTACCGCCTGATGTCGTGACCGGTTCGGTACTGGCGACCGCGTTTTCTATTATGTCCGGGCGCGGGCCCGAAGCGGCGCTGACCATCGCGATCCCTATCTCTATGCTGGCGCAGACCCTCGGCGTCCTGGTGCGCGTGGTTAATGCCCGCTTTGGCCACATGGCCGATCGTTATGCGGCGCAGGGTAATACCCGGATGGTTGCCGTTATGCACCTGGGGGGCCCAACGCTGCTCTATTTTCTGAGCGGTTTTCTGCCGGTCTTTTTCGCCATTCTGCTCGGTTCTGCCGCCGTCACCTGGTTCCTCGACGCCATTCCCGCCTTTATCACCAATGGCCTGGTTGTCGCCAGTAAGATTCTGCCAGCGCTGGGTTTCGCGCTGCTGATCAGCATGATGCTTAGCAGCAAATTAATGCCTTACCTTGGGCTGGGCTTTCTGATCGCCGCCTATACCAAACTGGACATCATCGCCATCGCGCTGTTTGCCGTGGTGCTGGCTTTCATTATCAGCCAGTTTCTTAACACTTCCCAACAGGAGAGCTAATCATGAGCGAAATGACGCAGACCTTGACCGACGACATACAAGCTCCGGCGCAAAGCGAAAGCCGCATCACCGCCCGCGATTTACGCAGCGTTTTCTGGCGCTCCTTTACCCTGCAAGGATCGTGGAACTATGAACGCCAGCAGCATATGGGCTATGCCTTCGCGATGTCGCCCGCGCTGAAGCGTATCTACCAAGATCCTAACGAACTGGGGCGCGCCTTACAGCGCCATCTGGTGTTGTTTAATACCACGCCGCATCTGTCAACGTTTGTCTTTGGCCTGTCGATTGCGATGGAGGAGGAAAACCAGCGCAATCCGGACTTTAACGAAGAGTCGATCAATGCAGTTAAAACCAGCCTGATGGGGCCGCTGGCCGGGATCGGCGATTCCATCTTTTGGGGATCGCTGAAAGTTATCGCCGCCGGGATGGGGATCTATTTTGCCCAGCAGGGCAGCGTTCTGGGGCCGATTCTCGCCTTGTTGGTTTATAACATTCCGCACATTCTGTGCCGCTGGTATGCCCTCAAACTGGGCTATCGGGCGGGGACTACCTGGCTGATGCGCATCTGGCAAAGCGGGTTGATGGACAGGGTGACCTATATCGCGTCAATCGTCGGGTTGATGGTCGTCGGCGCCATGACCGCCAGCATGATCGACATTACTACCCCGCTGAGCTTTACCGCCGGACAGACTACCATGAAAGTGCAGGATTTTATCGACAAAATCCTCCCTTCCCTGCTGCCGCTGCTCTTCACGCTCGGCATGTACAAACTTATCCGTAAGGGCGTGAACATTAACTGGATCCTGTTAGGCACCGTCGCGTTTGGGCTTCTTGCCAGCGCGCTGGGCCTGCTTTGACGAGAGGTAACACGATGCAAGTAGAAGACTATATGAACGAGACGCCCCTTCGCCTGCTGGAGATGCTGACGCAGACGCGGGAAGATCTCTGGCGCGCGGCGCAGGCGCTAACGGAACGCGGCGTCACCCGCATTATTCTGACAGGCTCCGGCACGTCATACCACGGCGCGCTGACCGCTCGCGCGTTTATGCAGCGCTGGTGTGCATTGCCGGTGGATGTCTGCTGGCCGTTTATGCTTGACGATGAGACGCTTGCCCGCAGCGGCAAGGCGCTGGTTGTCGGCATCTCCCAGGGCGGCGGCAGCCTCTCAACGCTGGCGGCGATGGAGCGCGCCCGCGATGTCGGTCATGTCACCGCCTCAATGGCTGGCGTGACGCCTGCAACTATCGACCGGGCGGCGGATTATATCCTTACCGTTCCCTGCGGCGAAGAAACCGCTGGCGCGAAAACAAAAGGCTATCACTGCACAGTGCTCAATTTAATGCTGCTGGCGCTCGCCGTCGCCGGGCGGCAACAGCGGCTGGACGGCGAACAGCGACGGTCACTGCTGCTGCGGATGGAAAAGACCTTTAACCACCTGCCCGCGCTGATTACCGCCTCGCAGGCGTGGACGCAAACCAATGCGCTGGCGCTGCGCGATAGCGCAGATATTCGTCTGACCGGCCCGGCAACGCTGTTCGGTACGGTGCAGGAGGGAGCGCTCAAAATGCTGGAGACGTTGCGCTGCCCAGTATCGGGCTACGAATTTGAGGAGTTTATTCACGGTATTTACAATGCCTTTAATGCGCAATCCGCACTCATTATGCTCGACCCGCAGCCTGACGCGCGTCAGGATCGGCTGGCGCAAATACTCGGTGACTGGACGCCGTCTATTTACCGCATCGGCCCGCAGGTAGAAAATAATGGTCTGAATCTGAATTTCCCGTTTATCAATGATGAGGACTTCGCCGTCTTTGAATATATCATTCCGCTACAAATGCTATGTGCGATATTACCCCCGCAAAAAGGCATTAATCCAGCGATACCCAAAGACCCGCAATTTCATCAGAAAATGAAAAGTAAGCAAGAAATTTAATTTTTATTAATGCTCGTTATTATCCGCGCTGTTGCGGAGGACGCGCTACACGCTAAGGAGATAAATATGTCTGTTGCTCATGAAAACGCCCGCCGTATTATTAGTGATATTTTAGGTAAACAAAACATTGAACACGTCTGGTTTGTCGGCTGCGGCGGTTCATTAACTGGCTTCTGGCCAGGAAAATACTTTCTGAACTGTGAAGCATCAAAACTGGCTGTCGGTTATATCACCAGTAATGAATTTGTCCACGCCACGCCAAAAGCGTTAGGAAAAAATAGCGTCGTTATTCTCGCATCGCAGCAGGGCAATACCGCGGAAACCGTCGCAGCCGCCCGCGTGGCGCGTGAAAAAGGGGCGGCGACCATCGGTCTGGTTTACCAACCTAACACGCCGTTGTGCGCGCACAGCGATTACGTCATTGAATATCAGTGGGCACGTTATCCGGAAACGGTCGACCCTGTGCAGCAAAAAGCCGCATACAGCCTGTGGCTGGCGCTGGAAATTCTCGCCCAAACAGAGGGCTATGCGAAATACCATGAGTTAGTCAGCGCGTTTGGGCGCTTTAGCGACGTTGTTCACAGAGCCCAGCGGCAAGCACAAGAAGACGCTCAGCGTTTCGCCGCCGAATGGAAAGATGAGAAAGTCATCTATATGATGGGCAGCGGCCCCTCTTTCGGTGCTGCACATCAGGAGTCTATCTGTATTCTGCTGGAAATGCAGTGGATCAACTCCGCCAGCATACATAGCGGAGAGTATTTCCACGGACCGTTCGAAATCACCGAGCCGGGCACACCGTTTATTTTGCTGCAAAGCCGTGGTCGCACTCGCCCACTGGACGATCGCGCGATTCGCTTTATTGAACGCTACCAGGGAAAATTGCAGTTGATCGATGCGGATAAACTCGGTATTCAGGATCTGCCCACCGACGTTGGCGAATACTTCTGCGGCCTGCTGCACAACTGTGTGCTGGACGTTTATAACCTCGCTCTGGCGACAGCCCGTAACCATCCACTGACCACCCGCCGGTATATGTGGAAAGTTGAATATTAATATTTATGCCGGATGGCGGCTTCGCTTTATCCAGCCTACAAAGCGTATCATCTGTAGGCCTGATAAGCGTAGCGCCATCCGGCCTTTCGTCTGCGGGGCGCTAGCGCCCCTTTTTCTCTTAACTACCACTGCTACCAGCGAAAATCCTCTATCCGTAATTCGAAAATATCGTGGATATAGCCAATTTCCGCTACCGGTAGCGCCACGCTATAAAGAATTTTCAACCGCTGAAACGAATGATTTACCATCGCAATAAAATCGCCATGTTGCTCGTTAAATTCCGTCAGGTTTTTATAGTGGGTAATTTCATTGCGCATGACCAGTCGTTCAATCATGCAGCTCAAATGAACATATAAACTAATAATCAAATTATTATTAAAACTGAAACCCAACGTATTTTGCCATTCGGCAATAATTGTTTCGATATGCCCCATCGTCTTACTGGCATTAAGAATGGTCAGCGAATTAACCACATTATGCAACGAAAATTCGCGGACCATATTTTTATTAATTAACGCAATTTGTTTATCGTTAAGATAACCGCTTAATAACTGACTTAAATGCGCGAATCCCTGCTCGCCCAACAGCTCTTCAATACCTACCCAGGGAGTGCCCGCCAGTTGCGGGTCAATGGTGCCGACAACCGCAATCACTTCATACTGATTCAGCAACGGGGCCGCCATCCGGCTGTTTTTCAGGCGGGTATATTCACAGGCGATAATATTAATATCAAAGTCGGTCAACTGACTTTTTTCCATCAAATTTTTAAATTTAAACGCCGTCCCGATGCCGGTAATACAGGTCACCAGCAACGCGCGCGCTTTTTTCTGCGCGGGCCAGAAGACATCCCAGCGCGACTGATTCAGCGGGACGATCTCTTCAGCGATCTGCTCGATGTTTTTTTGCAGCGCGATCTCGCTGGCGACGTTCAGCGCCAGACGCGTCGTAACGTTATCGACCACCACTAGCGGACCATGAATTACGCTCAAAAGCGCCTCGGCGATCTCTTTGGTGTATCCCATATCGATCAACACCATGACGCCTGCACGGGTATCAGTATGCTGGAGATAATCGACAATGGCCCGGCTGACATCGCTAAACGCGACCTCCATCGGCATATCCATCGCATGATAAATCTTTTCGCCAATCAGACGGTTCGCCACGCCTGCAATGCTGCTGGCGGTCGAATAACCATGTGCGATGATCAACGCTTTTACCTTACCGCCGCTGGTGGCGTCAATGGCATTACTGACGATGGCCGCCACGACCAGTCTGTCGAGCGTGTCGATCAACAAATCGTATTTATTATTTACCACGTCCAGCAGTTTTTGCGCCACACGCTGCGCCAGCCCCGGCGCCTCCTCCAGCCAGCGCAGCATCACATGGCGAACCGATGCCTCCACTGGCGTTAACGGCAGGCTGGTAAGGTAACGTCCGGTGAGATAAGCGAATTCCGCATTCAGTTCAAGATCGTAATGTGCGGCAATCGCTTTCCCGACATCTTCAATAAAACGCAGCCGCTTGTCCTGACGAACGCGAGGGCTCTCTTTATTCATTAACGCATCGAGATATAACGTAAGGTTCTGATAGACCAGCTTATCAAACGTCCGCGCGGTAATATTCTCCTGCGTCAGCTCTTCGCACAGGCCGCAAATATTTTCCATCAACCGTAAATATTCCTGATGCTGACCGGAAACCAGCGGAAAAACGCCACCTTCGCGATAAATCATGACGCGTTCCGCCGCCAGCGGAACGGTAAAGGGCACCTCCATCAGCAGACGATCCGGCAGTTGCCCGGCTTTTACCTTCAGTACCCCATCGTCACGCTGGCCGAAAGTCCAGGCGCTAGCGCAAATATTGCGAATGAGATTTTCCAGGCCGCCGACATTCCCTTCCAGCGTCTCCTGCATCAGTTGGCTGATAATTTCACTATCCAGCGACAAATCGTGATGAAGACGCTGCGCCTCGCGACGGAAAAAATGGTGAATAAACGCCAGCCGCTCATACTGTCCGCGCTCCGCGATGGGTAGAATTTTGACAATGACCGGTATCCGGCGAATAAATGTCGCCAGAAAGTGCTTTTCCAGATCTTCGGTAGAGGCGAATATCAGGCGTACCGTGGCGTTGCGTTCAGCGCTGCTTTCGCCTAAGCGACGCCAGGTACCGTTATCCATAAAATGGAACAGCTTTTCCTGCCCTTCCGGCGGTAAACGGTGCACTTCATCGATAAACAATACGCCGCCATTACTGGTCTCAATTAACCCGGATATCGCTCTGTCTGCGCCAGTAAACGCACCTTTGGCATGACCAAACAATTTTGACGTCAGCAATTCCGGGTTATTAGCATACTCAGCACAGTTAAACACGGTAAAGGGCGCCTCCGGGGGCAAAATGCCCTGCTCGATGGCGTACTGCCAAAGCTGACGCGCCAAAAAACTTTTTCCTGTCCCCGTCGGGCCGCGCAGCAGCAAAGGCAAGCCCGCGCCGGGATAACTGATCGCCGCCTTACACTGACGCAGGGATTCCTGCAAGCTGCCCTGCGCGCCAATGAGCAGCTCCAGACTATCCTGCCGCTCCGCGCACAGCGCCTGGATGGACGCGTAATCCCCCTGTCGAACCGCCAGTCGGTGGTGACGACGTAGCGCCTCGACGGGCAGGAACAGCACCGGACGGCTATTCACTTTGACCACCCGCTGCTCACGATGCAAGTTATTAAGATGGTGACTAATAATGCTGCGTTTTTGCCTGAGACTGTCGGCTATCGCCATTGCGCTAAACCCACCTAACGCGTCGGCTGTTAGTGAACATCCGGCCAGCCGTAGCTCCAACTGACGAAATATGGATTCTTTATTCATACCTGCGCCCCGCCAAAAACGTAAATTCCGCTTATACGATAATTTACAAACGGCGTCACAGGCTTCACCCACATTTTTGAAAATACTTACTTTTTATAAAATTTACCGTTTCGCTTTCCGCTCATCGTGTCACGAACAAGCGGGGTCTGCCCTCCCTGGCGTGTCATCAAAATCGTGCGCTAACCCCAACGTTATAACGGGTTTGATTGCCATCGCTTAACCCTGCCGTTTGCGCCAGCCCGGCGAAAGCGGATACCGTTGCCGACAGCGGAAAATCTGCGCCAATCGCGATATCAACCCAGTTTTTATCCTGCGCTTTGCCGGTGCGACTAAACGTCAGCACGGTCGATTTAAGGCCGCCGTTCGCCACATACGTATCATCGCCAAACTGGCGGCGATAATTAATCTGCGCCCAGGAATGAATGACGCTGTCGCGAAGATCCAGACGCCAACCAGCGCTACCCACCTGCGAGTGGGCGTTTTGGTCGCCAAAACGCATTGATGTACTGGTATTGAGCTTCTCGCTATAACCATTAACGTGGCTGTAATCCCATGCATATTGCAGCATTGGTCCGGTCGTTAACCACGGCATCACGACAAAATCGTAACCGCTGGTTAACCTCGCGCCCCATAGCCGACCGTTGGTTTCGCCCTCTTCCACGCGTCTTAGCATACCGAGCGTTATACTGCGCTGAATGTTACTGAATTTAGCGGACAGATAGTGTAAATCGCCATCCAGCCACGCCTGCCCGGCGCGTAAATGGCTGAATACGGCGGCCTGAAAACCGCGGGCGTCATAACGATAATGATCGTCAGGACGTTGCTTATCCAGAGAACCGGCTATCAGCCCTCCCAGCAGTACCTGCTCGTTAAGCTGATAATCGACGCCAACCGTCAGAGTATTATGATTACCGTGACCCTCGGCCTCATTATTATCATACCGTTGATATCCCCCGCTGTAGCCGCCGAACATGCCCAGCGAACCGACAGGATTTTCCCCCTGACGAAGCTGCTGATAACGGCTGTCAAGCGTGGTACGACTGCCTTGCGCCATCGACTGAACGCTTTGGTTCAGGTATGTCGCCTGTACCGGCGCGGCAATGATCGACTGGATATATTGCGCGATAATGGTATGGACCTGCGGACCGGGATGTAAATGATCGGCAAACAGATAGTCCTGCGATGCATTAAATCCCGGCATTGTCGAGGAGCACGCCGAGGCGGATACGCCCGGCGGGCAGGCCATACCTACGGTATTTGTCAGACCAAACGCCTGCGGGTTGGCAAGAATTTCCTTAAAGAGGCCGTTGATATCGGCACGGGCTATATTGCCGCCGTGTTGCGCCAGGCCCTTCTCTTCCGTCTGATTATAATAATCGGTCAGGGCTGAGGCCTGAGCCGCCGCCGCTTCATAGCCCGCCAGCAGTTGCTTAACGATCAGTTGCTGAATAAACGGGTCACGGCTTACCGTGGCAGCCGCCGCCAGCAACGCCTTGCGGATCGCCTGTTGCCGGCTGGCGGGATCGGGCGTCTGTCCCGCCGCCAGCGCGTCTAACGCCGCCTTTAGCGCCGGGGGCGCCGCTGCGCCCAGCCCGGCGGTGATTACCGCCTCCAGAAGCATTGGCGTCGCACTAATGTCCGGTACGTTTGGCACCACGACCAGCCCGGCGCCGGCATCCAGTAACAGCCCTACCTGCGCCGCCGCGTTAGTGGCGCTATTACCGGCTATTTGCCGCGCCATGGTAGGTTGCGTCATGGCCGCCGCCAGATCGTTTCCGCCGACCCAATGAATATACAAACCGTTGCGATCGGCTTTTCCTCCCGTTTTGGCAAGCCACTGCCGAACCTGATCCGCCGTATTATCCTGGGGATTTAATTTCGGCGTCGCCGTCGCGCCACCGGCAGCATAATTAGAACCGCCTTTGCTGGAAGGGCGTAACGTCAGCCCATATCGGTCGGCTAACTGCTCGTCGTAGAGCTTATTTTGACCACTATCCCAGGTCCAGCGACCATTATTCCCGGTATCGCTAAGGCTATCGCCAAATACCGTGAGTGAGTCAAATGCATAGACAGATAATGGCGTGGTCAGCGCCAGCGAGAGTATGTGGTGTTTTACCAGGGTACGCTTTCGGGTCATCCCATGTTCCTTAGTGTTATTGTTGGTAGGTACGACGGTACAAATCATCATCCGACAGAGACATTGCCGCTATTTTAAGTGCCCCATATAAAGGGGAATTAAACACAGGCACGTAATCTGTTGCTATCGCGGTAACATGGACGATATTTTCATCCATTGTTTACGGACTGGCACCTGTTCAAAAAGGGGTTCCAGCGTAAAATAACGACGTTTATGGGGCGCTGGATAAAATATAGCGTATGGATAAACACAGAAGCATTGTTACCCGTCTCCTCTCGGTTATGTCTGAAGCGCAGGCGTCCTGATTTGCATAAATGCCATCCAGCAGTCATCATAGGCTGCTGTTTATAAAGGAGAGATTATGCAGGAATTGATATCCCAGGTAGAAGATTTAGCGGGTATTGAAATGAATCACACCACGTCGCTGGTGATGATAGTGGGTATTATTTTTCTGACGGCTGTTGTCGTGCATATTATTTTGCACTGGATAGTACTGCGCGCTTTTGAAAAACGCGCCAGCGCCAGTTCCCGCCTGTGGCTGCAAATTATCACCCAGAATAAATTATTTCATCGTCTGGCTTTTACGCTGCAAGGCATCATTGTCCATATTCAGGCCGCACTCTGGCTACAAAAAAGCAGTGGGGCTGAGGATATCCTGACGATCTGCGCGCAGCTATGGATTATGACCTATGCCCTGCTGTCGTTATTTTCTCTGCTGGATGTAATTCTCAACCTGTCGCAAAAATGGCCCGCCGCCTCTCAACTGCCGCTAAAAGGAATATTTCAGGGCATTAAGCTGATCGGCGCGATTATTGTCGGCATTTTGATGATCTCACTGCTGATTGGCCAGTCACCGACGATTTTAATCAGCGGCCTGGGCGCGATGGCTGCCGTGTTAATGTTGGTCTTTAAAGACCCGATTCTTGGGCTGGTTGCCGGCATACAGCTTTCCGCCAACGATATGCTCAAACTGGGCGACTGGCTGGAGATGCCGAAATATGGCGCAGATGGCGCAGTCATTGATATTGGTTTAACCACGGTAAAAGTGCGCAACTGGGATAATACCATCACCACCATTCCCACCTGGTCGCTGGTTTCCGATTCCTTTAAAAACTGGAGCGGCATGTCTGCGTCCGGCGGACGCCGGATTAAACGCAGCATTAATATTGATGCGACCAGCATCCACTTCCTGGATGACGATGAAAAACAGCGACTGTTAACCACGTACCTGTTAAAGCCATACCTTACCAACCGTCATCAGGAGATCGATGAATGGAATAAACAGCTTGATGCGCCGGAATCAGCCTTAAATCACCGCCGCATGACCAATATCGGGACATTTCGCGCTTATCTGAACGAATATTTACGTCACCATCCGCGCATTC